>NZ_OY761823.1:2850000-3450000 GCF_963664965.1 uncultured Pseudodesulfovibrio sp. | reverse complement strand
CCATTTTTTCACCGGATGCGCGAGAAGACATGGCGGACGCCATCGGCGCACTCATGATGACCCGTCAGGTGGCCGGGAAAATTACCGACCTGATGGACAACTCCTCGCTGTCGGCCAAGGGCGAACGCACCCGTTTCATGCAGCGTACCGCCGGGAAATTCTTTGAAGTGACCCCGTGGACCTCCGAAGGGTTTACCGCAGTCACGGCACAGATAGCCCTCAGTCAGGAAGGCAACCTGCCTTTCGGTGACCGGACGAGCCTTTCCGAGGATGACCGTGAGGTCTATTCCTTGGGGGTTGTTATTCCCGGTTCCGACTGGTGGGTGGTGCAGGAATCCGACTACGACAAAGCCATGAAACCCATCGAAGCCTACACCCGTACCGTGTACATCGTGGCAGGACTGGGCATCCTCACGGCCCTGCTTATTGCCGGACTCGCATGGTGGGTCCTGACCGGAGTGCAGAGCCAGCGGATTGCCGCGGAGTTCAAGCTGCTGGCCAATCAGATTGACGACCAGAAACGGTTCATCGATTCTATTAACGCCAATATCGACGAGTTCATCACTCTCAAGGATATGGAAGGGAAGTATACCTACGTCAACGATGCCTTTGCCGAGGCAGTGGGGCGCGACAAGAGTGAACTTATCGGCATGGATGCAGCGGCTGTTTTCGGTTTTGATACGGCCAAAAGACTGTCCGCCGAAGACGAAACCGTTCATCGGGAGAATCGCAAGGTGACCATCAGCGAACCGGTTTTCCTGCTTTCGCAGCGCCATCAGTTCCAGATATCCAAGTCGCCGTATCATGGCGTCGACGGGACCTGCGAAGGCGTTGTCGAAGTGTATCGCGATGTCACCGAGTTCATCGCTGTTCAGGAAAAGAACAAGAAGCTCATTCAGCGAGCCATGGAAGCCCTCGGCTCCACCATTGAGGCTGCGGACCCGTATCTGGGCGGGCATACCAAACTGCTTGCCGGATTGTCCGTGGAAGTCGCCCGGATCATGCATCTGTCCGAAGGGGATATTGCGGAAATCGAGACTGCGGCGAACCTGTCGCAGATCGGCAAGATGTTCGTTCCCAACGAGATTCTGACCAAGCCGGGTCGGCTGACCGATGAGGAGATGGCGGCCATGGAGGAACATGTCGAACATGCCTACCGCATCCTCAAGGATATCGACATCTCCGAAGGGGTGCTTCAGGCCATCTATCAGATGAATGAGCGCATAGACGGTTCCGGTTACCCCAAGAATCTCAAATATGATGAGATTGTTTTGGCGGCGCGTATTCTGTCCGCGCTCAACGTGTTCTGCGCCATGATCCGTCCCCGGTCCTACCGGGGGGCCAAGGAACCGCAGCAGGCGCTCGACATTCTCGCAAGTGAATCCACCAAATTCGATTCCGCCGTGGTCGATGCCCTTGCTTCTGTCGTCAAGACCCCGAGCGGTGAGAAGCTGCTTCAAGAGAAGGCATAAAACGCCTACCCCATCTGGTTTCAAGGCCCCGGCGCATGTGCGTCGGGGCTTTTTATTTATAATACGAACACCCCGTTGCCAGTTAATTTAAACTCCTGTATACCCGCCTGTCCGGGAAATATATTGCTGAATCGGACGATTCCGTTCAGACTGGCGACGCGGTTTTCTGATGTATGTCAGAATTTCATCATGCATTTCAATTTCGGATATTTATTATGCTACGTACACGGTGGAACGCTCCCGGAGGATACAAAGAGGCCCTTAACATCGGATTGCCGCTGGTTGTCAGCATGCTTTCCTCTACGGTCATGACGTTTACCGACCGCATTTTTCTCGGCAATTATTCCATTGAAGCGCTGGGTGCTTCGCTTCCGGCAAGCATCGCGGCCTTTCTGTTCCTGTCGTTCTTTTTTGGCGTGACAGAGTATATCGGTGTTTTCGTGTCCCAGTATACCGGGGCCGCACAGCATGAGCGTGTCGGGACCGCCCTCTGGCAGGGGTTGTGGTTCTGTGTCCCGTCCGGTCTGTTTCTCGCTTTACTCTGGTTTATTGCCGAGCCGTTGTTTACCCTCGGCGGACACCCGCAGGCTGTGCGTGAACTGGAAATAGTCTATTTCCGTATTCTTACGATCGGTGGCGGCGTGCAGCTCGTGAGCGTGTGCCTGTCCTGTTTCTATTCGGGGCGGGGCATGACCAAACCTGTCATGCTGGTGAACGGGGCTGCCGCGATCCTGAACATTCCGCTCGACTACTGCCTTATCAACGGCATCGGACCTTTCCCGGAACTTGGAATCGTGGGCGCGGGTATTGCCACGCTCATCGGGTTCACGGTCCCGGCGGTCTGTTTCGCAATCATGGTATTTTCGGCAGAGAACGAACGACTGTTCAAGGTGCGGTCTTCATATGCCCTTGATGTGCAGTTGTTTCGCCGTTTCATGAAATTCGGCCTGCCGGGTGGGGTGCAGTTCTTCATCGACATGTTCGCCATTTCATTTTTCGTTTTCATGGTCGGGCGTATCGGTCCGGTGGAACTGGCCGCTTCCAACATCGCCATGTCTATCGATACACTGGCTTTCCTGCCCATGATCGGCATGCATGTGGCTGCAAGCATCATGGCAGGACAGGCCATGGGGAGCGGTGATCCGGATCAGGCATCGTATGCCACCAAGAGCGTGCTGCATATCGCGCTGGTCTACATGACCTGCATGGCGACCATTTTCATCCTGTTCCCCGGACCGTTGGTGGAGCTCTTCCGTACCCGCGGCGATACAGGGGATTTTGCCGAAGTGGTCGCGCTCGGCACCGTGTTGCTGCGCTATGTTGCGGCGTTCACCTTTGTTGACGCTTTGGACATCATTTACATGGGTGGGCTCAAGGGGGCTGGCGATACCGGGTTCATCATGCGGACCATGTGCCTCTCATCCATTTGCTGCATGGTGGTACCGGTTCTGGTGCTCAACTATTTTGGCATGATGGGCATTCACGGTCCGTGGATATGCCTGCTGATATACGCCAGCGTATTGGGTGTTGCCTTCATGCATCGGTTCCGCAAGGGGCCGTGGCGTTCTATTCAGGTCATCGAGCGATAGGATGATAATGATCGTCGAGGTATGACGGGAAGCGCGCAGTGCTTTCCATCTGAACCGGGCGATAGAGATGAATTCAATAAAGAAAGGGGGCGCAGCATTTGCTGCGCCCCCTTTTTGTTGTCCTGATGGAGAGCTTATTTCATTTTGGAATCGTAGGTCTTGCTCTCGATTTCGAGGGTCTTGATAAGTTCGCCGTTGAGGGCGAGGAATTTGTACTGCGTGAAGTAGAGATTACTTTGGGCAGTCTCCAGAAGCACGCTGTTGCTGAACACCTCGTTGATGGAATCAAGTACGTCAAGAAGGGAGCGCTGCCCCACGTTGAACTGCATGAGGTACATGTCGCGGGACTCCATGCTGTACTGTAATGCTTCCTGATGTTTTTCGATCTGGCCGACAGCGGTCTGGTACTCGGTCCAGGCAACGGCGACTTCCCGGCTGAGTTCGTCGGTTGCGTCCTGCAAGTTGGACTCCGCTTCCCTGACACGGGAATCGGAAGCCTGAAGTGAGGAATAGTCGGAGCCGCCGCTGAACAGGTTCCATGACATCGCAAGCATGGCGCGGTCATCGCGTAGATATGTCTTGGCGCCGTCGAGGTTGTCGGTGTGCCGGGAGCTGACTTCGAGATCAACCGTGGGGAACATGGCCGCGTTGGTCACGTTCTTGTTCTTTTCGGCGGAAAGGACTTCGGCCTGATAAACTTTGATTCTCGGATTCTCCTTAAGGGAGGTTTCCATGATCTGGTTCATGTCAGCCGGGATGTATTCCGTGTGGAAAAATGGATCGGAGAGTGCGCCGGGCATCTTGCCGACGAGTCGGATATAGGATGCTTCCGCGGTATGCAGACCGCCGGTGTAAGTGACCAAAGTGGTCTCGGCGCGGGCAACGCGACCCCGTGCCTGCATCTCGTCGGCCTTGCTTCCGGCTCCTCCGGCGACACGTTCGGCGATGGATTCGAGAACTTCCTGATGCGCCACGATGTTCTCTTCGGCCAAATTGACGAGCCTGCGCTGGCGGACGACGTCGATATGGGCCCGAATGGCGTCGAGTCCGATGGTTTCGACGTTGTTGAAGAGGCGGTATTCGGCGGACGAGAGACGGGCCTTGGAACCTTCGTACGTATTGTAGCGGCTCATGCCGTCAAAGACGTTTTGCGTGACTTTCAGCGTGGTGTCAGAAGCCGTACGGGTCCTGTCGTCGGTTCCTTCGCCTCGGGTGGTGGAACTGCTGTATTCCTGAAAACCGTAATTCGAAGTCAGGTCGAGAGACGGGAAGAAACGACCGAGTGCCGCTGACAGGTTGCGGGCCATGGCATCACGGTTGTACAGGAGCGATTTGATCTGCGGGTGTTGTCTGACCGCACCGGCAACGCTTTCCTTGATCGAGGTGGTTCCGTCGACTTCGGCCAGAGCGAGTGTCGTGCTGAGTAAGATTGTTAGAATGGATATGAAAAATGCTTTTATCATGTCGTTGCGGCCTTCAAATGAAAATCTTTAATATGACAATGTATCTACCTGTCTTTTGCTGATTAAGCAAGCAAGGCGGACTAGAAGAATAAGTCATGATTTTTTCTAGCTTCTTGAAATATGAGAAAATGCGTATTCTGCATTGTGCCTGAAATACGGGGACTTGCTTCATTCTTTTCGATGGATGCCGTGCTGCTTGAGCAGGGCGTACAGCCGAGCGCGGGAAAGACCGGAAATTCTGCATGATTGCCGGATGTCTCCGTTGGTAATGTCGAGCATGTTGCGAAGGTAACTTTTTTCCATGATTTCAGTCTGCTGCTTGCGATAGTCTTTGAGGGTCGGGAACTTTGAAGCCTCAAAGGAGCCTTTTCCCTGAGGAACGGTTTTTACGGGGAGGCTCTTTTCCAAATCCCGTCGGGCGATCTGTGCCCGGATGACTCTGGGCAGATGGCGGGGGTACAGGATGTGTTCCTTGCCTGCCCGTGACAGGGCCTGTTCAAGCGTGTTCATGAGTTCGCGGATGTTTCCGGGCCATTCGTAATGCATGAGCGCGTCAAGAAAATCGGGTGAGAATCCTTTGCTTGTCATTCTGAAGCGTTTGCAATGGCGTTGGATGAATTTGCAGGTCAGTTCGTTGATGTCTTCGGAAATGGCCCTCAGGGGCGGCAGTTGCAGACGGATGCCGCGCAATCGATAAAACAGGTCACGGCGGAACTCTCCATTATCCACCATTATTTCCAGATCCCTGTTTGTCGCTGCCAGCAGACGGAAGTCGCTTTGAATTTCCCTGACTCCGCCTACGGGACGGAAGCTGCGGCCTTCAAGGACGCGTAGAAAGACTTTTTGCAGGGAAACGGGCAGTTCGCCCACTTCATCAAGGAAAAGCGTGCCGCCGTCGGCCTGTTTGATGAGTCCGACGGACTTGGTATCCGCACTGGTATAGGCTCCCCGCTCGTGACCGAAAAGCAGGCTTTCGGCCAGCGTATCCGGCAGGGCCGCGCAGTCCACCACCACGAAAGGACGGCTGACGCGTGCGCTGTTCTTGTGGATGGCGCGGGCAAAGAGTTCCTTGCCTGTTCCGGTTTCCCCTATGACGAGGACGTTGGCATCGGACCCTGCGGCCTGTGCCAGCGTGTCGAGACACGCCTGAAGGGGGCGGCTGTTGCCGATGATGCCTTCCCTGCGAAGAGAACAGCGGATGGTGTTGGAGTGCCGTTCTTCATGATATTCCATGACCCGTTTGAGGAGCACCAGAAGCCGCTGCATGTTCGGCGGTTTGGTGACGTAATTCCAAGCACCGTTTTGAATGGCGGCTTCTGCCGTGTCCGGGTCGCGGCTGCGTGAGACAACGATCACTTCGGGGAACGACGGAATTTCACGGATGGTGGAAAGGTAAGCCAAAATATCGCCGTCGGTGAGGTCGTCACCGAGCAGGACCGCCTTGTAGTTGCCGGTGTGCAGGAGGCCCATGGCCCGAGACAGGGAATCGCAGTGGGCTGCCGGCAGATCATACGTAGCAAGCGCTTTCTCAAGCCCCTGAGAAAAGCCGTGGTCGCCATCTATGATGAGAATTTCGGCCATGGCAAACACCTCTTCTTC
The DNA here is from genome assembly GCF_963664965.1 of uncultured Pseudodesulfovibrio sp. Lineage (NCBI taxonomy): Bacteria > Pseudomonadati > Thermodesulfobacteriota > Desulfovibrionia > Desulfovibrionales > Desulfovibrionaceae > Pseudodesulfovibrio > uncultured Pseudodesulfovibrio sp. The sequence goes on along the minus strand of NZ_OY761823.1, from coordinate 3,443,877 downwards.
CCTTAAAGGATCCCCTCGCCATCATATCATGATATTGTACTCAAATGTCAAATAGTCTTCTCTTTTGAAATTGTTAAATAAAGTGACGAATATACTGTGGCCTGAAATGGGGGGCGTCTTGTTTTGCAAGACGTTTTTTCTTTTGTGATGTCGAGGGCTGTAGTGAGTGGCAACGTAAAAATAGTCATTTTGTTTCAAACAATGGTGGCACCATCGCTCTCTTCAGGTCGGGAGAGGGTCTTATTCCGCAAGACCAGTCTTGTTTTTCAAGACAGTTTGACGGCGTTTTTTTCATAAAAACAAGTGTTTCAATTGCGGCAGTCTCTCCTCATCAAATCGGAATATCTACACATATCACCAAGCGGTATACATCTTGTTCTTAGAGAGCAGGTGAGAGCCGTCCGGGTCTGGCGCAGACATCGGAAGAACGTTTTTCTTCTTGGTGAAAGCGAGGTTGCCTGAAAGCAGGCAGTAACACTGAAACGGTTCAGGTGGCGCAACACTCTCAAACTCTCCAAGTAACCACCCGGAAAGTTGAAGACATGGGAAGAGGGCAAGGAGGTCGGCGGATGAGGCGCAAATGGGATGCAAAGACAAAGGCGAAAATCGTGCTGGAAGGCCTCATGGGAGGGTGCGTCAACGAGATGTGCCGCACTTACGATCTCAGGCCCGGACAGTACTACAAGTGGCGGGGGCATTTCCTGGAACACTGTCATACGGTCTTCGAGCGACCGCCCATGGCTCCCTCGGAATCGGACCTTGCGGCGGAAAACGAGAAGCTCAAGCGACTGGTGGGGGAACTGACTCTGGAACTCAATAACGGCAAAAGCATTCTCTGACTTGGGAGGAAGGCGTCATGGCCAGAAAAATCGGTGTATACATCTGCCACTGCGGTTCCAACATCGCGGGAAAGGTCGATTGTGAAGACGTGGCCCGGTATGCGGGAGGCCTCAAGGATGTGGTTGTTTCGCGTGATTACCAGTTCATGTGTTCCGATCCGGGGCAGGAGATGGTCATTCGGGATATCCGCGAGTTCGGCCTCAACCGTGTGGTGGTGGCGTCCTGTTCGCCGAGACTGCACGAAAAGACCTTTCAGAAGGCGTGCGCCCGTGCCGGACTGAATCCCTACCTCATGCAGCACGCCTGCATCCGTGAGCATTGCTCATGGACCACGACCGATCCCGATGAGGCGACCGCCAAGGCCAAGCATATCGTCGAGGCTGCGGTGGACCGCGTGGGCGATCATCAGGAGCTGTTCTCCCGCGAAGTCGATGTCCTGCCCGACGTGATGGTCGTGGGGGCCGGAATTGCCGGAATTCAGGCTTCGCTTGATATCGCCAAGTCCGGGCATAAGGTGCACCTCATCGAGAAGAGTCCGTCCATCGGCGGGCATATGGCGCAGTTCGACAAGACATTCCCCACGCTCGACTGTGCGGCCTGTATTTCCACACCGAAGATGGTGGCGGTGTCGCAGGAACCGAATATCAACCTCCTGACCTGGAGCGAGGTCGAGGATGTGTCCGGCTTCGTGGGCAACTATACGGTCACGGTGAAGCGCAAGCCCCGCTATATCAACGAGGATGTCTGCACCGGCTGCGGCGCGTGTCTGGAAAAGTGCCCGACCAAGGCGATCAGCGAGTTCAACGAAGGGCTGTCCATGCGTAAGGCGATTTACCGCAATTCGCCGCAGGCCGTGCCCAACACTCCGGTCATCGACGGCACCATTTGCAAGAAGATCACAAAAGACAAGTGCGGTGTGTGCCAGAAGATATGTCCCACCGGGGCCATTGACTACGACATGAAGGAACGGCGCGAGGTGTTCCATGTGGGCAGCATCGTGCTCGCCACCGGCTACGATACCATGGACCCGACGCCGATGCGTGAATACGGGTTCGGGCGGTACGACAACGTCTACACCGCGCTTCAGTTCGAGCGTCTGAACAATGCGGTCGGTCCCACGGAGGGGCAGATTCTCCTGAAGAACGGCGAAAAGCCTGAGTCCGTGGCGATCATCCACTGCGTGGGCAGCCGAGACAAGAACTACCATGAGTACTGTTCGCGCACCTGCTGCATGTACGCGCTCAAGTTCGACCATCTCATCAAGGACAAGGTCGGTCACGACACCAAAGTCTACAATTTCTACATCGATATGCGCTGTTTCGGTAAGGGCTACGAAGAATTTTTCCAGCGCGTACAGGAGGAGGGCGTGACCTTCATCCGGGGCCGTCCGGCGGAAGTGGTCGAGGAGAATGGCAAGCTCGTCGTGGTGGGCGAGGACACCCTGCTCGGCATGAACGTGCGGGTCCCGGTGGACATGGTCGTTTTGTGTACCGCCATGGAGCCGCGTTCGGACATGACCGAGGTGGCCCGTGTATTCGGTGTGGCTCAGGGGCAGGACGGCTTCCTGCTTGAGGAACATCCCAAGCTCGGGCCGGTCTCAACGGCGACAGACGGCATTTTCCTTGCCGGAGCCTGTCAGGGGCCCAAGGACATCCCGGACGCCGTGTCCCACGCATCAGGCGGCGCGGCACAGGCGCTTGCATTGGCCGCACGCGGCAAGGTCGAGATTTCCCCCACCACATCGTGGATCGATCCCGACATCTGCATCGGATGCAAGGTGTGCATCGACCTCTGCCCGTATTCGGCCATCGAGTTCGACGAGCGGCGGAACGTGTCGGTCATCAACGAGGCCATGTGCAAGGGCTGCGGCAGCTGTGCCGGGTACTGTCCCAGCGGAGCCGCCCAGATCAAGCACTTCAACCAGACCCAGATATTCAACGAAATCGACGGAATGCTCGGTATGATGTTCGACCCGCCGCCCGCAGCGGGAGTCGAAATTCAGATCGAAGACAAGTCCGGCGAGGCTTAGGAGGCAGTGATGAGCAGTGAATTCGAACCGACCATACTGGCCTTTGTTTGCAACTGGTGCACCTACACCGCAGCCGATCTGGCCGGGACATCCCGGATGGTGCAGCAGCCCAACCTGCGTCTGGTGCGCGTCATGTGTACCGGCATGGTTGACCCAAAGTACATCGTGAAATCCATCCTTTCCGGGGCGGACGGCGTGTTGGTCAGCGGGTGCCATCCCGGTGACTGCCACTACATCAACGGCAATTACAAGGCCCGACGCCGGGTCAAGCTTCTCAACGAGATTCTCCCCCAGTTCGGTATCGAGCGGGAGCGCGTGAAGCTGACGTGGGTCGGCGCGAGCGAAGGCAACGAGTTTGCGGCCACGGTGAATAACTTCGTCAACGAAATCAGAGAACTCGGTCCCATGGAAGCGCGTTCCATGGCCGTGGTCTAGAGCACCGGGAGGTGGCAAGATGGCGACCACAGCGAAAATTCAGGTTGAAAACAACAACCCCGTCGTGGCCATTCAGGGCTTTTTGCGCGGGTTGCTTGAAGACGAATCCATTGGCGGCGTCATGGTGCCGGTTCACCTGTTCGACAAGGGCATGCCCATGCCGACGCTGGTGACCGACCCGGACCAGCTTTCCGGTGCGGACCCGCTGGCCCCGGCATTTCCCATGAATAATGCCAAGCTGCTGTCGCGTTTGACGCGCGGCCAGTCCGGCGAGCGGGTGGCGGCAGTGATGCGGCCCTGCGAAATCCGGGCGTTCGTGGAGCTGGTCAAGCTCAATCAGGGCAGCCTTGACGACATCGTTATCGTGGGCATCGACTGCATGGGGGCTTACAGCAACACGGATTACAAGACGTTTCTCGGTGACCGGGATTCCTTTGAAGCGACACTGGCCTTTCATGGGAAGACGGGCGGGGCTGGGGAAACCGCTGTGGACGGCGTGGACATCGCGCCCGCCTGCAAGTCGTGCGAGCATCCATCCCCGACCAACGCGGATATCGTGATTGGTCTGGCCGGTGCGGACCTGCACGACGGGATTCCCGTCATGGCGGACAGTGCGCGGGGCGAGGCGCTGCTCAACGGTCTCGGCCTGCCGGACATGAAGGCCAACGGGCGCGACAAGGTGCTGGAGGCGCTTATCGAGGCCCGCACGGCAGCCCGTGACGCCATGTTCGAGGAAACCAGTGCGGCGACCGGCACGTTGACTGACCTGTCAGAATACCTGTCGGGCTGCGTCAACTGCTACAACTGCCGGGTGGCCTGTCCGGTCTGCTACTGCAAGGAATGCGTCTTCAACACCGACGTGTTCGAGCACAAGCCGTGGCAGTACATGGGCTGGGCCAAGCGCAAGGGCAGTCTCAAGATGCCCACGGACACAATCTTTTTCCACCTGACCCGCATGGCGCACATGTCCATGGCCTGCGTCGGCTGCGGACAGTGTTCCAATGCCTGTCCCAATGACATCCCGGTGATGGAACTGTTCCGCACCGTGGGGGCGCGGACACAGGCGAGTTTCGATTATGAGCCGGGAAGAAGTCTCGACGAGTCGCCGCCGCTCTCGGTGTTCAAGGAAGACGAGTTTCAGGACACCGTGTCGCACATGGCCTGATTGCAGGTCCCTGATTTCGGGAGGACGTTATGAGGAAACAGTATGGAGCAATGGTGGTCGGAGCGGGGATAGGCGGCATCCGTGCAGCCCTGGACCTCGCGGTCACCGGTCACAAGGTCGCGCTTATCGACCGCCGTCCCAGTCACGGCGGCATCCTGAGCCAGCTTGACCACCAATTCCCCACGGACCATTGCGGCATGTGCAAGATGCTGCCGCTCATGTCGCGGGATTCGTCCAGCCAGTATTGTCTGCGTAAGGGACTTTTCCACGACAATATAGACATCATGCTTTCCACCGAAGTGGCGGATATCGAAGGTGAACCGGGAAAGTTCCTGATTTCCCTGAATCGCACGTCGCCGTTGGTGGACCCCACCAAGTGCGTCAGTTGCGGCAAGTGCTCCGAGGTCTGTCCGGTGCGGGTGGACAGCGAGTTCAATGCGGGACTGACGCAGCGGGCGGCTATCTACCTGCCCGTGCCGCATGCCATTCCCAACCATTACGTGCTTGATCTCGATAACTGCCTGCGGTGTTGGAAGTGCTATGAGGCATGTCCTACCGGAGCCATCGACTTCAAGTTCGAGGAGCGTAAGGATTTTCATATCCTCGTGGTGGATCGGGACAAGGCGGTCGAGGAGATGATGCGGGGCAGTCTGGAGGAACAGAACTTCCCGCTGCACTTCACCGCAAGCGGGAGCGAGGCCGTGGACATGCTTGCCGAAAGCGACCGGTTCCGGCTGGTGCTGCTCGGCATGAACATCAACGACATGGATACCGAACGTGTGCTGACGCGTTGCCGGGAACTGCATCCCGATATGCCGGTGGTCATTCTTGCGGATGAAAAGCAGACGGATGCCGCGGAAGAACTCGTCATGCAGGGAGCGCGGGAATACCTGACCAAGCCGCTCGCTGCCAAGCGTTTCGTGCCGTGGCTCGACAAGCGGTACGTGCGTATCCTGTCGGATACCACCGAGGAGCTTGAAGTCGGCGCCGTGGTGCTTGCGGGCGGATTTGAATGCTATGACCCGAAGAGTGACCCGCAGGGCGCGGCAGATATCTGGAATATCGAGCACCCCGGTGTGCTCACGGCGGTCGAATTCGAACGTCTTATCAGCGGAACCGGTCCTACGGGTGGGAAGCTGTTGATGCCGGGGACTGACAAGCCTGCGGAAAAGATCGCGTGGATTCAGTGCGTCGGCTCGCGCGACGTGCAGAAGAATGCGGATTTCTGTACCGGCATTTGCTGCATGTTCTCCATCAAGGAAGCGTTGCTTGCCAAGCGGGTGACGGATGGTGCGGTGGATACGTCGATCTTCTACATGGACATGCGAACGTCCGGGAAGGGGTATCAGCGTTACCGTATCAACGCGGAAAAGGAAGAGGGCGTCCGTTTCGTGCGCAGCCGTCCTCACACTGTCCTGCCGACAAAGGAAGGAAAGCTGAAGCTTGAGTACCTCACGGATGACGGCACGCTGATTGCCGAGACGTTTGACATGGTGGTGCTGGCCGCGGGTGCGCGCCCGCCCAAGGGAACGGACAAGTTTGCCCAGACCATCGGTGTGGACCTCAATCAGTGGGGTTTTGTGGACACCCAGCCGTATTCGCCCGAAAGGACGAGCCAGGTGGGCGTGTTTGCCGCCGGAGCTTTGGGAGAACCCAAGGATATCTCGGAATCCGTGATTCAGGCGGGGGCCGCAGCACAGGCTGCGTCCCGCATCATCAAGGCGTATGACGTGCTTGCCGGCATCGCGACCGAGCCGGAAGTGGAATACCCGGACGTATCGCGGGAACCGCCTCGCACGTTGGTTGCCGTGTGTTCCTCCTGTCCGACGCTGGCGCAGACCGTGGACATCGAGGCGCTCGGCGCACGTATGGCCATGGTTCATTCGGTCTGCCGGGTGGTCAATGTGGGCAGTGCCTGCACCTCGGAAGGGTGGGGCGACATCGAGAAGGCGGCAATCGAGTTCAAGCCGAACCGCATTCTCATCGGCGCATGCATGCCGTACGCCTACATTCCGCGCCTCAAGGAACTTGGCAAGACCATCGGCCTGAATCCTGCGCTCATGGATGTGGTGGATATCTATACCCCCACGTTTGTCATGGACGACAAGGACTCGGTCGAAAAGGAAATCTACGCATCCCTGTCCACTGCCGTGGCGCGGTTGCAGGGGGTCGACCCCGTGCCGCCGCCGATCATGGTCGACGTGGCGCGTTCCGCCCTTGTGGTGGGAGGCGGGCTGGCGGGCATGACCGCATCCATGGCCATTGCGGATCAGGGATACGGCGTCTGTATGGTCGAGGCCGAAGAGGAACTGGGCGGCATGGCAATGCGTCTGCACACCCAGCTCGACGGTTCCGATCCTCGAAAGTACATGGAAGAACTCATCGCGCAGGTGGAAAAGCATCCCAACATCAAGGTGTTCAAGGATTCTCGCGTGGTGCTTTCCCGCGGCAGCGCGGGGCGGTTCCGTTCGGCCATCGCCAGTCCCGAGGGCGTGTTCCCGCTGGAACACGGCGTGTCTATCCTCGCCACCGGGGCGCAGGAGGCCAAGGTCTATGAGAGCGGCCTGTGCGTGCACAAGTCGGTCATGACCCATCTCGCTCTGGAAGAACAGCTTGCCACGGGTCAGCTTGACGCCGGGGCGCTTTCCGCCGTTGCCATGATCCAGTGTTGGCGCGCACCGGGCGAGGACCGGACGTATTGCAGCCGGGTCTGCTGCCCGGAAATGGTCAAGAACGTGCTCGCACTCAAGGAGCGCAATCCCGACCTGCCGGTCTATGTCTTCTATCGCGACATCATGATGCCGGGATTCCTTGAAACCTATTATACGCAGGCACGCAAGGCAGGGGCGATCTTCATTCGCTACGAGCAGGACGCCCCGCCCAAGGTCGTGTTTGAGGACGGCAGGCCGATCATCACAGCCCATGACTACATACTCGGGCAGGACATTCGCATCGAGGCGGACATCCTTTCGCTCTCCAGCGGAATGGAGCCCAATGACGTGGATGATCTCCTTGAAGTCTTCGGTGTGGAACTCAACGAGGACGGTTTCTATCAGGAAGCGGACTTCAAGTGGCGGCCCGTGGATTTCCTCAAGCAGGGAGTCTACGCATGCGGCACCGGCCTCGCTCCCCGAAGAATGGGTGAGACCGTGGCTTCGGCAAAGGCGGCTGCCCAGCGGTCGTTGCGGATTCTCAATGCCGAGAAGATCGCACGCGAAACCGTGGTGGCTTCTGTCCGGCATTCCCTGTGTTCTCTGTGTCAGGCATGCGTCGCGGCATGTCCGTACGGAGCGCGGGTGGTGGATATGGAGCTCGGACAGATCAAGGTGGACGAGATCCTGTGTCAGGGCTGCGGCTCCTGCGCGGCGGTCTGCCCGAACAGTGCGACGGTGCTCAAGGGATTCCACGACGGTCCCATGATGTCCGTCATTGATGCGGCACTCGAAGAACCGGCCTGAGACCGGGATAATATGGAGGATGGTGCGTCATGAGTGAAGCTGTCAGAGAAACATGGACCCCGGCAGGGGATGAATATGCGTCGGTGCTCGCGCAGTTGAAGGACGAGACCAGCGCCTGCATGCAGTGCGGCACATGCACGGCATCATGCCCGAACGGGTTTGCCATGGATGTGACCCCGCGGGCCATGTGGCGGATGATCCAGTTCGGCATGCTCGATGAGGTCTTTGCAAGCCATACGTTCTGGATGTGCTCGTCCTGCTACACCTGCACGCTGCGCTGCCCGCGCGGCCTGAAGCTCACGTCGGTCATGGCGTCCCTGAAGCGGCTCGCCATGATCCGGGGCGGCGGCGAGGCCCGGAAGAACGGGGCGTTCTACAGTGCGTTCATGGAGAATGTCGAGGCCCATGGCCGCGTGCAGGAAATGGGCATGATGAGCAATTACTTCTTCAAGCGCATGGACAATCCGACCCTGCCGTTCTCATTCATGCCGCTGGGCATGAAGATGATGAAGAAGGGCAAGGTCCACATGCCGGGTGGCGGTCAGGGCGGCGTCCTCAAGCCGCTGTTCGACAAGGCCCGTGAAATGGAGGGGATGTCATGAGATATGCCTACTACCCCGGATGCTCGCTGACGGAAAGCGCGGTCGAGTTCGATGTCTCAACCCGTGCGGTCATGGAATTCCTCGGCGTGGAGCTGGTGGAAATCCCGGACTGGACCTGCTGCGGCGCAAGCGCTGCCGAGCCGGTGAGCAAGCTCATGAATTATGTCCTTCCGGCGAGGAACCTCGCCATTACCGAGAAGGAACTGGACGGTATCGACGTGATCGCGCCGTGCTCGGCCTGCTACCTGAACCTGCTCAAGGTGAACAAGGAGATTGTCGGGAACCGTGCCCTGCATGGCCGGGTCAACGAGGTGCTGGCCGCGTCCGGCATTACCTACGGTGGCAGTGTCGCTGTCCGGCATATTCTGGACGTGTTCATCAATGATATCGGCGCGAAGATCATCGGGCAGAAGGTGACGGACAATCTCGAAGGCATGAAGATCGCGCCGTATTACGGGTGCCAGATTCTCAGGCCGTACCCGGTGTTCGACAACCCGCGTGAACCGTCTTCCATGACCGGCATCCTTGAAGGTCTCGGATCGGAGATTCATGAATGGGACCACGGCAACAAGTGCTGCGGCGCGTCCCTGATGATGGGACACCGTGACGTGGCGCTCAAGTCGGTGGCGGCCATCCTGTCGGACGCCGAAGGCGCGGACGCGATCGTGACGGTCTGTCCGCTCTGCCAGATGAATCTGGAGGCGTATCAGTCCCAGGCGGAAAAGCTTGGGGCCAAACCAATCCCCATCCTTTACCTGACGCAGCTCATGGGCATGGCGTTCGGGCTGGGGGACGGGGCTATGTTGCTGGAGAAAAACCTGACCGTGTCGGCTGAGGTCAGGAGGGATATCGCCAACAAGGTCTGGAATCAGTCGAGCCGGACCGCAGACGGCGAAGGTGTGGCGGAGGAAAAGACGGAAAACCTCAGCAAGGGGGCAAGTCATGTTTAAGGACATCATTGTCGGTGTGACTCCGACCGGTATTGACGATTGTGCGGTCAGGGCGGCGGCCGAATTCGCCCGGAAGTTCGAATCCAAGCTGTATCTGGTGCATGTCGCCGGAATGGAGCAGGGCTGGGGTTCCATGGAAACGCTGGAACCGTCCGGCGAAACCGCGAAGATCAAGGCCAAGATCACGGAGAATTATGCCGAAGTGCTTGAAGGCATCGCCGAAAAGCAGATCATCGTCGTGCCCGGTATTCCGCACAACGAGATTCTGCGTCTGGCGCGCAAGAAGAACACCGACCTCGTGGTCATGGGGCCGCATACCAAGGAGTATGAGGAAAAGCGCTCCAAGATGTGGGGCATGGCGGGCAGCACGCTTGAGCGTGTCAGCCAGAAGGCCCGTTGCCCGGTCATGGTCGTTCACAAGGACGTGGTCTGCAAGGAACCGTTGTTCAGCAAGATTCTCGTGGCCACCGACTTCTCCGATCAGGCCGAGTGTGCCGTAAGTTACGGCGGTCAGATGGCGCGGCAGTACAAGGCCGACCTGACGGTCATGAATGTCGTGGAAAACGGCAGCAGCCGGAGTGAAATCATCGGACGGCTTGAAGACCTGTACGGTCCGCGGCTCGAAGGCGTGAGCGGCTGCGGTTTCGAGGCCTGCCGGGGCAAGGCGTCCATGGAAATCCTGCGTATGGGCCAGCAGTCTGGTGCCGACCTCATCGTCATGGCGCACCATTCCAAGGAACGTGACCCTGAAAAGGCGTTCCTCGGTTCCACGGTAACGCAGGTGGCGCTGAATGCGCCGTGCCCGACCATGAGTGTCAACCGTCACTTCGATCTGCGTTGCGGCTTGATGTACGACCAGTCCGGCGGCGTGACAAAGGCGGAGGCCACGGCATAGCGCGTAGTCAAAATGCAGACTGTTTGTGAATGGTTTGTTTCAATCAGTAAAAAAGAGCGGCATCCGTTGAGGCGGGTGCCGCCTGACTTTTCAATGCTCCATAGCCGGTTGTACCCGTCAGGCAAGGTGGCTTTGCGGCCATGGATGCGGTATACGGTTCTTCATGAAGGAGACCGCAGCCACAGCATCTCGGCAGATAATTGAAATCTTGCAAAAAGATATCAACTTGAATCGTGCGACCATTTCTTCCCTCGCCGAATTGGCAGAGAGGGCAAGCCGACTTCATTTTGACAAGGGAGAATACATATTCAAAGTCGGCGATGACGCAAGCTGTTATTATCTTGTGGCGAGCGGGCGCGTCGTGTTGTCCCGGGAATCCCTTTCCGGCAAACCGTTTACCTTCCGTATCGCCCAGCAGGGCACGCCGCTCAATGCCGTTACCTGTTTTCGAAAACGGGTTCGTCTTTTTTCGGCGCGTGTTGCCGAAAAGTCCGAGATCATCGCAATCCCCTGTCCCGTGTTCAAGGGGTGGGTGCTGAAGCATCCTGATGTTGCGGCGGGTATTATCAACACGATGGGAGATCTGCTTGATGGTGCCTATACGCGAATCCTCGACATTATTGACGAGAGTGTGGAGAACCGCATCCTGAATGCCCTGAGCATGGTTTCGTCCCAGATAGGGCTGACCCTGCCGCTGACAAATACGGATGTCGCAGAGCTTGTGGGTACTTCCCGTGAAACCGCGGCCCGGGTCATTTCCCGCTTGCAGGGGCATGGACTTATTTCCAAATCCCGCGGTGCCATACAGATTCTTGACAAGCCGCGTCTTGATGAATGCGCCACTAGTCCCTTCTTCATTGTTTGAGATAATGATCCGTTCAGTGACCGGGATCATTGTTTTCACTTTTTTCCCCGCATAGACACCCCATATGAAAACTGCTTGGGCGGCCCTTTTGCAGTAGGGCTTCCCTCCAACTCGGGTCCGGCCTGTTTTTCCGAATGGAATGAAAACAGGAGCCGGGGGCGTTGCGTCTTTGGGACAGCAGTAACCATGCACGTCAACCATCCTTCGCGGGAGTTCATGATGAAAGGAAATCTTGTCACTTTTTTCACCCAGCAAAGCCGTACTTTCGAGGGAATCTCTCTTGCCAAATGGATTGTCGAAGAAGCGAGAAAGCTGGGAGTCGGCGGCGCGACCCTCATGACCGGTCAGGAAGGGTTCGGGCACGATGGCCGATTCCATTCCGACAGTTATTTCGACCTTGAGGACCAGCCCTTGCAGGTGTCCATGGCCCTTACTTTCAAGGAATATGAAAATCTGATGGTCCGTCTCGAAGAGAGCCATATCTGTGTTTTTTATACAAAGTCGGAAATCGAGTTCGGCTTTACCTCGGAACACTGATCTCTTCCCCCGCCGGGGCCTTTTCTCCGGTATCTCTGTCCGGTCCTGTTGTTCATCTGTTCTGAATACTTCCTGTTTTTTGTTTTGGACTGGACGCATCAAAAGTATACTCATCAAAGGAATCAATATGATAGGCCCTTATGTCAACGGGGCGGCCCTGCTCCTCGGAAGTGTCGCCGGTACCTTTATCGGCGCAAAGCTCAACAGTAATATCCGGTTGAAAATGCCCATGGTGTTCGGCTGTTCCTCCATGGGGCTTGGCGTGGTCATGATCGTCAAGGTCAAGTTTCTTGCTCCCGTGGTCCTTGCTTTGGTTATGGGGTCTCTTTTCGGTGAAATCATCCAACTGGAAAAGCTGATTCAGAAGGTAGCCGGTTCGGCCCGGACATGGGTTGAACGATTCGTGCCGCCTGCCGACACTATCAGCCAAGAGGAATTTCTGGATAAATTCGTTGCGCTTCTGGTGCTTTTTTCACTGAGCGGAACCGGTATCTACGGTTCCATGAGTGAAGGCATGACCGGAGATCCGACCCTGCTTATCGTCAAGTCCATTCTGGATTTGTTTACGGCTCCCATTTTTGCGTCGACCATGGGGGCTGCCGTGGGGCTGCTGGTGATACCCCAGTTCGTGGTTCAATGTACGCTCTATCTCGGGGCGACACTGATTTTGCCCCTTGCGACCCCGGATATGCTGGCGGACTTTTCCGCTTGTGGCGGACTCATCATGCTGGCGACCGGTTTTCGTATTTGCGGGATAAAGCAGTTTCCTGTTGCTGGGATGATTCCGGCGCTGCTCCTTGTCATGCCGTTTTCATGGCTGTGGGCCGCATTCGTTGGTTGAATCAGAGGGGGGCGGCTTGTCGCAGGTATTCCTGCTTTTGTCTTGTTAAAATGGATGGTTGAATCGAGCGGACTTCTTTTTATCTTCAGGGAAGAAAAAACTCATACGGTGCGGGGAACGGACATGGTGATGTTATGAAAATGTCACAATCCCCGGTTGCACAGGATGTCTCGATAATGTAAGAATATCGCGTGTTTTTTATGCATATAAATTTTACACCGGAGTTTTCATCATGAAGAAGATTTTTGTATTCAGCCTGTTTGCGCTGTTCCTCATGGCAGGGGCGGCTCAGGCCGAGACCCTGAAACTGTTGACATGGAAAGGGTATGCCCCCCAGAAAGTGATCGATGCTTTTGAGAAAGAGACCGGCATTGATGTCGAAGTCACCTTCTCCAACAACGAAGAGATGATCGCCAAGCTGCGCGCCACCCGCGGTGCCGGATTCGATCTGGCCCAGCCCAGCCAGGACCGCATTTCCTCGGTTCAGGCCAAGTACAAAATCTACCAGCCGCTCGATTACTCCAAGATCGACGCTTCCCTGTTCATCCCGTCCATGCTCGAAGCCGTGAAAAAGAACACACTGGTTAACGGCGCATCCCACGCGGTTCCTTTCTGCTGGGGGACTTCCGGCCTGATCATCAACAGCGACAAGGCCGCAGGCGTTGATTCGTGGAAAGCTCTGATCGATCCTAAATTCAAGGGCCGTGTCAGCTACCGCCTCAAGAGGCCGACCCTCATCGCCATGGGCTTCGCTCTCGGCTATGATCCGTTCGCCCTGTATAGTGACACCAAAGCCTACAAGGCCATGCTCGACAAGATCGCCGAGACCCTGATCGCAGCAAAGCCCATCGTGAAGAACTACTGGGCCAACGGCGATTCCCTGCTCGAATCCATGCGTTCTCAGGAAGTGTTCGTGGCAATGGCATGGGATGCCGGTGGATGGAAGCTCCACGGCGAAAACAAGGCCATTGACTTCAAGGCACCCAAAGAGGGCGCTCTCGGCTGGATCGACACCTTTGCCATCCCGGCCAAGGCCAAGAACGTTTCCGCCGCCTACAAGTGGATCAACTTCATCATGAAGCCTGAAAACGCCGGCTACTTCTCCTCTCAGGAAAAGTACGCCACCGCTTCCGCCGACGCCCTGAAGTTCACCGACGCCGCCGTGCGCGCCAACTTCGAGCGCTCCTTCCCTCAGGATGTCATCGACAACATCAAGTGGTATCCGCCGGTCCCGGCCAAGCTGGAGTCCATCGAAGGCAAGGTTCTTGACAAGATCAAGGCCGCCAACTAGCCCAAGACAGCACACATCAAATCAATGGGGAGCCGCATAGGCTCCCCATTTGCACTTCAACCCGGCGAAATTATGGAAAACGATCTTTCAGTCCGCAATCTGGTCAAGCAGTTCGGCGACTTTACTGCCGTCGATAATGTCTCCTTCGATGTCCCCAAAGGGTCATTCTTCTCCATCCTCGGTCCTTCCGGCTGTGGAAAGACAACCCTTTTACGCATGATCGCGGGATTCGAGCCGCCCACTTCGGGACAGCTTGATATTCGCGGAAAGAACATGCTGGACGTCGCACCGAACCTGCGGCCTGTGAATCTCGTTTTTCAGCACCTCGCCCTGTTTCCCATGATGAATGTTTCCGGAAACATCGCCTTCGGCCTCAAGCGCCGGGGTGTGAGCTCCGGTGAAATCAGGAAGCGAACCGAGAGAATTCTCGAAAGCGTGGGGCTGCCCGGATTCGGGTCCAAGAAGATTGCCCAGCTTTCCGGCGGACAGAAACAGCGCGTGGCCATTGCCCGCTGTCTGGTGCTTGAACCGTCCGTTCTGTTGCTTGACGAACCGCTTGGCGCGCTCGATCTCAAGCTGCGTGAGCAGATGAAGGTGGAACTCAAGAAGCTCCAGACCGACGTCGGCACCACGTTCATCTACATTACCCATGACCAGTCCGAAGCCCTTGTCATGTCCGACCGTGTGGCCGTCATGAATGAAGGGCGTTTCGAGCAGGTGGGGTCGCCGCAGGAACTGTACGGCCAGCCCGACACGCAGTTTGTGGCCCGTTTCGTAGGTGACAACAACGTCTGGAACGGTGAAATCACGCAGACGAACGGCGATATGGTCTCCGTAACCACGGAGGAGGGCTATGTCTTCCGGACCCGTGCCCACTCCACCTATGCGGACGGTTCGCAGGTGAACCTGTTCCTGCGGCCCGAGGCCATGCGTATCGAACCGCGCAACACCGAAGGGCAGAACGTGTTCAAGGTCCGGGTACGCGCCATCCTGTTCGACGGGGCGAATTCCCGGCTGCTTACCGTGACCGAGCAGGGACACGAACTGCTCGTCATGCTGCCCCAGAACCACAAGTTCGACCATATTCAGGCCGGTGATGAAATCTCCGTGGGCTGGCATCCCGATTCCGGCATCTGCTTCAAGGCGGAGGCGTAGGCCATGAAACAGTCCCGTCTTGCACTCTGGGTGTTTCTCGCACCAGTGCTCATGTGGCTCCTGCTGCTCATCGTGCTGCCGCACCTTGATCTGCTGACCATGAGCCTGCGCGGCGAGAATGATTATGGCGACATGGTCTGGACCTTCCAGAACTATATGAATTTCTTTACCGAGCCGATTTACTGGCTCACCTTCGTGCGTACGGCGTTCTATGCGATCATCACCACGGGCATCACGCTGCTGCTTGCCCTGCCTGTTTCCTTTTATATCGCCAAGCTGGCGCGGACCCGTTCGCAGGGCGCGCTGATGATCCTGCTCCTGCTTCCATTCTGGGTCAGTGAGCTGGTGCGTATCTACGGGTGGATGATCCTGCTGCGTGAATCCGGCGTACTCAACTTCTTTATGCTCAAGCTCGGCATCATCGATACGCCCATCGAGATGCTCTACAACGACGCCACCATGATAATGGGACTGGTGTACACGTCCATGCTGTTCATGATCGTGCCGCTCGTTTCGGTCATGGAAAGCCTCGACGATTCGCTCATCGAAGCGGCGCACGATCTCGGCGCGGGGCAGTTGACCATCTGGCGAACCATCATTATTCCGCACTGCAAGCCCGGTATTACGTCCGGGGCCATCGTGGTGTTCATGCTCGCGTTGGGCAACTATCTCACCCCGAACCTCATGGGCGGCAAGAACTCCCTCTGGTTCACCGAGCAGATTTACAATCAGTTCATTGCGAGCTTCAACTGGAATCAGGGCTCGGCCTTCGGCTTCCTGCTCCTGCTGCTCAGTTCGCTCATCATCTGGGTGGGCCTCAAAGTGTCACGCCAGAAGCTCGGGGAGGTGGCATCATGATCCGTTCCCTGCCGCGTTCCAAGACGTACAACTGGTCGTTCAACCTGTTCATCATCCTGTACTTCACCTTTTTGTTCGCGCCGCTGCTTGTTACCTGCGTGCTGGCGTTCAACAACTCGAACTTCCCGTCCCTGCCATGGCAGGGGTTCAGCCTCGACTGGTTTCTGGCTGACGGGCCGGACCGCATCGGCCTGTTCCATGACGAACAGAACCTGCGTTCCATCGTGACCAGTTTCGAAACCGCGGTCTGCGTCTCCATCCTGAGTGTCGTGGTCGGCACCTGTGCCAGCTTCCTGTTCGAGCAGGAGGAGTTCCGCTTCAAGGGCGTGCTGTATTTCCTGATGCTCGCGCCGCTGGTCATTCCCGGCGTCATCCTCGGTATTTCGCTGCTGCTCGCTGCCAATACCGCGGGCACGTTCTTCGACGAGACCTTCGGGCTGGACTTCGAGCTGTTCCGGCCGAGTTTCTGGCTGGTGGTTATCGGTCAGTTCTCGTTCATCACGACCTTTGTGACCCTCGTGGTCTCGGCGCGGCTGCGTAAGTTTGACCGCTCCCTTGAAGAGGCCGCGCTCAATCTCGGTGCCACCCGTTTTCAGGTCATCTGGCATATCACGCTCACGTTCCTGCGTCCGGCCATTGCCGGAGCCGGTGCCGTGGCGTTTCTCATGAGTTTCGAGAACTTCAACACCACGCTGTTTCTCGTCGGCTCGGACCCCACGTTGCCCATCAACCTGTACCTTCAGGTACGCGACGGCAGTACCCCGGTCATCAACGCGGTCTCACTGATGCTCATCGTGGGAACCTCGCTGCTGGCTTTGGTCAATCTCTACTTCACGAAAAAAGAGGAATAATGTGTTTTTCGAACATCTGCCCGGTTGGGGCCTTGTTTGCGCCCATAGAGGCGCACGGTCCCTTGCGCCGGAAAACACCTTGTTGGCTGCTGAACAAATGGTCCAACGCGGCACGGACTTTTGGGAGATAGATGTCCATAAAATCGCAGACGGTACGTTGATTGTTTTTCATGATGACGTATTGTCCCGGACTACAAATGTTGCGAATCATAAAGAGTTGGCTGACAGGAAGCCTTGGAATACGTGCGAGTTCACGTATGATGAGCTGTCGTATCTCGACGCAGGAAGCTGGTTTCTGGAATCCGATCCATACAAGACTATCACCACAGAAGTAACAGAAGACGTATTCGGTCTGATTCGCGCCCAGCGGATTCCGACATTGATGAATATGCTGACATTCACCCGGGCGCACAAGCTGCCCATGAATATCGAGATCAAGGATCAGATCCATTCTCCCGGCGATTTGTCCATTGTTGGGGATGTGCTCAGCGAGATTCGCAAGGTCGGAATTGAAGATTTGATTTTGATATCTTCATTCAATCACGAATATCTTCGTGAAGTGCGCCGTCTGGGATCTGACCTGCCGCTTGCCGTGTTGACAGAGGATGAGCACCCGGAAAATATTCCTGAGTATCTCCGATCGCTTGACGCGCAATACTACCACCCGGATGTGGATATCACGCCCGTTCACATGATTCAGGAACTGGCCTCCGAAGGAATTCGCGTATCACCATACACGGTTAATGATATGGATAAGGCTCTTGAGCTGATCGACGCTGGATGTTTCAGTGTCATCACGGATTTCCCGCAGCGGTTGCGCAGATTGCTTCCTGAACGGGTCTAATCTGCCTCCACCAGCAGGATGGTCACGTCCATGACGTTGGTGCGTGTGGGGCCGGTCTTGAGGATGGTACCCACCTTGGAAAAGAAGTCGTATGAGTCGTTTTCCGCCAGATACCGTTCCGGGTCGAGACCTTGGTTTTCGGCGATTTTGAGCGTGTCCGGCAGGATGAGTGCGCCCGCCGCATCGGTGGGGCCGTCGGTGCCGTCTGTGCCGACGCAGGCCATGGCTATGCGTTCGCGATTGGTTTCGACCTTTGCCAGTTCGATGGCGGCGGCCAGCGCGAGTTCCTGATTTCTGCCACCACGGCCTGTCCCGGTGATGGTCACCGTGGTTTCGCCTCCGGCTAGCAGACAGGCCGGGGTCACGGTCGGTCCTTCGTCTCCGCAGATGTGTTCCGCCGAACGCACAAGGCTCTTGGCGACGTCACGCGCTTCACCTTCCATGGCAGGGTCGATGACCACCGGGTTGTATCCCAGCTCCCGTGCGGCCTCTGCCGCGCCGCTCAGGGCCATGCCGTTGCCCGCGATGATGACGTTCTGCACCTTGTCGAAGCACGAATCATCCGCCTTGAGCGTCTCGGGCAGTTTGCCCGCTGCGCCTTCCTCAAGAAATTTGACCACGGCGTCCGGGGCCTTCTGGCAGAGCGAATGTTTGTTCACGGTGTCGAGGCACGCCTGAAAGGTGGACTCGTCCGGCGCAGTGGGGCCGGACCCGATGACGTCGAGGTAGTCGCCCACGACATCGGAGATGATGAGCGTCACCACTGTGGCGGGTTCCAGCTGTTTGGCGAGATGCCCGCCCTTGCAGCTTGAAAGATGTTTCCTGACCGCGTTGATTTCGTTGATCGTGGCCCCGCATTCGAGCAGGGCGCGGGTGGTTTCCTGCTTGTCGGCCAGCGTGACCGGCGCGCAGGGCGCGGGAATGATGGCACTGGCACCGCCGGACAGCAGACAGAACACGAGATCGTTTTCCCCTGCTTCGTCCGCCAGTTTGAGCAGGGAGCCGGAGGCCAGTTCACCCGCCGCATCCGGCACCGGGTGTGCCGATTCCATGACCTTGATCTTTTTCAGCGGCAGCCCGTGCCCGTATTTGGTCGCAACCACGCCTTTTTCAATGCGGTCCCCAAGGAGTTCCTCAAGCGTCTGGCCCATGGAAGCCGAGGCCTTGCCCGCGCCGATGACGAGGATGCGATCAAACACCGAGAGGTCGTAGGGGCGTCCCGATACGGTCAGGACATCGCCGTCGAGTTCGAGGGCCGCACGCATGGCAGGGGCCGGGGAGACCGCGTCGATGGCGCGGTTGACGATATGCATGAGATTGTCGTGCTGTTTGGCGTATTGGGTCATGATGCTCCGTTAGTCGTACAGTTCCGAATTGAGCGGGGTTTCGGGCTTCTGCCCCCTGAGCATGGCGATCAGGTTTCGTGCAGCCAGAGTGGCCATGCCGTTTCGTGAATTTTGCGTGGCCGAGCCGATATGCGGCAGGAGGACTGCGTTATCCAGCCCTGCCAGACCGGGGGCCATGTCCGGTTCGTTTTCGTAGACGTCCAGTCCGGCCCCGGCAATGTCGCTGTTCCTCAAGGCGGTTACCAGATCGTTTTCCTTGATGACCGGACCGCGTGACGTGTTGATGAGATAGGCGGTCTTTTTCATATGCGAGAAGGCCGAGGCGTCGAACATGTGCCGTGTTTGCGGCGTGAGCGGGCAGTGGATCGAGATGAAGTCCGACTGGGCGAGCAATTGGTCGAACGAGACCAACTGCGCGTGCAGTTCGGAGTCGAGCACGCCGTTTCTGCGTCCCGAGGAACTGGTGTAGAGCACCTTCATGCCGAACCCGCGTGACATGAGGGCCACTTCCGTGCCGATGCGGCCCGCGCCCACAATGCCGAGTGTCTTGCCTTTGATGTCTGCGCCGATGAATTGGAGCGGTCCCCAGCCCGACCATGTGCCGGAGCGCATGACTTTGTCCGTCTCGACAACCCGTCGTGCCGAGGCGAAAATGAGTGCCCACGCGCATTCCGCCGTGGCATCGGTCAGCACGCCGGGGGTGTTGGACACTGGGATGCCCCGTTTGGTGGCTTCTGCTACGTCGATGTTATCAAAGCCCACCGCGTAGTTGGCGTACCCCTTGAGATTCTTTGCCGCATCGAAAAACTCTCCGTCGATCCGGTCGGTGAGCAAACCCACCACGCCGTCCGCCTCCCTTACATTGGTGAGCAGTTCATTGCGCGAAAGCGGCCGGTCTTCCGGGTTGATTTCCACATCGGCCACACGCCGGAGCAGGTCGATGCCGTCCTGCGGAATCATTCGGGTGACATAGACTTTGAACCTGTCCATGGAGGCTCCTTCCTGTTTTTGTGTGACGGGAATTCGGTCTTTTGAACGTAGCACATGTTCGGCGAAAGCGGGGCGGGCGTCAAACCCTTTATTAAGTGATGGACAGGGGAGGAGTTCTGCGAGGGATATGCGCTTTGATGGAACCTGCAAGGCAAAAGGCCGTGGATGACTCTCCACGGCCTTTTTCTTGAGAAGCTGTCGGACTAGTCTTCATATAAAGATTCAAGATATGCTTCACTTAGTTGTTCGTCTTCCACCGGGAAACCGTTTTTCTTCGCCTTGGTCAGCCACATGAGAGCGGTGGGGATATCCTTTTCCACTCCCAGCCCTGCGGCGTAGAGGTTGGCGAGATAATACATGGCGACGTCGTTCTTCGCTTCCGCCGCCTCGGTAATCATCCGTGCTCCCTTGGCCGGGTCGGCAGTCACGCCGTCTCCGTAAATGTAGAAGAGGCCGAGCATGAGCTTGGCGTTCATCTGGCCTTGTGCAGCAGCCGCCTTGAGCAGCTCCGCCGCCTTTTCCAGATTCTTTTCCACTCCCTGCCCCTCGGCGTACATGACCGCGAGGTGGTATTGGGCATCGGCATTTCCTTCGGCAATGGCTGCCGTGTATTCGGAGTGTGCCGTGGTGTAGTCCTTGAGCAGGTATGCCTTGGTTCCGCGGCGTTCCGCGATCTGGCCTGTGACGACACAGCCGGTCAGGGCCAGCGCCGTGATTGATGGCGTGAGGTATTTCATGATTGTTTTCATGCGTATCGTCCTTGTTCTGGATATTCCATCGAAGCGTTCGTGGGCCTAATGGCAGCCGCCGCTGCCGCCGCTGCTGCCGCTGTCACTGCCGCTGTCCTTGCCTGAGTGCTGTGAGCCGGTCTGGCTGTCCCGGTCGCTTTGGGCCTTGGACAGTCCTTGCTGCTGCATGGTGATGTTGTGCAGGGCTCCGTAGTCCGGTCCCGAGCCTCCCACGCCGCCCAGGCCTTTCTTGGAGTGGGCGATGTTTTGCTTGAATGCGTTGACTTTGCTCTGCGGATCAACGCTTTTGCCGACATCTCCCGTTTCGCCCAGACTTGTCATGGGGGCGGCCTTCATGACGCTCTTTTGGACCGCCGGAGGAGTCGGTGCCGGAGGGGACATCGAGCCGTCCGGACCGACATTGGTCGAAGTGCCCGCTTTTGACAGGGAGGCGTGTCCCTTGGGGGAATTGACTTCCACGGTGTGCTCCGGGTCGATGGAGAGAACGCCAATTTTTTCGGTGGCGGCAACAACGGCAAACGGCTCGGTGCCCCGGATGCCGATGGTGGTCAGCGGCGTTTCCAGATTGAACGCTTCCGGGTTCTGCCTGACGATTTCCCCTGTCAGGAACCGGAAGGTCCCTTTGCCCATCTTGAAAAGCAGTTTGGAGGCCGAGGCGTCGGTGGAATAGACGTAGTCATCCAATGACAGGCTGGATTTCGGCCCCTGCGCCAGAATGGTTTCGTCCAGAAAGCGGATTTCCACATTGCTCTGGGGGCCGGTGACGATGATGTCGGCCCGGAATACCGGACCGGCGAGTTCCAGCAGGCGGCTTTCGCCTGTTTCGGTATTGGCCCGTACGGAGCCTGCCATGAAGACGACCTCCCCGATGGCGTCCGACGGCAGTTTCTGTTCAACGGACAATGCGTTGAGCGGCAGGAGAAATACGATCATTGCCGTCAGCAGAAGCAGTTGGGTGATTTTTTCAATCTCTTTCATGCAGCCCTCCTCGTGTCACAAAAGAAAAATATATTTCAAAATATCGTAAACGGGGGGCAAGTCAACAGGGGAGAAATAAATATACAGTCAGTCCGTGGCGGCTTTCGTCCTTTCCAGAGCATCCCGTTTTCTGGTACGCAACAGGCATGCAGTTCTATACACCCGCTGAAAAACGCATTCCCATGCTCGACGTCGCCCGGTTCTTCGGTATCTTTCTGGTCTACTACGGCCATATCATCGAACGATTGATGTACTTGAAAAATCCCGTTGCCACGGCCCAGTACAAATTCATTTATTCTTTTCACATGCCGTTCTTTTTCCTGCTTGCCGGGTTCACGCTTGCGCCGGACAGGCTGCTCCTGCCGGTGGGGCGGTTCGTGAAAAAGACATTGGCTTCGCGTCTGCTGCCGTATTTTGTTTTCACTGCGCTTCTGGCGGTTCTGAGCCTGTGCTTCGCCGGTCATTTCGTGGTGGTGGACTTGTCCAATGCGGAGGGCTACCTGAAGGGGCTTGCCGCCACACTGATGGGGTTCCCGATTTTCAACATCCCGCTGTGGTTCATGGCGTGCCTCGTGTCCGTGGAAGTGCTGCATTTCACGGTGGGGCGTTTTTTCGACAGCTCCCCCCGGATAATCGTGGCGGCGATCCTGTTCTACTTCGGCGGTTACTATCTGACGGCGAACGTCCAGTTCGTCCCCGGCCCGAACTTCTGGTTCCTGCATGAAGCGCTCGTGGTCTATTCGTTCTATCTGCTCGGAGTGTTGTTCCGGCGTGAAGGCGTCCTGCTCGGCGCACAGCCGAGGTGGCGTCTCATTGTCGCAAGTGCCGTCTGTCTGGCCGTGGTGGTGTTCACGTATGATCTCAACACCGGGCCGTTCCGTCTGTTCGATGCCGTCGTGATCGTACTTTCCGGTCATGGCAGCGTTTTCCTGTTCCCCTTGACCGCGTTGGCCGGAAGCCTGTTCCTGCTGTTTGCTGCCCGGTGCGCCGGGGCGAACCGTTTTCTCATGTTCATGGGGGAAAACGCGCTTATCCTGTTCTGTCTGAACGGGATATTCTATCATTTCTTCAATGGCCCGTTTGCGGCGTGGTTTGCTGAGAGATTCCCCGGCCACTGGGCAGCGGTCACCGGCGGAGGCTTCGTGTTTACCGTCGTGAGTCTGGCCTGCTGTGTGCCCGTGGTCGTGGCATTGAACAAGTTGTTGCCGCAGCTTGTGGGCAAACCGGGCAAGTCCGGTCCGATTCTGCCCCGGCTGTATCGGAGGCAGGCCGGACTATGATGCCTGCCTGAGAATTTCAATCAGATCTTCCCGGCCGAGTTGCACCGGGTTGCCTTTCATGCTGCTCGCGTTGGCGGCCTTGTCCGCCAGTTCGCCGAAATCCTGCGGTGTGACACCGAGTTTCGGCAGGGACGGCATGTCCAGATCGGAACAGAGGCTCTTGAGCCATTTGATGCCGTCCTCAGGGGCGGCATTTTCATTGCCGGTGAGAATTCGGGCGATTTCCTCAAATTTACGTAATGTGATGGTGTCGCGTTCGCCGTCGCTCAAGGCGCGGATATTGGCTTCCATGACGTGTGGCAGTAGTACGGCACATGCCACGCCGTGCGGAACGTGAAACTGCCCGCCCAGTGGGGCCGCGAATCCATGGACTGCGCCGAGTTTCGCGTTGGCAAGGGCGATGCCCGAGAACAGGCTTGCCAGCGCCATGTCGGTTCGTGCTTTGATGTCGTTGCCGTGTTCACAGGCTTGGCGGAGCGAACGCGCGGCCCGTCGCATGCCTTCGCGGCACAGCCCGTCGGTCATAGGATTGGCACCTACGGAAACGTATGCCTCGATGAGCTGGGTGAGAGCGTCCATGCCGGTGGCGGCAGTGACCGAAGGGGGCATGCTGACCATCAGTTCCGGGTCAACCACGGCGATATCCGCGATCATGGCCCGTGACCGCAGGCTGACCTTCACGTTGTGCTCCCGCGAGAGTACGACTGCATTGGCCGTGACTTCCGATCCCGTCCCTGCGGTTGTCGGCACGGTAATGAGCGGGACGGGCGTTTCCCCAAGCGGGAATCCCTTTCCCACCACTTCCAGATAGTCGAACAGGTCGGCGGTATTGGTGATGAGCGCGGCAATGGCCTTGCCCGCATCCATGACGCTGCCGCCGCCCATGGCGATGACAAGGTCGCAGCCGTGTGCGCGTGCCGTCTCTGATGCTTTGGCAATGGTGCCGGTGTCCGGTTCGCCGGAAATGGAAATGATGAGCGGGCTGTCCATGTCTGCGGACAGCGCGTCGACAAGCCATTGCGCGTTTTCAGGACGGCTGCCGGTGACGAGGCACGGGCGCGAACCCAGCTCTCGGGCCAGCGCGGGAATGGTGTGGGCGCTTTTCGGCTCGAAGATGATCCGGGCTGCGGTGGCAAAGTCGAAATGCATGAGGATTTCCCCCGGTTGTCTGATGATGTCTGTTGCCTTTGCGGCGGGTGAGCAGGAATTATTTTTGATTGAGCAGCAGTTTTCTCTGTCCCCATGCGGCCTGTCCGAGCGAGATGCATGAGTCGTTGGGGGACAGATGCTTGTGTGTCAGCGGCATCAGGCCCGCACCCTGAAGTGCCATGGGGAGTTCCGTGGCAATGGTCAGGTTTTGCATGACGCCGCCGGAAAGCGCGATGTGGTGGATATCGAGCAGGGTGGAGAAGGCGAAGGCCATTTCCGTGAGGCCGTTTATCAGGCCGAGGTGGAAGCGGCGGGCGATTTTCGGTACCGGCACGCCCCTGTTCAGGTCGTCGAGGACCGACGCAACGAGTTCGTGGGTGTTGAGCGACACAGGGTCATCGGATTTGAGTGGGCAGGGGTAAACGCCGGTCTCGGTCATGTCCTGCACTTTTTCGAGCCGGATGGCGGCCTGTCCTTCATAGGATATGGTGTTGGCCAGTCCGCACAGGGCAGCCACTCCGTCGAACAGGCGTCCGCAACTGCTCGTTTTCGGTGCATTGATATCCTTCTTGAGAATCTGCGGCAGGAACCTACTTTCCTGCGCGAACTCGTCGAGCCACGGCCACGCGTACGCGCCCGGTTCGGTGACGCCAATTTCCCACAGGGCAGCCTGTGCGATGCGCCATGGTTCACGGACAGCGGCTTCGCCTCCGGGCAGCCGGATGTGCGCGAAGTGGGCAAGGCGCTGGTGTTCCATTTGTTCCGGCATGACCATGAGGCATTCGCCGCCCCAGATGGTGCCGTCGTCGCCCAGTCCCGTGCCGTCGAGCGCAATGCCTATGACCGGGTCGGTAAACTTGTTCTCCGCGAGGCAGGCGTGGATGTGTGCGTAGTGATGCTGCAAGGGGACCACGGGAATGCCGAGTTCGCTGCTGACTTCGTCGGCCACGGTGGTGGTCATGTAGTCCGGGTGCAGGTCGCGCACGATCATCTTTGGCGAGACTTGCAGGATGTCCTGCATATGATGGAGGATTTCCCGGTAGAACTCCATTGTCTCCAGATTCGACATGTTGCCGATGTGCTGGCTCGGGAACGCCTGATCGCCCTTGGTGAGGGTCAGCGTGCATTTGAGTTCCGGGCCGGTGCCGAGAATCGTGGGGCCGGACTGCGGCAGGAAGATCGGTGAGGGCGCGAAGCCGCGTGCCCGCCGGATCAGGATGGGATCGCCGCTCATGGGGTTCACACGGGCTACGGAGTCATCCGTGCGGATGAGGATGTCCCGGTTGTGGAATAGAAAAATGTCCGCCAGCGGAGAAAGGCGTTCAAATGCTTCGCGGTTGCCCAGTGCGATGGGTTCGGACGACATGTTGCCCGATGTCATGACCAGTGCCGGGACCGCATCCGTACCGCGTTTGGCAACGGCTTCGGCAAAATCGCCGAGCAGGATGTGGTGCAGCGGGGTATAGGGCAGCATCAGTCCGATGAAATTCGTGTCAGGGGCCACGCCTTCGGCAAGCGGGAACGGGGCTTGTTTCGCGGCAAGCACGATGGGACGCTGCAAACCAGTCAGCCATTCTTTTTCCGCGGGCTGAATGTCTGCCAGGGCGCGGGCCGTGTCCATGTCTCCGACCATGACTGCCAGCGGCTTGTCCGGACGGTGTTTCCGGCTGCGGAGCTCGTTGACCGCCGTTTCGGATGCAGCGTCGCAGACCAGATGGAAACCGCCGAGTCCCTTGACCGCCGCGATTTTTCCGTCGGCCAGTTCGTGTGCGAGGTGCTTCAGGGCGTCGTCACTCTGTGCGATGACCGCGCCTTCACGGTCGGTCAGCCAGACTTTCGGGCCGCACTGCGGGCAGGCGTTCGGCTGGGCGTGAAAGCGGCGGTCGAGCGGGTCGTCGTATTCCCCCTGACATTCGGGACACTGCTTGAAGCAGGCCATGGAGGTCTGGGGGCGGTCATACGGAATGGAGCGCGTAATGGTGTAGCGCGGGCCGCAGTTGGTGCAGTTGGTGAATGGATACCGATAACGCCGGTTGCCGGGATCGGAGATGTCGGCCATGCAATCCGGGCAGGTGGCCACGTCTGCGCTGATGAGTACGGAATGTCCCGTGCCGCCCGTTGATTTGAGGATGGTGAAGCCGTCCTCGCCGTCAAGAACTTCGGCTTCCTCCATGTCCATGGTCACGATGCGGGCCAGAGGCGGAATCTTTGCGGCAAGGTCTTCGCCGAAGGTGTAGAGCTGCTCTGCCGATCCCTGCACTTCGATGATGACGCCTTCACTTGAATTGTTCACCGTACCGGAGACCGCGTTGTCCAGCGCGATACGATAGACAAAGGGGCGGAATCCCACACCCTGAACCTGTCCTGTGATGGTAAAGCGGTGACGAGCGAGTAAAGACATGGAATGTTTCTTACCGTTGCACAGCCACAAGTGCAAGGGGAATCAGGATTTTGTGAAGTGTTTCAGCAGACTGCGAACCCGGCCTTTGACGAGACGCACCGGGTCGAACTCAAGATCGCGTTGCGGTGACATCTCGAATCCAGTGGCGTCGAAAAGTTCCGGCCCTTCAAGCGGGTATTCGATGTCCGCCGGGTCGGAACCGGGCATGAACCGTTTCAGGGCTTCGCTCCAGAGCGGAATCTGGTTCGGTGACAGGTCAAGGATGGAATACGCCGCAGTGTCGAGGGCCACGCCGTTCCGGGAAGCGGCAAGCAGTCCGAGTTCAAAGGGCACTCCCTTGGTGGGGCCGTCCCTGTGCAGGGGGTGGATGCCGTCCATCAGGTGGTATGTCTGCGGCAGGGCGTCGTAGACGTCCATGAGCATGGCCCGGAAAACCTCATGACTGTGCCCGAGCTGGTTGTGGGCCATTGCCTTGCGAAATCCGACCACGCAGCCGAACATGTTTTTCACTGCCCCGGACATGGTCATCTGGCAGTGGACTTTCAGCTTCGGCACGTTGAGGATGCGTTCCGCCTCCATGGCATCAAGGGACAGGCCGATGGTGCCGCCGCCGGAAAGTTCAAGCGGCACCGCCCGTTTGAGGCTGCGAACCTTGAGGCCGATCCCGCTCAGTGCTTTTGTCAGGCCGGAGGCCCGGGCCACATGGGACGCCGGACCGAATGCCGGAGAATCTGCCACGATCACGTCCGCTCCGGCGTCCAGCAAATATTTGCAGGCCGCTCGGACCACCAGAGGATGGGTGCAGCAGTGGCGCGCGTTGCCGGAATTCACCAGATTCGGTTTGACGAGTATTCGCTGCCCAAAGGTCGGCACAAGGCCTATTTCCTCAAGCAGCAGTGCAGTGGCCGAATCGAGAAGGGTGGATTCGTATTCCAGTATGCGGGCAATGGCGACGGTTTCGGACATGTTTCACCATACGCAGGAACAGGTACGTTTTTCAAGCCGGACAGGGAGTGTGTCCCGATTATGCAAGCAGGCTTGCTTTCCGGCATGGGAATGGTGACAATATGCGAATGCAGTCACTCATCAACATTGAAAATGTTTCAGTAACACGCGCCGGACGGGTTCTAGCCGGTCCTCTGTCGTTGCGGATTGAACGCGGCGGGCATGTTGCCGTGACCGGCGCCAACGGTTCGGGCAAGACCACATTGCTCAAATTGCTGCGCGGTGAATATCTTCCGGATTCAGGGGGAAAGCGGGTATACGATTTCGGTGCTGGGTCGCAGCATTCAGTGCTCGGGCTGCGTCACCGCATCGTGCTTGTTTCCGCCGACCAGCAGGATTTCTATTTTCTTCATGCCGCCCGTGCCGAGGCCCGTTCCGTGGTGTTGTCCGGTTTTTTCGATACGCCCCTGCTATATGAGAAAGCTTCTGCCGAGCAGGAGCGGGGTGCGGATGAAATTATTGACCTGCTTGGCCTCGAATGCTTGGTCCGAAGCGAGATGGGGGCACTGTCCACCGGACAGGTTCGCAAGTTGCTGATAGCCCGTGCGCTTGTCACTCGGCCTGATGTGCTTTTGCTGGACGAGTGCCTTGAAGGATTGGATGCCATTTCACGGACAGAGATTCTGGCTCTGCTGGAAAAGGCGGGGGATATCTCCACACTTGTTTGCGCCGTGCACCGGGTCGACGACATGCCGGAATGCGTGGAGCGGGTGGTTGTCATGGAGGGAGGGCGGATCGTGTCCGAGACGTCTCGTGATGAAGGACTGGATTCGCTGCGGGAGATTGCGCCCGAGGTGTGTGCCTGTGATTTGCCGCCACGCGTGGAGACGAGAGGTTTCGATTATCTCCTGCGTATGGAAAATGTGTCGGTGGTCGTGGACGGCACGCGTATTCTGCATTCGGTGGACTGGGAAGTCCTGCCCAACGAAAACTGGGTGGTGGCCGGTGAAAACGGTGCCGGGAAATCCACGTTGCTCAAGCTCGTCACGAGCGAACTCGCACCCTATGCGGACGACGACGGTGCCGGGAAGATATCTCGGCTGGGCGGGATGACAATGGATGAGGCGCGTCCGCTTATCGGCGTGGTGTCGCCCGCGTTGCAGGCGTCCTACGCCCGTGAACTCGGCTGGGAGGTCACCGCGCTTGAAACGGTGCTGTCCGGGTACCGCGGCAGTGTGGGGATGCTTGACGAGCCGACCAGCGAAGAATTGCTTGGCGCGCAGGAATGGCTTGAGCGTGTCGGTTTGGGGCAGCTTGGAGAACGGGCGTTGAGGAGGATGTCCTACGGGCAGCAGCGGCGGTTGTTTCTGGCGCGGGCCATGGCGGGGCAGCCGGAGCTTCTCTTGCTAGATGAACCGCTGTCCGGCCTGGATACGATTTCTCGTTTGATGATGCGTGAAATCATGCAGAAGTTGGCAGAGGGCGGGACTCCGATGATATTGGTGACACACCATGCCGAAGACTGGATACCGGCTATAAACAGGGTGCTTTATCTTGAAAGAGGGCATCGGGAATTTGTCGGCAGCCGGGAGGAATTTGCCGTGTTGCAAGAAAAATCGACAGGTTAAGCAAAATAATTTATTTTATAATATATCTTGACATTCTTTGTTTATTGACAAATAGGTTGTTTTCCACACCAGCGGCACCCGTGGAGGCGCGGTCTTGAATGTTGGCCGGCGCTGGTTGTAAATGAAACAGGTATATCGAGAAGCAGCGTGCGCATCGTGTACGCTGCTTCTTTTTTATTTTCCCATGACGCACGGGCGTCATCTATACATCACTTTTTTTAGGAGTTTTTTTAATGTCCAAGAACATCTACGTTGGTAACCTGCCCTGGTCCGCAACTGAAGACGAAGTCCGCGCGGCTTTCGAAGCTTTCGGTGAAGTCACTTCCGTCAAGCTGATCGAAGACCGTGAAACCGGCCGCCCCCGCGGTTTCGGTTTCGTTGAGATGGACGACGCCGGTGCAGTTGAGGCTATCGACAATCTGGACGGCAAAGACTTCGGTGGCCGCAATCTCAAGGTCAACGAAGCCAAGCCCCGCGTGGAACGCCCCCGCTGGTAGTCTGACGACTGCCTGAATTGGCAATTCGCGCCCGTCTCTCTTTTCGGGAGACGGGCGCTTCTTTTTTTCGGTTGTGACCGGAATGAATGTTTAGCAGAGGGGATCTTTTGGCAAAGCCCAATTATAAATTCGAGAAACGCAAGAAAGAACTGGCAAAGAAAAAGAAGAAAGAAGAAAAAAAGCAACGCAAGCTGGCCAAAAAAGCAGACTTCTTTGATGGCGATGGCTCGGGCGAAGAACGCGAATCCGAAGAAGGATAGTTGTCTGCCCATTGCCATTAGCTCCGTCTGAGGGTATTCTTGATGTCTCCCTCATGACGTAATTTCGGAGGTATGCCGTGCGGCTAGAAGGTGAAGTGACCTGGTTCAATGAACAAAAAGGGTTCGGTTTCATAACCGGTGATGATGGGTTGGATGTCTTTGTCCATTATACCGAGATCATTCGGGACGGTTTTCAAACCCTTGAGCCGGGAGAGCGTGTTTCCTATACCCTGACGGATGTGGAAGTCGGTCCCAAGGCCGTCGATGTCCGCCTGACCGCAGACGGAGCGCATGCTTCGTTGATCTGATTGGTCTTCCCATGCCGTTTCGGCATGAAAAAAGCCCCACACCGTAGGTGTGGGGCTTTTTTCATGCCAGATATAACGGTTCTATTCGTTCTTGTTTTTCATTACCTCATTAAGGATGTGGCGTTCGCGTATTTTTATGATGCGTGTGTCGTGCTCGTCCCGGCCGATAGCCAGATAGCCCTGTTCTGCCAGCCCGTGAATGTATTGCTCTATGCGTTCGGGCATGGTCACAAAGGTGTCGGCCATGGATTTGACCGCTTGGTCATACCGAAGTTTCATCTGGCCGTTTGCCGCAAACAAATCGAGAATTCTGACCACTCCCATGCCGACGCTGGGCACTTTCATGGCTTTCTTGGTCGTTGATTTCAGGCGGCTGACCAGAACCGTGATGATCGAGGCTATGACCTTTGGGGATTCGCGCATGAATTCGTCGAGATCGTCCTTGGTGACCACGATTACCTTGGAATCTTCCAGAGCGATGGCAGTTGCCGTGCGCGCATTGTCATCAAGGAAGAGGGCCATTTCCCCGAATATGGAAATGGGGCGCAGGACGGCGAAGACTTTCTTGTGGCCTTCGATGATGCCGGATATTTCGATTTTCCCGTCAGTGAGAATGTAGGCGGCATCGCCTTTGGTGCCTTCGTTGAAGACAACATTGTGTTTGAGTACGTTACGCATCAGATAGTTTCCGTGGGAAACCTGTTTCATCTGAACGCTTTGCTGCTGTACTATCGTCACGGGCTGCTCCTGGTCGGTGACAAGAAATCAATTTTCTTATTGATAACAGAATCAGGCAGGGATTCAAGACAATTGACACCCTTCCTTTCATAATAAGGGAAGAGTGTGTGCTTTGCGTCTGGAGCAAGAGCCTCGGCGAGGTGTGCGAGAATAAACGGTAATTCTTGCTTCTTGTCACGCTTTCCGGGCGAAACAGGTCGCCAGAATCATGAGGAATCGGCTCATCATCTGTTGGGGCGACAGAGAAGGATATTTTTGTCTGCGGATGGATCGCTCGGCAAGCAGGCTGAGTATGTGAGGCAGTATTCTGGAGTTCTGAATGCCTTCGCCCGAGAAAGACGCGAGAGCGCCGCCTGTGTCAAAGGAGTGCAGAACGATTTCATGGCTCTGCTCCGATGAATAGATCTTCGAGCATCTGGCGGGGTCGGAAGTGACAAGGTACTGGCGGCAGGCCATTGGACGGTGAGCGTGTATGGAACAGCAGTTGTCTTCTAGGAAAGGGCAGGGGATTTTCAGGTCCCAATAACGTTTCCGGATTTCGGCGGCCCTGTGCTTGTCGTGAGCGTGGTTGGCATATGTGTCGGTCAGGGGAATCAGAAGGGCTGATTCTTCAAGCGCCGTGATCGCCTGCATGAATCTTCGTGTGATGCGGTCTTGTTGCGGAGCTGGCATGGAGCGTACGATTTTTGCCAGATGCAGGGCTTCGTATTCGCTTACCGGGACAAGCTGGTGGCAGCACGTACTGCAACCCGGACCGCAGCCGATGGTTTTTCCCATTTCGGCAAGATCGCGCCTGCTTTGAGTGTGAATGGCGTCAGCCACGGAAAAAAATGCAGGCAGAAGATCGAGCGCGGTAACCGTATCCTTCGTCCATAAGAAATTGAGACGAAGTGGTTCTCCGCAACCTGTTTCCAGAACATATGTTGTGGGAGGAGTGCTTGTCATAATTGAATCTTTTTTTTCTTGATACGTTCTTTCATAGGGTGGCTTTTCAAATCGTATTCCGAATGTTCAGAGGGGGGGAATTTGTTGCCATTAGAGGATTATATTGCATCTAGCGTGCCGATACGTTTGAAACTTTTTTTTCTTTGCCTATTGATTTTGTTTGTAAAGCGCGGTACGACCACGTTAATTAGTTTTTCCGGGGGGTTATAGCACGAACTCGGAAAAAAGATGTCAAAAGTGGCACGCATATTGTTTTCGTGCCATTGAAGATGGTTAGGTCCGAGTTCGGGCGTGTGCCCGACGGTTATGATTGGGAATAACGGTGTTCTCTACGTCATAACAGACTCATTTTATTACGGAGGTGTTCTATGAAATTTTCCGTAGGTCATGGCAGGGACGGAGCCGTGGAACGGCTGGAAAAACGCGGCGTTACCCGTCGTGATTTCATGAAGTTCTGCGGAACCGTGGCCGCAGTGATGGGCATGGGTCCGGCTTTCGCTCCGAAAGTCGCCGAAGCCCTCACCAGCGACAACAGGCCCGACGTCGTCTGGCTGCACAATGCTGAATGTACAGGTTGTTCCGAGTCCATTCTGAGGACAGTGGAGCCTTACATTGATGCGCTGATTCTGGATTATATCTCTCTCAACTACCATGAGACCATCATGGCCGCAGCTGGCGAAGCCGCTGAAAAGGCCCTGTGGGATACCGTTAACGCCGGCAAGTACGTCGCCGTTATCGAGGGTGGCGTTCCGACCGCAGTCTGCGGTACCGAGAACGAAGCAGGCGGTCACGGCAAGGTCGGTGGCCACACCATGCTTGAAAATACCACCAAGGTTGTTGACAAGGCTATTGCCACCATCACTTACGGCACCTGTGCCGCTTACGGTGGTGTCCAGAAAGCCAAGCCGAATCCGACCAAGGTCAAGGGTGTCGCTGAATTGCTGCCCGGTAAGCCGGTTATCAACGTGCCCGGTTGCCCGCCGAACCCGTTCTCCCTGGTCGGCACGATCGTGCATTTCGTGACCAAGGGTATTCCGGAGCTCGACGATGCGCTTCGTCCGGTCGCTTTCTACGGTGAAACCGTACATGACAACTGCCCCAGGCAGGAGTTCTTCGATAATGACCAGTTTGCTCCTTCCTTCGGTTCCGAAGAGGCCCGCAAGGGTTGGTGTCTGCGCAAACTCGGTTGCCGCGGTCCCGAGACATACAACAACTGTCCGACCGTGAAGTTCAACCAGTACAACTGGCCCGTTCAGGCCGGTCATCCCTGCATCGGTTGCTCGCAGCCTGATTTCTGGGACGGCGCTGACTGGGATGGCGAAACTTACATGTACGCAGACCTCACCGACCTCTAGTCGGCGGCCTGTTTAAGTTTCGATTCGCAGACGCAAATCTGAATTCATTAAGGAGGATATAATATGTCCGGTTGCGCAAAATCCGGTCCCGGAGCAGCTGCTCACGGGAAACATAACGTCATCGTTGACCCGGTTACCAGAATTGAGGGTCACCTGCGCGTGGAAGCCGTGGTCGAAAATGGCAAGATCATCGACGTTCGCAGCAGCTCTCAGCTGTTCCGTGGTCTGGAGATCATCCTGAAAGGCCGCGATCCCCGTGATGCCCAGCACTTCACCCAGCGTTCCTGCGGTGTCTGCACCTACGTGCACGCACTCGCTTCCACCCGCGCTGTTGACAATGCTGCTGGCGTTGACAAGGAAATGCCGCATAACGCCACCATCATCCGTAACTTGGTGATGGCCGCGCAGTTCATGCATGACCATATCGTGCACTTCTATCATCTGCACGCTCTCGACTTCGTGGATGTCGCCGACTGTCTGAATGCCGACGTTGCCAAGACCGCTGAAATCGCTGTCGCCGTCGCCAAGACCGTTCGCCCCAATCCCGCGATCGTCACTACCAAAGAAGAACTCCAGAAGACCAAAGATACCGTCAAGGGTATCGTTGATTCCGGTCGTCTCGGCATCTTCACCAATGCTTACTTCCTCGGCGGCCACCCGGCTTACGTCCTGCCGCCCGAAGTAAACCTGTTGGCTACCAACCATTACCTGGCTGCCCTGCACTTGCAGGTCAAGGCTGCCCGCGCAATGGCTGTCTTTGGTGCGAAAAACCCGCACACTCAGTTCACCGTCATGGGCGGCGTAACCTGTTACGAAGGCCTCACCGACAAGTACATCAATGACTTCATTGGTCTCCATGCCGAGATCAAGGATTTCATCCTTGACTGCTACATCCCGGACCTCATTGCTGTCGCCAGCTACTACAAGGACTGGGCTGCCATCGGTGGTACCACCAACTTCATGACCTTCGGCGAATTCCCCGCTCAGGGCGGCGAAGCCGATCTGAATTCCCGTTACGTGAAGCCCGGTGTCATCTTTGATCGCAAGTTCCAGGATGTCATGGCTTATGATCCTGCTCAGATTGAAGAGCACGTCAAGCACTCCTGGTACAAGGACGACGCTCCGAAGCACCCCTACTCCGGTGTGACGGATCCCATGTACACCAGCCTTGATGACAAGACCAAGTACTCCTGGATGAAGGCCCCCCGTTACAACGGCAAGGCTGTGGAAGTCGGTCCGCTGGCTACCTGTCTGGTCAACTACGGTCTCGGTCATCCCGAGTTCGTCAAGTACACGAACTTCGTACTGGAAAAACTGGGCGTGGGCGCAGAAGCTCTGTTCTCCACTCTCGGTCGTACCGGCGCACGCGGCATTGAATGCCTCATCGTGGCTCTCAAGACCACTGACTGGATCAATGACCTCAAGGCCAACATCGCTGCTGGCAAGGTCGACATCTGCAAGGAT
The DNA here is from genome assembly GCF_963664965.1 of uncultured Pseudodesulfovibrio sp. NCBI lineage: Bacteria > Pseudomonadati > Thermodesulfobacteriota > Desulfovibrionia > Desulfovibrionales > Desulfovibrionaceae > Pseudodesulfovibrio > uncultured Pseudodesulfovibrio sp. Next base: position 3,409,228 of record NZ_OY761823.1, on the reverse strand, counting down.
TGGGACATGCCCGCCGAAGCACAGGGTGTCGGTTACGTCAACGCTCCGCGTGGCGGCCTGAGCCACTGGCTCAACATCAAGGACTCCAAGATCGACAACTTCCAGCTTGTCGTTCCCTCCACCTGGAACCTGGGCCCCCGTTGTGACAACGACATCCCCGGTCCCACTGAAGAGGCTCTGCTTGACAACACCCCGATCGCCGATCCGGAACGTCCGGTCGAGATCCTGCGTACCGTTCACTCCTATGACCCCTGCATCGCCTGCGGCGTGCACGTCATTGATAACAAGACCGGTAACGTCAAGAAGTTCAGGGTCCTGTAGTCAATACAGACTCGAACGCACAAACAAGGGACTCGGCTTTTGCCGGGTCCCTTTTTTTATGAAGGACAAGGACGTTGACCAATGCTGCGTGCACGAATAAAATAACAGGCACAAGGAGAGAGTCGTGATCGATACACCGCAACTGCTGCTTTTCATTTCAGCGTCTTTTTTTCTCGCTATCACACCGGGCCCGGATATTGTTTACACCCTGACACGAGGCGTCGACAAGGGCGAAAGGCTGCCATGTACGCAGCCATGGGCTTTAATTTCGGCATCCTTTTTCATGCGGCATTTGCTGCGTTCGGGTTGTCGGCCGTTTTGCGTACCTCCGCACTGGCATATCAGGGGATCAAGTATGCCGGAGCTGCCTACCTCATATACATGGGTATCCAGATGTGGCGGAGCCATTCGCAGTCCATGAGCGAAGGAAGTGTTCAGGAACTGAAACCAATGAAGATATTCCGGCAGACTGTCTTGTGCAATGTCCTCAATCCGAAAGTCGCACTTTTCTTTCTCGCTTTTCTGCCGCAGTTCGTGGATACGTCGAGAGGGAATGTCGGCATGCAGATGTTTATACTTGGAATAATATTCATGCTTGTCAGCTTTCCTGTTTTTGCTGCTACAGCGCTTTTTTCCGGTGCAATCGGTAATCGTCTCAAGGGTAACCCGACTATCGAAGGGTGGCTCAAGCGAGTTGCAGGCAGTGTGCTTGTATCGCTTGGTCTTGTTCTTGCCATGCCTGAAAGCCGTTAACGAGAAAAATTGACCCGCAGCCGTTCCTCGGCTAGAGGTTTTTCATGTCGATTGTGCGACTCAGTCAATCCCTGCGTTTTGTTCGCGCTGCTCCATGGCCGTATTTCACGGGCTTTGCATCACTTTTGCTTGCTCTCGGTTTGAAATCTGCCGGATTAGCCCATTGGAGCGGTGGCGATATTTCACAGGCCGTCCTTTTTGCCTGTTGGGGTGGGGGATGGCTTGTGGTTGCCCTGTTCGCCATGGCTGATGCCGTGTCCCGGCACCGGGAATGCGAACGCATCAAGCGCATGTTTCGCAAGTACGGGTACAGCGAGCGAATTCTGGAACCCTTGGCCCGATCCCGGTGTCAGCGTGATGCCGCCATTTTTGCTGCCGATGAAGTCGGATACGGCGATGTTGCCCGGTGCTATTTTGTCGAGCTGGGATATCGCTGGTATCATATCCTGCCTGATTTGGTCGTCCGAAACCCGTTTGCCTTTCTGCGCCCGAGTTTTCTGCGCGCATCCTTTCTGCCCGGAAAGAAAGCCCGTACCTGATCGTTTCGAATAGTCCCCATTGGCTTTGTCCCTTGTCCATGCTTTATGTGTGACAAAGGGGACTGCATGGAAAGCGGTCAATTTTGCCTCAAATGCGCTACCTGCCATAAATCTTGGCATAACCGATGAAGACCGCGTATTGCTTCAGCAGTTCATGCAGGATTTTAAGAAGGACATTCGGTATCGCGGAAAGTACAAATAGGAGGCGAAAGTGGGATATGTATATTTGGCGCTTGCCATCATAGCCGAGGTTTTGGGAACAACTGCCTTGCAGGCTTGCGACGGGTTTACCAAGGTTCTGCCGAGCAGTATTGTCGTGACTGGATACGGGTTGGCGTTCTATTTCCTCAGTCTTGTGCTGAAGACCATCCCCATGGGGATTGCATATGCCATTTGGGCCGGTGTCGGAATTGTCCTGATAGGCATTGCCGGAGCTATTTTCTTCAAACAGATTCCGGATATTCCGGCCATGATCGGCATGGGGCTTATCGTCAGCGGCGTGGCCGTCATCAATGTGTTTTCAAAGACCGTCAGCCATTGATCGTGATACGAAGACAAGGAAAAAGCCCGGAACGTTGGACGCTCCGGGCTTTTCATTTTCAGAGAACCGAAAACGGTTAGAGCATTTCATGCTGGTAGTCTTCGCCACCCATGATGTTCACCAGATCACGCAGAATCTGCAATGTTTCCTGTGCTTCCTTGGGATCAAGCTTACGCAGTGCGAATCCGGCATGAATGATGATGTAGTCACCCAGCGTTACTTCTTCATCCAGAAGCATGATCGAAGCCTGGACCGTGGTGTCGCCTTCGCCGACTTTGCAGGTGGCGACGCCGTCATTGATTTCAAGAATTTCCGCTGGTATCGCGAGGCACATAAATCTTCTCCGTAGCAGGGTTAGCCATGGTGCGAGAGGTATACGTCCCGCCGGCGTTTTCCACTTCTTTCAGGACTGCGTCGATGACTTCCGGCATCTTCGCTTCAAGCTCCGGCGACAAGGCCGCAGACATGTCCTTGTAGTTTACCGGCTCGACGCCGTAAAGGATGATATCGTCCGGAACCTGGCCCACAATGCTGCAATTCGCCAGCGTGTCGAGCAGGTCCGTCTGGTGCATGGAGTTCTTGAAGGCGCAGGCTTTGTTCAGGTCTTCACCCAGCAGGCGGAAGACATCACCGGGCTGTCCTTCATTCAAGACGATGTCAACGATAACCAGATAGTCCGATTCCATGATCGGACCCATGAGTCTCAATCCCAAAGTGCCGCCATCAAGAATCGTGACATTCGGGGAAAACTCATATTTCTGCTCAAGTTCCTCAGCAATTCGGACGCCGAAACCCTCGTCGGTGAACAGGATGTTTCCCACGCCCAGTATCAGTATGCGTTTGTCTGTTTCAGGCATAGGTTTCATTTAGTAAACACCACAAGTTTACGCAAGATGAAATATGAACTTTTCCGCTCTCTGAGCGAGTTAATGTAGAATGAACCGGTGGATACGGTGCGTTATTCCTTGGGCAGGGTAAGGGTGACCGTGGTTCCCTCATCCGGGGAGGATGTCATGGTGAGATCACCGTTCATGGTGCGTGCCATGAGCCTTGCGGAATACGTGCCGATCCCGGTTCCGCTCTGCTTGCCCGAGGTGGAATATTTGTCAAAGAAAGTGCTTTGAATATCGGTTGGAATTTCAGCAGGATTACTGATGGCTACGATAATATGATCCTGTGAATCAAAATCGATCACGACAGTGTCACCGATGGAGGACGCCTCAATGGCATTTTTGAGCAGATTGGCGATGGTGAGGTAGCATAGTGTTTCGTCGGCCAAGGCGGTGGTGGATGCCGCCGGATCATTGAGAGTAAGGAGGACACCTCTGGTTCGGGCTATTTCGCCGAGATCGGTGGCGGCACGTTGACAGGTGCCGGGAATGTCGACGGGTGCTGGTTCAAACGTATAAGTGCCGGTTTCCATCTTGAAGAGATCAAGGCCGCGGGTCATCAGGTTGAGCGCCGTGTTTGCGGCTTTTCGCATATCTGCCGTAATTGCCGCTTGTTCGTCCGTCAGCTCCGTGAAGTTTTCCAGATAGGTCAAACCGCTGAGAATTCCGGCAACAGGCGATTTGAGGTCATGGCGGGTGATGCGGTCCACCTCCTCTTTGAGTGCCTCGGCTTTTTCCTGAGCCTTCTGGCGGGACGTCTCTTTTCTGATGAGGATAAGGACAGTGATAATGAGCGCAGCGGCAAGAGTTCCCATGGCAATGGTCGAATAGGTGACCAGACGGTGCAGGTGCTGCATCCGTTTGGTGATGTCGAAATACAGTTCGAAAGCACCGAGAAATCGGTCGCCTGAAGTGATTGGTATGTAGGTCTCGACAACTTCGGCGAGAAAAGTGTCTCCGTCCAGTGATCGTTGGTTCAACTTGAGAAGCTGGGTGTAGACCTCGTTTTTCCCGGAGCGTTGTGCGAAGTGTGCACAGCTCTGTCTTCCAATGTCATCAGGGTCGGTAGAGTAGATCACCGTGCCTTTGAATGAGATGATCTTTACCTTTATCAGTCCGAAGTCGTTTTCCAGTTTGTAGATATCCCCGAAAAATCTGGGCGTGAGGCGTTCGGATACGAGGGAGGTATGTTTGAGCGCGGGGGGGAGGAGATGAGAAGCGATGCGTCTGGCATCGTCGGAAATACCCTCAATGATGATATTCGTGAATGCGGGATAGATGATGCGGGTGTTGATGAATCCGCCGGCAGCGGCGAGGGAAAGGGCGGCAAGCAGGATGAACAGAAGTGGTCGACGGCTGGGCGTCAGATAGCCCACGAGTCTTTCCGGGATTCGTTTACGCTTGCCGTCGGTATGGGGTTTCTGCTGGGACATCTGCTCTGAGCCTCGATTTTGTGTAATTGTAGCAAAGTACAAGCGGAGCGCAACCATGTTAGAATTACAGACCGGGTTGATAGAGTGAATTTTTCGGAGCAGGAAAAAGCGCCCTCAGATTTGAAGATCTGAAGGCGCTTGGCTTTTTGCGATGTGTGAGAAACGTGGTGAGGCTGAGGTGATTCTGTTGCATTCACCTCGTCTGTTGCTACAGGATGTAGCGGGACAGGTCGCGGTCTTCTACCACGTCGTCTATTTGAGATTTGACGTAGTCTCGGTCGATCATGATTTTCTGGCCGGATTTGTCCGGAGCCTCAAAAGAGAGGTTCGCCAGAATCTTTTCCATGATGGTGTAGAGTCTGCGGGCACCGATGTTCTCGGTTTCCTCGTTGATCTTTTCCGCATTGGCAGAGATTTCCTCAAGTGCCTCTTTGGAGAAGTCAATGGTCACGCCTTCGGTGGCGAGCAGCGCCTTGTACTGCACGGTAAGTGCATTCTTCGGCTCGGTAAGAATCTGGTAGAACTCTTCCTTGTGCAGCGAGGAAAGCTCTTCGCGCAACGGGAAGCGGCCCTGTAGTTCGGGAATCAGGTCCGACGGCTTGGCAAAGTGGAATGCGCCAGCCGCGATGAACAGGATGTGGTCGGTCTTGACCATGCCGTATTTGGTATTCACGACACTGCCTTCAACTACCGGGAGCAGGTCTCGCTGCACGCCTTCGCGGGAAACGTCCGCGCTGCCGCCGCCTGCTGCGTCCTGCCGGGAAGCGATCTTGTCCATTTCGTCCACGAACAAAATGCCTTGTTGTTCGACGCGCTCCCGAGCCAGTTCATTCACGGCGTCCGGGTCGATGAGTTTGTCGGCCTCTTCGGCGATAAGGGCTTCGTAGGCGTCCTTGATCTTCAATTTCCGTGCTTTCCGTTTGCCCGGGAACATGTTGGAAAAAGCGTTCTGGAGATTCGAACCCATTTCTTCCATGCCGGGAATAGCCATGATCTCGACCTGCGCGCCGGACTGGACTGTGATCTCCATTTCCACTTCGCGTTCATCCAGTTGCCCCTGACGGAACATCTGGCGGAACTTTTCGCGAGTGGAGTCGTCTTTCGGGGCTTCTTTCTTTTCTTCGATTTCACCGGACTGTGTGCCCATGAAGAATCCGGCAGGACTCTGCTGTTCCTTCTTTTTGCTTGGGAGCAGCAGATCAAGCAGGCGCTCTTCAGCGTTCTTTTCCGCCTTGATGCGTACCTTCTCGGTTTCTTCCTTGTGAACCATGTTCACGCCGATTTCCATCAGGTCGCGGATCATGGATTCCACATCGCGACCCACATAGCCCACTTCCGTGAACTTCGTGGCCTCGACCTTGAAGAACGGGCAGTTGGTCAGGCGCGCCAGACGGCGGGCGATTTCGGTTTTACCCACGCCAGTGGGGCCCATCAGGATGATGTTTTTCGGCGCGATTTCGTCCCGCAGCTCCGGGTCGATCTGCTGGCGGCGCCAGCGGTTTCTCATGGCGATGGCGACCATGCGTTTGGCAGCGTCCTGACCGATAATGTACTTGTCCAGTTCGGATACGATTTCTCTTGGTGTCAGATTACTCATTGTGGGATGCCTCCGGCGGCTTAAGAACCCTTTGAAAAGGGTTCTTAAGAATCTCCTAAACTTTTTGTATAAAACGGCGCTGTTTATTTGTGCAAATTCGACAATGAGTCATGCGCCGTTTTGGGTTTTAAACAAAGTATACGTCTATGGTGCTTATTTTCGTTAACGCACCCCTGCGCCGCCATGTTGATTGCGTGTTTCCCTTCAAATTCGCTGGCGGCGTAGACCAAAAAGTTTTGAAGGGGGTCTGGGGGAAACTTTTTCAAAAGTTTCCCCCAGAAATATGTTTTAACTATTTGCTCTGCGCTTCGAGGATGATGTTGTTGTTGGTGTAGACGCAGATTTCTGCGGCGATTTCCATGGCTTTCTGGGCGATTTCCCCTGCATCCATGTCGGTGTTGCGCTGCATGGCGCGGGCGGCTGCGAGGGCGTAGGAACCGCCGGAGCCGATGGCTGCCACTCCGTCGTCCGGTTCGATGACGTCGCCGGTACCGGAGATGATGAGTACGTGCTCGCCGTCTGCGGCAAGGAGCATGGCTTCGAGCTTGCGAAGGTACTTGTCGGTGCGCCAGTCCTTGGCGAGTTCCACTGCGGCGCGGAGCAGGTTGCCGGAATAGGTTTCCAGTTTGGCCTCGAAACGCTCGGACAGGGTGAAGGCGTCTGCGGTGGCACCGGCAAAGCCGACGGTGACCTTATCCTTGTAGATGCGGCGCACCTTGCGGGCGGTATGCTTCATGACCACGGCCTGACCGAAGGTGACCTGTCCGTCACCGGCGACTGCCGTACCGTTTTCGTCTTTGACCGCGACGATGGTTGTTCCTCTGAGTTCCACTGTATTCTCCTTGGATTATTACACAATGTTTTTGGCTGCGGCGTGCCATATTTCGTGTGCCGCTTGATCGTGCAGGACCATACCCGCTTCCGCGACGAGTCCCGCCTCAAGGCCTTCCTTGAGGGCTGAGAGCGCGATGTGTGCGGCTTCCTCCACGGGATAGCCGTAGACGCCGCAGGATATGGCCGGGAAAGCTATGGTCGAGAGATTGTTTTCGTGAGCGATTTGCAGGCTGTTCCGGTAGGCGTTTTCAAGCAGCTCGGGCTCGTGGTTCGAGCCGCCGTTCCAGATCGGGCCGACGGTATGGATGATGTACCGGGCCGTAAGATCGAAACCGGGAGTGATGATCGCCTCGCCGGTGGGCAGCTCGCCCATGACTGCGACGATGGCTCGGCACGCCTGCTGGAGTTTGTCGGCCCCGGCTGCGCGATGAATGGCCCCGTCCACACCGCCGCCACCTGCAAGTTGCGGGTTGGCAGCGTTGACGATGGTATCCACTTCAAGAGTGGTGATGTCTCCCTGACGGATGAAAAGATGACCGGAGCCGATTTTCCAACGTTGCATGATAGCTCAGAAGATAAATCGCCCTTGTTGTTTGGCAAGGGGTGATGTTCGGAAAATGGTCGGGTACGGCAGAGATAATCAGTGGCCGTTTTTCCCGTTTTTTGGCGATTTCAGCGACTCAAGCAGTGATTTTGCCTTTTTGTATTTGGGATCGACAGAGCTGACGTGTTCAAGCATTTTGGTCGCGTTTTTGGTCCTGTTGGCGCGGATGAAGACCTGCCCCATGACGTATGCAGCCGAAATGTTGTCCGTATAAAACGAGGGATTGAGGCTGATGGCCCGTTCGAATTTTTCCGCCGCGCTTCCAAAGTCCTTTCCCTCTACGTAAGCCATGCCCATGTTGAAGAGGATGGATTCATCCTTGGGCGAGAGCAAGGCGGCGTGGTTGTACGCGGCAACCGCTTCCTTCCATCTTTTTTGGCGACGCAGCAACAGTCCGAGCCGATTGTAAACAGACCAGTGCAGTTCGATATGGTAGGTCTTAGCCAGAGTGGCACTCAGTTCAAGCAGCGGCACGGCTGCGTCAGCCTGACTGTCGAATATCTTGTCCGCGTAGTCGACGGCCATCTGAACGCAATCACTCTGTTTCAATGCGTGCGTGAGCTTGACGGCTTCACAGAAAAACTTGGCTGCTGTTGCATAGTCTTCCTGCATGAAATGGAGTTCTCCGAGCTCTTTTTTCCGACCGGCGTGCAAGGGAGAAAGCTCATCTATCTTTATCAGGTACTGCAACGCCTGCTTCCGGTCCCCGTCTTCCTTGTGAAATTCAACTATTTTCTTGAGTGGTTCAAGGTACATCGGAGCATTCTCAGACGCTTTGAGATAGAGCTTCAGCGCATCATCCCTTTTGGAAAGGCCTTTGAGGGCGTCCCCCATTATCATCAGCCCTGCCGGACTGCCCGGTTTCATTTCGAGGATGTCGCGGGCAACTCCATATGCGAGGGCGAATTCGATTTTCCGGAGGCGTTCCTTGCCTTCCCGAACCTTTTTGCCGATAGCGTCCGGAGGGATCAGGGTGTTGGCTATTTTTTCAACGAGAGTGTTGATTGAAGCCGGTTTGGTGATGAAGTTGTCAACACCGGCCTCGACAAATTGGGCAAGCTTCTTGTCGTCAGCGTCATTCATGAGGACGACGATAAACATGTCCTTGAATTCATTCTTGAATTCTTCGATTGTTGGAAGTGTGGAGCGTCCTTCGAACACGCTTTCAATGAAAAGAAACGGGGATTTCTGATACTCCCGGTAGACCCGGATTTCTTCCTGTGTCCGCCTCAGGCTGGACATGAGCCTGATCCGTTCCTGATCGATTTCAAGTTCCTTGTAGAAGGATTTGCGGAAATTCTGGAAAAACGTTCTGTCCTGACTGACAACGAGAAAGAGTCCGTCGTTGTTGTCGATGAAGTCGTAAACAGTATCCTGATAACGACTTATGGCCTGCTCTTCGGATTTGAGCAGATAGACGTTTTGCGTATCCAGTTCTTTGTGGGCGTCATCAATTTCCTTGGGAGCGGACTTGACGACGTATACACTTTTCATTTTTCCGCGTTTGTTCATGAGATATCCCTATCGTGAAAGGACTGGCGAGTGAATATGAATTCTTGGCCAGACCATAAACGATATGATCCGCAGTGAACAAGCGTATTATAAATCCAAAAAACAAACCGTGAACTGGAAATTATTCCTTTGCGTCCTCTGCTTCGGCCTTCACTTCGGCGATGGCTTCGGCATAGGCTTGGAAGACGTCGTCACGGTTGATGAGACCGATGATCTCGTTGGTGTCGGTTATCGCCACCACGGGAATCTGGCCGTAGTCGGTGTTCACGAAGCGGAGCAGAGCCTGATAGAGGTCATAGTCCGGACGTACGTAGACCGGACGTGACATGAGATCGCGGACGATCACGAGATCGTGCAGGTCTTCCTCAAACATCCAGTTGCGGACGTTGTGAATGGACACCATTCCGGTGTACCCGCCGTCTTCACGTTTGACCGGGAAGTAGAACTGGTCCGAATTGGCGATGATGTCGGTGAGCGCCTTGAGGGTGGTGGACTCTTCAAGCACGATGACATCGCCGGGATTGTAGAAGTCCGAGACATGCATCTGCTCAAGGATGTTGATCGTGGCATCTTCCGCATGTGCCGGGGAATCGAATTTGTTCTCCACCTGATGTTCGTAGAGCGAAATGTTTCGACTCAGAACAAGACAGAGCGCGGAGGCGAGCATGAGCGGTGCGAGAAGGCCGTAGCCCTGCGTCAGTTCGGTGACCATGATGAGCGGTCCGATGGGGGCGTTTGCCACGCCAGCGAAGAATGCCGCCATACCGACGAGAATGTACGCGCCGGGTTGGGTCACGATGTCCGGGAAGTAGTGGTGCCCGAACTTGCCGACGAGGCCGCCGGACATGCCGCCCACGAACAGGGCGGGGGCAAACATGCCGCCTGACATGCCGGAGCCGATGGTCACGGAGGTGGCTACGGTTTTGCCTATGATGATGTAGCACATGCCCAGCGCCGGAATCTGGCCGAGAATGGCGAGTTCGAGCCAGCCGTAGCCGCCGGACAGGATGCCGCCGGTCACCACGCCGTCCATGGCGGTGTAGGGGTACAGGACACCCAGAAGCCCCATGGTGAGGCCGCCGAGTCCCATGGCCCACATCAGCCCGATCTTTTCGCGAAGCGGGACGAATACGTGGTATTTGATGAAATAGAACGTGCGGATGTACATCCAGCCCACAAAGGCGCAGACAAAGGCGAGCAGGGCGTAGAAGATCAGTTCACGCGGGTCGTGAAACGAGAACCGCGGGATGCCGAAAATGGGTTCTGTTCCGAAGAAGAACGTGAAAATCGAATAGGAAACGACCGAACTCATGACCGAGGGCAGGATGGCCTCTGCCTCGAAGTCTTCCCTGTAGATGACTTCGACTGCGGTGAGCGCGCCGCCGAGGGGGGCGCGGAAAATGGCTCCCAATCCTCCGGCTGCACCGGAAAGCAGGAGCAAGCGGCGTTCCTTTGCCGAAAAATCGAACTTCTTGGCGATCCATGAACCGACACCGGCTCCCATCTGGGTGATGGGGCCTTCACGTCCTGCGCTTCCGCCCGACGCGATGGTCAGGATGGAAAGGGCGCCGCGGATGATGGCGACACGCGCCTTGATGATGCCACCGTGATTGTGAAAGGCGTTGATGGTGGCGTCCGTGCCGTCCGTGCCGCCGTTGATGGTCTCGGGAATGAATTTGTTGACCATCCAGCCGGTGAGAAGTCCTGTACCGGTGGTGAAAACCGGGATGACCCACGGACGGTACTGACCTGCGGGGCCGTGAAAGATTCCTTCGCCAGCCGGTTCCGGGGAAACGATGCCCGCGAGGTTGTGCTGGATGATGAACTTGCCGATTTCCACCAGCCAGAAAAAGGCCACGGCCACGAGACCGGAAAAGACGCCGACAAAGACGCCTATCACCAGCCACCTGAATGACGTGATGGTCCGGTAGGACTTGATGAAGTCGCGCCAGTAGTTGAATGATCGGGACAGGGGACTCATTATTTAGTCGTTCCTTGAGCCGTCTGCGAAATCGGCCTTGGTCAAACGAATTTCAGCTTCTGGCTGCGACAGGATCTGTCGGCCGAGCGCGGTATCGGTAGCGATGCGTTCCTTGAGTTCGTCAATTCCGGAAAATTTCTTTTCATCGCGGATGCGCTGTACGAAGTGGACCCGGATATCGCGGCCATAGATGTCGCCTTCAAAGTCGATGATGTGTGCTTCCACGGACAGGGCGTCGTTGCCGAAAGTCGGATTCTTGCCGATGTTGGCGACTCCCATGTACGCTTTATTGTCGAGTTCGACCCATATGGCATAGACGCCGGGTTTGGGAAAAAGTTCGTCAACGAGCTTGATGTTCGCGGTAGGAAATCCGAGAAGGCGGCCGCCTCGATTCATGCCGTGCACGACTTCGCCCTTGATCTGGTAAAAACGTCCGAGCAGGTGCCGGACCGGCCAGACATGTCCGGCCTGCACCAGATCGCGGATGCGCGTGGAGCTGACAACGGCGTCTTCAATGGAAACCGGGTCAAGGCGATCAACGGAAAAGTTATGCTTGGCCCCCAGTTCCTTGAGGGTCTCAAAATTCCCGGCGCGTCCTTTCCCGAGGTGATAGTCGTATCCGACGATCATCTCTTTCATATTCAGGCCGTCCAGCAGGTACTTCTTCACGAAGTCCTCCGGTGCGAGGCGGGCCATGTCCATGTTGAATTCGAGCAGCAGGCAGACCTGCGGGCCGTATTGGGAAATGAGTTCCAGTTTCTGCTCGGTCAGGGTGATGAAGGGTGGGGTGCGATCATCGCGAAGTACGCGGAGCGGGTGCGGGTCAAAGGTGACAACGACGCTGACAAGCCCCTGTGCTTTTGCACGGGAGCAGGCAAGCTGAATGAGTTTCTGATGCCCTTTGTGGACGCCGTCAAAATTGCCGATGGTCACGCACGAGCCGGCGATGACATCCTCAAGTTCTTCTATGTTCCTGACTATAATCATTGTGTTGGTTGTTCGGGTTGCAAAAGATGAAAATTACGCCAAAAGCGGCAGGTATTCAAGAGGTGTTATTTGAGGAATTTTGCCCGGGCGGCAATGGCATTATTCAGCTTTTCAAGCTGTTTTTCCTGGGCTTTCCCCTTGGCAACAGCTCCGGCCCTCTGGGCGTGGTAGCGAGCCTTTCGTATATTGCTCGAATAGAGCGCGGAGTAGGCAAGGTGCAGATTGCCGCCGAAAGGATCACCGGATTCGCCGAGAATCATGCCGAGGTGTTTGTGGACTTCCCAGTCTTCCGGTACCAGTTCGAGCACTTTCCGCATGTTGGCTTCGGCGCGGGAATACTGGTCGGCCTCTTCCTGAATTCGAGCGAGATAGAAAAGAGCCAGAGCGTCTTTCTGGTTTTTTATCGCGGCCATGTGCAGGTATTGGAATGCTTTGGAATGGTTGCCCGATTTGAAATAGAATATGCCCACTTCGCGTGAGATGATCGGTTCCTTCGGGGCCATCTCAAGCGCTTTTGCGTAAGCCTTTTCCGCTTCATCGCTGTCCTTGAGACGGTTGAGCACGATGCCGCGCGCCATATAATCAAACGCGGTGTATTCATCGCGTTTCTTGTTGTCATAGTAAGCCATGGCCGTTGTTGCCGGAGACATCTTCGAACGGACAAGAGCCTGAATCTTCTTGAGGCGGGTGTTGTCGTCCTTGCGGTCGAGAAATACCTTGGGCATCCGCTTTATGCGGTCATTGAGGTAAATGATTCGGTCAGCAAGGCCGGGGTGGGTCGAAAGGTATGTCGGCATCTGCGCGCCGGAATCGAACCACTTGTTTTTCAGCATCACCTCAAAGGTCTCTGGCATGCCCCGGGGGTTGTAGCCAGCCTTGACCAGAGCATTCATTCCAACGTGGTCGGCTTCCCGTTCGTCGTCCTGCGAATAGTTGAGCATGGCGGCGGTGGCCGCGCCTCGCGAACCGATCATGAGCGCCTGTGAGGCCTTCAGTGTGTTGGCATCGCCGGCCGCGACGCCGAGCAGCAAGCCTGCCAGTGTACCGGCCATGGCGAGCATGCCGATTTTTTTCTGCTTTTCGATGCGGCTTGCCACATGGCGCTGGGATACGTGTGCGAGTTCGTGAGAGATGACGCCGGCGAGCTGGGCCTCGGTTTCCACTTCCTGAACCAGGCCCGTGAAAATGTAAATGAACCCACCGGGGATGGCGAAAGCATTGAGAATGGGATTGGCAACAACGGCGCTTTTGACCCGGAAGGGCATGGGACGCTTTGCCTTGACGATACGCTGTACTATTTCGTCAACATACTCGGTAATGTAGGTGTCACCGACCATTGGCATCTGCGATCGGATAATCATGTCGAAATTGCGGCCCATCTCGTTTTCCATCTTGAGCGTCAGCTTGTCAGGTCCGAGCAGCCCTGCCTGTGCCGTCATGGCCGGCGTCAAGAGCAGGGTAAATGCCGCAAGCAGGGCGGGGAGTATGGATATTATGGATTTTCGCATGATTTTTTTTATGTTGCCCGGTCATTGTAACCATTTGCTGAGGCAAGGCAACCTTGTGCGGAGAAGTGCAAAAAAATGATGCGGCCCGGAGGCCGCATCATGTTGTCTGAGAGGTTCGGAGTTACTTGCTCATTGAGTCGAGGAAGTCCTGATTGTTTTTGGTGCCCTTCATTTTTCCGCGTAAGAATTCCATGGAGTCTATGGAACTCATGGGCGAGAGCAGTTTTCGCAGGATCCAGACACGGTTGAGGACATCGTCGCCAAGAAGGAGTTCTTCCTTGCGTGTGCCGGAGCGGTTGATGTCGATGGCCGGATACACGCGTTTCTCGGAGAGATGGCGGTCCAGATAGAGTTCCATGTTGCCGGTTCCCTTGAATTCTTCGAAGATGACTTCGTCCATGCGGGAGCCGGTGTCGATGAGCGCGGTGGAAATGATGGTCAGTGAGCCGCCTTCCTCGATATTGCGCGCCGCACCGAAGAAACGTTTCGGGCGCTGGAGGGCGTTGGCGTCGATACCACCGGAAAGGACGCGACCGGACGACGGGGTCACGGCGTTGTAGGCTCGGCCGAGGCGGGTGATGGAATCCAGAAGGATGACCACGTCGCGTTTGCGCTCGACCAGACGTTTTGCCTTTTCGATGACCATGTCAGCTACCTGCACGTGGCGCTGCGGCGGCTCGTCAAATGTGGAGCTGACGACCTCTGCCTTGACCGTGCGCTGCATGTCCGTCACCTCTTCGGGGCGCTCGTCGATGAGCAGCACGATGAGGTCCACTTCGGGGTGATTGGCGTTGATGGAGTTGGCGATGGTCTGGAGCATGATGGTCTTACCGGTGCGGGGCGGGGCCACGATGACGCCGCGCTGCCCTTTGCCGATGGGGGCCAGCAGATCGATGATGCGGGAAGAGAAATTCTTGCTTCCGTTTTCCAGCTTGAGCTGTTCTTCGGGATAGAGGGGGGTCAGGTTGTCGAAGAGAACGAGATTTTTGGAGTGTTCAGGTTTTTCATAGCCGATTTCGCTGACTCGTAGCAGGGCGAAGTAGCGTTCGCCTTCCTTGGGGGGACGAATCTGGCCGGAAACAACGTCGCCCTTGCGTAGTCCGAAGCGGCGAATTTGCGAAGGGGAGACGTAGATATCGTCCGGCCCCGGCATGTAGCTGTACATCGGGGATCGCAGGAAGCCGAATCCATCGGGCAGAATTTCGAGGACACCGTCGCCGAATATCTGGCCGTTTTGGGAGGCGCATTGCTGGAGCAGTTCAAAGATCAGCTCCTGTTTTCGCATCCCGCTGGGGTTTTCGACTTCAAGCTGAACTGCCAGATCCGTAAGGTCCTGCATGGACTTCAGTTTGAGTTCGGCAAGATTCAGCTTGTCGATACCGTTGCCGTTGCCGTTGCCATTGGCCGCGGGTTTTTTCTTACCCTTGGCAGCAGGACGGGCCTTCTTGGTCGGTTTTTTTTCGGTCTTTTTCTCGGCCATAAGATTGAAATTTGAGTTGAGGTTAGAGTGGATTGTAAAAATATATCCCAACAATTTCAGCATGGTTGTTCATGCTGTTCGTAATTCCTGCAAGAGGCTTATGTGTAAATCGGGGTGTGCGAACCGATCGGATTAAAGCGGTTCAAGGCGGTAAGCTGGGATTACCTCTTGTTAGCGTTCCAGAGCGGTTCCGCTCTCAATATACAAATAGAATGGGATATATGAATCAAGCCGCAGGTGCGGCGACAAAAATGCACTACCCTAAACAGGACAGCTTGACAAGTACTCTAAGCTCTTTCTTCCTGTGCGGCAATGACATCGGCAAACATTTCGTTGATGTCTTCCTTGATGAGTTCCTGGTCGCGGTCCAGCGAGTAGGCCAGTTCCATGGAAACCAGTCCCATTGCCTGCTCCAGCAGGCGGCGTTCGCCAAAGGAAAGTTCTTTGTCCTTGCCGATCAGGAACAGCTCCTTGAGGACGTATGCGACATCGGAGAGATCGCCACTTTTCAATTTTTCCGAATATTCACGATAGCGCCGGTTCCAGTTCTGGCCGGTGTATCCAGTGAATTCAGAGCGATCTTTGAGGGATTCGAAAATTTCCTGACCTATACGCAGGCTGCAAACAGACCTGAGTCCGACGTTCTCAGCATTCAGCACGGGAACCATCAAGGTTACGTTATTGCTCAGGATGCGAACAATATAAAAATCGGCTTTGACGCCGCCGATCTCCTGAGACTCGATTCGTTCGACACGACCGACTCCCTGGGAAGGGTAAACAACTAATTCATTGACCTTGAACACTGGGAACGATGCTCCTTGCTACTGGCTGTTTCAAACGCGCAGAAGTATATTATAGCGAAAACGCGGTGAAGAGTCCATGGTTACGAAAAAAAGACATGACAGAGGCGTTTTTTGGCGCTATCCTGCGGAATTTTCCTTATCTTCATCGAGTGGTTCGATGGAAAATCCGTTGATATGCTGAGTGGCGAATCCCACTCCGCGCCGAAAGAATATGTCGAGCCCTTTGCTCGCATGTCTGATGATATCCGGCAGGTGTTGGATATCTTCTTCCCTGAATGGCTCCAGGACCCAGTCGCTGATGTCCTTGAACTTTTCCTGCGGACGGCCCACGCCGAGTCGCAGACGGAAGAAATTCGGGGTAGCGAGGCTTTCCTGAATGGAAGCCAAGCCGTTGTGGCCGTTGTTACCGCCACCTTTTTTCAATTTCATGCGCCCCACGGGCAAGTCCAGTTCATCGTGAACCACCATGACCTGCTCGGGTTTCAATCCATGGCGGCCGCAAATCTTGGACACGGCCTTTCCACTCAGGTTCATGTATGTCTGGGGCTTGGCGAACAGTCGGTAGGCACCGGCGAATTTGGCGCGCCACAATTCATAGTCGCCGGATTCGTCGATTTTTTCCAGACGCATGTTCTTGCGTCCTGCCGCCTCGGACAACAGGTGGTCAACAAGCATGAACCCGATATTGTGCCGGGTCTTCTCGTACTTCGGACCCGGGTTCCCCAGTCCGACAATGACGCCTTTGTAGTCCATATTTGCGGTGTTCCTGATATCTGGATTGTCTGCCCACCATAACAGCCGAAGCCGTGACAAGCAAAAACTCCCGGAGCGCGGCGTACCGCGTTCCGGGAGGTCCAGTCTGATTGAGCGAAATGCTTACTCGGAAGCTTCTTCGCTTGCTGCTTCTTCGCTTGCTGCTTCTTCGCCTTCTTCGCCTTCGATGTCGTCTTCCACTTCGCGAGCGGTGACAACGGAGAGGACTGCGTAGTTCTCATCGAAGAGCGGGGTAACGCCTTCGGGGAAGACGACGTCTTCGATGCGGACGGAGTCCATCACATCCAGTTCGGTGATATCGATGACGATGGATTCGGGAATGTCCATGGGCTTACAGATAACATCAACGACATCGCGGTACTGTTCGAGAACAGCGCCAAGCTTGACGCCCTTGGAGGTACCGGTCAGTTCGAAGTGAACAGCGACCTTGATTTCCTTGTTCAGGTCAACACCGAAGTAGTCGACGTGTTCAGGGGTGCCCTTGACCGGCTCGTTGCGGACGCGCCACAGCAGAGCGGGGTGGGTCTGGGTCTTGCCGTCCTTTTCCAGGACCAGCTCGAAGACCTGAGTGCTACCGAGCTGTGCGTAAATTTTCTGAAGGGGGATCATCTCGGCCTTGACGGCGATGTTGGCACCATTTGCATCGTAGTAGATGCCGGGAACCATGCCTGCGGCACGGAGACGACGGTTGGGGCCTTTGCCCAGTTCAGTGCGTTCCTGAACGTTGAGTTTCAGCAGTTCTGCCATGATAGTTTCTCCTTTTACGCCCTGGCCGTTTACTATAAACGGACGCTCGCGCTTTATAAGGTTGGCGGCTGCGTTAGAGCAGCCTGCGGGACAATCCCTTATACGAACAGTACGGACACCGACGATTCGGTGTGTACGTTATTGATGGCTTTTGCCAGCAGTGAAGCGACCGAACGCTGCTTGATCTTCTTGCAGCAGGCCTTGTCTTCGCTGAGTGCGATGGTGTCGGTGACGACCACTTCGGAAAATGCGGATTCTTCAAGGCGCTGGATGGCCGGACCGGACAGAACCGGGTGGGTGGCACAGGCCATAACGTCCTTGGCGCCGTTGTCCATGATGACGTTGGCTGCGGCGCACATGGTGCCTGCGGTGTCGATCATGTCGTCAATAACGACAGCGACCTTGTCTTTTACATCACCGATGATGTGCATGGCCTTGGCCTGATTCGGAGCGTCGCGGCGTTTGTCCACGATAGCCAGGGAAGCGCCGAGGCGTTTGGCGTATGCGCGGGCGCGTTCCACGCCACCAGCATCAGGGGAGATGATGACGAAATCATCGTCACGGTCACGCAGGTGATCGAGCAGGACCGGAGCGGCGAACAGGTTGTCCACCGGACAGTTGAAGAAGCCCTGAATCTGACCGGCGTGCAGGTCGCAGGTGACCAGTCGCTGCATGCCTGCGGCGGACAGCATGTCGGCCACGAGCTTGGCGGAAATGGGGGCGCGGGGCACGACCTTGCGGTCCTGACGGGCGTAACCGAAGTAGGGAACCACGGCGGTGACACGAGATGCGCTGGCTCGCTTGAGAGCGTCGAGCATCAGGCAGAGTTCCATGAGGTGGAAGTTCACCGGAGAGCTGGTGGGCTGAACGACAAACACATCGTCGCCGCGTACGTTTTCACCAATTTCAATTCGAATTTCACCATCGGAAAAGCGTTCGCGCAATACAGGAGAAGGCTTGGTTCCCAGATGTTCGCAAATGGCTTCTGCCAGTCGCGGGCTGGAAGAACCGCTGATGATTTTAAGCTCGCCGTGCATGTCAATCCCCTTACTTAAGGATTCTTCGGTTAATAAAAAGTGGCTGGGGCGGAAGGACTCGAACCCTCGAATGCATGGACCAAAACCATGTGTCTTACCACTTGACGACGCCCCAGCAAAATTGCTGATAAGCGGCTTATCGCTTCGTTGCTGCGCGAAATTCAGACCCTTGCGTATTGGTATACGCGGCGGTCCTGCATTTCGCTTGCGCCTCGCGCTCAGCCGCTTCTCAGCAATTTTGCTCTTGTGCCGGACTTCTGTTGAAGAAGAAAGGCGGAAGAAAAATGCCGTGTGGCTGATCGCTTCGTTGCTGCGTAAAATGCAGACCCTTACGTATTAATATACGCGGCGGTCCCGAATTTTACTTGCGCCTCGCGCTCAGCCACTTCTCAGCAATTTTGCTCATGCCCCGAGTTGGGGAGAGCTTTGCCGGGAAAGCGGGTGTGCGTCGCTGCGCTCGCACTCCCTTTTCAGTTGTCGAAAAGAGAGGCGTTGAAGCCGCTTGTCACCTGATGGAGTGTTTATCAACAGTCCATCGTGAAAATTTCAAATCCGTCGTTTTCGAGAGCCTGCACTGCGGACATGGCAGATTTTCTGTCGCGGAATAATCCGAACAGACTGGCTCCCGAACCGCTCATAGCGGCGGCTGCCGCCCCGGAAATAATAAGTTTTTCCTTTGCTTTGCGGAGTGTCGGAAACTTCGCGAAAACAACTGGCTCGAAGTCGTTGACTGCGGCCGGGGGCGAAACGGGAGATGGATTCTTATTATCCAATCCGGTGGTTGTCAAGGCTTCTTCTTGTTGCGGAGAACTGTTGCACTCGTCCCATGCGCGGAACGCCCATGGGGTGTCCACATGGATATCCGGGCAGATGATGACAAGCGTCATGCCGGAAAGGTCGATGTCGGCCGGTGCCAGTTTTTCACCGATGCCCTCGGCCCATGCCGGACCATCCATCAGAAAGAAGGGGACATCCGCTCCGAGCCGTGCTGCCAGTTGAATGAGTTCATCCTGCGGCAGGGCCTTGCTTCCGGCATTTTCATTCAGCCATCTGAGCATGGTCGCGCCGTTTGAGCTGCCGCCGCCGAGGCCTCCTCCCATGGGGATGCGTTTGTTCAGCGTCACGAACAGTCCGGGCTGGAATCCTGTGGCCTCGCCGAAAGCCTTCCATGCCTTGTATATGAGATTGCCTGTGCTTTCGAGGTCGGGGTTCTCCGGACAGCGCATGTACATGCTGTCGTCATGGCTCGATTCGATGCGGATGGTGTCGAACAGGCTCGTGACAGGATAAAAGAGCGTGTGGAGTTCGTGATACCCGTCTTCCCGCAATCCGAGTATGCGTAGAAACAGGTTGATTTTTGCCGGGGAGGCGAGGATGGATTCGAAATCGGTTGTAGACATGGTGATGAAAAGGGGCTCCCGAAGGAGCCCCTGATTGGTTTTGGTTATTTATCGTCCAGAGGAACGGCCACGAAGAGGTTCTGTCCCTGCCGCTTGATGAGCAGCATGACTGCACCGCGCTTCCGGTCGCGCTTGAGTACGCTTTCGAGCTCGCCTGTAGTATTCACTTCCTGCTGGTTGGCCTGAAGAATAACGTCGCCCTGACGGATGCCCACTTCGGCAGCCGGGGAAGCCTCTTTGAGCTGCACGATAAGCAGCCCCTGCGGCTTGTCGAGCCCAAGGGCCGTGGCTTCGGTTTCAGTGACCGGGCGCATGGACATGCCCAGTACGTCCGCAGCCTGTTTCGGGGCTTCGGGCCGCATGGTGGCCATGGTCTTTTCTCCGCGTTCGCCGAGGGTCACGGTTTTGGTGACGCGCTTGCCGTTGCGCCACAGGACGAGACGGGCTTTCTGGTTGGGCTTGAGTCCTGCGATCTTGCGGAGCAGATCGTTGTTGTCCGTGACCTTGCTGCCGTTGACTTCGAGGATGACGTCGCCCTGCTTCACGCCTGCCTTGTCAGCGGGCTGGTCCTTGCCTACCGAGGCGATGAGCGCACCCGTGGGAGCGCCGAGACCGAGAGCTTTGGCATCGTTTTCATTGACGCGCTGGATGGTCACGCCGAGCCAGCCGCGTTTGACTTCCTTGCCGGTCCTGAGCTGGTTGATGATTTTTTCAGCCTGTGTGCTCGGGATGGCAAAGCCGATGTTCTCGGCAGCGGCGTTGATGGCCGTGTTGATGCCGATGACCTCGCCTTTCATGTTGAGCAGCGGGCCGCCGGAGTTGCCGGGGTTGATGCTGGCGTCGGTTTGCAGGAAATTGTCAAACGGTCCGGCACCGATAATACGGTGTTTTGCCGAAATGATGCCTGCGGTGACGGTGTTGTCGAGACCGTAGGGGTTGCCGATGGCAAGGACCCATTCGCCGACCTGAATGGCATCGGAATCGCCGAGGCGGAGCACGGGGAGCTGTCTCTTTACGTCGATCTTGATGACCGCGAGGTCGGTTTCCCTGTCGCGGCCGATGACCTTTGCGACATATTCCTTTGTATCATCCTGGAATTTGACAGTGATCTTGTCCGCGCCGTCAATGACGTGGTTATTGGTCACGATCTGGCCGTCGGGCGTGATGACAAAGCCCGAGCCTTGCCCGCGCATTTTACGGGGCTGCTGTCCCGGCTGCTGGCCGAAGAACTGGTCGAAACGCTCAAAGAAATCCTTGAACGGATGGCCTTGCGGCACTTGCTGGCGGAACTGCCCATGGGGGGCGGCGGTTGCTGTTTTTTCGGTTGAGATGAACACCACTGACTTGCCTGCCGTGGCGGCGAGTTCCGTGAACACGGGCAGACCGTTGGCATGTGCGAGAATCGGCAGTGCCAAAAGCATTGCCAATAGAGCGGATAGTTTGACGAATTGACGCATCATAAAGCCTCCTGAAAGGATGCGGAAAACAGGATTACGGCAGAGCCGCATTTTTGGAATATAGGCTTTTTTCACGGCGTGTAAACCGTGTGAAATGATTTGCACCAAAAAAATACACAAATCCTTGTGTGCAGAAGCTTTTGAGGCGTGCCTCTTTGCGTTAGCCCGCCTTGGCTGCGAGCGCTTCAAGACGCTGTGCGAGATCTGTCAGGCCCTTGATGGCGCTGGTGGATTCCCGCATGCCGTCGGCGGTCTGGTCGGAGATGGTGCTGACTTTGCTGACCGAGGCCATGATTTCCTCGCTGGATGCGGACTGTTGTTCAGCCGCTGCGGCGATGGATGCCACTTGTCGCGTGGTTCCCCCGACAAGCTCGACAATGGCCTTGAGCGCTTCGCCGGATTTCTCGGAGAGGTCGGTTGCTTCTGTCACGGCTGCGGAGGCGTTGTCCATGTTGTTGATGTTCTGCTGTGCGACAGTCTGAATCGCTTCGATGGCCTGTGAGACATCCTTGGTGGCGGCCACGGTCTTTTCCGCGAGTTTGCGGACTTCGTCGGCAACCACGGCAAAGCCCCGGCCCGCTTCGCCTGCGCGGGCGGCCTCGATGGCTGCATTGAGAGCGAGCAGGTTGGTCTGGTCGGCAATGTCGTTGATGACGTCGATGATGGAACCGATGGCCTCGGTGTGTGACCCGAGCTGCCCCATGTTTTCCTTGAGTTCCCCGGCCTTTGCATTGACCGTGGAAATGGCGTTGATGGATTTTTCGACCACGTCGGCACCGTCTTCGGCCTGTCCGCGGGCCTGTTCGGCCAGTTCGGCGACGTCGCTTGCGTTTCTCGCCACGTCAAGGACGCTGTCATTCATCTCTTCCATGGCGGTAGCGGCTTCGTTGGAGAGTTCCTGTTGCGTATGCGCGCCATCGGAAATGGTCTGGATGCGGGAGGACAGGTCGCCGGTGGCGTTGACCAGCTCCTGTGCCGCATTGTTTATCTCTGCGCCGACTTCGCGGATCATGTTCAGATTGGCCGCGGCTTCGGCTTCGCGCCGGACGATGATGGTCACGTCGCGGGCTACGGTCAGGCAGCCCATGATTTCACCTGTCTTGTCAGTGACGTCGGTGCTGACTTCTTCGAGAATGACTTCCTCGCCGTCCTTGAGGCAGGTCGTGTACTGTCCGCGATCCGGGGCGTTTTCCGCGCGGACGAGCACCTTGTCTGCGGCCATGCCCCGGAAATCCTTGATGTGAACGCCTGCGTAGTCGGCGGCAACGGTGTTGCCGGAAATGACCTTGCCGTCTTTGGCCAGAAAGATCGGATCGGGAACGGCGTCGAGTACCGCGCGGTTGAGTGCGAGCATGGATTCAATGTTGCCGAGCAGTTTGTCAAAGGTGTTGGTGAGCATGCCGAGTTCGTCTTTGCGTCCGTCGTGCATGCGCTTGGAAAAATTGCTGTGGGCTTCGATTTCGGCCATTGCCTGCGACATGGAAACAATGGATTTCGTCTGTTTCCGCAGGAGCAACACAGCGGTGACAATGACGGCGGAGAGCAGGATGAAGCTGGCGATGAGGAAAATGATCTGAAGGCGGGAGGCACTGGCCATGTCCTCATGGGCGTCCCGCGAGATGTTTTCGAAATGCTCGGTGAGGACGCTGAACGCCTTGAATGCAGGAGCGTCATTGATTTTGACCCGCCGGTCTATCTGTTGCGGAGGCGCGGCCATGTCCCACAGGGTTGAAACGGTCGCGGATTCCGCTACATAGGTCTGCATGATCGCTTCAATGACGCTGAGAGCCTTTTTCTCCTCGTCATTGATCTGGAGCTGGTTGTATTGGGCCAGACTTTGTTCCAGTGCCTTTTTATTGGCGTTCATGCGGTCGAGGAATTTCTGTTCACCGCGCAAGACGTAGTTCTTGAAGTTGTGAATGATGCCGCCGTACCCGAATTGCTCCTTGATCTCGGTGAGGAGGTCTTCACGCGCCGCAGCCTGTTCCGTGTATTGTACCCATGAGGAATTGATCCGGTTCATGGACCAGAACTGAGCGATACCGGAGAGCAGGATGGCTAAAATGCCGGTGGCCGTGACGATGAGAGTTTTTTGTCTGAGTGTCATGGTAATTGTGCGGGCTGTGAAGTGTGAAAAAGCAAATTGCCTGAATTTTCATCTAACTAATTGTTCCCCGTACTATAAGAGTGTCATGTCCGGCAATGTTTTTGGGGTGGAAAGGTGAATGCGTATCCCATGTGCAAACTATAATTCCCATGGATGTGTTTCCGGTTAGAGTGAGGAAGCTGCATATTAATGTCATGTGTAACAGTCGAGGAGTGGAATATGATTCGAGTTACGAAGCTTTTCTTTGCGGTGATACTGTGTTGTGCCATGTTGATCCTGCCGAAAACGGCATCGACGCATTGTCAGGTTCCATGCGGTATCTATGACGATAATGCCCGTGTCGTAGGAATGCTTGAGGACGTGGCGACCATCAGGAAAGCGGTCAAGATGCTCTTTGAGCTTGCGGACAAAACGGATGTTCAGTCGCGGCAGCAGTTTGTCCGCTGGGTCACGACTAAGGAAGATCATGCCGAGAAGATTATCTCCACCATTGCAAATTATTTCCTGACCCAGCGGGTCAAGGCGAAGCAGACCGATTATGTGGAGCGGTTGACGCGGCATCACGCGGTCATCGTCAATGCAATGCAGGCCAAGCAGAAAGCCGACCAGAAGGTTGTCAAAGTACTCGAAGACAGCGTCAAGGCGTTGTTGCAGTACTATCCGGAACATAACTGACCGGCAGGGCAGGAAAGTTGACACCCGACCATCATGAAAGACTTGCTTTTTGATCTCCGGTCGGCTAGAGATTTTTCCCCGTGCCCCCATAGCTCAGTTGGATAGAGCACAGGATTCCTAATCCTGGTGCCGCGTGTTCGAATCGCGCTGGGGGCACCATGATGAAGATAACCCGCTTTCTTTGGAAAGCGGGTTTTTTGCTTGTGGCCCTTTTTCTGTTTTCGGGCTACCCATCTGATGCACAGGAGGACAGCAAATGAATATTGAAGAGAAACAAGCCAGAATTATTTATATAGGCTACCACCCTCGGACGCATGACGGCAGTTCGCCGCAATCACGCAGCCTCAGTGAATCAATTGCGGTAATGGACGCCTTCAATCAAAGGCAGTCGGAGGGAAGGCTGCGGGCCGAGGTGGTTGAAATTGCGTGCAGTGATCTTTGTGCTGTGGCTGTTATGGAGACATCCTTGGACAAGGTTTGGCAGTACATCTAGTTCCATTCGAAACCCTCTTGGGTGACTACTGAGATTTTCCAGAATTTGGGATGATTCTTTGGGCAACACAATTTCTGATTCTGGTGCCGTAAGTTCGCATTGCGCCGGGAGTGCCATCATGAAAACAGCCCGCTTTCCTTGGAGAGCGGGTTGTTTTTTTTGAGATGTGGTGTTGCCCCCAGTCACTTGATGGTGCTAACAATTGGGACAGGTGTTTCCGGCTTGGTGCGGCTTGAATGGGTAAAATCGGATGCCTGTCCGGATGAGAGGAATCATGATGACTGACAACGGTAAAATCAAAATAGGGATTGCACGGTGTCTCCTTGGGGAAAAGGTACGGTATGACGGCACACACAAGCTCGACCGGTTCCTTCGGGATACACTCGGTCAATATGTCGAGTGGGTTCCCGTCTGCCCCGAGGTTGAGACCGGGATGCTGGTTCCGAGGGAAGCCGTCCGACTGGTCGGGAGCGTCGATGCCCCCCGTCTGGTAGGGCGGAGTTCGGGGGAAGACTGGACGGCTCGCATGCACAAGTGGGGGGCGAAACAGTTGGAGCGTCTAAGGAGGGAGGATTTGTGCGGCTATGTTTTTCGGTACGGTTCTCCCTCGAACGGAATGAGTCGCGTCAAGGTGTTCAATGACAAGGGCATGCCCCGCCATGACGGGGTCGGCTTGTGGGCGCGGATGGTGATGGATTATTTCCCTCATTTGCCGTTTGAAGATGATGGTCGGCTTCATGACCCGCGTTTGCGTGAGAACTTCATTTCGCGGGTGTTCACTCTCAAGCGGTGGCGGGATGCAATGAAGGGGGGATATACGGCAGGTAAACTGGTCGATTTTCATACCAGACAAAAAATGCAGATAATGGCACACAACGTTGAATTGTATCGTGCAATGGGAAAGCTTGTCGCCTCGGCTGGAGAAAAGGGAAACGACGGTGTTTTCGATGAATATTTCAGCCTGCTTTTCAAGGCCCTGTCGTATAAGCATACGGTCAGGAAAAATGTGAATGTCCTTGCCCATGCCATGGGATATTTCAAGAAGGACATCTCTTCATCGGAAAAGGCGGAGCTTCTCGAACTGACAGGCCAGTACCAGCGGGGGCTGATTCCCCTTATCGTCCCGATAACCATGATAAATCATTATGTCTTGAAATATGACAAGGAGTATTTGGCAAAACAGTACTACCTTAATCCGTATCCTGCCGAGTTGATGTTGAGAAACCATGTTTAAAAGGAGGGCGGCAGTTGTGGGAGATGGTGCCTATTCCAGATATTGGTCGAGTATTTTCTGATACGTCCCATCCTCGATCATTTCAGCGAGGACGTCTGATATCCGGGTATTCAATTCTTCATTGCCCGTAATTACCTTTGAAAGAATCAGATACATGGGATCGCTGGTCAACATGAGTTGATAGTTCAGCTGATGCCTCACGCCAAGCTTGTCCGCAACGTGATTGATGACCAGATCGCAGCCGACTATGGCCTTTACTCTTTTGTGCAGCAGCAATTCCAGCAGGGCTTTTTCATCCGGGCGTTCATGTTTGGTCAGATTTTGCAGGGCATCAAACGTGGAACCATAGGAATAGTTCGTGATTGTCCCGATATGGATGCCTTTCAATTCGTCAAGGCTGTTTATTTTTATGTCGCTGTCCGCCAGAGTGATAACCCAGTTGGTTTCCATGCTGAGAGGGTGCGAAGGATAATAGGCGAATTTTTCTCGCGGTGGTGTTTTCATTCCGGCACACAGCGCGCCCACATCGCCTTGTTCCAGTTCGTACAGGCTGCGGCTCCACGGCCTCTGCACATAACGTGGTGTGTGTCCAATGCGTAAAAAGATTTCGTTGAGTATGTCGATATTCAAGCCCTTGGGGTTTCCGTCCACCCAATAATGATAGGGTGGATAGTCGGCCATGGCTATGAGCGGAGGGGGGGCTTTCTCCTCTGCGGTCATGTCGGGCACGAATGAAAGCATGGTCAACAAGATGACCACTGACATGAGGATATGCGGTAGAATTCTGTAATTGAGGCCGATCACAAGACAATGATTACCATTGTTGGCCTTTGTTGGGAAGGGGGTAGCCTTATTTATGCAGGTTGGATCGTGACGGAAAGAGGTGAGAGGTTTACCGACAGTTCGGTCGGGCGTATTATTCGCAGGGGATTTCCAGACCTGCGACGGCCGGGAGTGTGAAGGAAAAGATACTGCCTTTTCCTGGAGTGGATTCCACCCAGATGGTACCGCCGTAGTGCTCGACTATTTCCTTGCAGATGGCGAGCCCGAGACCGGTTCCCTTGTTTGCAGTGCTGATAGTGTCACCTTGGCTGCTTTTCTGGAACTTTTCGAAGATGCTGTTCTGTTCGTCTTTGGGAATACCGATGCCTGTGTCTGTGACCGAGATGGTCAATGCGTGACGTGAATCTGTCACCGAGACCCGGATTTCGCCCTGTTCGGTGAATTTCGAGGCGTTGTTGAGTAGATTGGTGAGCACTTGCTGGATTTTGTCCGGGTCCGCATGGATCGGTGAGATGGTCGCGGGCATATCCGCAACAAGTGTGACGTCCGGTCTGGACGCAAAAGCGCCTTTGGCGGTGTTGACGGCTTGCTGAATAATTTCACAGGGGTTGCAGAACTGGTCATGCCAGTTGGCTTTCCCGGACTCCATGCGGTTGATGTCGAGAAAATCGTTGATAAGACGTGTGAGGCGTTCCCCTTCGGTTTCTATGATCGAAAGGTTCTGCTTGATGCGTTTCCCTTTTTTCTCCAGATGTTCGGTTGTTTCCAGTGGACGGAAAAAGCGGGTGAAATCTCTGCCTGCAAGTTTTGCAAAGCCCCTGATGGAGGTGAGCGGCGTACGCAGTTCATGCGAAACCGAGGAGACCAGTGCGGATTTGATTTTGTCGAGTTCCGTGAGGCGCAGGTTGGCCGCTTCAAGCTCCTCCGCCTTTTCCCGCAGCTCCGCCGTCCGTTTTTCCACGGTTGATTCCAGCTGTTCGTTGAGTTGCGTCAGTTTTTCCTCATTGGTCTTTCGCTCGATGGCGAAGGCGATCTGCTCTGCCGCCGCTTCCATGAACGCCACATCCGTTTCCGAATAGTGGTGTGGGTTGGAGTAATGCTGCACAGCCACGGCACCGATGACCTGATCGCGGATTTTGAGTGGCGTTCCCAGCCAGACAGCGGGCGGGGTGCCGAGAATCGAAAGTTCTTTCCATTTTTGTTCGTCCTCGGGACGCGCGGTAGAGAGCAGAAGCGATTTGCCGGTTCGCATGACATGGATGACAAGGCTGGTTTTTTCGGGATCGCTGAAATTGTCTATGTCGTAATAGTCGTCCATCTCATCGGCAAAGTAGGAAAATGACAGCCTGTCGATGTCCTTGTCGAGCATGGCGATAAAGAAATTGGTTGCGTCGATGACTTTTCCGAGAATGGCATGGATGGTCTCGTAAAGTTCCTGTAGGTGACTCGTGGTGCTGATGGCCTTGGATATGTCATACATGGCCTGCGTGGTGCGTTCGCTGATTTTCCGAGTCGTGATGTCCTGCATGAAGCCATCGTAATGTTTCAGCGTTCCATCGTCGTGATAGGTGGCTGTAACGTTTTCGGAGATCCAGATTTTT
This sequence comes from uncultured Pseudodesulfovibrio sp., assembly GCF_963664965.1. Taxonomy (NCBI): domain Bacteria; kingdom Pseudomonadati; phylum Thermodesulfobacteriota; class Desulfovibrionia; order Desulfovibrionales; family Desulfovibrionaceae; genus Pseudodesulfovibrio; species uncultured Pseudodesulfovibrio sp. Next base: position 3,381,137 of record NZ_OY761823.1, on the reverse strand, counting down.
GTGCCGTCCCTGCGTTTCAGCAGTTTTTCGTACTGCGTGACGCGTCCTTCCTTTTCAAGTACGGCGAGGAACGGCTTGCGGTCTGCCGGGTCGACGTAAAGCTGTGTCTCGGTATCCGAAACATTTTTGATGAGTTCGTCCGGTGAATCGTATCCCAGAATAGCCGCCATGGAAGGGTTGGCCGTGATGAACCTGCCATCCGGCGTACATCGGTACACACCGTCGTTGGCGGTGGAAAAAATGGTCCGCAGCCGTTTTTCGGAAGTCTTGAGCGCCTGTTCGGTCTGTTTGCGATCTGTAATGTCGGTATGCGTTCCTGCAAGCCGGTACACCTTGCCGGACTCATCCTTCACGCTTGCTCCGCGTCCGAGAATCCAGCGATAGGTCCCGTCCCGGTGCAGCATGCGGAATTCAACTTCGAAATTATCGATCTTTCCTTCCACGCATTCCATGTTGCCGGCCATGGTGGCTTCGATGTCGTCCGGGTGCATCCGGTCTTTCCATGTCTCGACGACATTGGGCAGTTCGTGGTCTTCGTAGCCAAGAATTTCTTTATATCTCGGCGAATAATAGACGATGTCGGTTCTCAGGTCCCAGTCCCATACGCCATCGTTGGTTCCCCGGACAACCTGTTCGTATCGTTCCTGGCTTTCGCGCAGGGCCTGCGTCGTTCGGTGTTGTTCGGTGATGTCGATCAGAGAGCAGACCGTGGCGTCTGTTTCGGGAATGAGCTGGATGATTGCGCGGATCATCTTGCGTGTCTTGTCGCGCGTCAGAAATGTGAAGGTGTAGTCGTTCAAGGTGGGGCCGCCGGAAAAGCGCTGTGCCCGTATGCGTTTGAGCCGTTCGGTCTCCTCCGGTGCGACAAAGTCGTGCCAGCACTTTTTCCCCATGATTTCGGATGCGCTGTATCCGACAAGCTCTTCTGCTTTGGAATTGCAGCTATAGATGATGTTGTCCTTGCCCACGATGAACATGGCTGTTCCCGTGTTTTCAAACAGGGCGCGGTAATAGCTTTCGCTTTTCCTGAGTGCCGTCTCGGCGTCCCGGGTTTCCGTCAGGTCAACGGCTACGCCGCGTACGCCCATGGTTTTCCCGTCTTTGACAATCGCCTGCATGGATATCTTTATCGGGAAGATGGATCCGTCTTTACTTCGCGCGAGGAGCTCTGTCCCCATGGTGCCGTGAGGCTGGGCGCTCTGGATGGTTGCGTAGGCTTTTTTGTGAGAATCCGGGTGGAGGACTTCCTTGAAATGTATACCGTTTTCCAGATCGTTGCGAGTGAGCCCGAATCGGGAAAGAGCAAAATCATTGGCATAGGAAACCAGCCCATCCTCATTGAGTTCATAGAGGATTTGGGGAAGGCCTTCGACGAGTTGGCGGAATCGGTCGTCTATATATGTTTCCTGGAAGCTTTCTTCTTTCATTCAAGTACTCGAATATTAGCACGTACCCTATACATTTGGTGCTCAAACGGCAATACCCTCAGGCGGTTTTTGTGCCGGGATTTCTGGAGGGTTTATAAATGTGCGAGGTGCTATTCTCAGAAAGAGGTGAATGAGGTATAGCTAAAGACAGGACTCTAACGGCTAATTGGAGGGATTGATGCTCAGAAAAATTACGATTAAATTGCGAATGGCTGTTCTTGTAGGTGTCGTCATACTGTTCACCGTTGGGTTTATTATTGCTTTTCTGCAAGGTATTTCCAAGGTTGAGGGGATTGGTATCGAAGGCTCTACCGAGGCCATGCTTAATGGAGAAAAACGCAAGTTAAAGGTGGCTTCGGATTCCATGGCCAAGAGTGTTGGCGTAGCAATCGCGGATATTCCTGATCTGGACGGAAAGGTCGCACTGATTCGCAAGTTGCTGGACAAGATCCGTTTTGAAGCGGATGAATCCGGGTATTACTTCGTCTACCGTAAAACAACGATCGTGGCTTTGCCGCCCAAGCCTTCCATCATCGGGAAGGATATGAAAGACACCAAGGATAAGAATGGTGTCTATCTGGTGCAGGATTTGAACAAGAAGGCGCAGGCCGGTGGAGGGTTCGTAACCTATGTCTGGCCCAAGCCCGGTAAAGGGTGATCAACCCAAGCTGGGATACGCCACCATGATTCCCGGTACGGATATGTGGCTTGGTACTGGTGTGTATCTGGATAATGTGGAAGACCAAAAAGTCGCTATTACCCAAAAAATCGATGATGTTGTTTCTTCTTATGTTTGGGGAGTCGGCAGCGCCGTTGCCGGTATTTTCCTGCTTGTCGTCCTGCCGTTCTGTATCATGATCATTCGCTCCATCACGCAGCCGATTGACGAGGCGCTTGTGCTTGCCCATCAGATTGCAGATGGTGATCTGACCAGCGACATTTCAGTCGAGTTCGATGACGAACCCGGTAAATTGTCAAAGGCCTTGTCAACGATGACTGAGCGTTTGCGTAGCATTGTGGGCCAGTCCAAAGCCGGTGCCGAAAGCGTTGCCTCGGGCAGCTCCGAAGTGGCCGAGTCCGCACAGACCATGGCTGACGGAGCCACCCGTCAGGCCGCGTCCGTCGAAGAGGTCTCAGCGTCTATGGAAGAGATGATCGCGCAGATTTCCCGTAATACGGAAAACGCGCAGGAAACCGAAAAGATGGCGAGCCAGACTGCACTTGATGCCCAGAAGGGGGGCGACACGGTCATGCAGGCTGTTGAATCGATCAAGAATATTGCCGAGAAGATCTCCATTATCGAGGAAATCGCCCGCCAGACAAACCTGCTGGCCCTGAATGCTGCCATTGAGGCGGCGCGGGCCGGTGAAGCGGGCAAGGGCTTCGCCGTTGTCGCCAGTGAGGTACGCAAGCTCGCCGAGCGAAGCGGTGCTGCCGCTGCCGAGATCGGGGAACTGTCGTCCACTACTCTCAATCAGGCGGATCAGGCCGGTGCCATGCTGACCAAGATGGTGCCCGACATTCGCAGGACTGCTGATCTGGTACAGGAGATTTCATCTGCCAGCGTGGAGCAGAATTCCGGCGCGCAGGAAATCAACAACGCCGTTCAGGAACTGGACAAGGTCATTCAGCAGAACGCTGCCGCGTCCGAAGAGCTGGCCTCCACAGCAGAAGAGTTCACCGCGCAGGCTGGCCAGTTGCAGCAGCTCATGCGGTTCTTCCAGCTTGGCAGTTTCGAGGCCGGACAATATGGCGCACCCATGCATCAGCATGTGGCCCGACAGGCTCCTCCCGCTGTGACGCAGGCTCGCCCTCAGGCGGTGCCAGCCGCTCCTGCTGCCGCAGGTGTTGTGGATAACGGTGTCGATCTCGACATGGACAGCGGCGATGATGCCGACTTTGAAAAGTTCTAATTCCATCCCTCCTTTATTATATACAGAGGCCCGCTCAATTGAGTGGGCCTCTTTGCATGGGCGGTGTGCGCTGCATGGTCTGATTCATTTTCTTGCCGTTTTCCCCTCATTTCATGTAACATTCGATGTGAATTGTCTCCTCAAAGGACTTTCCCGGGCCGAAAATACAGGAGTTTCACATGGAAGCGCACATGATTGAAAAGCTGACGACAAGTGACGTTAACGAATTTCTCGAATCCAACTGCGGTATTCTCGTCGATACCTTGCCGCCTGAACACTTCGCCGCCCGACACATCCCCGGAGCGGTCAATGCCTGTGTCTACGAGGTGACCTTTCTCGATACCATGGCGGAGCTCGTCCCGGACAAGGAAACCGCCATTGTCCTCTACGGGGCCGGTCCTGATTCGCAGGATTCCCTCATGGCTGTGGACAAGCTCACCCGTGCCGGATACGCCGATCTCGCCACATTCCCCGGCGGACTCGACACCTGGCGTGCCGAAGGACGCCCCCTCGAAGGTTCTGCCCCCACCGAAGTCGAGCCGCCGCATCCGCTCCTCACACTCGACTCCCGAATCTACACGCTCAACTCCACCGAATCCGTCATCCACTGGACCGGGCGCAACAACAACGGCAACCACTTCGGCACACTCGGACTCTCAGCCGGAGAACTCGACGTCACCGGTGACGATCCCGCCGCATCATTCACCATAGACATGACAACCATCCACAACACCAATCTCGAAGGTGACGATCTCCATCCCGTCCTCGAATCACATCTCCATTCCGACGATTTCTTCTTCACCAACCTTTTCCCCGAAGCCACATTCAACACCACCCGCATCCGGCTCGTCGAAGAAGGCGAAGCCACCCGGCCCAACGCCATGATGCAGGGCGAACTCTCCCTGCGCGGTCTCTCAAACGAGATAGCGTTCCCAGCGCACATTCGGAACATCGAGGACAACAAGCTCGCCATTATCGCCAATCTCGACTTCGACCGCACCCAGTGGGGAATAATCTACGGTTCCTCCCGCTTTTTCCAGCATCTCAGCTACCACGTCGTATTCGATTTCATCTCAGTCGATTTCAGGTTGGTGTTGGAGTAGGAGGAGGGGGAAGAAGAGAAGAGGAGCCTCCGGCGGCTTAAGGCCGAGGGCCTTAAGAATCCTGGTGCGCCTTCGGCGGGTGCGTTAGCCGGGAGGGAGGTGTGTGGGGCCGGGAAACCGCGTTTGCATGAATTCGCGCCGGACTGTTGCAAAAAATGAAAAGCAACTGTCCGGCGCGAATTCATGCAAACAGTGCCCACGCCGCGTGTGCCGGTGGTGCGGGAACGGAAAGGCGGCGTTGGCGGCGTGTTGGAGAGGGGGGTAATCTGTGGTTCTTATCATTTTCGGTTAGTCCAAGCGCGGAGTTCTGCGCTGATTAGTACGAAACAACCAATCAAAGTTTTAAGGCCGTGGGTGTTTTTTATAAATACTTTCTCCCCGCGCATCAGCGCGGGACCAAAAAGTTACGGGGAGAGGGATGGGGGGGATGGAGTCCAGAGGAAGGGGGGAAGGGAGTACCCCGCTTTCAAGGGGGGTGCTCCCTTCCCCCCTTCCTCTGGCCCCCGGAGGGCCGCCGGAGGCAAACAAAAAAGGCCGGATGGGAATCCATCCGGCCTTTTTATTGGTGAACTGATCTCGCTTAGTAGCGGGAGCGGTTGTTGTTCTTGCGGCTTTTGGGGACGATGAGCACCCGTTTCATGGGGCCGTCGCCTTTGGAGCGTGTGAAGACTTCCTCGTTCTCTTGCAACGCGAGATGAACGACGCGGCGATGGTAGGAGGAGAGGGGTTTGGTGGACTGTGTACGTCCGAGGTCTCCGGCTTTTTCAGCGAGGTGAGCTGCGATCTGACGGAGCTTGTCGTCTTGGCGTTCACGGTAGTCGCCGGTATCCACCTGAATGCGGACGGAGGCTTCCATTTTGCGTGAGACGAGTCGATTGACGAGGTATTGGAGGGAAGAGAGTGTCTGCCCTTCGCGGCCGATGATAAGGCCGGAGTTTTCTTCGTCGTCGATGAAGACTTTGACGCGATCAGACTCGATGGTCACCTGAATGGTGGTTTCTCCGACGATGGGTCGGAGCAGTTCGGTCATGACTTCCATGACGGCACTTTCGAGTACTGCGGGATCGAAGTCTTCCATGTTGGCGCGCGGACGTTCCTCACGGGGCTTGGTGTCGCGGGGTTTGAAGTCGCGATTATCCCTGCGGGGTTTGCGGTCGCGCGGCTTGGAATCGCGGCGCGGGCGTTCGTCCCGGCGTTTGTCGCGAGGCGGTTTGCGGTCACGCTGCTTGCGCGGCTTGGTGTCGTGCGGTTTTCTTTCGGACCGAATGACATTGCCGTTCACGTCGTTGGCCGGATCATATTCCGGTTCAACGACATTGCCGTTGACGTCATTGAATTCTTCGGTCGGGATGGCGTTGCCCGGTTCGATCATGTTGGCCTCTTCGGCCTTCTGATCGATTTCTGGCTTGGCTTCAGGCTTTGCTTCCGGCTTGGGTGCGGCTTTGGGCTTTGCTTTCGGCTTGGGCTTGGGTGCCTTGGCTTTTTGTTGTTTCTTATCGTCGCCATTGAGGATGTCGCTTGCGCTGACCTGAATGCGGGGGCGGGCTTTGACCTTGGCTTTCTTGACACCCATGATGCCGAAGATACCGGAGGAGCCGCCGGCCAGAATTTCGATTTCCAGCCGGTCGCGTTTCAGGTTGAAGTAGTCGCAGGCGCTTTCAATGGCTTCGTCGAGGCCTTTGCCTTCGAATTCCTTGAAGTCACTCATTTTTTAATCCTTGCAATGCCGGGGAATCAGGCCCCCCGGTGGCGTTGTTAGGCTTTCTGAGCCGCTTTCTTTTTGGTGGCCCGGGCGATCATGAGCTGCTGTCCTATGGAGAGGAGGTTGTTGAGCAGCCAGTAGATGACGAGACCGGACGGGAACTGCAGGAACATGAAAGTGAAGACGAGCGGCATCAGCAGCATGATTTTCTGCTGAGTCGGATCACCCGCGCTGGGCGTCATCTTCTGTTGCAGGAACATGGACACACCCATGATGACAGGGGTGATGTAGTACGGATCCTTGGCGGAGAGGTCAGCCAGCCAGGGCAGGTCGGTGAACGGCAGGTACTCGATGAAGGGAGCGTGCCGCAGTTCGACTGCGCCGAGGAGGGCCTTGTAGAGGCCGAAGAATACCGGAATCTGCACAACCATCGGCAGGCAGCCGCCCATCGGGTTGACCTTGTATGTTTTGTACAGGGCCATGGTTTCCTGATTGAGACGCTGTTTGTCGTCGCCGTACTTCTCGCGAAGTTTCTGGACCATGGGCTGGAGCTTCTTCATTTGTTCCATGGAGCCGTAGCTTTTCTGGGACAGGGGCCAGAAGATGAGCTTGATGACGATGGTCAGCAGGATAATGGCGATGCCGTAGTTGTGTACGTAGTTATAGAAGAAGTTCAGGCCGATGAGCATGGGCTTGGCCAGCATGTCGAACCAGCCGAAATTGACGGCGTCTTCGAGCTGGTTGGGCATCTGTGCGAGCATCTGGCGATCGGTGGGGCCGATGAAGTAGGAAGCCTTCAGCGTCTTGGCGACGTTGGACATGAAGGTCGCTTCCTCGTTGACGGCCATGCGGAAGATGGTGTCCTGCACGCCTGCGGACAGGGTGGCGTCAGCATTGTGCGGCATGACGGCAAACAGGAAGTAGTTGGATTCGATGGAACCCCACATCAGGTCGCCGCTGGCGGAAAGGCCTTTTTCCTTGAGGTCGTCGCGGTCATCCACTTCTTCGCGTCCGTCCTTGACGAGGTAAGCGATTTTGGTGGGGTTGTAGCGATCGTCCTCTGCGGACATGGATTTGGCTGCGGCGGTGAAGGACAGGGAGCCTTCGACGCCGGTGGGATTCAGGTTGGTAACGGTGGCCGTTTCTTCAATGAGATATGTGTCGGCGTGGAAGGTCAGGGTGCGTTCGATGCGGAATCCGCCAGCCTGTCCGGTGAAGGTCAGAGTCTTGGTGGAGTCGTTTTCACCCATGACGATGTCGGAACCGGAGAAGGCCCACTGGCCGCGCTTCCAAGTGTGGTATTCCTTGTCGCCCTTGGTAAGGATCAGGCCGAGCGGTCCTTTGGCAAAGGCTTTTCGGCCGATGAGGTCGACATTGGGGGAGTCAGGTTCGATAGTGTCCTTGAACTCTTTGAGGACGAACTTTTCGAGGATGCCGCCCTGGGAGTTGAAGACGGCGGTGTACAGCGGGGTATCCACCGTGACGGTCTTGCCGGCGGTGGGGATGAAGTCTTCAGCAGGAGTTGCCGCAACTTCGGAAACGGGAGCGTCCGCCTGCTCGGTGAGCGTGGCGGCCTTTTTTTCGGCCTCGGCGGCCTTGCGGGCCATTTCGGCCTGCTGTTCCTGCGATGGTGCGTTGAGGTACTGCCACCCGAAGATGACAACGAAGCTCAGGACCAAGGCTATGACAAGACGGATTTGCTCCTTCTTTTCCATGGGATGATTCTCGCTTTGAGTTGGTCGGTAGGCCAGACGGCCGGGACGGGGTCATGGCCCCCGCGGCAAAAAGGTTGGCAACGAAGGAGACGCCATAACGCAAGAAGACCTCCCTTGAACGCCCCGTGCCGGATGACAGCTTCCTTCGCGTACTCAGAGCACGTCGGAGTGAACCTGCATGCCGGGGGCAGCAAGGGGGAGATGAGTTTCTGGTAAAACCAAATGAGCGCCAGAAATAGTGAGCGCATCATTTCCTCACTAAGAGGCCGCCGCTTCCGTCTTGATACGGTATAAAAGCGGAGTGAACTCTTCTGTGGCGAGAGCGAGAGTAAGCTGCTTGGCCTCAAGGTTCCGCTTGGGAACCATGACGATATCGAGAGGCAGTTCAACGTCGAATTGATGCAGCCGAAAATACTCGCGCACCACCCTCTTTATACGGTTGCGCGCCACTGCATTCCCCATCTTCTTACTCACGGTAAGGCCAAGGCGGATACCGCCTTGACCTTCTTTGCGTTTCAGAATGAACAGGATGAAGCTTCTGGTGAAGTGCTTTCGTCCCTGCTCATAGCATGCCGTGAATTCGGGGCTTTTGAGCAGCCGGCGCTCCTTGTTCCAAGCTAAACGGCTAATCTCTTACGCCCTTTGGCGCGACGGCGACGGAGCACGGCGCGACCGTTTTTGGTGCGGGAGCGCACCAGGAAACCGTGGGTTCTTTTACGACGGCATTTGCTGGGCTGGTAAGTACGTTTCATATCAATATCTCCTAATAGAGTAGAATTTTACTGAAAAGCTCTGTCGAACGGAAGCATATAACCGGAGCTTTGCCGATCGTCAAGGCAAAATTTGTGGTGTGTCCGAGATTTGACGGGCCCTTCTTCTTTCACGCGACCGGGTTTTCTGCTACAGGTTTTCCCACCGGATAGCGAGGATTTTTTTCATGTTTTCGCGGTTCGATGACAAAACAGACATTACTATATACTAAGGAGGCGGTCATGGACAAGCCGATAGACAACTTTTGGGACTTGAGTCTGCGCGAACTCAAAGAGGCGCTGATTGAAAATAATTTCGATGTTCATCTTGCTGATTCCAGGGAACAGGCCAAAAAGGTCGTTCTTGAAGATATTCTCCCGGTCCTCAAGCCGAAGTCGGTTTCATGGGGTGGGTCGCTGACGCTTGCCGACACCGGCCTGTACGACCATCTGTGTAACTGTGGTGAATATGACGTCCTTGATACGTGGGACAAATCCCTGTCCAACGAAGAGAAAGTGGAGCGCCGCCGTCAGGCTCTGCTCGTGGATTGTTTCTTTACCGGCACGAACGCGGTTACCGAAAGCGGCTACCTCGTCAATCTGGACATGATCGGCAACCGTACCGGCGCGATCAATTTCGGCCCGAAAAATGTCGTGATTTTCATCGGCCGGAACAAGATCGTCCCGGACGTCGAGCGTGCCATCGAGCGCATTAAAGAGTATGTGGCTCCGGTCAATGCCATGCGCCTGAACATGAAAACTCCGTGCGTCAAGACGGGGTACTGCATGGACTGCGATTCGCCGCAGCGCATCTGCAATACATGGACGATCACGGAAAAGTCGTTCCCCAAGGGCCGCATCAAGGTCGTTCTCATCAATGAAGACCTCGGTTTCTAGTCCTGTGGAAAAGATGTTCTTAACAATGCTGCACGCGTACTCCTTTACAGGGGTACGCCCCATGAGGTCGTTTCGATGAACAAGCGCCATCTTTCCACGGATCGTGCCTACCGTGATTCCGTGCGCCCTCATGAGGGAGAAGTCCGCTTTCAGGTCGCGGTTGAGCAGACGGACCTACTTATCGTGGCTGAAAGGGATTTGCAGGCGGAAATTGCGTCTTTTGTTTCCCAAGTGCGTGGCGACATCAAGAACTGGATCATGTTTCATCCGGAATTCGCGGAGAGTCTTGTACCGATTGAAATGCCTGCCGAGGCACCTTCGATAATCAGGAGCATGGTCAAGGCCGGTGCTCTCTGCGGAGTCGGCCCCATGGCGGCGGTTGCGGGTGCCGTGGCGCAGGCCGTGGGTGATCTTTTTGTGGCGGAAAGTCCGAACATTCTCGTCGAGAACGGTGGCGATACCTATTTGCATTCAACGCGGGAGCGGGTTGTGGCCCTGCTTGCCGACCCCGATTCCGGGGCGACTGTCGGCCTTCGGGTTGAAGCCGGTGAGTTCCCTGTGTCCATCTGCGCCTCAAGCGGAACAATCGGCCATTCCCTCAGTCTCGGTTCCGGTGATCTCGTCGCGGTCAGGGCAAAGGACGCGAGATTTGCCGATGCCGCTGCCACGGCGCTCTGCAACATGCTCAAGTCCGAGACTGACATCGATACTGTGCTCAAACAGGCGCAGGCATTGGCTGACAGCGGACTCGACGGAATATTCGCCCAGTACGACCAGAAAGTCGTGGCATGGGGCAATCTTGAATTAGTCGCCCTCGATTAATCAGAATACACGCCGAAGGGGCATTGGGATTCTCAAGGCCTTCGGCCTTGAGCCGCCGGAGGCAAAAGAATACGTCAACGCCGCAAAGCGGCATCCCCTACTTCCTCTACAACCCGTGTTCTCGCTGATGTGCGTCAAGCACGTTGTCCACGGCAACGGTCTTTTCTTCGATCTTGCCGGGGGTGATGGTGTAGCGGGTGACGACCCAGTCGAGATTGTCGATGTATTCGACGTGCCCGTAGCCGTTTTCCGGCAGGAGATCGCGAACGGATTCGATGAAATCGTCGATCATGAGATACTGGCCTTCGTGGTCGACGCGCAGGACGTCGCCGTCGTACTCGACCTGATCAAAGGGGATGGAGTCTTTTATCTGTTCATATATTTCGGGCGAAATGCGGTGGAAATCGCCGTAGACGCGAACGTCATCCATGGTCTGTTCCTTGCTGTGAAATTGGAAAAATCGGGACAGGGAAGAGTTAAGCACCATGACCGAGGCGGTCAAGCAGGAAAGCGTGCTTGGCTTCCAGATCGTTCCAGAGGCGTGCTCGGTTGGACTCGGCAAGGGTCGCCAGTTCTTCATCGGAGTACTTGGTATCGAGCTTGTATTTGTTGCCCATGACATGGCCTACCTGTGCCTGTGTCTGCGCCTTGGCAAGACTGGAGTGCTGGACGTGGCGGATGGCGAGGGAGCCGGTGTACACGGCGGGCATGCCGTTCAGTGCGGACCGCAGGTCACGGTCGAGATCGTCGAACTGGGATGGGGTATAGCGGAGGTCGAAACCTCCCGCCTTGCGGATGGCATCCGTGGAAATCATGTGGCAGCAGCCGGACACGGACAGGCAGGGCCGGGTGTAGGTGAACAGGCCCGAGTCTGTGGAGCCCGCACAGTTGTCAAAGACGAGCACTCGATTGGGAATTGTGCCCGGTTCGATCGGGGCGGGCGGTGTCGGAAAAAGATTGTAGTCTGCGGATTGCAGCCCGTAGGGCGGCGTGGCGGCAGTGATGCGGCAGCCGACTGCGCCGATGTTGTCATGTCCCTTGGCCGCGCCGAGCAGATGCAGCAGCCAGTTTTTCGGCAGTACGATGTCGTCGTCGAGAAATGCGGCCCACGTGCAGGACTGCACCTCGGGCAGGGCGAGAAGCCAGTTTCGGGCGGCGGGCGCACCGATGTTGACCGGGAGCGTCTCGATGCGGAACCGGCCCGGTTCAAAACGGGAGCTGGCTTGTTCAAGCACCTGCGCCGTGTGGTCGGTGGAGCCGTTGTTCAGAGCGAAAATCCTTGCGTGCCCGATGTTGCTGTCTGCAAGACTGTTCAGGGTGTCGGCGAGCAGGTCGGCCTTGTTCCACGAGTACACGAGGACCGCGACGTTTTCCGTGGCGGATGCGTCGGCAGGAGAAATTTTGTTGAACAGGTCGTGGAGTTTGAGGGTCAGGTTGACGTGCCACGGGATCGCCTTCCAGAGCTGGGCAAGTGCGCCTTTCGCCTGCCCGGTGCGCCCTGCGCGGATAAGCAGTTCGGCTCCGGCGTAGGCCCGCCAGAGTCCCCATGTTTCGGGGCAGAGCGCTTCCACGAGCTGGAGGGCTTCTTCGGGCGGAAGACTGTGAAAGGCCAGTTCGGCTTCCATGCGCTGTTTGAGCGGCTGCGTGGCATCATCCCACGGGAACTATGTCGAGAGCCGCCTTGGGAAGCTCCGGTTTGCCGAGAAAGAGGAGATCCTGCCAGCAGTGTCCGAGCCAGACCAAGCCTCTGGCCGGATCGCTGAGTACGGCGGTCAGAAAACGCAGGGTCAGGGAAATGTCGTCCTGTCGGGCAAGGGCGTACCATGTGTCGAGGAGTTCGGTATCCGATTCTCCCAGCGGTGGGATTGCGGCAAGCCGGGTAGCCAGAGCCGTGAGCGCAGGCGAAAGTTTCAGGCCCTGATGGGCGAGTCGGATGGTCCAATCTGCCATGTCCGGGGCGAGCGGGGAGGCCTGCATTCCCCAGAGTCCCATGCCGAGCGCGGTGTCGCGGCAGGCCGGGGTCTCGGCTCCAAGTTGCGTCAGCCCGCGTAGCAGCCCTGTGATTGTTCCGGGCAGGCCCATGCCGAGGTGCCAGCCGGAGAAACGGTTCTTGAATGCCGGATGGAGGCCGTTGACGGGCGGAAGGGGGTTGGGAAATCCGAGTCGCTGCATGATTCATGATAGTTAGCAGAAATATTCCCTGTCCGAAAGAGGGGGGAGAGGAAGCCTTCCGTTGACATTTCCGGCGGTGGCACATACTCCAGAATCATGAGCCATTCCTTCGATTTCGCAGCACTTCCCTCGGACCTGCTTCGTCAGCTTCTGCTCGGATTTTCCGGCAGGCCGCATTTGCACGGCATTGCGACTACCGCGTTGAACTATACGCGGCGACCCGGTGACCTATGTTCTCGCAGATAGCGGCTGATGCGTTGCTTGCGGCATGGGCGGAAAATCCGCTTGATGCACAGTGCGCCGCAGTTCTGGCGGGTGTCGCGGCAAAGCTGCCGTCCTTGCCGCCGACTCTGCTGCCGACGATCAAGTCGGCCATGGAGCATTGGCAGCCGGACGTCACGCCCGAGGCGCAGAACGCCATGGCCGGTGATCGCGGTGTACAGCTTACTTTTTTGAAGGAACGGTTGCATCATGCTCCCCGCAATCTGTTCTGGTGGCATCATCTCTATGAGTTTGCGCGAATCCATGGAGATTGGTCCGTGCTTGTCGCCATGCTCGGGGAAGCAATGCCGCCTGAAGGTCTGGCCTCGCTGTTTGCCTTTACCATGGCGAATGGGTTGCTTGCTTCGGGCGAAGCGCGCGCCGCAGCCGGGACGTACCGGGAATGCCTGCATTCTCTGCCGCTGCCTGTGGGCGAGGAGCGTTTGGTGACGGCGTGGCTGCGTTCCGGGAAGATTGAAAAGGCGACGGAATTGCTGCGGCGTTGTGCAGAGGTGCGACCATGGAACGCGGGGCTGTGGCTGCGTCTGTATGAATTGAAAACGGGTGGCGCATCCAGGCACACACCGCTTTCCGGGCGGACCATGGTGCTGGGTTACAGTTACAACAAGGCGGATGATCTTGCGGAGACGCTGGATTCGCTGGTGAAGTCCGATCTTGGTGACGCCCATGTCCGGATACTCGACAACGGCAGCTCGGATGATACGCCGGATGTCATTCGGCGATTTGTGGACCGTTTCGGTTCCGAACGGGCGGAAGCGGTGACCATGCCCGTCAACGTGGGTGCTCCTGCCGCGCGCAACTGGCTCATGAATTTGCCGGAAGTGCGGAAAAGTGATTTCGTTGCGTACATTGATGATGATATTTCCCTGCCTCAGGATTGGCTGTTGCGTCTCGGTGCCGCAGTAGAAAGGTATCCCGACGCCGGCGTCTGGGGCTGCAAGGTGGTGAATCATGACGGACCAGCCCGCGTGCAGTGCGGGGAGCACAACCTGACACCTGACAAACAGGAACGGAAGGATATACTCATGTCCACCATCATGTTGCAGGACGGCGATTTCGGTCAGGCCGACTACATTCGTCCCTGTACTTCGGTGACCGGGTGCGTGCATCTGTTCCGACCGGATCACCTGTTGGAAAACGGCCCGTTTGATCTGCGTTTTTCCCCAACGCAGTACGATGATCTGGAGCGGGATTTACGCATGGTTCTTGGCGGCGGATATGCTGTGTATCAGGGATTTCTTTCCATTTTGCATAAGCGGAAGACCGGTAGTGTCAGTCAGGCGGGACAGCTCGAGGAAGGAAATACCTCGGCGAACATGTATAAATTGCAGACGAAATACACGGTCGAAGAGTTCGAGCGCATGGCCTCGGGCATGGACCGGGTTTTGCTCGACGACCTGATGGGAAAAATGAAGGCCCTTTATGGTTGAGTGGACCGTATGGGGACCGTGGAAAATTATATTTGAAAAAATAGTGGATTTTTTGAAAAATATAATGCAGTTGGCATTGCTCCGAACGTACGCGCCGTGCATACTGCCAATCAATTAACCGCGTACAGTCAAATTTTCTACACCATACGCAAGGAGAGTTCATGACCAAATTCGCATCTTACACCTTGTTCAGCGGCGGCGCGCAGGGCGCTGAGAACCAGTTCGGCAAGCTCGCCGAGTACTATGGCCTGAGCGAGGTCAACTACACTTTTGAAGGACATCGCATCGAGCGCACCCGCGGCGTCCGTGTGCTGACAGACGAAGAGCTGACCAAGAAAGACGTCAGCCTGACCTATGTTGCCAAGCTGCTCAATCGCAAATTCACCAACGCTGAAAAGATGCGTAAGGTGCTTCAGACCATCATGCATCAGGTCGAATCCGGCCATCAGGTTTTTGTCGTCGGAACCATTCTCGATGACGGCACCGTCAAGGGCGGCACCGGCTGGGGAGCTGAGTTTGCCAAGATCTGCAACAAGGAACTCTATGTCTTTGGCCAGAAGAAAAACGGCTGGTTCAAGTGGGAAAAGGGCGAGTGGGTTTCCGTCGAGGCTCCGGTCATCACGGACAAGCACTTCACCGGCACCGGCACCCGTTTCCTCGAAGACAACGGCAAGAAGGCTCTCGAAGATCTCTTTGCCCGTTCCTTCAAGTAAAGACGGACAGTCGAAAGAGTATTCAAGGCGGTCGGGTTGAACCTGACCGCCTTTTTTCGTGTCTGGATCGGGAAATCAGGGGAATCGAATCAAGAACGACAAAAGCCCGGAAACAGCTGTTTCCGGGCTTTTGTTTTTTACGTTGTATTGCCGCTATTTTTCCAGTTTGCGTTTCGCCTTTCTGGACTGCGAGAACTTCTTCACGTCGAGATTGTACTTCTTCACCTTGTAGTTGACGATTCGGTACGAGACGCGCAGGTCGCGAGCGGACTGGAGCATGTTGCCCCCGGTCTTCTTGAGCGAATCCACCAGCAATTCCTGCTCGAACTTGGCGACAGCCTCACCGAAAGAGAGGTTGGTGCCGGTGGCCGAGCTTTCCGCAGACTGGAGCGTCGGCGGCAGGTGGTAGGTGCGGATAACTGCTTCTTCGCACAGGAGAACCGAGCGTTCGATGCAGTTCTTGAGTTCGCGCACGTTTCCGGGCCAGTGGTACATGACCAACAACTCGATGGCGGGCGTGGAGATGCGTTTCACTTCCTTGCCGTACTCTTCGGAGAATTCGGTGAGGAAATGCTCTGCCAGCGGCAGAATGTCCTCGCGGCGCTCCTTGAGCGGCGGGATGAAGATCGGGAAGACGTTGATGCGATAGTACAGGTCCTCGCGGAATTTGCCTTTTTCGAGCAGTTCCTCAAGGGGTTGGTGTGTGGCGCAGATGAGGCGGACATCCACGGTGATCGTCTGTTCACTGCCCACGCGCTGAATTTCCTTTTCCTGAATGGCGCGCAGAACCTTTGCCTGTGCGTCCATGGAAAGCTCGCCGATCTCGTCGAGAAACAGGGTTCCCTGATCCGCGACTTCGAACAGGCCTCGCTTGGTCTGGAATGCACCGGTGAACGCACCTTTTTGATGCCCGAACAGTTCGGATTCGATCAGTTCGGACGGCAGGGCGGCGCAGTTCAGCTTGATGAGCGGCTTGTCCGCACGGGGACTGGAAGAATGGATGGCCTCGGCCAGCAGTTCCTTGCCTGTGCCGGATTCGCCACGCAGCAGGGCGGTTGCCCGACTGGGAGCCACCTGACGGGACTGGCGCAGAACAAGGCGCATGGCCTTGCTTGCAGCCACGAAGTCCTTGGGCGGAGCCGCGTCCATGCCGCCTGCCATCATGCCCTGCGTGAGCATGTGGTTCTGGGCAGCCATTTCTTCCTGCAATTGAGCCACATGACCGGCGATGATGCCTGCCACCACTTCGAGGAATTGGCGATGGGCGTCCATGTCTTCGGCAGGGATAAGCGGCACGTCTACCGATAGCGCACCGATGACTTCTTCTTCCTCGGCTCGGCGGTTGATGACCGGAACGCAGATGAAGCCGAGTTTCTTCAGCTCCTCTTCGCTGCGGCCGAACGCCTTGTTGAGGAATTCCTGATCATCGGACAGGCGCGGGATGGAGATGGATTGGCCGGAGTCGAAAACCCGTCCGATTACGCCGCGTCCGGGCGAATAGGTGACATCGGCTATCTGCGTCGGGCTGTACGTGAGCGAGAGTTTCAGGTTCTCGGTCTTGGGGTCCATGATGACCATGAACGCCCGGACGTACTCCATGTCGCGTGCCAGAATCTTGAGCAGTGCGTTCAGGGATTCTTCAAGCGGGGTGTCCCGCTTGAGTGTTTCCTGAATGGTCTTGAGTGTGACCAGATAGCTGAGATTGGAGGCATCCTGTGTAGTGTATGGCATCTAACTTTCTCTAAGCGTCAAGTGCCTTGACGCCAAGCTCCAGGGCTTTGAGGTTGATGGCCTGAATCTTTTCGGGAAGGTTGGCCTTGATGGTTGCTTCAAGTGCTTCCGGACCGAAGGGCAGTTTGCCCGCGCCGCACAATGCACCGAGCAGCGCGATGTTGCCGCTCTGGAGTGCGCCGGCTTCAAGGCCGAGCGTCTGGCTGGCCATGAAGTAGGAGTGGTCCGTGTGAGCGGCGACGGCTTTTTTCACGTCGTCGATAGTGGGGCAGTCCTGCTTGCCCATGGCGACTGCCAGAGGCGGCATGAACTCGGTGCTGGAGAGTACCAGTCCGCCTTTTTTCAGGTACGGCAGGGCGCGCAGGGTTTCCATGGGTTCGAAACCGAGCAGGATGTCGGCTTCGCCATGTCCGATTTTGGGTGACTTGCACCCGATGAGAACAGTGGATTCGACTACGCCGCCGCGCTGGGCCATGCCGTGAATCTCGCCCGAAGTGACGGGGAGACCGGCGGCAAGCACGGTTTTGGCGAGCAGGGTGGTGGCGGTCAGGGTTCCCTGGCCTCCCACACCGGTCATGAATATGCGGATGGGCTTGATGTCGCTCATTCTAGCTGCCCCTCTTTTTCGCTTTGATGTTCTTGTCGAGCTGGAGGCAGAGCATGCAACCGTTGCACAGGATCGGGTTGATGGCGGGCATGTCGCCGTCCCTGTACATGGCCGGACAGGCCAGCGTGTCCAGTACTTCGAAATTGCCGCGTGCCTCTTCGGTGAAATAGGCCACCTGAGGTGCGACCTTCTTGTGGACCCTGCGGCTGAACAGCGGACACGGCTCCTTGGCGATGAGTACGCGGACGCCGTTCAGTCCCTTCAGTTCCTCAAAGGCGGCCAGCGTCTTCTTCTGGTTGAAGGGGTTGACCGTGCGTACTTCGGTGACTCCCAGTCCCCGTACAGCTGATTCGATGTCGAGCGGATGGTCATTCTCACCGAGGACGGTTGCGTCAACGCCGGGGTTCGGCTGATGGCCGGTCATGGCCGTGGTGCGGTTGTCGAGAACCACAAGCAGGACGTCGTGGCTGTTGAACACCGCGTTGGCAACGCCGGACAGGCCGGAGTGGAAGAACGTGGAGTCGCCGATGAAGGCAACCACGGTCTGTCCGGAGGCCTTTGCCACGCCGCCGCCTGCCGAGATCGAAGAGCCCATGCAGATCAGGAAGTCTGCCGCCTGAAGCGGGGGCAGAATGCCGAGGGTGTAGCAGCCGATGTCCGATGAATAGACGGCGTCGTCGCCGAAGACCTTCTTGGCGGCGAAATAGGTACCGCGGTGCGGGCAGCCGGCACAGAGGTTCGGCGGACGCACGGGCAGTTCGGGCTGTTCGCAGGTTGGGGCGGGAACAGCTTCTTCGCCGAGCAGTTCGCGAATGACGTTTTCAACCATGGTGACGTTGAATTCGCCGTTGGGCGGCAGCACGTCTTTCCCGAAGATTTCGAGGTCGAGAGAATGTTTCTGCGCGAGCACGCGAAGTTCGTTCTCGACGATGGGTTCCAGTTCCTCGACAACAAGCACCTTGGATACGGACTTGAGGAATTCGGTACACTTGTTTTCCGGCATCGGGTTGGTGAAGCCGAGTTCAAGGACCGTTACCTTGTCGGTGAGGCCGGTGGCCTCGAGTGCGTCGGCCACGTAGGCGCGGCTGATGCCGGAGCAGACAATGCCGAAATCACCGGAGCCGGTGACGGTGTTGTACGGAGATTTTTCCGCTTCTTCGCGCAGGGCGTCGAGTCGTTCCAGCAGCGCCACGTGCATGGGCCTGGAGAATGCCGGAATGGGCACGAACTTGGACGGGTTGCGTTTGAAGCCTTCGGCCTTGCCCGGATCGGGTGCGGGGCCGAATTCCACCGGGCCGCGAAGATGGTTGACGCGGGTGGTGGTGCGAAGCAGGAGCGGTGCGCCGTGCTTTTTGGAAAGGAGCAGGCCGTCGCGGGCCATGTCCTTGGCTTCCTGCGCCGTAGCAGGTTCCAGAACCGGCATGCCTGCGATGCGGGCATAGTAGCGGTTGTCCTGCTCGTTCTGGCTGGAGTGACAGCCCGGATCGTCGGCGGACAGCAGTACGATGCCGCCGGGGGCGCCTGTATAACAAAGGGTCATGAGCGGGTCGGCAGCCACGTTGACGCCTACGTGCTTCATTGTGCACAGGGTCATGGCTCCGGCCAGAGTTGCTCCACCGGCCACCTCAAGGGCGACCTTTTCGTTGACCGAATATTCGAAGTAGTACTTGCCTTCCGGCGAAATGCGATAAAACGTGTCCGGAACTTCGGACGAGGGAGTGCCGGGGTAACAGGTCACGACCTGTACTCCGGCTTCGACGGCCCCTCTGACAATGGCTTCATTGCCGAGAAGGAGGTGCTGGGCACCGGGCGTATCTGCCAAAAGCGGATTTGCCATTATGTATCTCCGTGGATTGTTTGCAGTGACGATATTATTTTGATTCCAGCTGGGCGATTTTGAACTCGACAAAGGGCTTGTCCGCTATCTTCTGCTCGGCGAGCTTGCGGTAGGCGGACAGGGCTTCGTTCACATTGCCTGCGGCTTCTGCGGCCACGGCGAGTTCACGGTAGACCGGGACGGTGAAGCCTTCAGGGGCGACACCGGCGAGGTCCTTGAGTTCGGTGACGGCCTCAGCGAATTTTCCTGCGAGAATCTGGCACTTGGCCTTGCCCATGCGGGCGACGATCCGGAGCTCGGCGTCGGTTTCGCCGCTGAGCTGATTCCAGAAGTCGACGGCTTTGTCGTAGTCGCCGCTGTTCATGGTGGACTGTGCGAGTTCGAGCAGCACTGCGGACTTGACCGAAGACGGTGCGGAGCCGAGCAGGGCTTCAAGGGCGGCAATCTTGTCCTGCCCTTTTTTCTCAAGGAGAATTGTGCCGAGTTCGGCCTGAGCGGTCGTCCGTGCATGCGTGGAATACGAGTTTATGCCAGCATACAGGCCAGTTGCGACGACAATGGCGATGACGCCGATAGCGATCTGTTTCTGATACTTGAAAGCGGCTTCGAGGATCGGGTGCATGCTCGCGGGAGCGGCGTTTTCGATATCCTCAAGTGTGGAGTGCTCGGTAGTCTTGTTTTCAGCCATTGTTTTCGTTGTCCTCCGTAGGGTATTGTATGGCCGTAACGTCGGGAAAACGAGTCACGGCAACGCAATGCGCTTGATAAGCAAAATTGTAAAAAAGGTCAAAGACTATTTTCCAAAACCGTTTGTATTTCGACAAAATCAACCGTTTTTCAGGGGGGTGGTCTCCTGTAAATGACAAAAGAGTAAAATGCGGCTCATTTTGGAGGGTGAGGAACTGTCCGGGAGTGTGCATGCGGTTTGACTTTTACCCTCCCCAAAGGTTAGCCAGAGTTTCGGCTGAAAAAGAATAAAATTCTGTTTTCAGGAAAAAGTGAAGGAATACAAGGAGTGGACATGAATATACGTGAGCAGATGGTGGAAATGGGCAAGCAGGCCCGTGTTGCGGCCCGGAAATTGTCAAATGCTTCCGGCAAGGCCAAGCAGGACGCCCTGCTGTTTCTGGCGGAATTGCTTGAATCCGAGTCCGAAGCCATTGCCGCAGCCAACAAGCTCGATCTCGACGCGGCTGCCGAGCGTGGCCTCGACAAGGCGCGCGTACAGCGGCTGACCATCAGCGAAAAAGTGCTGAACTCCATGATTCAGGGGTGCCGCGAAGTCGCTGCCATGGCCGATCCCGTGGGCGAGATCGAATCCATGACCAAGCGTCCCAACGGTATGCTCGTCGGGCGCATGCGCGTTCCCCTCGGTGTGGTCGCCATGATTTACGAATCCCGTCCCAACGCCACGGTCGACGCAGGCATTCTCTGCCTCAAGGCCGGTAACGCAGTCATCCTGCGCGGCGGGTCTGAGGCGTTCCATTCCAACAAGTGTCTTGCCGACCTCATGCACAAGGCGCTCGAAAAAGCCGGTCTGCCCAGTGCCGCCGTACAGGTGCCGCCCACCACGGACCGCGAAGCCGTGGCCGAAATGCTCAAGCTCGCCGATTACATCGACGTGGTCATCCCGCGCGGCGGTGAAGGCCTCATCCGAGCCGTCACCGAGCAGGCCACCATGCCCGTGCTCAAGCATTACAAAGGTGTCTGCCACATTTTCGCGGACGAGTCCTGCGACATTCCCAAGGCCGTTCCCATCATCGAGAACGCCAAGATGCAGTATCCCAGCGGGTGCAACGCGCTCGAATGTCTGCTCGTCCACAAGGACGTGGCCGAAGTATTGCTTCCCAAGGTCGCCAAGGCCATCGGTCCCAAGGGCGTGAAGTTCAAGGCCTGCGAACGCTCCCTGCCTTTGCTCGGTGAATTTGCCGAACCCGCCGTTCCCGAGGACTGGGGCTTCGAATTTCTCGATCTCGTCATGGCTGTCAAAGTCGTGGATTCCATGGACGAAGCCATGGACTACATCGCGGAGTACGGTTCCAATCACACCGAATCCATTCTCAGCGAGAACTATGAGCGGTGCATGCGGTTCATCCGCGAAGTCGACGCCTCGCTCGTGGTCGCCAACGCCACCACCCGTTTCAACGACGGCGGGCAGCTCGGTCTCGGCGCCGAAATCGGCATCTCGACCTCCAAGCTGCACGCCTACGGCCCCATGGGCATCAAGGAACTCACCAGCGCCAAGTTCGTCCTTTTGGGCGAAGGCCAGATTCAGGGAGTAATGAAAGGCACGGGGGGATGCGCGCTTCGGCGCGATTGTCGGGTGATTTTGCCTCCCGGCGGGCTTACGGCCGAGGGCCTTAAGAATCCCGGGTGTGCCTGTCGGCGCAGAAGTTTATATAAAATGAAGAAGGCCGTTCCCGGTTGGGGGCGGCCTTCTTCACTTTGTTGGTTTTGTTATTCTTTGAATTTCCAGTACCTGCCTTCCCTGCACTCGATGCATTCAAGGCCAAAACGTTCTGGTGCCCTGTGTTCGTTCATCATAAGGGCATAGAGGTCTGAAAGGAGAGAATAGATATCGCCGATGTAGCTGTGACCGAGAAATCCGGTATCCTGTCCTGTTGCATCAATGGTTTCCATGCCCGGAACGATCGTGACTCCGAATTTGCTGTTTCCGGCTCTCGGGGCTTTGTGGACAATGCGTGAGGCCTCCAAAGCCTTGTCGTCGGCCGATGTATACAGGGTCAGGTTTTCTCCATGGGAAATGATTTGAGGAGCGATGTCTCGTTTGAAGACATCGGCGTCAATATCCGGCGCAGCCAGAATGATTTCTTTGAGTCTCGTCTTTATTTCCGGCTTTTCGCGTAAAATTTCGATAAGCGCTCGGGTCAGTCCCCGCGTTCCCATGCTGTGGCCGATAAGATAGACATTATCAGCGTTTGATTTCTCGAAAAAATCTTCAAGGAATTGCCGCATGTTGGCTTGTGACCATTCAATGGTTTGCTCATCAACGGTGTAGAGCGCGACCTTGCCTTGGGACGGCCAGCTATAGAAGACCGGTGCGCCCTTGAAGCCGAGGTCGTATGCCATTTGTGCCGTGCGGCGTGCCGCGTCATCAAAAGTGACGTTGAAGCCATGGAAGAAAATGAGAGCGCTTTTTTGGTCGCAGTTCATTATTTGTGACTGCAAGTGTTCGAAAAAAGTGTCTGACGGCAGGACTTCCGCATTGAGAGTCACGATGTGATAACGAGGATCTTCCTTGAGTCTCCAAAATAGAAAACGGCCCGGAGCTTCAAGTTCACCCATTCGGTGGTCACGGGGAATGCTGACATAACATACACCATATTTGAGGTCTGAACGTTCTGTCCCGAAGTACTTGGGAGTTTCACCGGGTAGGAGTTGATTCCTGTCGGTTGCGAAGAATACTTCGACTTCGGTATATCCTTGTTCTTCAGAATTTTCTGCTGATTTGGGGGTGGCAATACACCCTTCTTCCACAATAACTTTTTCTTCAACAACAATGCTTTCTTCCTCAACAGTCTCTTCGTTGCCAGCGGTCTCCTCTGTTGGAATCGGCTGCTCGGTGCTTTTCAAGCATCCGACTACTGTGATTGAAATGAACAGGATTAATACAATTTCAGCCCATTTGATTCTGCGACGTGTTTGCATGTCCTCTCCCCTTCTTTGAGAATGATATAGCATGGTTTATGAAATAAAGGCCATTGCGTTTGTTCGTGCCGTCAGATAGTAGCTGTTTTGCGGTATAAGACTTTGATTGGTTTGAAAAGGGGGGGGATTCATTGTGTCTGCATTGAAGATGCACATTTTTGTTCCCCTTGCCACCTTCCATCACTCCGTCTATCCTTGCAAAAGACGTAAGGAGAACCCTCAATGAAAATTGGTATCCTCGGCGGGAGTTTCAATCCCGTCCATAACGGCCATGTGCGGATGGCTATTGAAGTGCTTGAGCGGTTGTCGCTTGACCGGGTGGAATTGGTGCCCGCGAAGCAGCCGCCGCATAAGCAGGAGGAGGATATCCTGCCGTTTGACCTTCGTCTGGAATTGGTCAATCAGGCCATAGACGGGGTGCCGGGGCTGGGCAGCAATCCGCTTGAGGGGGAGCGGGAAGGGCCGTCGTTCACCTGCGATACTCTGCATTGCTACCGGACCGAACAGCCGGAATCGGATTTCTTTTTCATTGTAGGGGCGTCCACGTTTCTGGAACTCGACCAGTGGCGGCGCGGGCTTGAAATCCCTTTCATGGCGTCCATTGCCGTGGTCAATCGATGGGATGCCGCTACAGCCGTCGCCGGATGCATCAAGGCGCGCTGGCCCGAAGCCAAGCAGGAACCCGAGGGCGTCTGGACCTTCCCGGAAGGGCATACCATTCGACTCGTGGACATTCCGCGGCTCGATATCAAGGGGCGGCACATTCGTGAGCGGTGGCTTGAGCGCCGAAGCCTGCGGTTTCTCGTGCCGCCCGGTGTGGAAACATTTCTTGAAGATCATACCGCAGAAGTCGAGAAATATTGGGGAAAACGCAGTTAGGGCGGTTCGGTAAAAAAACGACTTGATGCCGACTTTACGGTAACCCCTTGACAAGTGCGGTTCTCTTCGCCTAGCGTTTCGTCATGCAGAACAACAATTCTTCCTTCACCCTTCGCAATTGGTGGTGGCGCTGGTAACGGCGCCGTGGGAGAGTCTTGGCCTGCAACTAAACGAGCAGAAACGAGATATGATAACCGCGGCAGTGCAAACTGACCGCGGTTTTTTTAGGTCTGGGCACTGCCGGAAACTCGAGGAGAGAAGAGATATGACAGATGTGTGTACTGCGGATGGATTTTTTGGCGAATACGGCGGACAGTATGTTCCGGAACCGCTCATCCCCATCCTGAACACGCTGGCTGAGGCCTTTGAAAAATACCGCAATGATCCCGAGTTCATTGAGGAATTCAATTACTACCTCAAGCATTTTTCCGGACGCGAAACCCCGCTGTATTTCTGCGAGAACCTGACTGAAAAGCTGGGCGGCGCGAAAATCTACCTGAAGCGCGAAGACCTGAACCATCTCGGCGCGCACAAAGTCAATAACACCATCGGCCAGATCCTGCTCGCCAAGCGCATGGGCAAAAAGAAGATCATTGCCGAGACCGGCGCGGGGCAGCACGGCGTCGCCACTGCCGCCACTGCCGCGCTCATGGGCATGGAATGCACCATCTACATGGGTGCCGTGGACGTGGAACGCCAGAAGCTCAACGTATTCCGTATGGAAATGCTCGGTGCCAAGGTCGTTGCGGCCCAGTCCGGCCAGCAGACCCTCAAGGAAGCGGTCGACGAAGCGCTTGGCGCATGGGTGCAGGACGCTGAAGAGACGTTCTACCTGCTCGGTTCCGCTGTGGGGCCGCATCCGTATCCGCTCATGGTCCGCGAATTCCAGTCTGTCGTGGGGCGCGAAACCAAACAGCAGATCATGGAAGCCGAAGGCTGTTTGCCGGATTACTGCATTGCCTGCGTGGGCGGCGGTTCCAATGCCATCGGCCTGTTCTCCGAGTTCATCTGCGACGAGTCGGTCAAGCTGGTGGGCGTCGAGCCTTCGGGCCGCGGGCTTGATTACGGCGACCATGCCGCCACGCTTTCCCTCGGCGAACCCGGCATCATGCACGGTTTCAATTCCTACATGCTCAAGGACAAGGACGGCGAGCCTGCCGAAGTGTATTCCATTTCCGCCGGTCTTGATTACCCGAGCGTCGGCCCCGAGCATTCCCAGTTGAAGGACCTGAATCGGGCCGAATACGTGTACGCATCCGACAAGGAAGCCGTGGACAATTTCTTCCTGCTTTCGCAGATGGAAGGCATCATCCCCGCGCTGGAATCGTCCCATGCGCTGGCACACGCCACCCGCATCGCCCCGGACCTGAGCAAGGATACCATTATCGTGGTCAACCTCTCCGGCCGTGGCGACAAGGACGTTGCCCAGATTGAAAAAATGGTCAGCGAAGGCACCATCGAACTGCCCAAAGTTCGCGGTTAATTTTTTATAAATAAGTCATAAGCCCCTTCTCCTCGGAGAGGGGGCTTATTTTTTGTTACTGTCCCGCCGATAGGCGCACTGGGATTCTTAAGGCCCTCGGCCTTAAGCCGCCGGAGGCGACAAATCCGCAGGACAGCGGATTTGGACGTCGGTTCTTTACCGACGCCGCAAAGCGGTGAGCCACAGGACGTGGCGAATCCAACCACCCGACATCGCCGCAAAGCGGCATCCCCTTCTGCCATTACTCCGCGAATCGCCGCGTGATCACTTCCATGACCATCTCGGGCGTCTGGCTTGCGAGGCATTCGTAACCTTTTTCGCATGTCCTGCCGCCGTGGAGCGAACAGGGACGGCAATCCATGTCGAGTTCGAGCACAGTGTCCTGCGGTCCTGCGGGGTAGAATCCCCAGACCTTGGCGGTAGGGCCGAACAGGGCGGTGACGAGCGTGCCCACGCCGCTGGCGAGATGCATGGGACCGGAATCGGCAGTGACGAGCATGTCGGCTTCGGCGAGAAGCGCGCAGGTATCGCGCAGGTTGGTCACGTTGGTGAATTCGCGGTCATGACCGGGAAGGAGCGGGGTGTCGTCGTGTCCGATGACGAACCAGTCCATTCCGGCGCTGGCGAGCAGGCTGGTCAGGGTGAGCCAGTGCTCACGCGGCCACTGCTTCGCCGGATGTGTGGCGTATGGATGGATGGCGATGAGCGGTCGTCCGTTGGTTATGTTGTCGAGCAGCATCTTTGCTTCGTCGCGCTCGGCATCGGTCAGGTGAATGCGGGGCGTGAGGTGCCCGGCTGCCGGAGGCTTGCCGCCGAGGGCCATGGCGTAGCGTTGCGTCACGTTGGTGGCTTCGAGAATTTTCCGGTAGCGCTCGGCATGGGTGCGGTCATAGAGACGGCGGACGATGCCGAATTTCGGATAGCGGCGGACCTCTCCTTTCCAGACAAGGGAAAGGATGCGGGACCGCAGGGTGCCGTGCAGGTCGATCAGCCGATTATCTTTGTACTGCGCTGCCAACCGTCGGGCTTCTTTGAACCAGTCCATGCCCTTGAGCACGGCGTCGTCAAGGCGGATGATTTCTGCCACGGCGGGGTGGTTCTCCAGAAGCGGCGCACTTCCTGCGCGCGTGATGAAGATGAATCGGTCACCGCGTTTTTCGTGCCAGTGGGAGAGTACGCCCGTGGTCAGGGCCACGTCGCCCATGTGGCTGAGGCGGAACACGACAGTGAGTTTTGATGCACCGGATTTGGTCATGTCTTCCAGTTCGCCTCAATCCCCGTGGAAGTCAAGGGTGTTGTGTATTGCATGCGCGGTTTCCATCTGCTATCTTGAGGCTTCAAGACTCCGGCTTCAACCGGACTGATCGAGGTAAAAGAAACAACCAATGTTCGAACTCATTCTCGCCGTCGGCGTGGCCGTGTTTGTCTCCATGTTCTGCTCTGTGGCAGAAGCCGCGCTCTATTCAATGAGCTGGGGAGACATCGAAAAACTGATGTCTTCCGGCAGCAAGTCTGCTAAAATACTACACAAACTGCGTTCAAATGTGGATGAGCCGATCACGGCCATCCTGACGCTGAACACCTGCGCCCACACCGCCGGGGCCGCTGTCGCGGGCTGGGCCTGGGCAAATTTGTACGGAAAAGAAACGCTTTGGGCCTTTACAGCGGGTTTTACAGTAATTATTCTCATTTTCACCGAGATACTCCCGAAGACGATCGGTGTGGTGTACAGCGACCAGATCGCTCCGCCGCTTGCCCGTCCGCTTCGGGGGCTGGTCTGGCTTTTCAAGCCGGTCATCAAGGTGCTCGGTTTGCTGTCAACGTCGGTCAGTAAGTGTAATGAAGGGCCGGACCACACGGAAGACGACATCCGGGCTGTCGTTTCGCTGACGAGGCGATCCGGGTCGATCAAGCCGTATGAGGAACAGTCCATCAGGAACATCCTCTCGCTTGATTCCAAGGTGGTGGAAGAGATCATGACGCCGCGCACCGTGGTGTTTTCGCTTCCGTCGGATATGACGGTGGCCGAAGCGCGCGAGGTGCATCCCTCGTGGCCGCATAGCCGGATTCCGGTGTATGAAGACGACCCGGAAGATATCGTCGGTGTGGTGTATCGTCGGCAGGTGCTTGAGGCGCTGGCCGATGACCGGGATGAACTCAAGCTGAGCGACATCATGCGTCCGGTGCGTTTCGTGCTCGAAACCATCACGCTGGATGCGCTCTTGGTGAAGTTTCTCGGCAGTCGGCTGCACCTGTGTGTGGTGCTCGACGAGTATGGCGGCGTGGCCGGTGTTGTCACGCTGGAAGACGTGCTTGAGGAAATCCTCGGCAGTGAAATTGTTGATGAGACCGATCAGGTCGTGGACATGCGGGAACTCGCACGCCAGCAGCGTGATGAGCTGACCAACGCCCGCAAGAAAGCAGACGCGGAAAAGAAAAAATAGCAGCGCCAGTCCGGCGTTCAATAGGGATATGTATGGCGAAAAGTTCCAATAAAGCGGTGTATGCCGTGGCTCTCCTGCTCTTTCTGGGCGGCCTCGGGTATCTTGTGTTTTCCGGATTGACCGAAGACAGTGTTTATTTTTTGAATGTTTCCGAGGCGTTGGATATGGATCGTGCCGAGATCAAGCAGGCACGTCTGTTCGGCAAGGTGTCGCCTGCGGGCCTCGTCATTGCCGAGGGCAAGCTCGGAGCGTCCTTTGATCTCATTGACAAGCTGGATGGGCAGAAGAAGCTGCGTGTCGATTTCAAGGGGGCACTGCCGGACACCTTCAAGGAAGACGTCGAGGTTATCGTTGAAGGTTCGTTTACGCCCGACGGGGAGGTCTTCAAGGCCAGAACCCTTGTGACCAAGTGTCCGTCCAAGTACGAAGAGCAGAGCAAGGAAATGGAAGCGGCCAAGAGTTAGGCCTGCATTTGCCTTGTATTTGTCAAAATATCAATGAACATCAGGCCTGTGCGGATGGCTCCGCTTTGGGTCTGATGTTTTTTTGTCGAAGCGGGATCGCGGCTGGTGAAAAATTGTTCACATGGTTGCGCCTGATGATACGGCTGATTTATCGCCATTTGACTTTGGTCATGGACGTACAGTCCCGATGTGCGGTATGGCTGTGCATTCCGCAAGCAAAATTCGTTTTGAAGGAGTTTTTATGCACCTGACCGGTTATGTGGGCCTGCTTTTCGCATTGCTCGCTTTTCTTTTTCTCGCAGCGTGGGCCGCAATGGCCGCGTGGAGCGGGAAAGACTCGGCTCTGCCGCTTATCGAACGCGGCCAGCAGATCGCGTCCGGCGGCGTTGTCTTTTCCTCACTTATTCTGCTCGTGGCGCTGACCTCACGGGATTATTCCTTTGAATATGTATATGACAACGTGGATAACGCGCTGTCGTTCGTCTATACGCTCACAGCCTTCTGGGGCGGGCGTGAAGGTTCGCTGCTGTTCTGGGAATTGATCATCGCTCTCTGCGGTGTGATTTTCGTGCAGACGCAGGGATACAAGACCCTTGCTCCGAGGACGCGGCTCTATTTCTGGATGTTCTTCCTGACCATTCAGGGCTTTTTCCTGCTGCTGCTCACAAGCTGGAGCAATCCATTCATTGAAATCATTCCGGCTCCGCACGACGGCCGCGGCCTGAATCCGCTGCTTCGCAATCCCGGCATGATCTTCCATCCGCCGCTCCTGTTCCTCGGCTTTGCCGGGTATGCCGTCCCGGCTGCCTGCGCCCTTGCCGCATGCATTGCGGGAGAAGAAAAATCGTGGATCAAGGTCTGTCGCAACTGGAACATCCTGTCATGGACGTTCCTGACCGCAGGCATCGTGCTGGGCGGCTGGTGGTCCTACATGGAACTCGGCTGGGGCGGCTACTGGGCATGGGACCCGGTGGAAAACGCTTCTCTTATTCCGTGGTTTGCCGGAACCGCCGTTATTCACACCTCCATTATCGAGGCGCGGCGTAACGCCCTGCAACGCACCAACGTCTTCATCATGTCCCTGACGTTCCTGCTCTGTGTCTTTTCGACCTACCTGACCCGTTCCGGCGTGATCCAGTCCATTCACGGGTTCGGTGAATCCGGTGTGGCTATTCCGCTTTTCTGGGCGCAGATGGTCTGGATTGCCGTTACGCTGATGGTCGTTTTCATGGGCGAGCGGCATACCCATCGCTCCCTGTCCGACCTTGTCAGCCGT
Organism: uncultured Pseudodesulfovibrio sp.; assembly: GCF_963664965.1. Lineage (NCBI taxonomy): Bacteria > Pseudomonadati > Thermodesulfobacteriota > Desulfovibrionia > Desulfovibrionales > Desulfovibrionaceae > Pseudodesulfovibrio > uncultured Pseudodesulfovibrio sp. The sequence goes on along the minus strand of NZ_OY761823.1, from coordinate 3,351,822 downwards.
CAGGGCATGCTGGTCATCACCGCATGGTTCCTGCTCGCGCTTGGCGCGGTCGTCACCATCGGCACCATGTGGCCGGTCATCAGCCGTATCTGGACCACCGAGTCCATGGGGCTGGACGCACATTTCTACAACCGTGTCTGCCTTCCGTTCCTGAGCTTTATCGTGTTGATTTTCGCCTACTGTCCGTGGCTCGGATGGAAGGGCGGTGTCCGCAATTCCAAGGGATTGATCGGCGTGAGTGTCGTGCTTGTCGGCAGCCTGATCGCCTTTTATTTCTTTGGCATGACCAAGCCACTGGCTCTGCTGACCGCTGCCGCGTCGGTGGCTGCCATGGCTTCCATTGTACTGCTCTTCGTTTTGTATCCGGCTGTTCGGACGACTCGGCGGTCATGGGGTGCCTACGGCATTCATCTCGGGCTGGTGCTCATGGCGCTTGGCGTGGCCTTTTCCGGGCCGTACAAGATCGAGCAGGAGTTTGTTCTGTCCGAAGGCGAAGTGGCGCATATCGGTGAGTACGACATCAAGTATGTGAGCATGGCCGAGGACCGCACCAAGGAAATTCGGGCCCGTGCGACCACATTGCTGGAAGTTTCGCGGGACGGAGAATTGCTCGGAATGATGGCTCCTGAAAAACGTATCTACGTGAACTGGGAAAGACAGCAGTTTGCCGAGGTCTCCACCATTTTCAGCCTTGGTGATGAGCTGTATTCAACGCTGCTCGGGTTTACCGAGGGCGACAAGGCGAGTTTCAAGATCAGCATCAACCCGCTGGTCAACTGGATATGGATCGGCGGTACGCTCATGTGCCTGCTGCCCCTGCTCGTGTTGACCCGTACGCGACGTCCTGAGAGGGAAAAATAATGACTGCCGATCCGGGGAAGCCGCTTCTCACAGTGAAGCGTGCCGCCAAATTCTACGGCAGCAAGCTCGTGTTCAAGGAGATATCCTGCGAGGTCGGGCCGGGGCAGATTATGCTCGTGGCTGGTCCCAACGGTGCGGGCAAGTCCACGCTCATGCGTATCATGGCCGGATTGTCCAAGCCCTCTGCCGGGGATGTGAGCCTGAATCTCGACCCTGAGGACGTTGCCTATCTCGGGCATTCGACGTTCATTTATCCGGGGATGTCCGCGCTCGCCAATCTGAAATTCTGGGGCAGCATGTATGATCTGTCTCCATCCCGTGACGAGTTGATGCAACTGCTGAAACGGGTGGGGCTTGAACGTGCCGCCGAGGAAAAGGCCGGGTCCTTTTCGCGCGGCATGGCCCAGCGTCTCAATCTGGCACGCATCTATCTTGTGGAGCCGAAGCTCATTTTCCTTGATGAGCCCGGAACCGGACTCGATCCGAAGTCACTCGCGACCCTGCGAAGGGAAATCACGGGATTTCGCGACCGGGGAACAAGCGTGGTCTGGATCAGCCATCACGTTGCCGAGGACACCGCTCTCGCTGACATCGTGCTCGCCATCGGCGGCCGGAAGGTCGAATATTTCGGGGCGGCATCGGGATATGCACCGGAGGTGGAGGCATGCTGAAGCGCGCAGGAGTCATTGCTTCCAAGGATTTGAAACTGTCCATGTCCGGTGGGCAGGGGCTTGTTCAGGCCGTCCTGCTCGGACTGCTTCTGATTTTTCTGTTCAGTCTGTCCAAGCCGCTTGGCGGGCAGATTACCGCACAGGCAGCCGGGGCCATCTTCTGGCTTGCGTCGGCATTCGGGCTGGTGCTCGTGTTCAACGACCTGTTCGCCATCGAGGAGGCCAACGGTGCGCGTATCGGCATTTTGTCGTCGCCTGTGCCGGTGCATGCCGTCTGGATCGGCAAGGGGGTTGCCGGACTGAGCCTGCTGCTGGTCTCGCAGCTTGTCTTTCTGCCCGCGACTGTCGCGTTTCTCGGTCAGACCATTCACGGCCCGTGGTGGCTGCTGTGCATCACGCTCATTGGTGCGGATATCGGGCTGGTGGTCATCGGTGCGCTGCTCGGAGCCTTGTCGCAGGGACAGGCCGCTCGCGAGTCGTTGCTGTCGGTTATCGTTTTTCCGCTTTTGCTGCCGGTGCTTCTGTCGGGCATTACCCTGTTCGGCATGTGTTTTTCCCCGGATGGCCCGGATGGCTACAACAGCTGGGTCGGTTTGATTTTCGCCTTTGACTGTTTGTTCGCCGGAGCGGGTCTGTTCCTGTTCCCGTTTGTCTACAGTGGAGAAGAGTAGGTTCTTATGAAGGTAAAGATACTGGCTGCAGTGGCGGCAGTCGCCCTGTTGGTTCAACAGTACATGATCTGGTTTTATGCGCCGGTTGCCCAGTCCGGGCCGGTGCAGAAGATTTTCTACATGCATTTGCCGTGTTCGTGGTGGGGGCTGGTGAGCTTCTTCGTGGTTTTCGTGTCGTCCATCCTGTACCTCTTCAGTCGCAAGCCGGTGTATGACCGGGTGGCCGGGGCGGCCGCAGAGATCGGCGTGCTGTTCGCAACCCTCGCACTGGTCACCGGTTCGGTCTGGGCCCGTGCCGAGTGGGGCCACTGGTGGCTGTGGGACCCGAAACTGACCACCGCGCTCATCATGTGGTATGTGTATGCGGGGTATCTCGTGCTGCGCTCGACGCCCATGGGCCGGGACCGCAAGGCGCTCGTGTGCGCCGTTCTCGGCATTGTGGCGTTTCTCGATGTGCCGCTCGTGTTTTTTGCGGCAAAGCTGTGGGGCAGCGCACATCCCGACGGTCTGGCTCGCAAGGGTTCCGGCATGGAAATACGGATGTGGCAGACGGTTTTCGCCGGGTTGACCGCTTTCGGTTTCGTGTGGGGAGCCATGCTCCTGACGCGGGCGAAACAGTTGGCGCAGCAGGCTCGTCTTGAAGCCATGCTCATTTGGGACGAAGAATAGAATCAACGGATTTAAAGAGGGATATATCATGTCTGCAACCACGTATCTTTTTATGGCAAACGCGGCAGTCTGGCTCGGTGTGGCCGGATATCTCATTTTCCTGGCTGGCAAGTCCAGCACGTTGGAGAAGCGTGTCCGACAGCTCGAACTTCTGGGGGAAGACAATGACGGCTAAATCCGTGGTTTTCGGTCGCAAGGCGGTGATTCTCGCCGTGGTTGTTTCGGTTGCGGCCATGTTCGTGACCAGTTTCATGTACCGCATGGACAACCCGAACCTGTTCGTGAAAGGGCAGCAGCCCAGCAGCATGTCCGGGGAGGGAGCGACTCCTCCGCCCGGTATGGGGCAGGGGGGCGGCATGGCTCGTGTAAAGGAATTCATGGCCCGTGTTGAGGAAAACCCCAATGACGTGGAAGCGCTTGTCAATCTCGGCAACTCGTTTCTCATGATGCGTGCCTGGGATCGGGCTTTGGAGCCGCTTGAAAAGGCCAATGAACTGAAGCCGGGGAACACCGACGTGCTCAAGGCGATCGGTATTGCCTATTTCAACAAGGAAGAATTCGTGAAGGCGTCTGCCTACTATGAACAGATTCTCGAGATCGATCCGGCTGACACGCTGGCGATGTTCAACCTCGGGGTCATTTACAAGCATTATTTCAAGAAACCGGTTGAAGCCCGAAAATATTTCGAAAAAGTGCTGAAACTGGAAAAGAATGATGCTGAAATGCGAAAGTTGGCGGCCCAAGAAATTGAGAAGTAAAAGATTTTGAAAATACAAAGGGTTAGTGAGGCGCAGTAAAGGGCGTAACATATTGACAAGATTTGTAAAATAAATACAATGGGTCATTGTGTTGAAAATCCGTGGGGAGACGGAGATTCAACCAAGTGATAATGTCCTGCGTATGTAAGCAGTATGTTGCTGTTGGAACCTTATACGAACTGAGGAGAGGAAGTATGAGAAAACTGCATCTGATCGCACTGTGCATTGCCATGGTGGCAATGTTGGCAGCTTGTGGCGGAGAAATGGAAAAGGCTGAAAAAAAGGATGAGCAGGCTGACGTGGCGACTGGGGAAGTCGCTCCGGCCGGAAAACTGGTTCTCGGTGTTGCTGGCGCTCATTCCGGCGACCTGGCTTCTTATGGTCTGCCCACTGTCAATGCTGCCAAGCTCGTTGCCGCCAAGGTCAACGCTGCCGGCGGTGTGAACGGCATGCAGGTGGAAGTCGTCTCTCAGGACGATCAGTGCAAGCCTGAACTGGCTACCAACGCCGCCACCAAGATGTTGTCCGACGATGTCAAGATCGTTCTCGGTCACATCTGCTCCGGCGCTACCAAGGCCGCGCTGCCCATCTACGCCGAGTCTGAAATCGTTCTCATGTCTCCTTCCGCCACCAACCCGCCGCTGACCCAGTCCGGCGAGTACCCGAACTTCTTCCGCACCATCGCTCCTGATGACGCTCAGGCCGCTCTTGAAGTCGCCTTTGCCAAGGGCCTCGGTCTCAAGAAGATCGCCGTTATCCATGACAAGGGTGACTACGGAAAGGGCTTTGCCTCTTTCTGCAAGCAGTTTGTCGAGAAGGAAGACGGCATGGAAGTCACCTTGTTCGAAGGCGTGACTCCCGGTGCAGTGGATTATTCCGCTGTCGTCCAGAAGATCAAGAGCAGCGGTGCTGACGCGGTCATCTTCGGCGGTTACCACCCCGAAGCTTCCAAGATCGTTTCCGCCATGCGTAAGAAAAACATCGACATCCCGTTCCTGTCCGATGACGGCGTGAAGGACGAAACCTTCATCAAGGTCGCAGGCAAATACGCTGAAGGCGTCTACGCCACTGGCCCCATGGATTTCTCCGCCAACGAGATCTACAAGGAAGCCGTTGCCGCTCACAAGAAGGAATTCGGTGCCGACCCCGGCCCGTTCTTCCCGGAAGCATACTCCGCCGCCCTGGCTCTGCTGAAGGCTGTCGAGAATGCCGGTTCCACCGATTATGCCAAGGTCACCGAAGCCCTGCGGACCAAGTATGTTGACACCGCAGTCGGCAAGATCAAGTTTGATTCCAAGGGTGATGCCGAGGGCGTTGGCTTTGCTATCTATCAGGTCAAAGACGGCAAATACGTGGAAGTAAAGTAGGTTTTAACAGATAAAAGCATTGGGCCAGGGGACGGGTTTTTACCTGTCCCCTGGCGTTATTTAATACAGGGACGCAAATGGATTATTTTCTGGAACTGCTTTTCGGCGGATTGACCCGTGGCAGTATTTATGCGCTCATAGCCTTGGGCTACACCATGGTCTACGGCATTATCGAGCTTATCAACTTCGCGCATGGCGAGATCTACATGATCGGCGCGTTTACGGGCCTCATCGTTGCAGGTCTGCTCACCATGCTCGGGTTCCCCGGTGCCTCGATTCTGGCGATCGCGCTTGTCTGTGCCGTCATCTGGGCTGCCGCTTACGGTTACACCATCGAAAAGGTCGCGTATAAGCCGCTTCGCGGTGCCCCGCGTCTGTCGCCGCTTATTTCCGCGATCGGTATGTCTATCTTTCTGCAAAACTACGTCATGCTTTCTCAGACCTCGGACTTTCTGCCGTTTCCCGAACTCATTCCCGAGTTCGATTTCCTGAAGGGCAGCGGGTTTCCCATGAGTTCGTCCGAACTGGTCATCGTGCTGTCCACGGTTGCCGTCTGCATCGGGCTGACGTTGTTCATCAAGTATACCAAGCTGGGCAAGGCCATGCGTGCCACCGCGCAGAATCGCAAGATGGCGCTGCTGGTCGGCATCAATGTCGATATGGTCATTTCTGCCACCTTTGTGATCGGCTCCAGTCTGGCCGCCGTCGGCGGTGTACTCATTGCCTCGCACATCGGGCAGATCAACTATTTCATCGGCTTCATTGCCGGCATCAAGGCGTTTACCGCTGCGGTGCTGGGCGGAATCGGTTCCATACCCGGAGCCATGCTCGGCGCACTCGTTCTCGGGCTGACCGAGGCGTTTGCCACGGGCTACGTTTCCTCGGACTACGAGGACGTGTTCGCATTCTGCCTGTTGGTGCTCATTCTGATTTTCCGGCCTGCTGGTATCATGGGTAAGGAAAAGATTCAGAAGGTGTAAATTGAGATTTTACGACGGTCCCGGCCGTCTGTTCACGCAAGGAATATATAGTGAGTAATGCAATAAAATCACCGGACCAAATGAGCTTTGTGGAGTTCTTCCTGAGTGCCGGGTGCGACAGTGTCGCCCATGCGTTCAAGAAGTCCTTTCTCGCTGCGATCTGGTTCGTTTTTCTTACTTTCCCGATCATGGTGATTCGGGTCAATACCATTGAGAAGACCGTGGTGTGGCATTGGGAGAGAATGGCCTACATCGCGGTTGCCATTTTCTTTGGTTCCTTTGTCTGGCGCTGGCTGTTGGCACGCAAGGAATTGAAAAAGGACGAGACCAGAGAGGAAAGCAAGGTCGAATCCCTGCTGACACGGATTCAGTCCAACACCATTCTCAAGGTGGTTGCCGTCGGTGTGATTCTTTTGGCCGCACTGGCCTTCCCCAAGGTGTTTGATCTGTACCAGACAAACATCATGATTTCGTGTCTGGTCTATATCGTGCTCGGCCTCGGCCTCAATATCGTTGTCGGTCTGGCCGGTCTGCTGGACCTCGGATACGTGGCCTTTTACGCCGTGGGCGCGTATGCCTACGCCCTGTGTAACATGCATTGGGACATCGGTTTCTGGTACATGCTTCCAGTCGGCGCGGTGCTCGGAGCCATCTGCGGTATCCTTCTCGGTTTTCCCGTGCTCAGGTTGCGGGGCGACTATCTTGCCATCGTCACCCTCGGGTTCGGTGAGATCATCCGTCTCGTACTTGAAAACTGGGGCGAAGTGACCATGGGACCCTCCGGCATCTCCGGCATTGACCGTCCTGCTCTCTTCGGAATGAAGATGGGTGTGATCGCCTCGACCCAATACATGTATTACATCATGATCGGATTGGTCATTTTCACCATTTTCTGCGTCAATCGATTGCAGAATTCCCGTATAGGGCGTGCGTGGCTCGCCCTGCGTGAGGATGAGATAGCCTGTCAGGCCATGGGCATCGACAAGATGAAGACCAAGCTCATGGCATTCTCGCTCGGTGCGACATGGGCCGGTATGGCCGGTGTCGTGTTCGCGGCCAAGACCACGTTCATCAATCCCGCGTCCTTTACCTTCTGGGAGTCGGCCATCATCCTGTCCGTTGTCGTCATCGGTGGCATGGGCTCGATCCGGGGCGTCATCGCGGGTGCCATCATCCTGATTCTGGTGCCCGAGTATCTGCGTGATTTTGCTGAATTCAGGATGCTCCTGTTCGGTGCCATCATGGTGCTGGTCATGGTCTTCCGCCCGCAGGGGCTTATCAGCGCCAAGCGCAAGGTCTACAAGTACGAAGCAGCAACTACCGCGGGCGGTGCCAATGAATAATCCAGTTCTCAACGTTAATTCCGTGAGCAAGGACTTCGGGGGCATCCGTGCCCTTGACGAAGTCGATCTCGTGGTTGGCGACAAGGAAATCGTGGCACTTATCGGACCCAACGGTGCGGGCAAGACCACGTTCTTCAACTGCATCACGGGCATTTACAGCCCGACCAGCGGCAGTGTGCTCATCGATCCTGAAGCCAAGGGTAAAACCCTGCGTATCAATGGCCGCAAGCCGAACATCGTTACCGAGCTCGGCATGGCGCGAACTTTCCAGAACATCCGGCTCTTTCCGTCCATGACCGCCCTTGAGAACGTCATGATCGGCACGCATTGCCGGACCAAGTCCTCGATTTGGGGGGCTGTCTCACGCAATAAGGCCACTCGTGATGAGGAACAGGCCGTCATCGGCAAGAGCTATGAACTGCTCAAGCTCGTCGGACTGGAAGAGTACGTCAACGAACTGGCTTCCAATATTCCTTATGGAAAACAGCGTCGGCTTGAAATTGCCCGCGCTTTGGCAACCGATCCGTTTCTGCTGCTTCTGGATGAACCTGCCGCAGGCATGAATCCTCAAGAAACACTGGAGCTTGAGAAACTTATTGTGGATATCCGCGACCGGTTTGACATCTCCATAATGCTTATTGAACACGATATGAAAATGGTCATGTCCATGTCCGATCGCATTTATGTGCTTGACTATGGGCGCATGATAGCCGATGGAACGCCGCAGGAGATCGCCGAGAACCCGGCCGTGATCAAGGCCTATCTCGGGGAGGATGACGATGCCTAGAATTCTCGAACTTGAAAACGTCAACAGCTTCTATGGAAATATCCAGGCGCTGTATGACGTCAGCCTGCATATCGACCATGGTGAGATCATTACCCTGATCGGAGCCAACGGCGCGGGCAAGTCCACGACGCTCATGACCGTGTGCGGTGTGGTGCAGGCCCGGTCCGGTTCCGTTACCTATCAGGATATAGATATCACCAGAGAGCTGCCGAACAGGATTGTTTCGCAGGGCATCTGTCAGGTACCGGAAGGGCGTCTCATCTTTCCGGAACTCACGGTTCAGGAAAATCTGGACATGGGTGCGTTCATGAGGAAAGACAAGGACGGCATCAAGCGGGACATGGAATATTGTTTCGACCTGTTCCCGATTCTGGCCGAACGCCGCAGGCAACCGGGAGGAAACCTGTCTGGCGGTGAGCAGCAGATGCTCGCCATTGGTCGGGCACTCATGGCCCGTCCCAAGCTGCTGCTCCTTGACGAGCCATCCATGGGCCTTGCCCCGCTCGTCGTGAAGCAGATCTTCGAGATTATCGAGAAGGTCAACAGGGAGAGCGGCACCACCATCTTCCTTGTGGAGCAGAACGCGAACCTCGCGCTCAAGATAGGGCACCGAGGGTACGTCATGGAAAACGGGAGGATAGTGCTCTCGGATTCCTGCGACAAGCTCCTTGCGGATGAGCAGGTGAAAAAGGCCTACCTGGGCCTCTAAAAAATGGAAGTAAACAAGGCCGGACGTCAAGTTCGGCCTTGCTACATATACGAATCAACATGCTCTGGAGGTTAGTTATGAGCAAAATATTAGAGAAGGCCCTGACCTTTGACGACGTCCTGCTTCTGCCGGGCTACTCCAACGTCCTGCCTGACGCAGTGGACGTGTCCACATACCTGACTCCGGAAATCAAGTTGAACATTCCGCTGGTCTCCGCAGCCATGGACACCGTCACTGAATCCCGTATGGCCATCTCCATGGCCCGTCACGGTGGTGCGGGTGTCATTCACAAGAACATGTCTGTGCGCGAACAGGCGCGAGAGATTGATCGAGTCAAGAAGTCGGAATCCGGTATGATTTCCGACCCCATCACCGTCCACCCGGACGATGATCTCGGCAAGGTACTCGGCATCATGGCCGAATACCGCATTTCCGGTCTGCCGGTTGTGAAGGGTGACCATCTCGTCGGCATCATCACGAACCGCGACATCCGTTTCGTGAAAGATGAAAATGTGCTCGTTTCCGAGCTGATGACCACCCGCGACCTGGTCACCGTGCCCGAGGGTATCGACAACGACGAAGCCAAGCGCAAACTGCATCAGCATCGTATCGAGAAACTGCTCGTGGTGGACAAGGACAATCGTCTGAAAGGCCTTATCACCATCAAGGACATCAACAAGCACAAGAAGTACCCCAACGCCGTAAAGGACTCCAAGGGACGTCTGCTCGTCGGTGCCGCCATCGGTATCGGTGCGGAGTGCCTGAGCCGTTCCGAGCAGCTGCTTCACGCAGGGGCTGACTTCCTTGTTCTTGATTCCGCTCACGGACATTCCGAGAACATCCTGAAGTCCGCACGCGACCTGCGCGCCGCTTTCCCGAACATCCAGCTTGTCGGCGGCAATATCGCCACTTACGAAGGCGCCAAGGCTCTTATCGAAGCGGGCGTGGATACCGTCAAGGTCGGCATCGGCCCCGGTTCCATTTGCACCACGCGCGTAGTCGCCGGTGTGGGCGTGCCCCAGATCACTGCTGTCATGGAAGCCAACCGCGCTGCCCGTGAAGCAGACAAGTGCATCATCGCCGACGGCGGCATCAAGTACTCCGGCGATGTGGTCAAGGCCCTCGCCGTGGGTGCCAACGCCTGCATGATGGGTTCGGTCCTCGCCGGTACCGACGAGAGCCCGGGTGAAACCATCCTGTACCAAGGCCGTACCTACAAGCAGTACCGCGGCATGGGTTCCATCGACGCCATGAAGAAGGGCAGCTCCGATCGTTACTTCCAGGAGAAATCCAAGAAGCTCGTTCCCGAAGGCATCGTCGGTCGTGTCCCGTACCGCGGTGAAGTCGGCGACTCCCTGTATCAGTTCATCGGCGGCCTGCGTTCCGGCATGGGCTACACCGGTTCCTCGAACCTTGATGAACTGTACGAGAAGTCCCAGCTTTGCCAGATATCCCCGGCCGGTCTCAGGGAATCCCATGTCCATGACGTAACCATTACCAAGCAGTCCCCGAACTATCGCGGCGACGGCTAGTTCAAGAAAAGACGAGAGGGGATGGTGCCTTACGGCGTTGTCCCTTTTCGTCATTTATAAAAAATTTTAACAGGCGATTTGTGACGCTCGCACAGCCCGCGAAGCGCACCAAAAAGCTTTGGAGATTCCCAAGAACCTTTCTCGAAAGGTTCTTGGGCCGCCGGAGGCCTCTTCTTCCGGCAGGGCGGAGGCAATCTTAGAACTTTTCATTTTTCCCTTTGTGAATTAGAGAGGAACACATGCACGACAATAGAGTACTTATTCTGGATTTCGGCAGCCAGTTTACCCAGCTTATTGCGCGCCGTGTGCGCGAGGCGGGTATCTATTCCGAGATTCACCCCTGTAATGTGGACCCCGAGCGGGTCAAGGCCTTCAAGCCGTCGGCACTCATCCTGTCCGGCGGTCCCTCCAGTGTCCTTGAGGGCGGTTGCCCGGACCTGAACATGGAATACATGGAAATGGGTATCCCGGTGCTCGGCATCTGCTACGGAATGCAGCTGCTGTCGCATAAGCTGGGCGGCCGTGTCGTTTCCTCGACGGATCGCGAATACGGACGCGCACAGTTCACTGCGTTGAACGACTGTGTCCTGTTTGACGGCATCGAGAACAAGGACGACCTGACCGTGTGGATGTCTCATGGTGACCGCGTGGAAGCGATTCCCGAGGGTTTCCTTCCCATGGGCAAGACGGATTCCATCGAATTCGCTGCCATGGGCAATGTTGAGAAGAAAATTTACGCTTTGCAGTTCCATCCGGAAGTGGCGCACACCGAGGGTGGCGATACCATCATCCAGAACTTCCTGTTCAAGGTGGCCGGACTTGAGGCTACCTGGTCCATGGCCGGTTTCGTCGAGACCGCCATTGAAGACCTCAAGAAGCAGGTCGGCGACGACAAGGTCGTTCTTGGTCTGTCCGGCGGTATCGATTCCACCGTGGCCGCAGTCATGCTGCACAAGGCCATCGGCAAGAACCTGCACTGCATTTTCGTTGATAACGGACTGCTGCGAATGGGCGAGAAGGAAGAGGTCATCGGTTTCCTTGCCGAGCACTTCGACCTGAACGTGAAGTTCGTGGACGCCGCGCAGGAATTCCTCGACGACCTCAAGGGCGTTGACGATCCCGAAAAGAAGCGCAAGCTGATCGGTTACAAGTTCATCGAGGTGTTCGACCGCGAGGCCAAGGCCATCGACGGTGTGAAATTCCTCGGTCAGGGCACCCTGTACCCGGACGTTATCGAGTCCGAATCCTTCAAGGGTCCCTCCGCGGTTATCAAATCGCACCACAATGTCGGCGGCCTGCCCGAGAAGATGAACCTCAAACTGGTTGAACCACTTCGTGAACTGTTCAAGGACGAAGTGCGCCGCGCCGCGTATGAGCTGGGCCTGCCCGAGCACATCATCTGGCGTCAGCCGTTCCCCGGTCCGGGCCTGTCTATCCGCATTATCGGTGAAGTAACCGAGGAGCGTTTGGAGATTCTTCGACTGGCAGACAAGATCGTTCAGAATGAAATGGTTGCCTCAGACTGGTATCGTAAGGTATGGCAAGGTTTTGCTGTGCTGCTTCCGCTCAAGACCGTCGGTGTCATGGGGGATGATCGTACTTACGAGAACGTCATCGCCCTGCGCGTGGTCGATTCGCTTGATGCCATGACCGCGGACTGGTCGCGTCTGCCGAGCGAACTGCTTGCCCGGATGTCCAACCGGATCATCAACGAGGTCAAGGGCGTCAACCGTGTGGTTCTGGATATTTCGTCCAAGCCGCCGAGCACAATTGAATGGGAATAACGATTTAACTGTCGCTGAGTAGGTATCATATGTTTGGAATTGGCGGACCTGAGCTGCTTATCATCTGTGTTGTGGCGCTTATCGTCATCGGCCCGAAGAAACTGCCTGAAATGCTGCGCTCCCTTGGTAAGGGAATGGCTGAATTCAAGCGTGTCGGCAATGACGTGAAGAGCACTCTTGATGACGAGGTCAACAAGGCCGAGTCTGAAGCCCGTAAGCGGGAAGTGGACGAGGAACTGGCCCGCCGTAAGGCGGAGAAGGCCAAGCTTGAGGCTGAAACCGCCAAGGCCGAGGCTGAGACTGCCAAGGCTGAGCTGGAAAAGGCACAGGCTGAGACCGCTGCCGACAAGGCCGAGACGAAAGCCTAGGTGCCCGCATGAGTTCCGACAAAGATGATGTAAAGGAAATCCCGAACGGAGAAACTGCGAACGGGCAGGATTCTTCGGACGATCCGTCTCTTGAAGACGAGGGAATGCCTGTCGCCTCGGAAGAGGATCTTGCCGAAGCCGAAGGGAAACTGGAGGCCGAAGCTGGCGATTCCGATGGTTCGAGTGAACCGGAGGAATCTGATTCCGAGGATTCCGACGATACCGACGAAAGCGAAGATACTGATATTGAAGACGGCGAAGGCGCCCAGATGTCATTGCTTGACCATCTGGGCGAACTTCGTGTCCGTCTGACCAAGGCGTTTATCGCCATAGCCGTCGGCATGGTGGCCTGTTACGGTTTTGCCGATAAGATGTTCGACATCCTCATGGAACCCATGATCAAGGTGTTTCAGAAGAAGATGGCCGAAAACCCGGTTTTGCCGCAGGCTTTCTACAATGACCTGCGGACCTTGCTCACGGACATGATGGGTGAGCACGGCCTGACGCAGGGGGCCGCCAAGGTCGATCTGTTCATCACGACGCTTCAGACTGCACTGATGCAGGTGGCACAGGAAGGGCACTTCCAGTACACCTATCCGGCGGAAGCGTTTTTCTCACATATCAAAATATCCATCGTGGCCGGGTTGTTTCTTGTCAGCCCGTACGTTTTTGCCCAGATTTGGGGATTTATCGCGCCCGGGCTGTATGCTCATGAGCGTAAATGGATGATTCCCATGGCCATGATTTCGGCCATTTTCTTCACCTCGGGAGCATTGTTCGGCTATTTTGTCGTGTTCCCGTTCGGTTTCGAATTCTTTGCCAGCTTCTCCACCGGAGGAATTCAGTTTACGCCGAAGCTCAATGAATATCTGAGTTTCTGCCTGAAACTGCTGTTCGCCTTCGGGTTCGTGTTTGAGTTGCCATTGTTCATATTCTTCCTTGCGCGCATGGGCATGGTTTCGTCCATGGGCCTTCGCAAGAAACGCAAGTACGCCATTCTTATCGGGTTTGTGTTGGCTGCCGTGCTGACTCCGCCTGATCCGTTCACGCAGTGCCTCATGGCCGGACCGCTTATCATCCTGTACGAGCTTGGAATCTGGGTGGCTTATTTCTTCGGAAAGAAGGAAAAACGGCACCTGAAGAAGCAGGCTGAGGCGGAAGCCGCAGCGCAGGCCGAGATGGATGCCGCAGCAGCGGAAGCTGAAAAGGGTGCTGCATCGACCGCTGATGAAGCCTCTGGGGATGCGTCGCAAGAACCTGACGAAGAATCTGCAAAAGCATAACAATACATCGGGCGCGGCCTGCCGAAAAAGGCGGGTCGCGCCCGGTTCACTTTTCTAGAGAATTACTATACAGTCGCGCACATAGTGATAATGCGTCCCTGCGGACGCGTGCAGTAAAGGAGAGCGTCATGGCACGCCAAGCCACGGTGGAACGCACCACCAACGAGACAGACATCAGGCTTTCCCTGACTCTTGAAGGCGAAGGGAAGGTGAACGTCAATACCGGCATCGGTTTTGCGGATCACATGCTCACGCTGTGCGCCTTCTGGGGCGGGTTCGATCTGGATTTGACCTGCAAGGGCGATCTGGAAATTGATTCGCACCACACCCTTGAGGACATCGGGCTGTGTCTCGGGCAGGCTTTGTCCGAAGCCCTTGGTGACAAGAAGGGGATCGTCCGTGTGGCATCCGCCAAGGTCCCCATGGACGAAGCGCTGGCAGAAGTCGTCGTGGATATCTCGGGCCGTCCCTACATCGTGTATAACGATGAACTGCTGCCTGCCGTTATCGCTGGCGACGAAAAGGACGTCTGGCGTGAATTTCTGAAATCTTTCGCTTTCAAGGCGGGCATGAACCTGCACGTCAAGTACGAATACGGTCTCAACGGTCATCACCTTCTGGAAGCAGCTTTCAAGGCCATGGGCATTGCGCTCGGTCAGGCTGTTCGGATCGGCAGAAAGGGTGTGTCCAGCACCAAGGGGAGTCTTGATTGATGCAACGTAGAATTTTCATCATCCTGTTGTCTGTCGCCTGTCTTTCACTGTTGCTCGCAGGTTGCGGCCCCAAGAGCCGTACGGCTGCCGTGCCCCGTCCCGAGGGAAAGCTCGCCGTGGCCGGGTTTACCAATCCGATTTATAACTGGCAGATTCTGGCCGGCTATCTTGAGGAAGAGGGCAAGCCTGTTCCTGACGGAACCTTGGAAGCGCTTGATTCTGTTCTTATCGACACACTCCAGAAACATCAGGTGTTCGACTATATCACGCCGCTTGCGCTCAAGGAGTGCGAGGACGTGGTTGTTTTTGAAGAGGAAGGCCTGCCCAAGGTTTCGGCATGGAAGTACTGGCTCGGCGTCGCCAAGTGCGCGCAGGCCGACCTGCTGCTCGTGCCGCAGATCACCCACTGGCGCGAACGCGTCGGCAGCACTTCCGGCGTGACCACTCCGGCGTCCATTGCCTTGGATATGTATCTTATCGACGTGAAAAACGAACGTCTCACCCGTGTCCGTTACGAGGAAACGCAGGTGTCGCTGTCTGAAAATCTGTTTACCGCCAAGAAGTTCGCTTCCCGCGGCGGCCAATGGGTGACTGCGACGCGGCTGGCCTCTGACGGTATCGCGGAAAAACTTACGGAACTCGGATTATGATTTCGATGCGCGTCACCTGAAACGCGCTGAGTCAGCAATGCAAAGTAACCCGCTTTCTTCGGAGAGCGGGTTTTTTATTGGCCAATGATCGGGAGTCGGCTTTCAATGAGAACGAAAATGTCTACCGTTCTTTGGTCAATTCCATGTGAAGCAGCGGAAAAGGTTTACCTTGCCCATCCAACGGGGAACGTCCAATTGTTCGGAATCCCATATGTTCATAGAATCCGATTGCCTGCGGGTTTTGTTCGTTGACATCGACTTTGGTTATTCCAAGTTTTTCAATTGCATATAGGCATAGGGCTTTCCCCACTCCTTTCCCCTGATTTTCGGATGCAACGAACAGCATTTCAAGATTGCCCTCTGCTACACCGCAAAAACCAAGCAGCTTCCCTTCTGGATTTTTCGCGCATCTCAATTCAACAGCTTCAAAATACTGTTCAAGAATCAACGGTCTCAATGCCTCGATGTCCTCGTTTTGCAGAAAATCGTGTGTGGCGCGAACGGAAGATTCCCAGACTGCAAGCAGGGCATCATACGCGTTTCTGTCGACGTGCTCGATATTCATGGCGGACTCCTTTTCTTGAGAATCTTGGCGTATACAAGGTTTTGCGTAGTCGGGCAAATGTGTCTACTTGACCGCTGCTTCAAGTTGCGGCTACAAACACGAACGGATTGTTGGCGCGAGCGGCATCGACAAGCCGTTACAATCGTTTTCCAAAAAAATCATGCGAAATGATTTCCGCAATCGCGGAGAGACGCTCCCTTTTTTTCTCGCTCTTTGATGATATTTTGAAATCGATGTTGAAACTGTACATCCGTGTCTGGCCGGAGTTTGAAAAACGGTCGGCAATGTTTGAATATTCATTAAGGGCATATAATAATTCCAAATAGTTAAATACAAGGAACCCGGATTATGATTCTTTTCCCCGCTGTAGACATCAAGAACGGTGAATGTGTCCGCCTTGCACAGGGCAAGGAAGATCAGGTCACCGTGTTCGCGTCCGACCCCGTGGCGCAGGCCCGGTACTGGGCAGAACTCGGCTCCCGTTACCTGCATGTCGTTGATCTCGACGGCGCATTTTCCGGGATGCCCAAGAATTTCGAACTGATCAAGAACATCTGTTCCGCTATTGATATTCCGGTTCAGCTGGGCGGCGGCATTCGTGATATCGCCACTGCCGAGAAGTATGTGGAAGCCGGTGTGCATCGCCTGATTATCGGCACCATGGCACTGGAAGATCCGGAGATGTTCTCCGAACTGTGCAAGGCCCTGCCCGGTCGCATCGGCGTCTCGCTGGACGCGGTTGACGGCAAGCTCAAGACAAAGGGCTGGGTGGAAGATGCCGGTCTGACCATTGACGATGTCCTGCCGCGTCTTGAAAAAGACGGCATCCGTTTCATCGTCTACACAGACATCTCCCGAGACGGCATGCAGACCGGCGTGAACGTGAAAGGCCTGGAGGCCCTGTGCGCCAAGACCTCCATTCCGGTCATCGCTGCGGGCGGCGTGCACACGCTGGACGACATTAAGAACCTGTACCCGCTTTCGAAAAAGGGACTTGAGGGTGCCATTTCCGGTCGGGCCATTTACGTTGGTACGCTGGAAGTCAAGGAAGCAAACGCCTGGATCGACGCTCAGTAGTTCTACCTGCAACAAATTCAAAGCCCTGGCACTCGAAAGAGTGCCGGGGCTTTTTGTTGTTGAGTCGCCGAAGGCGAGAATGGGATTCTTAAGGGTATAGCCCTTAATCCGTCGGAGACGAAATCATCTATTCATTCCGCCAAAGGCGGATTCCCATCCTGATTTGTTCCCAAAAATTACGCATCCGTCTTGTACAGATGAACGTCGGTCTGCGGGTAGGGGATGGAAATGCCTTCCTGATCGAATACGATCTTTACCTTTTCCGTGATGGCGTAATAGACGCCCCAGTAATCCTCTGTCTTGCACCACGGGCGTACTGCGAAGTTGACGGATGAATCGGCCAGTTCGAGAACCTCGACGAGCGGTTCCGGTTCGGCCAGAACTCGCGGTTCTTCCTTGACTATTTTCTTGAGAAGCTCTTTTGCCTTGAGCAGGTCGTCATCATATCCGATGCCCATAACCAGATCGACGCGGCGTGTGTCGTTGGCCGTGATGTTGATGATAGTGCCGGACAGGACCGACGAGTTGGGCACGATGATGGCCCTGTTGTCAGCCGTGGTCAGGATGGTATTGAAAATGTTGATAGCCGTGACCTTGCCGGTTTCGCCTGCGGCTTTGATGAAATCGCCTTTCTTGAAAAACCTGAGCATGATGAGCATGACGCCCGCTGCAAAGTTTGACAGTGAATCCTTGAGCGCGAGACCGATGGCGAGACCTGCGGCACCGAGTACGGCGAGGAAGGACGTGATGTTCAGCCCGGTCTGTCCGAGGGCCATTATGATGACCGCCGCCAGCAGGGCATAGTAGATGATGTTTCTCAGGAATGCGCGAAGTGTCTCATCTACATTGCTTTTACGCATGGCTAAACGCGTAAGCTCTGCAATCCTCTTTGCAATCATCCGTCCGAAAACGAATATGAGAAGCGCGATGAGAATGTTCAGTCCGTGAATGGAGACGAACGCGATTCCCTGTTCAAACAGTTGCTGGACGGTTTCCGGGTCGAGAAAATTGGTCATTGATCCTCCTGAAAGTGGCTTGGTGTTCGAATTGCGAGAGGCATGAATACCACAAAGACCGGAAAGGAGGAACCGGATGAGAAAATATAATCAGACGATTATTCGCCGCCCCATTTTTCGGTTTCTTCGACCCTGATATACTTCTGGAAAGTATAATAGAAGCCCGCCAGGGCATTGTAGAATCCGGCCTTGCCGTCGAGAAATCCGAGTTTCAGCAGATAGAGTTTGATGAATTTCATTTTCGCATGCAGAAGGCCGCGCACCAGACCGCCTTTGCGGCCCTTCTCCCGCAGCGATTTCGCGCCCTCTTCGGCATAGTAATTGATCTTTTCCATATGCTGCTCAAACGATTCATACGGGTAATGGAGAATATCACCTTCCAGTTTCAGCGTCTCGCCGCGAGGGGTGAAATGATAGTGTGCGCCGCTTGCCGTGACTTCCATTTTACCCAGTCGAAACACCCGGAAAAGATAGTCCGGGTACCACCCCGAATGTTTCATGAACCGATTGAAGTAGAACGAGCTGCGCGGCGTATAATATCCAGCGACATGTTCCTTTTTCGACAGCTTCGAAACAATGTTACCCCGCAGTTCGTCCGTAAGGAACTCGTCCTGATCGAGCGAAACCACCCATGTAGTGGTTATCTCCGAAAGAGCCAGCTTGAACTGATCCACCGGACCCGGCCACGGATTAACAATCACCCGCGCACCGCATTTTTCCGCGATCTCCCGCGTGCGGTCCGAGGACTCGGAATCCACCACCAGCAGTTCGTCACAGAAATCAAGCGACTTGAGGCATTTTTCCAGTAGCCGCTCTCCATTATATGTCAGGACCAATCCAGTCACAGTCTCTTTCATGCTTATCCCCCTTTCAGGCACGCGCAGTGTAACGGGTTCCAGTGAAAGGGTCTACGGAATTGTTGCGGCTCGCTGAATGGGCGGGGAGGTGGGGAGGGATGAAGATGTCCTCGCCGGACGGGCGTCTCCGACGGCTCAAGAACCCTTCGTGAAGGGTTCTTGAGAATCTCCGAAGCTTTTTGGCGCGCCTTCGGCGGGTGTGTTGTGTCGGGCGGAGGTGTGTGGGGCCGGGAAACTGCGTTCCGAAGAAATCGCGCCGGACAGTTGGTGGAAATTGAAAAATAACTGACCGGCGCGATTTCTTCGGAACAGTGCCCACGCCGCATGTGCCGGTGTTGCGGGAACGAAAGGGCGGAGATGGCGGCGTGTTGGGGGGGGCGACTGCTGATTGATAACAGTATTAATTTTTTAAAAATCAATTCGCAAAGTTGACTACTTACTAGCACGGCAATGGTAATCAATTTTTTTAAATTAGTTCGTGAAAAAAAGAAAGGTGTGATGACGACATATGCCGTCACCACGAGGGATAGGAATTACTTCCGGCGAATTCATTTAATGATTCGTCAGATGAGCCAACCTATTTTGATTGTCCAATAGATGATTTGAAATCATTCCATAATGGAGACCTCCTTATGGGGGTAAATATTAATAAATATCCTCAGTTGATAATTAAATTATATCCCAAAAAGACCAGTTGTTAATCAGTGAATTTAAAAAAATATCTAGCAGCAGTTTATTGATATCCTCCCCCGCGCATCAGCACGGGACCAAAAGTTACGGGGAGAGGGATGGGGGGATGAAGTCCAGAGGAAGGGGGGAAGGGAGTACCCTGCTTTCACAAATCCGCAGGACAGCGGATTTGGACGATGGGTTTCCCATCGCCCCGAAGGGGTGAGCCCCAGGACGGGGCGAATCAAGGGGGTGCTCCCTTCCCCCCTTCCTCTGGCCGCCGGAGGCAACCCCAAAAATAAAGGGGTGGCTGTCGCAGACAGCCACCCCTTATTTATTCGTTTACCTACCGGACCTAGAGGTCGGTGTGGTGATCGGGGCCGACGGGGTTGACTTCGTCGGGCAGCGGATCGTTGCAGTTTTTGCAGGGCAGGATGAGGTTGAGGACGACGCCGATGACACCGGCGAGGCCGATGCCGCCGAGTTTGACGATGACGAGGTCGAAGTTCATGCCGCCGATGCCGAAGACGAGGATAATCGCGACGATGGCGAGGTTTCGGGGGAGCATGAGGTCCTGTCCTGCGCGGACGAGGGTGTTGATGCCGATAACGGTGATGGCACCGAAGAGCAGGATCATGATGCCGCCCATGACGGGTACGGGGATGGTGCCGAGGATAGCGCCGATCTTGCCGACAAAGGCGAGGATGATGGCGGTGATGGCGGCCCAGGTCATGATGCCGGGGTTGAAGGAGCGCGTGAGGGCGACTGCGCCGGACACTTCGGAGTAGGTGGTGTTCGGCGGTCCGCCGAGGGCGGCTGCGATGGATGTCGCGATGCCGTCACCGAGCATGGTGTTTTGGACGCCGGGGTCCTTGACGTAGTCCTTGCCGGAGATGCCGCCGATAGCGAGGATGTCACCGAAGTGTTCGATGGCGGGTGCGATGGCGACGGGAACGATGAAGAGAACGGCTTCGAGGTTCCATGTCGGGAAGGTGAAGTTCGGGATGGCGAGCACGGGTGCTTCGGCGATTTTTCCGAAGCTGATGAGTGTCGGAGCGGTCCAGTTCTGGAGGGTGCCCGGATCGAAAATGGCTTGCTGTGCTGCGGAGAAGCCGGTTGCGTCAAGGATGAGCGAGGTTGCGTACCCTGCGACGATACCGAGCAGGATGGGGATCAGCTTGATCCAGCCTTTGCCGAGCAGGGAGGCGAAGATTGTGGTCAGCAGTGCGACACCGGCGATGATCATTGCGGTGATGTTGGGGACGAGCCATGCGCCTCCGTCGCCGGTCCTGCCCATGGCCATGTGGACGGCGGTAGGGGCGAGGATGAGGCCGATGACCATGATGACGGGGCCGGTCACGACCGGGGGCAGCACACGGCGCAGCATTTCAACACCGAAGATGCGGATGAGGAAGCTGAAGACGACGTAGAGCAGTCCGGCGGCCAGAAGTCCGCACATGGTGGAGGGGATGCCCCAGGTCTGTACGCCGTAGATGATGGGCGCGATGAATGCGAAGCTGGATGCCAGGAATACGGGCACCTTTCCTCTGGTGATGACCTGAAAGATCAGTGTGCCGACACCTGCGGTAAACAGGGCGACGTTGGCATCGAGGCCTGTGAGCAGTGGCACGAGGACCAGTGCGCCGAAGGCGACGAATAGCATCTGCGCGCCCAGCAGCGCGTCTTTGGGCTTGAAGCTGTACTCAGTGGAATGAACTTCATTCATGGTTTACCAACTCTCCTCTTGGTTGCCGGACCGCGGGCGCATCCATCGTCCCCCACGAACTGTGATGCGGCCTGTCCGAAATGTGCGGAGTCTCCCGCGACTCCAAAAAAAACTTGTCCCAAAAAAAGGCACGCTTTGCAGCGTGCCCCGTTACCTACTTGGTACCGAATATCTTGTCCCCCGCGTCTCCGAGGCCGGGGATAATATATCCGATGTCATTCAGTTTTTCGTCTACCGACGCGACGTAGATGTCGACGTCCGGGTGTGCTTTCAATATGCGGTCAACGCCTTCAGGCGCGGCACAGAGGAACAGGCCGCGAATGGACTTGCAGCCGGATTCCTTGAGCAGCTTGATGGTGGCTTCGAGGGTTCCGCCGGTTGCGAGCATGGGGTCGAGGATGAGCGCGATGCGTTCGTCCATGTTGCTTGCGAGCTTAACGTAGTACTCGACCGGCTCAAGGGTTTCCTCGTTGCGGTAGAAACCGACGACAGAGGCCTTGGCACCGGGGATCATGTCGTAGACGCCGTCGAGCATGCCGAGACCGGCGCGCAGGATGGGCACCACGGTGACCTTCTTGCCTTTGATGGAATCGACTTCGACTTCGCCTGCCCAACCTTCAACGGTGGTCTTCTCGGTCTCGAAATCCTTGGTTGCTTCGTAAGTCAGCAGCCGGGTGATTTCGTTTGCGAGCTGGCGAAAACGGCTGGTGGAAATATCATGCTTGCGTAAGATACCGACTTTGTGTCGGATAAGTGGGTGGTCAACCACGTGTAAAGCCACAGGTCTACCTCTCCTTGATTTTTTGAATTGATTGTCTGAAAAAAAGTTGAATGCGTAAAACTTTCTTTTTCTATTCAGAAGATCGCCCGCGGTCAAGGGGCAATTTCGTTGGTTCGACAACTTGACTGGCAATAATGGGTTTTACTTTCCAATGATTCCCGGTGTATGCTGTGCGATATGACAAAAAGCACCGATGAAAAAAAATGGGAACGTGAAGTTGCTCCTTCTGACGCTGGTTTGCGGCTGGATAAATTCTGGGGCCGTGAGCTGAGTGATGAAGGCGTTTCGCGTGGAAGGGTCAAGTCGTGGATCGAGAACGGGTTGGCCCGTGTGGACGGCGAAGTCGTCACCAAGGGAAAGCATAAACTTTCCGGATATGAAACGCTTGTCATCGGTGCGGATACGTCTGGTGCCGGGGATTCCCTGCCCGAGGCGGTTGCCGGTGACCTTGATGCGGTGTTCGAGGACGGGCATGTGGTGGTCGTGGACAAGGCCGCCGGTCTGACCACGCATCCGGCACCGGGTGAGCCGGGACCGACACTGGTCAACCATCTACTATATAAATGGCCCGACATCGCGGGAGATGCGTCCGGCATGGACGGGCAGCGGCCCGGTATCGTGCATCGACTGGACAAGGATACGTCCGGGCTGATCGCGGTGGCGCGTACCGAGGCGGATAGGCTCAAGCTGTCGGCTGATTTTGCTGATCGGAAGATTCGCAAGGTGTACCTTGCCATCGTGCATGGAAAGCCGGAGCGTGAGACCGGGGTGATTGAAGCGCCCATCGGCAGACATCCGACCCAGAAGACGCGCATGGCCGTGGTCGAGAAGGGCGGGCG
The DNA here is from genome assembly GCF_963664965.1 of uncultured Pseudodesulfovibrio sp. Classification (NCBI taxonomy): domain Bacteria; kingdom Pseudomonadati; phylum Thermodesulfobacteriota; class Desulfovibrionia; order Desulfovibrionales; family Desulfovibrionaceae; genus Pseudodesulfovibrio; species uncultured Pseudodesulfovibrio sp. Next base: position 3,329,146 of record NZ_OY761823.1, on the reverse strand, counting down.
TGAGGCCAAGAGTGATTACCGTGTGCTCTGGACCGGTCCCCGCGGGCTGGCGAGCCTTGTGGCCGTGCGGATTCATACAGGGCGGACGCATCAGATTCGCGTGCACATGGCGCATATCGGTCACCCGCTGCTGGGTGACGCGGTGTACGGCCCGCGTGAGAATGCCGAGTGGCAGCGGCGGCCCGACCGTCTGGCGACACTTGCTCCGCGCCAGATGCTGCATGCGTTTTATCTTTCATTCACGCACCCGGCTTCGGGTAAAAAGGTGACCTTGTGGCGAAAGCCGCCCGAGGATTTCCTGACCCTGCTCGGCGCACTGCCGAGGGAGTGCTTGCGGGTCGGCATCGTTGGAATGCCCGGTTGCGGTAAGTCTGCTCTACTCAGTTCGCTGCTGGAAGCCGAGCAGCCCTGTTTCAGTGCGGATGAATCCGTGGCGGAACTGTACCGCCCTGGAGGTGACGGTGCCGCCATGATCGGCCAGCGCTTCGGCGGGGAGTATTCTCAGGAAGACGGAGGCGTGGATAAGCCCGCGCTGTTTGCGGCCATGCGCGGTTCGGACAGGATGCGCCGCGAGATCATGGACATGGTGCATCCCATGGTGCGTCATGCGTGCGAGGAGTTTTTCAAGGAACATCGGGATGAACCGGTGTGCTATGCCGAGATTCCCCTGCTTCTGGAAGGGGGGTGGCACAAGCGGGGCAGTGTGGACGCCGTGGCAGGCGTGCGTTGTCCAGAGGAAAAGCGGACCGGCGAATTGCGAAAACTGCGCGGACTGGACAGCGAAATTCTGGCTGTGTTTGATTCGTGGCAGTGGTCGGAAAAGGACAAGCTCGCCGCGTGTGATATCGAGTTGGTCAATGACGCCGATCTTGATGCGCTCAAGACCGAGGCCGCAAGGCTTCAGGCATGGGCGCAGGAACGTTTCGAGCGGCGGAATGCCGATTTCGCGGCGTGGCTGGATAAGCTGTGGCCGAATCTTGCTGCCGAATTCGACAACACAGGAGAGGGCGATTGATTCCAATCAGGGACAATGTGCCGAGGGTGTCCGCACCCATTGCCGTGAGTGCGGTGATTCTTGTCAACGCGCTTGTGTTCCTGTTTGCGAAAAGTTTGGATCTGCGATCGCAGATGCACCTGTTTTATTTGTTCGGCGTGGTCCCTGCGCGGTTCTTTGAGCCGGAGTGGGCGACATGGGCCGGGTATCCCCAGACCATGGGCTGGCCGCTGCTGACCTACATGTTCCTGCACGGGGGATGGATACATATCATCCTGAACATGTGGATGCTCTGGATTTTCGGTGACAATATCGAGGATGTCACCGGCCACGGCGGGTTCATTCTGTTTTATGTATTGTGCGGCTTGGCAGCGGTGGGGCTACATATGGTGTTTGAGCAGACCTCGACCATACCTGTGGTGGGAGCTTCCGGTGCGGTGGCAGGCGTCATGGGGGCGTATATCATGCTTTATCCCCATGGGCGGGTGCTGACGCTTGTGCCGATTGTTTTCATTCCATTGTTTCTGCGGCTGCCGTCCGTGCTGTTTCTTGGCGTGTGGTTTCTTTCCCAGATACTTTCCGGCGTCCTGTCTGTCTCCCGGGAGACGCACGAGGTGGCATGGTGGGCGCATGTGGGCGGTTTTGTGGCCGGCATTATCCTGATTCGTGTATTCAGGCGGCGCGGGACATGCCGTTACTGCTACAACCCCGATACCAAGGATTATGACCCCGAATCGGAAAACGAATCCTAGTACGCTAGACTGTCGGAAGAAGGACACCCCTTCATGCGTGTGGTGCATGAAGGGGTGTTTTTTGCGTCGAGGGTCAGACGTGCGGCGAATGATTGATACTATTCGTCGTCTTCCTTCGTGATTTCAGGTTCAACGAGGAACGGATCGTAATCTCCGGGCCAGAATTCCTGTGGCAGGGGAGCGTCGTGGGTTCCGGCCAGACGTGCCTTGTCGAGATGGTTGAGAATCATGTGCAGGATTTCATCGCCGCGCAGGAAGCCCAGTGCGCCGCCTGCGACGTTGATCTCGTCGAACTGCGTGACGTTGTCCCGGCGTATGCCGTCACCGATGAACATGACCGGAACGGGTTCGCCCGAGTGGATCAGGCCGCCGCTGGCAGCGGAGGAGTGATCGCCCATGATGACCACGAAGACGTCGTCGTTGTCGAGCAGCGGTTCGATGGAGTCGGCCAGTCCCCGGTCGATGGACTCGATGATGCGGACTTTCGCGCGGGGATTCTTGTTGTGTCCCGCCTTGTCCGGTGCCTTGGAGTGGATGTGGATGAAATTGTAGTTGTCCAGCGATTCCTGCGCGATAGCCAGACGACTTGCCAGATCGCGGCCCGGATCGCGGGTGTCTTTGACCTGCTGGAAATCCATGCCCAGATAATCGGCCAGCCCTTTGTTGACCGGGCCGCTGGCAACGGACAGCCCTGTGAGGCCGTACCGGCCGCGCATGGACGTGTGGGGCACCCACCGACCTGCACGCTGTGTGACTATGCCGTTGATGGGCGGAAGTTTCTGTTTGATTCGCAGTTCGTTCTGCGGGACCTTGTTTAACTGATGATAGGTCCATTCAATATACTCGCCCAGAGCCTTTGCACTGCGGATGGTAGCGGGATCGTTTGCATACTTCTCAAGCGGCCTGATCTGTGAAATGAAGCGGCCTTCAAGCATGGGGTTGGAGTCGGTGAAGTACGGACTGACGTCACCGTGCATGGTGAGCACGCTGAACATGCGGCCTGTGCGGTGGAGTTTGAAAGTGATGCCTTGGCTTTCGAATTCCGAGGCCGCGTCGTACAGGGCGTCAATTTCCTCACCCGTGCCGCAAATGCGGTCGTACTTGAGAGTCAGTTGCCGATCCAGTGTTTCAAGGACGCAGATGAAGTGGGTCAGAACGGCGACGTCGTTTTCCCCGATAGGGATGTCGCAGCCGAGGGCTTCGAGATATCCGCGTCCGGGAAATTCGTTTTTCGGGCTTCCGAATATGGTGAAATGTGCGTTTTCACTGGGCAGGGGGCGGCCCACCTTGTCGGCGTGGAACAGGCCTGTGCCGCCCATGGTCGCCAGCCGGTCGAGGCAGGGGGTTTCTGCGGCCTGAAGAGGGGTTTTGTGGCCAAAGGCGGCATGTGAGCGGTCACCCAGTCCGTCGAGAACTATGAGTACACAGGTTTTCGGCACGTTTCGACTCCGTGGAGAGGTTTGCTGTGAAAGCGTTATTCGTGAAGCGGTCCCTGTCGGTCACCATGATCGTGAAGTGGGCATGTCGGCAGCGTTGCAGGGACGGTGGCGTATGTATCACCGATCACGATACAATAAAAGTCTTGTCACAAATATACCAAGGTTTCCCGTTTCACCGGGTTGATCGCCGTCTCATTCCGTACGTATGGGCAGGCTCCTTGAAAACGTATTTTTTAGCCAGCTAGGGCGTTATGAGGAACGATGTCACTTTTCGAACGCCTTCCACGCTTTTGGTCAGCTTGATGGCCAGTCGGGCATCGGCCTTGGAACGCACCATGCCGAGCATGACCACTTCGCCGTTCATGACTTCGTTTTCTATCTGTGTGGAGCTGAGGTCTTCTTCGGCCACCAGTTTGGCACGGACCCGTGTGGCGATTTCAAGGTCGCTGGTCATGGTGTCGCTTTCCCTGACGAAGTATTTGGTCACCTTTTTGACATCCTCGGTTGCTTTGGCAGTTGCGACAGCGAAGCTCCGGAATGCCGTGTCGTCGATCGCTCCGACAAGGTAGACGTGGCGTAGGAAACAGTAGACATGTACCTTCAGGGCCTTTCCCTTGTCCCGGTCAGCGAGTTTGGCCTTGATGGACAGTGATATCTGTTTGTCGGCGGCCTGGTCGACCACGCTTCGTTCGTCGCGTGCCGATTCGTAAATGCTGCCCCATGGAGTCCACGCGATGTTTATCATGGCACAAACGATGACGATCAGACAGATTGTAGACTTGGAAATGAAATTCATGGCAATGGCTTCTCCGTCTTTCTATGGTTGTGGAAAACTCTGTGGAAAAAATGTTACTCCAATTGCAGTCCATATCTTGACAGTCGGTGAAAGCAGATTACCATACAGTTTTGAATCGATAAATAATTTTCGCTTGGACAAGGAAAACATCTCGAATGGAATATAAAGATTATTACAAGCTGCTTGGAGTTTCCCGGTCTGCATCCGGTGAGGAGATCAGCCGAGCCTTCAAGAAACTGGCCCGCAAATACCACCCCGATCTCAATCCGGGGAACGCTACTGCCGAGGCCAAGTTCAAGGAAATCAACGAGGCGTACGAAGTTCTCAAGGATGAGAAGAAACGGAAGATGTATGACCAGTTTGGTTCCAACTGGGAGCACGGACAGAATTTTCAGCCCCCGCCCGGTCATGAGCGCATGCATTTCGGCGGCGGTGGAGGCGACTTCTCCGATTTCTTTGAAACCATTTTCGGTGGCGGCGGTCCCGGCGGTGCGAGCTTTCGTGGCGGCTTCCAGCAGGGCGGCTTCGGTGGCGGAGGTTTTCAGCAGCGTCCTCGGCGCGGCAGCGATTCCGAGGCTTTTTATGAGCTGACCCTTGAGGAAGCGTATCGGGGCGGAGCCAAGTCCATCACGTTGCAGGAACAGGTGTCCGGTCCTGACGGCATTCCGCGAATGACCACCAAGACTCTTGAGGTCAAGGTGCCTGCGGGCATCAAGGACGGGCAGAAGATTCGTCTGGCCAGTCAGGGAAATCCCGGCATGTCCGGCGGGCCCCGCGGTGATCTGTATCTCAAGATCAAGCTGATGCCGCATCATCTCTACAAGGTGAATGACGGCGACATCATTCTCGACCTGCCGCTGGCTCCGTGGGAAGCCGCGCTCGGTGCGACCCTGCGTATTCCGACGCTGGACGGTGCGGTCGAGATGAAGATCCCCCCGGGCATCGGTTCCGGCAAGAAACTTCGTATCAAGGGCAGGGGACTCGGCAGCGGCGCGAAACGTGGCGATCAGTTCGTGCGTATCATGATTCAGGCTCCGGACCGCCTCTCTTCCGAGGAGCGGGAGCTGTGGGAGGAACTTCAGGCTAAATCGGCATTCACGCCGAGGAATTTTTAAGGGTGGCAGGCTATGACATCTGATCGACTCAAGCAAATGATGCGGATACCCGGCCTCAACCTGCCGGAACGTTCCGAATATGTAGCGTGGGCAGAGTTGGTTGAACTGACTGCCATTGAACCTGCCGAGATGGCCGAGCTGGTCGATCTCGGCTGGATCAACCCGACCCGGACCTGTGCGGAGGACTATCTTTTCCGTCTGCGTGACGTGTACCGCATCCACAAGCTGATGCGGCTGGTCAAGGACCTCGACGTATCCTTCAACAGCGGCAGCATCATTGTCGACCTGCTGGAGCGTGTCGAGGAACTGGAGACCGAAATCGAGGAGTTGAAGCGGCTGGTGTAGCCGTTGAAATTTCATCAGGAAACTTCCGAATTCGGGCGGCTTGCCCTAGAATGTGGGGCAGGCGTGCGTGAACACCGCGGCGGCCCTGAGCGGTGGCGTCTTGCCTGAAAAGCGGGAGCGGACTGACATATACCAGAGATCAAGGAGGTTCATATGGACCCGAATACTTTCACCAGAAAAACACAGGATGCCGTTTCCGAGGCGCAGAATCTCGCCATCAGGAGCGGACATCAGCAGATAGACTGCGAACACCTCATGCGTGCGCTGGTTGCTCAGGAGCAGGGGCTTGTGCCCCAGATTCTGCGTAAGCTGGGCGTGTCGCCTGACGCTTACATGGGCGCGGTGGATGCGGAAATTGCCAAGCTGCCCCGCGTTTCCGGTCCCGGAGCGCGGCCCGATCAGATACTCGTGACCCAGCGGTTGCAGAAAGTGCTGGTCTCGGCTGACGACAAGGCCAAGCGCCTCAAGGATGAATTCGTCTCCGTGGAGCACGTTTTCCTCGCACTCATGGACGAGCCGGCATCGACCGGCGTGGGCAAGGTCAACAAGCAGTTCAAGCTTGATAAGAACAAGGTGCTCGGTGCGCTTGAGGAAGTGCGCGGCAAGCAGCGCGTGACCTCGGACAACCCCGAGGCGACCTATGATTCCCTCAAGAAATACGGACGCGACCTCGTGGAAGAAGCCCGCTCCGGCAAGCTCGATCCGGTCATCGGACGTGATGCGGAAATCCGCCGTGTCATCCGTATCCTGTCCCGCCGCACCAAGAACAATCCCGTGCTCATTGGCGAGGCTGGCGTCGGCAAGACGGCCATAGCCGAAGGGCTTGCCCAGCGTATCGTGGCCGAGGACGTGCCCGAGGGACTCAAGGACAAGACCGTGTTTTCTCTCGACATGGGCGCGCTCATCGCCGGTGCCAAATATCGCGGCGAGTTCGAGGAACGTCTCAAGGCCGTGCTCAAGGAAGTGCAGGCGTCCGCCGGACAAATCATCATGTTCATCGACGAACTGCATACCATTGTTGGCGCGGGCAAGACAGATGGCGCCATGGACGCGGGCAATCTGCTCAAGCCCATGCTGGCGCGCGGTGAACTGCACTGCATTGGTGCGACCACCACGGACGAGTATCGCAAATACATTGAAAAGGACCCGGCGCTCGAACGCCGTTTCCAGACCGTCATGGTGGAAGAACCGTCTGTCGAGGACACCATTTCCATCCTGCGCGGACTGCGTGAGCGGTTTGAAGTGCATCATGGCGTGCGTATCTCCGACGGTGCCGTGGTCGAGGCCGCCGTGCTGTCTGACAGGTACATTTCCGATCGGCAACTGCCGGACAAGGCGATCGACCTCATTGACGAGGCCGCAGCCCTGATTCGGACCGAGATCGATTCGCAGCCGTATGAACTGGACAAGGTCAACCGTCAGATCATGCAGCTTGAAATCGAGCGGGAAGCCCTCAAGCGTGAGAGCGACGCCAAGTCCAAGGAACGGCTCAAGAAGCTTGAGAAGGACCTTGTGGATTTCAAGGAAAAGCAGGCCGCACTTGTTGCCCAGTGGGAAAACGAAAAGGGCGGCATCGAGCGGTTGCGTTCCCTCAAGGGAGAGATCGAGGCCGTGCGCCGTGAGATCGAGGAGGCCAAGCGCGTACATGATTACAACCGGGCCGCCGAGTTGGAATACGGTACGCTGGCCGGTCTGGAAAAGGAACTCAACGAGCGCAACGAGGCGCTGGAGTCCGGTGATACTCCCCGCATGGTGAAAGAGGAAGTCGGCCCGGACGACGTGGCACAGGTCATTGCCAAGTGGACCGGCATTCCCGTTTCCAAGCTCATGGAAGGCGAGCGCGAAAAACTGCTCAAGTTGGCTGACGTACTGCATGAACGGGTGATCGGGCAGGACGAGGCCGTGCAGGCGGTGGCAGACGCCGTGCTGCGCGCCCGTGCCGGTCTCAAGGACCCCTCCCGTCCCATCGGTTCGTTCATCTTCCTCGGTCCCACCGGAGTGGGCAAGACCGAGCTGTGCAAGACCCTCGCGTCGAGTCTGTTCGACTCTGAGGACAACATGGTGCGTATCGACATGTCCGAGTACATGGAAAAGCACACCGTGGCACGGCTCATCGGTGCGCCTCCCGGTTACATCGGCTATGACGAAGGCGGACAACTGACCGAGGCCGTGCGCCGCAAGCCGTATTCCGTGGTGCTCTTCGACGAGATCGAAAAGGCGCATCATGACGTGTTCAACGTGTTGTTGCAGATTCTTGATGACGGTCGTCTGACGGACTCCCACGGCCGTACCGTGGACTTCAAGAACACCATCGTCATCATGACGAGCAACCTCGGTGCCGAGTATATGCTCGACGGCATTGATGCTGCAGGCGAGTTCAAGAGCGGGGTGGAAGATCAGGTCATGGATGTCCTGCATCACCACTTCCGGCCCGAATTCCTGAACCGCGTGGACGAGACCGTGCTGTTCCGTCCGCTCAGTCAGGACCAGTTGGTCAAGATCATCGACCTGCTCGTTCAGGGTGTGAAGGGCCGTCTGGCCGACCGCAAGATCGAACTGTCGCTCACGGACGCGGCCAAGGGATTCATCGCCGAGTCCGCGTACGACCCGAACTTCGGAGCCCGTCCGCTGCACCGTTATCTTCAGGCCCATCTGGAGACCCCGCTTGCCAAGCTGCTTATCGGCGGCGAACTCGGCGAGGGCGACTGCGTGACGGTGAATGAGAAAGACGGCGCTTTGGTGTTTGAGTAAGGAGTATCCGGACAGTGAGCATTCTTGAACGGATTTTGAATTTGTCTGAGGACCCTGACGGGATGGAGAAACTGTATCGTCAGAAGCCGCAGGCATTCAGGGCTGTGTTTCAGGATGCTTTATCGAAGCGCCCCGACTCCCTGCTTTTGCAGGTGTGGCGGGCGCGCTTCGAATATGTCCCGGAAAGTACCGCCACCCTGAGGACGTTTGATTTGGTCCTCATGGTGGTTTTGTGTCTGGTGGCAGGGAGTCTCTACAAGGTTCCTGACTGGACGCCGGTGACGGAAAGTGAATTTTTCCCCCGATATGTGGCTTTGATTCCGTTTGGTGCCATGGCTTTTTTGACTCTGTACATGAAGAACCGTTTCCGGAAGATGGTCGGATGGTTTTCCTTTTTTGTGTCGGCGTGAGCGGATATGTGTTCATGCTTCCCACCGCATGGGATGATTCTTTTATACTTTCCTGCCTGTATCTGCCGTTTTTCCTTTGGTGTGCCTATGGCATGATCCGGCTCGGCGATGAGTGGAGGAGCGAAAAAGCGCGTATCGAATACCTGCGGTTTTTCGGTGAAATGATTATTCACGCAGGCTTGTTTTTCGTAGGCGGCGGCGTCCTGCTCGGGTTGACGTTCGGGCTTTTCGAACTCCTGAATCTTCCGACTCGTTGGGTCATGGAGTATGTGGCTCTTTATGGTCTGGCAGCCATTCCGATCGTGGCGATGTGGGCGACGGATATGTATTCGGCGGCTCGCCGGATGGTTCCGCTTCTGGCAAGGATTTTTTCTCCGCTGCTTCTTTTGCTGATCGTGAGCTACATGATTGCGATGGCGCTGAATATCGAGGAACTTTTTCAGGAACGCTCCACGCTGTTGCTGTATAACGTGCTTTTGCTGTGCGTGTTGGGAACGGCGGTTTTTACCCTGACCGGGCGGCGTGAGTATGGGGAACAGAAGATCGTCAAGGCCGTACTGAGTTGTATGCTGGTCGCCACACTGCTGCTGGATGTGCTCGGTGTCATCGCCATTGTCTGGCGCATGTATGAGTACGACCACGGCTTGACCGCCAACCGGCTGGCTGTTTTGGGGTCGAATCTGATGGTGCTCGGCAACCTTGCCGTCATGTGCAAGGGGTGCCTGAAAAGCTGGAAGGGAGGTGGTTCTCTTGATGCTGTTGAGCGCGGAGTGGCGAAATACCTCCCGGCCTATTCCGTCTGGACAATGTTTATGGTCTTTCTTGTACCGTGGATATATCGGTACTGATTCACCCCAGTTCTGCGAGAAACGCCTTCACACGTTCTTCCGACCAGTACACGTTGTCCGGGTCGGATTGGACGAATCCGACATGGCCGCCGTGTTTCGGCGTTTCAAGAAACAGGTTGTCGTTGGCTTCGGCCTCGGCGCGCGGGTAGCACCGCGACGGCAGGAACGGATCGTTTTTGGCCTGCACCAACAGTGTGGGAATGCGGATGTTGCCGAGGAACTGGTTGCAGCTTGACTTGGCGTAGTAATCGTCGGCGTCATTGAAGCCGCAGAGCGGTGCGGTGTAGCGGTCGTCGAACTGGCGCAGGTTCGTGATGCCGTTCAGTTTCGACGGGTCTACGATTTCCGGGAATATCTCCGCCTTCTCTCGAATCTTTTTTCTCAGGCCGAGCATGAAATATTCATGGTATATGCGCCGTGACCGGAGGGAGAGAATCTTTCCGGTCGCCGCAAGATCGCACGGCACGGAAAACGTTGCGGCAGCCGATACCTGCTGCGGTATCCGGTCCGGATTTTCTCCGAGATATTTGAGAATCTGGTTGCCGCCCATGCTGAATCCGATGAGCACGACTTCGTCATATCTTCCGCCGGACAGGCCGTGGGTTATGACGGAATGCAGGTCGTCGGTTTCACCGGAATGATAGAACCGCGGCAGGCGGTTGGGTTCGTCGCTGCATCCGCGCTGGCACCAGCAGGCGGCGTCGTAGCCGAGGCCCGTGACCATGTGCGCCATCCCGAGAATGTATTTTTTCCGGGAGTTGCCTTCCAGCCCGTGGCTGATGACAGCCAATTTTCGTGATTCCCCCACCCGGCTCTGGTGCCGGTCGATATCCAGAAAATCACCGTCCGGCGTGTCGATGCGTTCGCGTACGCAACTGTATTGCGGCGTGGGGCGGAAAAGCGGCGGATAGAGCGTGGCAAGATTCGCGCTACGGAACGGGAGAGGGGGAACATGATTTGGATTCGGGAGTATCGGCATTCCTGTTGTGTACGACCCGAAGCAGATGATGTCAAAATATCCTTTGCCAACCTGGGCGGGGGGTTATATCTTGAAACTGGCCGGTGCTGACGCCGGTGAACCCGGGAGAATATGTGTCGCTTTTTGATTCCGTGGATATTGAGAATTATGCCGAGGTCCTGTTGTGGGCGCTCAATGAGAGTCGGCGGGAACCGCTTAAAAAGCGGGATGTGGTCGTCATCCGGTATGACATGCCCGGGCTGGCTCTGGTGGAGGCGGTGTATTCCAAGCTTATTGACGCGCACCTCATGCCCGTGCCCATGGCCCTGCCAACGCCGTATATGGAGATGGAGCGGTATTTGAACGCGAGCTACGGACAGTTGCTTTTTCAGGCTCCGGGACTGGCCGAACTTTACTCTCAGGCTGCCGGAGTCATCACCGTTCTTTCACCCGAAGACCTTACACATCTGCAAACCGTTGATCCCCGGACCATTGCCGAGGCCCGCAAGGCGGACAGCGTTACCCGCAGCATTCTTGAAAAGCGGAAGCGGGCGGGTACTCTCGGATGGACGACCTGTGTGTATCCCTCTGAAGCCCTTGCCGAAGCCAGCGGCATGACGCTTGAGGAATATACCTACGCCCTGCAACGTGCCTGCTGGCTGAACATGCCTGCGCCGGTCCGGGAGTGGAAGCGGCTCAAACGCGAGGTCGGCGAAGTGTGTGACTGGCTGGATTCCATGGATATGAAGAGCCTGCGGGTCGAGTCCGAGGATATCAACCTCAAGGTCCCGGTGGGCGAGAATCGTCGTTTCGTGGGCGTGAGCGGTACCAATATTCCGGGGTATGAAATCTATTTCGCACCCGATGCGCGCGGCGTGGAAGGCACCTACTATGCGGATCAGCCCACCCTTCGGTATGGTCATCTCGTCATGGGGGCGTCGCTTGATTTTTCCGATGGTGTTGCGGCTCGCGTGGAGGCAGGACGCGGACAGGTCTTCTTGCAGAACCAGATGTATTCCGACTCCGGCGCACGCCGTGTGGGCGAGTTTTCCCTGACCGACAAGCGGTTCTCCCGCGTGGACCGGTTCATGGCGCATACGTTGCTGGATGAGAATTTCGGCGGCGAGCACGGCAACTGCCATATCGCCCTCGGCGGCTCCGTGCTGGAGAGCTTTACCGGGCCGCCGGAGGTCCTCACGCCTGAACTGGAATATGAACTCGGTTTCAATTCTTCGAACATGCACTGGGATCTGGTCAATACACAGCCCAAACGGGTGACAGCAATCCTCAAAACGGGACAGCCCGTGCTGATTTATGAAGGCGGGGAATTCAAGGTTTAGCCGTATTCGAGGTGCGACCTTCTCAATTTGAATTATGTCAAGGCAGGAAAATGTCCCGATTCCCTTGTTCTATTCGGGCCTTTTTCCTATTGTTATTTGTCATATGCGAGGTAGTTTGATTACTTGGTAGAAAAGATACGTTGCGTTCAGGGGACATGCGATGCGAAAACGAAACGCCAAGAGTCTTTACGTCATCAAATCCTGTGAGGCCGAACTCAAGGATATTGAGGAAAAAAAGAAGTCCGAGACCAAGAGTCTGTATGTTGTTCGTACTGAGGACGAGGTTGTCAATAAATATAGCGACTTGATTTATGACTTTGTCGATAATCCCGGCATCTTCATTCTCATTACCCGTGACAAGAATTTTTATCAGAGCGTCAAGTCGGCCATCGTGCTTTCTCTCGGGATAGAACAGGAGTATATCAAGGTCGTTCCCGATCTCACCCGCGCTGCCGAGGTGTTGCAGTTTTTCATAGAAAAGGACGTGAAGCCCTTCCTATTCATGGAGCACTGCCTTGATTCCGAGTTGACCCTTTCCTTTCTGCGATTTGTCCGTTCATCCTACAAGAAAAAGGGGATCAAGGTCGCCGTCCTTTCCCGTGAGCTGAACAAGGACCGCCTGTTCCAGTTTTTCGAGGAGGGAGCGGATTCCTTTTTGAAGAAACCGGCCAGTATCAATGCCGTCATTCAAAAGATCGCCTTCATGCTCAAGCCGCAGTGCGAGGCGGACTCCTTGGTGCAGGAGGCCCGGGAGCACGTCGAGGCCCATCGGTTTGAGGAGGCTGTTTCAGTCGCGGAGTCCGTGTTGCACAAGTGGCCGAAGAACGCTGCCGCCATGGTGGTTCTCGGAGATGCCAAGAAGGGGCTTGCGAAGCGTCAGGAAGCGTTGAATGCCTATGTCAGCGCCGAGCGTAATTCAGACAACTACCTTGAGCCGCTTCAGAAAATCGTCATGATTCACGCCGAAGACGACAACAAGCCCGAGGCACTCAAGTATCTGGTCAAACTTGATCGCATGTCGCCGCTCAACTGCAACCGCAAGATCAAGATCGCGGAGTTGCATTTTGATCAGGGAGACCCCTTGTCTGCCGAAAAATATTTTGACTGTGCCATCCATTCCGCGCAGGAAGAAGCCTTGTCCGTGGTGGGGGAGATGTCTCTTGATATCGCGGAGCTGGCAGCCGCGCACGACCCCAAGATGGCGACGAAATATTACCGCCAAAGCCTTGATTTCGTGAAGAGTTCCAAGAGTCAGATGGCCATGAACATCTACAACCGCCTCGGTATTTCCTTGCGTAAACAGGGGCTGTGGCATGAAGCGGTCGAGGCGTATGCCGAGGCGGCCCGTTTCGCACCGGGTGATGAAAATATTCAATATAATATGGCATTGGCCTATACTGATGCTAAGAAATACCCTGAGGGTGCTGAAAAGATGAGTCAGGCGCTTGGGATCAATCCGGAGATGTACAAGGGTAATCCGGATATCGCCTACAACATGGGCGAAACGTTCTTCAAGGCACGCAAGTTGCGTGAAGCCAAGCAGTGCCTGAAGCATCTGCATGAGATTTCTCCGGGCTACAAGGACTGCGAAGACATGCTGGCAAAGGCGGGTGGCAATGGACGAGCGACGGGAGTATCCGCGTGAACAATTGACCGCGGCAATGATCTGTGCCCTTGAGACCGGGGCCGATTCGACATTCTGTCTTATCAAGGACGTGAGTGTGGTCGGAGCCCTTGTGGAATGCCCTTTTGCTGAAGAGGCGGATCATTTTGACGTGGGCGACCCCGTTTCGTTGCGTGATGTCACTGTCGGGGACAGGGCCTTGTTTACAGGGCAGACTTGCCGGATCGCGTGGATTTACAAGCGGCACATAGGCTTGCAGTTCGACTCGCCGCTACTTGATTCCGCGAGGGACCTTCGTGAATGGCTTGAGCTGCACAAGTGGGTCTGACGTGTTTTTCATTTTTTGCCTATTTCTTATGAAATGGGTTGTTGACAACTTTTTCCCTATGCTTATTTGTCCATCATGCCTCGCTTAGGCGGGGCTTTTTTATGACCAAATCAGTTTTTCAAGGAAATGGATTCAATGGTGAAAAAGAAACAGAATACGGAAGTTCCCATCAACGGGCTGTACGATGAAGACGGCAAGCTCTTTGGTGAGGACGATCAGGCTCCCGGATTTGAAGCCACGGATGCCGATGCCGAGGATGTCGAGGAAGTGACTGAAGAGGAAGAGGTTTCCCTGAGTCAGGAAGAACTCGTCGCCCTGTGCCGCGAGTCTGTCTGCCCCGAGTGTGACGTACACAAGGAGGCCGAGGGAATCCGGCTGCGTGCGCTTGCCGATGCCGAGAACGTCAAGAAGCGTCTGCTTCGCGAGGCCGAGGAGTTGAAAAAGTACGCGGGCGAGTCTGTTCTGGCCGACCTGCTGCCGGTGCTCGACAATCTTGATCTCGCCTTGGCGCATACCGATAATCTCGACGCCGCATGCAAGAATTTCGTTATCGGCGTGGACATGACCCGCAAGCTGTTTCTTGACGCCGTGAAAAGCCATGGCCTTGAGGCTGTTGAAGCCGCTCGGGGGACTGAGTTCAATCCCGAAAAGCATGAAGCCGTGGGAACTGTCGAAGAGGATGACCTCGGAGACAATGTGATCGCACAGGTCGTGCAGGGCGGCTACATCCTGAAAGGACGCCTGTTGCGTCCGGCCAAGGTGATGGTCAACAAGGCTTAAGTGCAAAAAATTGCGGAACTGCCCTTTACAAGCCGTACCGCGTGCTTATTGAGAAAAGAACGAAAAACTATCGCTTCAAGCGAAATATCAAATAGAGATTTTAGGAGGATATACATATGGGCAAGATCATAGGGATCGACCTCGGAACCACCAACTCCTGTGTTTACGTCATGGAGGGCAAGGACCCGAAATGCGTAACCAATCCGGAAGGTGGCCGTACCACGCCGTCCGTCGTGGCATTCACTGACAAGGAACGTCTGGTCGGCGATATCGCCAAGCGCCAGTCCGTTACCAACCCGGAAAAGACCGTCTTCGCCATCAAGCGCATGATGGGGCGTAACGTCAACGCCCCTGAAGTCAAGAAGTGGCAGGAACACTGCCCTTACGAGATCGTCGCAGGCAACGGCAACGACGCCTGGGTCGAGATCGACGGCAAAAAGTACAGCCCGCCGGAAGTTTCCGCCATGATTCTTCAGAAACTGAAGAAGGACGCTGAAACCTACCTGGGCGAGCCGGTCACCGAAGCGGTCATCACCGTCCCGGCCTACTTCAACGACTCCCAGCGTCAGGCCACCAAGGACGCAGGCAAGATCGCCGGTCTTGAGGTCAAGCGTATCATCAACGAACCGACTGCCGCTTCTCTGGCCTACGGCTTCGACAAGAAGGCCAACGAAAAGATCGCGGTTTTCGACCTCGGTGGCGGTACCTTCGATATTTCCATTCTCGAAGTCGGCGACAACGTCGTGGAAGTCCGTGCCACCAATGGTGACACCTTCCTTGGCGGTGAAGACTTCGACCATCGTATCATTGAATACCTCGTGGAGGAGTTCAAGAAGGAAAACGGCATCGACCTGTCCAAGGATCGCATGGCTCTCCAGCGCCTCAAGGAGGCAGCGGAAAAGGCCAAGCATGAGCTGTCCAGCTCCATGGAATCCGAGGTGAACCTGCCGTTCATCACCGCTGACCAGAACGGTCCCAAGCACATGATGGTCAAGATCAGCCGCGGCAAGCTCGAAAAGCTCGTCGACGATCTGGTCGATCGCACTGTCGAGCCGTGCAAGAAGGCCCTCAAGGACGCCGGTCTGTCCGCTTCCGACATTGACGAAGTCATTCTCGTCGGTGGTATGACCCGCATGCCTCTGGTGCAGGAAAAGGTGAAGTCCTTCTTCGGCAAGGAGCCCAACCGCTCCGTGAACCCGGACGAAGTCGTCTCCATGGGTGCTGCCATTCAGGGTGGTATCCTCGCCGGTGACGTCAAGGACGTGCTCCTGCTCGACGTGACCCCGCTTTCCCTCGGTATCGAGACCATGGGCGGCGTCATGACCCGACTCATCGAGCGCAACACCACCATCCCGACCAAGAAGTCCCAGGTGTTCACCACTGCGGCTGACAACCAGCCCTCCGTGTCCATCCGCTGCTTCCAGGGCGAGCGCCCGATGTCTGCCGACAACAAGCTGCTCGGCAACTTCGAGCTGACCGGTATTCCGCCGGCACCTCGCGGCGTCCCGCAGATCGAGGTCAGCTTCGACATCGACGCCAACGGCATTGTCCACGTTCAGGCCAAGGACATGGGTACCGGCCGTGAACAGTCCATCCAGATCACCGCGTCTTCCGGTCTTTCCGATGACGAAATCGATCAGATGGTCAAGGACGCCGAGGCCCACGCCGACGACGACAAGAAGAAGCAGGAGCTCATCGAGGCCCGCAATCAGGCTGATACGCTCATCTACACCTCCGAGAAGTCCATGCGTGACCTCGGCGACAAGGTGGACAGCGAACTCAAGACTGATATCGAAGGCAAGATCGAGACCCTCAAGAAGGCGCTGGAAACCGACGATGTGGACGAGATCAAGGCCAAGACCGAAGAACTGGCCCAGGCTTCCCACAAGCTGGCTGAACAGCTCTACGCCCAGCAGTCCGCCGAACAGGGCGGTCCCGACATGGGTGCCGGAGCAGCCGGTGGTGCCGGTGCCGAAGGCGGAGCGGCTCCCAAGGACGACGATGATGTCGTCGATGCCGACTACACCGAGGTCAAGTAATCAAACTTGCCTTGATCGGCCAAGCACAGTATAGCATTACCCGGCCCGCAGTGTTTGCGGGCCGGGTTTTTCTTTAGCTTTCAAAGACCGTTTTCAAGGATATGCGTCGAGCACCGGGATATATGACCATGCGACACACTTTGCGCCTGAGTGCGCTTTTCATGATTCTTGCCCTGTTTGTCTGGGGTTGCGCCCCGAAACAGGTCTCCATAAAGAGCGTTGACCTGCTGTCCACGCCCAATCTTCTGATGGAAGCCGACACCGCGTGGGAAGCCAAGCGGTACGAGGCTGCCGAACTGTATTATGCGGCGCTTCTGGAGCGTCCTGATCTCGTTCGCAGTGAGCTGCCGACCATCTTCGGGCGTCTGGCCGAATCCGCTTACCAGAACAAGCACTATCATCAGGCCCGCATCGCTCTTGAAAACTGGGCCAATCAGGATACGAATGCTTTGAGCCTGCCTTCGTGGGAACAGACGTATCTGAATACCATGGCCGCTCTCGGCAAGACCGAGCGGTTGCAGAATCATCTGAAATGGGTGCTCAAAAACAGCAGTCTGCCGTGGGAAACCCGCAAGGACGTCGGGTTGTGGTACGCGGAATATTTCCAGAAGAAGGATGACGGAGAGCGGGCACTTAACGTGCTTGCCGGTTTTTACGGACAGGCTCCGGACATGGCTGCCCGTGCCGCTATGGAGCATGGATATCTGAAAACGGTCCGGGAGCTTGATGATTCGCAGCTTCTCGAACTTTCCAAGGGAGTGACGGCTGAGAATCAGTGGCGTTTCCCCTACGTGATGGTCGGTTTCGAGCGTGGTGTGCGTGAGGCGTCTGACGAGGACAGATGGTCTGTGGTCTGGCGTAGCCTGAGCAATCTGGCAGCCAAATCCGACCTTGCCGATCCTTCTCCGCTCGCGACACAGCTTGCCGATCTTGAGGCCAAGTACGGCCTGCCGCGTATCGGTCTGGCTCTGGCCCTGCCGCTCACTGGCCCGTATGCCAAGGTGGGCGTGAAAATCCTGCGGGGTGCCGGTCTTGCCCAGTGGCGTCTGGCGCAGGAAGGCGTGGACATTGATCTGCGGGTCATCAATACCGAGACCAGGGGATGGGACAAGCGTCTTGCCGAACTCCCCGCGCATTATTCCGTGGTGGGCGGCCCGTTGCGAGTGAAGGCCTTCAAGAAGCTGTACGAAGGTGCGGATGCTGGCAACGGCGTGCTGGACCAGCGTGCCTTTTTCACGTTCCTTTCCTCGCTCGGCGATCTTGAAGAGGGCCGGGACGCATGGCGTTTTTTCACCAGCCGTAACGACGAAGTTCGGAGTCTGGTCAGCCTTGCCGTGGATCAGCTCGGCATCCGTGATCTGGCAGTTTTTTATCCCGAAGAGAAATTCGGCCGCGCCATGGCCGAGACCTTCTACCGCGAGGCATATCCGCTCGGCGGCCGTATTCGCGGCATGCAGTCGTATCCTTCCCGCAACCTCAAGCAGTGGGGCAAGCGCGTCGGCAAGCTGCTCAAGGTGCCTGCCGATTTCAACGACAACAAGGACGCTCCGCTCGAGCAGCCTGATTTCGGTGCCGTGTTCGTGCCGGACGGCTGGCGTCAGGCGCAGACCCTGCTTCCCAACTTTTTCTTTTACGAAGGCGATCAGCTCGTGTTTCTCGGTCCCGGACTCTGGAGCCGCGCTCTTGATGACGCCAAGGACATTGACGAGCATTACTACCGTCTCGCCGTATGCCCCGGCGCATGGTGGGATCGCAGTGAGGGCGGACGTGCCTTGCAGAGCGCCCTGACCGAGGAAGGTCTCGGACAGGCCGACTTCTGGGTCGCTCTCGGTTACGATTTCCTGCGCTTTGCCGGGAAGTTCGGTGCCTTGCCGTCCAATTGGAATCGCGACGAGGTCAACAAACGTATCGCCAGTGCTCAGGATATCGAGTTCAGCATGGCGAAGATGACGTGGAACGCGGACGGCGTTGCCAGTCAGGATCTCTTCCTTTTCAGCCCCGTGCGTAACGGCAAGCAGCTTGTCGATGCCGACAAGGTCTCCGCCCGTATCGCGAGGGCCAAGGCTCGTCGTGAAAAGCGCATCGAAGCCTATGAAAAGCGTATGGAAGAAGAGAAGGCCAAACAGGAACAAAATATTTTCTAGCCGGATGACGGCTTTGAATATCAAGGAGTTTACAATGAAAATCAGCCCTGAAGAGGTGGCCAAGGTCGCACGACTGTCTCGTCTTGACCTGCCGCAGGAAAAGCTGGAGCTGTTCGCGGGACAGCTTGGCGATATTCTTGATTACATGGACAAGCTCGGTGAGCTTGATACGGACAATGTGGAGCCGATGTACAGCCCTGTGAAGCATACGACGGTGCTGCGTAAGGATGAAGTCCGCAAGGATTACAGCCGGGATGAGGTGCTTTCCAATGCGCCTGAGCAGGACGGCCAGTTTTTCGTTGTCCCCAAGATTGTCTAACCCGCGAATTATTCAGGATACACAATGTCTGATCTGTATATGAAAACTCTTTCCGAGATTGCCGCGCTGATTCAGTCCGGTGAAGTGAAGGTGGCGGACGCCGTGAAGGATTGCCTTGATCGCATCGAGGCCACCGAACCCGAGGTCAAGGCGCTCATTTCCGTTGTCGGTGACGAGGCCATGAAGCAGGCCGAAGCCATGGACGCCGAAGGGCCGGACGCAGCCAAGCCGCTGTGGGGCGTGCCTATCGTGCTCAAGGATCTGCTTGCCACCAAGGGAATCAAGACCACCTGTGCGTCGAAGATTCTCGAAGATTTCGTTCCGTTTTACGATGGCACGGCTGTCGAGAAACTGCGCGAGGCAGGAGCCGTGATCGTGGGCAAGGCCAACATGGACGAGTTCGCCATGGGGTCGTCCACCGAGAATTCCGCATTTTTCCAGACCGGCAACCCGTGGGATACCGACCGTGTCCCCGGTGGTTCGTCCGGCGGTTCCGGCGCTACGGTTGCGGCGGGACAGTGCTTTGCCGCTCTCGGTACGGATACGGGCGGTTCCATCCGTCTGCCCGCGTCTTTCTGCGGTATCGTCGGACTCAAGCCGACCTATGGCCGTGTGTCCCGGTTCGGGCTTGTTGCCTATGGTTCCTCTCTGGACCAGATCGGTCCCATGACCCGTAGCGTGGAGGATGCCGCGCGCGTGTTGCAGGTGATCGCGGGGCATGACCCCAAGGATTCGACCTCCGTGGATGTGGAAGTACCGGATTATCTGGCTGCGCTCGGCAGGGAGAATCTGGAGGGCGTGACCGTCGGCCTGCCCGAGGAATACTGGGGCGAAGGACTGGATGCCGAAGTTGAAGCCGCATGCAGGGCCGCTGTCGCCAAGATGGAAGAACTCGGCGCCAAGACCGTTCCGGTGAAGCTCTCGCTGACCGACTACGCCATCGCCACCTATTACATCATCGCCATGGCCGAGGCGTCCTCGAACCTGTCCCGTTTTGACGGCGTGCGGTTCGGGCATCGCAACAAGGATGCCGAGGAACTCATCGACATGTACACGTCCAGCCGTACCGAAGGGTTCGGCGACGAGGTGCAGCGTCGTATCATCATGGGCACCTACGTACTTTCTTCCGGCTATTACGATGCATACTACAACAAGGCCGCCAAGGTTCGCCGACTGTTGCGCGAGGACTTTGACAAGGCGTTCGAGCAGTGCGACCTCATCGCCGGTCCGGTCTGCCCCACCACGGCGTTCAAGGCGGGCGAAAAGGCTGATCCGTTGCAGATGTATCTCATGGACATCTTCACCATTTCCTGCAACCTCGCCGGTCTGCCCGGTATGAGCCTGCCTGTCGGACTCGGAAAGGACTCCGGCATGCCGGTAGGCCTCCAGTTCATGGGGCCCGCATTCTGCGAGGCGGACATGCTCGGCGTGACTGAGTGCCTTGAGAGGAATCTCGATCCCATGCCCATGCCGAAACTGTAGAAGACAATTGAGAACAACAGAACAGCCGGTTGCAGACGATGGTTTGCAACCGGTTGTTTTTGTTTGATGTTGATTGGTTTACTTCATATCATAGCTGATCGGGCCGTTGTTGTATGCCGTCTCTTTCAGCCATGATGCAGGGTAGCCGATGGCAAGAACGGGGTGTCCCGGTACATTGATGTAGCCGTCCGAATATTTGGAGAACAGGTCAAAGCTCAGGTTGCGCCATCGGTTGAGAATCATGGATGCGGTCCTGAAGCTGAACTCGGTCACCAGTCGGCGGGCTTCTTCGGGCGATTGGTTGGCGACTGCCATGTCCATGGCTTTCATGCCGAGCATGGCCTTGCGTTCCAGCTCCTGCTGTACGGGATTGATATCCACTGTGGTCATGCGTTGGAAGTTGAGCCGTGTCCAGTTGGCGAGCAGGTCGAAGTGCCACCACGCCGAGGCCGGGTTGAATTTTTGCGGACTTCCTACCTGATATGGTTTGGGCAGTTGTGCCATCTTCGAGAAGAAGGGCGTGAAGCAGGTTGTCGCGGAGACGTCCGGTCCGAACCAGAGTACGCCCTTGGTGAATTCCGGGGCTTTGGGCCGGGTCTGGCACACAAAGGTATACCCCTGATAAAAGACCGAGATCGCCCGTTCCCACGCGCCATAGAATTTCTTTTCCTTGCTGACGTTGTTTTGGTTGCCGTCATACGGACCGACAAAGCGGTGCGGGTCACCGTATGGACCGGCGGCGACGCCCTTGGTCAGGTCAAACTCCGTTCCTTCGTAATGATCGCGGTACAGGGCGAATACGTCGTGGGGCGTGAGTTTGTTTTTCGGTTTGATGGAAAACGGGTAGTCGCGGGTATATGTGTCCTGAACCCATGGCGACAAGCCCAGGTCCGGATTGACGCGGTCCATGGTCCGCCATATGCGCCGGAGTGAGTAGTACGGGTGGTTGTATTCGCCGGGACTGACGGCCCGCAGCCAGTCTATCGGTCCCTGCTTTTTGATGTCCCACCATTCGAGTTTTTTCAAACCGGGGACAAGGTGCTTGGAATATTGAAAATTGTCGGGATCATTCATCACTACTTCGCGGATGCGGAAGGTGTTTGCCGCCACGAAATATTCACCGTCGGGGACGCGCTTGGCCACCCATGCCGAATGGTACCTGGCGTCGGGCAGGGCGCACATCTCGAATACCCATGCTTCCTTTTGGTCACCGACAAGCAGTGTTTCCCCTGTGGAGAAGAAACCGTATTTGTCGATCAAGCCGCCCATGAGCCGGACTGCCTCTCGGGCCGTGGTGCAGTTTTCAAGCGCGATGCGGGAAAGTTCGGAACTGTAGAAAATGCGTTGCGGCTTGCCGTGTGATCGTTTCGGATTCGGGTCGGGTTCGAAATTGGCGGCGTTGGTGCATTCGCCCATCATCAGGTTCTTTTCGTTCATGATGCCGTAATTGCCGTCAAAATAGGCGAAAGAGGTCTTTTGCTCTCGTCCGAGTATCTTCCAGATTTCATTGTAGGGAATGAGGGCGAGCGGTGCGGTCGGTTCATGATCCGGGGTGTTGTATGCCGGACCCCGGTCATCCGTCACGATGCGCGGATACATGAGCCCGTCGGAATATGTCTTTCGGCTTCCTTCCTGCTTCTTGGCGGGAACGTAAATGAGCCGCTGGTCGCCCAGTTCGTCATCATCGGAGTGTGCGACGAGCATGGAACCGTCTGCACTGGCACCGGGCGTGACGATCATGGTGGTGCAGGCGAGTGCCTGAACTGCGGAGAGAATGAAAACGGCGAGAAAAAGCGCTGTGAACCGATACATGCTGTTGCTCCTTGACCGGCAGAACCGGGAATTTGCCTCTTTGTATCACAGCACCGCATTCGCGTGAGTTATAATCTCTTTTCATTCATCGACAGCTTCTTTAAGATGTTCACCTTGGGTGTGGTGATTTTGAGTTTTTGAATTGTATCGGAGGAAGTGCATGACAATAGCCGTGGCCGTCAGCGGAGGCATGGATAGTTTGCTTTCCCTTGTTCTCATGAAAGAGCAGGGGCATGACGTTATGGCTGTGCATGGGCATTTTCTGCCGGAAAATCCGGATTGGGAACGGGTGACCAACGGTTTGACCGAAGCCTGCAAAGTGCTCGGCGTACCGTTTCATGCCGTTGATCTGCATCACCAGTTTGATGAACTGGTGGTTGCGCCGTTCGTGCGGGATTACCGCGCCGGTCTGACTCCCAACCCCTGTGCCCTGTGCAATCCGCTCATGAAATTCGGCATCCTGTTCGATGCGATTTGTGAATTGGGGGCGGACAGTATCGCCACCGGACATTACGTGAGCATGGAAGACCGCCCCGACACGGGGCGCATGCTGGTTCGCGGGGCCGATCTTTCCAAGGACCAGAGCTATTTCCTCTCACTTGTGTCCATCGATAAGCTTCGGCATGCATGGTTTCCGTTGGCCACGACCTTGAAAAAGGACGTGCTTGCCATTCTTGACGCTCACGGACTGACTCCACCCATTCCGAGCGAGAGTCAGGAGATATGCTTTGTTCCCCGTGATGATTATCAGGCCTTTCTGCTTGAGCACGGTGACATGCCCGGTCCCGGCCCTGTCCGGCTTGCCGACGGCACTGTCGTGGGCAGGCATCAGGGGCTTTGGCGGCATACGCAGGGGCAGCGGCGCGGACTCGGTATCGCATGGAAGGAAGCATTGTATGTCATTGACAAGGACATCCCCAACAATGCGCTTGTGGTCGGCCCGAAAAACGAGCTTGAATCTCCCGGCTGCGTCGCGGGGCAGGTCAACCTCATGGTCGAGCCTACGCAGTGGCCTGAAACCGTCATGCTCCAGACCCGTTATCGTCAGAGGGCCAAGCCCAGCCATTATGCGTACGACGGTGAAAAGCTGACATTTCACTTTATCGAACCGCACACCCGGCCTACCCCCGGGCAGGTCGCCGCTGTCTATGACGAGAGCGGAGCCGTGCTTGGCGGTGGGGTGATCGAACGGTCGCTATAGCCGTGTGCGGGTGAGTGTAGAGGGTGAAACCGCAAAGGCGGAATCACCACCTTCGGTCTTCCCAGTCTTCCTGCTGCTGCCGCTGGTAGCCTTCTGAACGGGCCTTGTTCATGGTTCGGTAGACTTTCTCTGCCGTGAGTTCCGGTTTTTTACGACAGTATCCGGCCCACCATCTGACCTCGCTGGCAATTCGGTTGTTGAGCGAGTCCCTGTAGTTCGAGAGCAGGGCATATCCCTTTTCCCGGTCATTCAGGAAGATGTTCGTCAGGCCCAGATAATACGTGGCGTCCGGGTTGCCCGGAGACGCATCAAGGGTTGCCTGAAAGATGTCGGCCGCAGCGGGGTAGTCCTTGGCAAGAAAAGCCGCAAGCCCCTTTTTGTTGTTGGCGTAGGCTTCATTGTTGCCGCTGTAGAGAAAATCCCCGTAGCTGCTGTAGGAGACGGCAAAGCCCGTACCCGTGCCGACGCCGACGGTCGTGCCGGCCCTGCTCGTCCCCACGGATACGCCCGTGCTTCCGCCGCCCATGGTGGCCCCCATGCGGCAGCCCGCGAACAGAACGGACAGAATGACAAAAAACAGGAGAATGCTTCTCATTCGGTTGACCCTCCCCGGCAATTGCATTAGGCCGCATGTGCAGGCGCGGCGTTACTCCTTCGGGGTGTTTGCTTCCCGGTCTTTTTGCAGCCCTTGGTCCCACGCCTTGAACATGGCCTGAGCGATTGCTTCGGTCGTGACATCTTCGCTGCTGCGAAGGCGTTTCGCTTCGCTTCGGACTGCTTCCGTGACGTCGGCGTTGCCCGTGTAGCGGAAGTCCGTCAGGATATCGAAGCCGGTTTCAAGATCGCCTTTTGCGATGTGGGAAAGACCGAGATAAAAGACGGCCATGGGATAGGGCTCCACGTTGGTCGCATGTTTGAATGCGTCGATGGCCTTGTCGTAATCGGCGAGATTGTAGTACGCACGACCGAGGTTGGTCAGGTTGACCACTGAATCCGGGTTGTCCTTAAGCTGATTCTGATAGAACTGAACGGCCTGATGGTCGTCCTTGAGCTTGACGCCTACGTTGCCGATGGGCTTGGGTTTGGGAGCGCCGCAGGCGGCGAGGACAGCGAGGGCGAGGAACAGGGACAGGGCCGGCAGAATTTTTTTCATTGCGTCACTTCATTTTTGAAAGTTGTTGAAAATACCATACATTAATACAGACGATACATGATTCGCTTTTATACCGCTACCCTCGGTTGCAAGATCAACCAGTATGAAACCCGCTCCATTGCCGAGGCATGGGTTCGCAACGTCGATGACGGACAGGCCGTGGCCGTGGAAACGGCTGCCGAGGCCGACCTTATTCTCGTCAATTCCTGCGCCGTGACAGCCAATGCCGTGGCTGATCTGCGCCAGACCGTCCGGCGGTTTCATCGCGACAATCCCGAAGCAGACATCATCATTACCGGCTGTGCCGCACAGGTCATGCCCGAGGAGTTGCAAACGCTTCCGGGTGTGGTCCGGGTCGTGGCGCAGGAAGATAAATCCGCATTGCTTGCCGGACCGGAAGGCAAGGTCGTGCCTTCTGCCGAGCGCCCTGCCTTTGCGCCGTTTTCCATCGACGGCTATGGCCGGTCCCGTGCCGTAGTCAAGGTGCAGGACGGCTGCTCCCATTTCTGTTCCTATTGCATCGTTCCGCTCACACGCGGCAAGTCCGTCAGCCGTCCCATGGATGACGTGGTGGCGGAGGTCTCGCGGCTGCTCGCCGGAGGATTCCGTGAATTTATCCTGAGCGGCATCAACCTGCGTCATTTCGGTCGCGACCTGCCGGGGAAGCCGGATTTTTGGGATCTCATCGCACGGCTTGAGGCGGCTTTCGGACTCGACTGGGCCGGTCGGGCGCGTTTCCGTATTTCTTCGGTGGAGCCGGGGCAGTTGACCGACAAGGCGTTTGATGTCCTTGCGGCATCGAAAATGGTTTGTCCGCAACTGCATCTTTCCCTGCAAAGCGGTGATCCGGAAGTGCTGAGGGCCATGCGGCGCGGGCATTATGATCCGGAGAACGCAGTGGTGTTTCTGGAGCGGCTTGCGGATGTCTGGCCCGTTATCGGGCTTGGTGCGGATTTCATTGCCGGATTTCCGGGCGAGACCGAGGCACAGTTCGAGAATACCATGGACCTGTGCCGTCGGCTGCCGCTGACCTACGGGCATATATTCCCTTATTCCGAGCGCCCCGGAACCAAGGCTGCGGAGTTGCCTGATCCCGTGGACGTTCCGGTCCGCAAAGAGCGTGCGGCGCGCCTGCGAGAATTGGTGAACGGAAAGAAACGTGCGTTTCTGGAGCGCCTGCTCGACCAGCCGCAACTCAATGTTCTGGTTCAGGACGCCAAGGGACGCGGTGTGAGCGAATATTACGCCGCGTGTCGTTTCCCGGAACTGCCTTCCGGGATTGCCCCCCGTTCTCTCGTCAGGGCACGGCCTGTTTCCATCGAGAAGAATGTCATTCTTGTGGAGGCGCTGTCGTGAGTACGCCGAAGATTCCCGATCCGGGGCTGCTCATTATCTCCATCCTGAGTGCGCGCTGGGACGAATGCTGGCCGGATATGCTGCATGAGCTGGAAGCAAAGTTCGGTCCGGCGGACGGCGTATCCGAGGTGTTTCCGTTTGATCATACGGGATACTATGACGCGGAACTCGGTACGCCCATCACGCGGCGGCTCATCGAGTTCGAGACGTTGCGTCCGCTCGATGAACTGGCGGATATCAAGCTCTTCACCAATTCCCTTGAAGCGAAGTATGGTGAGCCCGGAAAGCGGATGTTCAATCTGGACCCCGGATTCATTACGGTGCAGCGCCTTGTGCTTGCCACGGGCAAGAATTTTTCGCACCGTATTTACCTGCATGACGGTATCTGGGCGGATCTGACAATGATCTGGCAGAAAAAACAGTGGGTTGAATTTCCATGGACCTTCCCGGATTACGCGGGCGAGGATATGAAAACACGGCTGACAAAATTGCGTCAGTCGTATAAAAACAAGCTCAATAAACAAAAGGATTGATATATGCCTGTCAGCATGACCGGTTTCGGCCGGTTCGAGACCAATGAGGACGCCTGGACCCATGTCTGGGAAATCAAGAGTGTCAACGGTCGTTTTCTCGACGTAAAGTGGCGGATGCCCGGTTACCTGCGTTCCCTTGAGAACGGCTGGGAAAAAATCGTTCGCAAATATGCCTCGCGTGGGCGTGTTGATATTTCCCTGAACCTGGAAGTACTTGACGCCGGAATTCTCGGCGTGACCTTCAACGAGACCATGGCAAAGGCCATGTTCGAGCAGATGGAAAAGCTGGCTGCTTCCCGTGGCGAGACCTTTGAGCCTGACTACAACAAGGTGCTGTCCATGTCCTCCCTGTGGCGTGATTCCGGCAGTGAACCCGACCCCGGTCTGGCCGAGAGCCTGACTGCGGGGCTTGAAGCCGCTCTCAAGGACTGGGTGAACTCCCGTTCCGTCGAAGGTGATGCCATGGTCGTGGACCTGCTGTCCCGCATCGAGACCCTGCGCGGTTTCGAGGCCAAGATTGCCGAGCGTATTCCCGAAGTACTGGAAGAAAAGAAGGCCAATCTCAAGCAACGCATTCTGGACATGCTCGAATCAGCCGGGGCCGAGTTTTCCGAAGATCGCATGTTGCAGGAAGTGGCGCACCTCACGGACAAGCTCGACGTGTCCGAGGAACTGACCCGCCTTGACGCGCACCTTGACCGTCTTGCCGAGACCTTGAAGCTGAAGAGCAACGCGGGCAAGAAGCTCGACTTCCTGATGCAGGAGACGTTCCGCGAGATCAATACCTGCGGCAACAAGGCCAATGACAGCTCTGTCAGCCAGCTCGTTGTCGACTTCAAGGCCGAGCTTGAGCGTTGCCGTGAGCAGGTTCAGAACATCGAATAGCAGTTTTTTTGCAAGGGTTTGATTGCCGGGGTGTTCAGGGAAGCAGATTCCTGCGTATTGCTGATACGCATCAGTCTTGCCTCTTTTGGGCATCCTGCATTCGAATCATGTTGAACGGATAAAGGTACAGGTGAGCATGCAGAAACAGGGATTGCTTAATATCGGTTTCGGTAATTTCGTCGTTCTGAACAGGGTCGTTTCCATCGTCAATCCCACCAGTGCGCCCATGCGGCGACTGAGGGAGGATGCGCGTCAGGACGGACGGCTTATTGATGCCACGCAGGGTCGCAAGACCCGCGCCATTATCGTCACCGATTCCAACCACGTTATCCTGTCCGCCATTCAGGCCGAGACCATCGGCCAGAGATTCAGCGCGGAGGAGGGAGAATAATTGGCTAATAAAGATCAGACGCATCGTCTGGGGCAGGTGCTTGTCGTCTGCGCCCCCAGCGGCACAGGCAAGAGCACGCTCATCAGCATGCTGCGCGAGGATTTTCCCACGTTCGGTTTTTCCGTTTCCTACACCACCCGCAAACCGCGTGGGGAGGAGCAGGATGGACGGGAATACAATTTTGTGTCCCGTGAAACGTTCATAGCCATGCGAAGTCGCGGTGAATTTTGTGAATGGGCCGAAGTCCATGGCAATTTTTACGGCACGGCCACAGCGCCGGTCGAGAAGATGCTGGGCGAAGGCAAGGATGTGCTGTTCGACATCGACGTGCAGGGTGCCAAGCAGTTGAAGAAGGTTTTTTACAAGGGAAATTTCATATTTCTGCTGCCTCCGTCCCGCGAGGAGCTGGTCCGCCGTCTGACCGGGCGCGGCACGGATTCCGAAGAGGCTATCGCCAAGCGGCTCGCCAATGCCGACGGTGAGATGGCGCAGGCTGATTTCTTTGATTACTGGATCATCAATGACGATCTGGATACGGCCTATGAGGAATTCAAGGCCGTTTTTCTTGCCGGACGCTGCAAGCCCGAGTTGCGGCCTGATGTTGAAGAACAACTGAAAAACTGGGGCGAAGATGGCTGAACTCGTTGTCGCGCTTGATTATAAGGACAGTGCATCGGCACTGGCCATGGCCCGTGAACTGAAAGGCGTGGTCCCGTGGGTGAAGGTCGGTCTGGAACTCTTCACAGCCGAAGGCCCTGCCGTGATTACAGGACTCAAGGAACTCGGTTTCAAGGTTTTTCTCGACCTGAAATTTTTTGACATTCCCAATACCGTGCAGGGCGCAGTCCGCTCTGCCGCACGTCTTGGTGTGGATATGGTCAATATCCACGCCCTCGGCGGCGAACGCATGGCCAAGGCCGCAATGCAGGGGTGTGCGGAAGGCGTTCCTTCCGGGACAAAGCCTCCATTCGTTTTGGCCGTTACCATGCTGACCAGCATGGCCGAAGGTGACCTTCCGGTGGAAAACGCACCGTCTCCATCTGAAATGGCTCTTGACCTTGCTGTGAAAGCCGAGCAATATGGCCTAAATGGAGTGGTCTGCTCCGGCTTGGAAGCTGAAGCCATCAAGGATGCCTGTGGTCAGAAGTTCATTTGCCTGACTCCGGGGATTCGACCGGCATCGGCCGCAGGCGACGACCAGCGTCGGGTGGTGACTCCCGCGCAGGCCGTGCGGAACGGCTCCGATTATCTGGTGGTGGGGCGACCTGTCACCGGGGCGGCTTCACCGCTTGAGGCGGCACAGGCCATTGTCGAGGAGATGCGATCAATCTGACCAGGGAGCGCGAATGACCGGACAGGCAGGCCAGGAAGTGACCGGACAGGAAGTTGTCCGGGACGGTGCGGAAAAGATCAAAGGGGTCTTTTCCACACAATCCGTTGCCAAGGTCGGCACCGGTACGACGCAGCGCCGCACCATCCAGAAAACATACTGGAGCGGCGACGAGCTGGACGACGGCCGGATCGAGGTTCAGCCTCTCAATCGAAATTACGTTCCCTCCGGACCCAAACGCACTGTTGATCGCGAGGAATTCCTATCCAAATTCAATCCTGAACCCGAATTCTACATGAGCACGGTTTTTCCGGCCATCAAGAAGCTGGATGAAACCATAGTGCGCGGTGAAAAACACCGCGAGCGCGGGGCCGCCTACAGCGCCGAGTACGAATTCAAGCAGGCTACCAACGTGGACGAGGAAAACGTCCGCGCCAATTTCGGTCTAGGGCTTACCTACCTTGACAGAGGCGATCAGGTGAAGGCCAACGATATCTTTGAACGTATCGTAGGCCTTGAGGCCGCCTTTGAGGAAGAGCACAAGCACCTGTTCAATGATTTCGGCATCAATATGCGGAAAAACAAGATGTACGAGCAGGCGTTGCAGTATTACCTTCGAGCCGAGGAACTGGTGACCAACGACGAGCATCTTTACCATAATATCGCCCGGTGTTTTTATGAAAAAGGTGATATTCAGGGATGCAAGAAGTACGTGGCGAAAAGTCTGAGAGTGAATCCGAATCTCAAGGAAAGCAAGATGTTCTGGGCGTTTCTGAAGAGCAAGGGGCATGTGGCAGAGGGCGAAGATCCCATGGCTGCGGCCTAGATTGTCACTGTTGCCGGGTATGAATTGTCATTGACCCCATTGTCGCGATGTGCAGGGAGAATCCATGAGCCAGGAAAAGATTCAGAGTTTTCTTCGGGAACTGCCCAAAATGAGGGAAGACCTGCCTTTCTCACCCGAGGTACTCAAGCAGCTGTTCGTCCAGACGGGCAACAATTCAATGGCCTCGCTTGAAGATGTCGGTGCGACGCTTTCAAAGGATCAGGGGCTGACCACCCGCATTCTCAGTCTTGCCAACTCCGCCTACTACGGCCTTCAGGCCGAGGTGCAGTCCGTTCCCCGTGCCGCGGCCGTGCTCGGCATGTCGGAAATACGCAATATCGTGCTCGCCCTCGGTGTCAACGGGCTGACCACTCGTTACGACATGCCTGAAGATTTCGATCTGGGCGGGTACTGGCAGCATCAGTTCCTCGTGGCGCTGATCGCCAAGGAAATTTCCCGCATGACCGACGTGGGCAAGCCTGACAATATGTTCACCGTCGGGTTGCTGCATGATATCGGCAAGCTCATCACCGCAATGCGTCGGCCCGAGGATTGGCAGGCCATTCACGATCTTGCCGAAGCTGATGAAATGCTCGACGTCGAGGCCGAAGAGGAATATTGGGGACTGGATCACGCTGTGGTCGGTTCGCTTGTCCTCAAGTCATGGGACCTGCCGCCGGATCTCGTTGAGCCGGTCAACTGGCATCATGCCCCGGCTCTTGCCCCGGAACATTCCAATGAATCAACGCTCATCTGTCTGGCGGATTATGCGGCCCATGCCAGCGAAGACCCGGAAGGCCCATTCATGAGCAAGGTGGAATCCCTTTGCTCTGAAATGGAAATAGCCATGGACGATATCATGGAGACAGCCGAAGAACTCACGGAATCAGATGACATCGAGCAGTTTGTCAGTCTGCTTTCATAACTCAGGAATTCAATGCCCAATATTTGGAAAGCCCGTTGCAAGGGAACACCTCCGTCCGCTGAAACAATGGCGGACGAGTTGTCCGTGTCCCCTTTGATAGTCGATATTCTCTGGAACCGTGGTCTGACCTCCGTGGAGGAAATGGACCGTTTTCTCAGCCCCGGCCTGCGTCATCTCGCGCCGCCGTCTGAAGTCCCCGGCCTGACCGAAGCCGCCGAAGTCCTTGCCGCAGGCATAGCGGAAGGGCGCAAACTCGCCGTCTGGGGTGATTATGACGTGGACGGCATTACATCCACTGTACTCGTCAAGGAATTCTTCGCAGCGCGCGGCATTGAGGTCATGCACCATCTTCCTAACCGTCTGGAAGAGGGCTACGGCATGAATGTCCCCGGAGTGGAGCAGCTTGCCGAACAGGGCGTGCAGATGCTTCTGACCGTGGACTGTGGTATTTCAGACAATGAATCCGTGGCCCGCGCCCGCGAACTCGGTATGATCGTGGTCGTTTCGGACCATCACCTTCCGGGTGACGAACTGCCGGATGCCCACGCCGTGTGCGATCCCCGCCTGAACGATGGCGGTCCGTACGACGATCTCGCCGGTGTCGGCGTGGCCTTCATGCTCATGTGCGCGCTCAACAAGCTGCTACCCGGTACTCCGGCAGACATGCGTTCGCTGCTTGACCTCGTGGCGCTCGGTACCGTGGCCGACGTGGTGCGCCTCACGAACATGAACCGCATTCTCGTCAAGAACGGCCTGCTGCTCATCAAGGAGGCCAAGCGTCCCGGCATGGCAGCGCTCAAGGTCGTCTGCGATTACGAACGCGGCGCAGACCTCGGAGCGGGGCAGATTGGATTCAACCTTGCCCCGCGCATCAATGCCGCTGGTCGCATGGGCGATCCGACCAAGGCGCTCGACATGCTCATGGCTGATACTTTCGACGCGGCCATGCCCATTGCCGAAGAGCTCAACGCCATCAATATGGAGCGCCGTCGTCAGGAGCAGGAAATATCCGACGAAGCTTTTGAGCAGGCCGAGTCCATGAAGGACATGGCCGGTCTCGTCCTGTATGCCGAGCATTGGCATCCCGGTATTATCGGCATTGTCGCTTCCCGCGTGGTGGAGAAATATTACCGCCCAACGCTCATTCTCTGCGCCGCTGAAGACGGTGGAATGCTCAAAGGTTCTGGCCGTTCCATCTCGGAATTCGATCTTCATGAAAGTCTCAAGTCGGTCAGCCCGATTCTCAACGGTTTCGGCGGGCACAAGCAGGCCGCGGGACTTTCCATCCTTCCGGAAAATCTCGAGGCCCTGCGCGAACAGTTCAATGCTTATGTCATTGAGCAGCTCGGCCCGGATCCGCTGACGCCGACCCTCAAGCTCGACAAGGAACTGCCGTTCGCGGACATCACCAACACGCTCCTCAATGAGCTGGAACTGCTCCAGCCTTTCGGTCTCGGTAACCCCGAGCCGGTATTCGGCTCCACCCCCGTTTATGTGGATGAGTACCGTACCTTCGGGCGGGAGCACGAGCACGTGAAACTCGTGTTGTCCGACGATACCACCGGTGCAAAGCTCCCCGGCAAAGCTTGGCGCATGTCCGACAAGCTGAAAGGCGTTCAGGGACGGCTCATGCGGTTCGCCTTTACCCCCAAGATCGACCGGTTCAGGGGCATCCCCAAGATCGACCTGCGTATTCGAGACTGGAACTTTTAGGGGAACGCTCGTCTCTGGTGAGCGCTCGCCGCGGGGCGTCCTCGCCGGACGGGCGTCTCCGACGGCTTAAGAACCCTTTGAAAAGGGTTCTTAAGAATCTCCTAAACTTTTTGGTGCGCCTTCGGCGGGTGCGTTGTTTGTGGGATGAGGTGTGTGGGGCCGGGAAGCTGCGTTCCAATGAAATCGCGCCGGTCAGTTGCGGAAAATGAGAAGCAACTGACCGGCGCGATTTCATTGGAACAGGGCCCACGCCACGTGGACCGGCGGGAATAGCGCGGGGAATTGTCGTGGTGGCGTCTATTACATTGAGGAACTTTGGATTTTAAGAAAAATTTCTTTGCCTTTGATAATATAAACTTACGTTTTGAGCCGGAAAAAATGGCTGCCATTGTTTCGTGAAAACGCACGAATAATGATCCATTTTTTCCGGCTCAAAACGTTCTGGCGCAAGCCCGCCGAAGGCGCACCGGGATTCCAAAGGCCCTCGGCCTTTGGCGAGTCCAGAGCAGCGCTCTGGTCCCCCTGAAAGGGGCCCCCGGCAGGGCCGCCGGAGGCATCTTCTCTTCTCTTTATACGAACTTGGCGGCGTTGTAGCTCGACCTGACGAGCGGCGCACTGAACATGTGCGGGATGCCGCGTTTCCTGCCTTCCTCGGCGTAGCTGTCGAATACTTCCGGCTCGACATACCGCTTGACCATGGGGTGCTGTCGTGAAGGCTGCATGTACTGGCCGATGGTAACAATGTCGCAGTCCACGGCGGCGAAATCGTCGAGCACGGACATGACGTCGTCGTCGGATTCACCGAGTCCGACCATGATGCCGCTCTTGGTGGGGATGTCGGGCGCAATGCGCTTGGACCGCTTGAGCAGTTCGAGCGACTGTGCGTAGTCGGCCTGCGGGCGAACGTCCGGGTAAATGTGCGGAGCGGTTTCGACGTTGTGGTTAAGAATGTTCGGGCGGACGTCGAGGACCGTCTTGAGTGCGTCTTCATCGCCCTGGAAATCGGGAATGAGCACTTCGATGGTGCAGTCGGGCATGGCGTCCTGAACGGCATTGATGACTGCCGCGAAATGTGCGGCTCCACCATCCGGGAGATCGTCCCGTGTGACCGAGGTGATGACGACATGCTTGAGTTCAAGGCGCTTGGCAGCCTCGGCCACGCGGGCCGGCTCATCTGCGTCGAGCGGGGCGAGGTCGCCGGATTCGATGTTGCAGAAGCGGCAGTTGCGGGTGCAGACGTGGCCCATGATGAGGAATGTGGCAACGTTTTTGGAAAAGCATTCCCACCGGTTCGGGCAGAGCGCGCTCTGGCAGACCGTGTTGAGTTCAAGATCCTTGATGAGATCCGATGTGCAGGAAAAATTACCTGTTTTCGGGAGTTTGATCCGCAGCCACGGCGGAATCCGCAAAGGCTTTTCTGAATTCTTCGGCAAAGACATTTTTTGCTTCCTCGATGGATATGTCACGTCCGGCTTCGGCGCTGAGGGATGTGGGCCTCGCGCCCTGAATGCCGCACAGGGTAATCATTTCAAACAGGCTGACGTCGCGGCCTACGTTGAGGGCCAGACCGTGATAGGTGACCCAGTGCCGGACGCCGATGCCCATTGAGCATATTTTACGTGATTCGTCCACCCACACGCCGGGATGGCCGGGGCGTCGAATGGTTTCGACATCGAAACGGGCGCACGTCTGGATGACGGCCTCTTCCATGTCGTGAAAGAATTTTCTCATTCCGCCGGGGCGTTTTTCCACGCGCCAGATGGGGTAGGCAACGAGCTGGCCGGGGAAATGGCAGGTGATGTTGCCGCCGCGGGTGGTCTGGACAAGCGTGATGCCCTGTTCGGCGAGGAAGTCTTCGCCTGCGTGCAGGTTTTCGGCTCCGCCCTGACGCCCGAGCGTGATGACCTTGGGATGCTCAAGGACGTAGACGGTGTTCTCTTTGCTTCCGTCCGTAACGGCCTGGAGGGTTTCCAGTTGCAGGGCCTCGGCTTCCTTGTAGCCGATCAGCCCGAGATCGACGATGTTCATTTCTTTTTGGCTTTGGCTTTGGGTTTGTAAGGCAGGATGACCGCCTTGGATTTGAGGTCGGTTTTCAGTTTGGCGGGCCAGTCCGGAACGATGGTCTGGCCGGGGAACAGGGGGCGCATCTTTTCGCCGTAATCCACAAGGGTCAGTCCCTTGTGCGAACAGGCATACTGCCCTTTGCCGCCGTGCAGGCGGAACGGTTCGGATATGGTGCGGACCGCGCCCCAGTCCTTGCCGCCCTTGCGGGAAAGATACAGAAAATTGAGGGAAACGCCTTCTTTTTCAAGGTTTGCCTCGTTGGAGAGCATTTCCAGCCACTTGGGCGCATCCTTGACGGAAAAGTTGAAGTGGCACCATGGAGAGCCTTTTGCCGTGGCGGGCATGGGGCAGTCTTCCACATGCGGGCACGGAGCGATCGGCTTGAAGTTGTTTTCAAGCATCTGGGCGCGCATTTCAGCAATGATGCGGCCGGTCAGGCGCACGCCGGTCTCGATGATCAGGATGCGGCCGCTTTCCTTTGTCGCACTGATGAGGTGCTTTGTCAGTTTTTCCGCCTGCGGACGGGCTACACGACCGGACCAGTCCAGTTCGTTGAAGGCGTTGGCCGCGATAATGAGGTCCGCTTTGCGGCGGATGTTGTCGGTAAAGGCCGCCTTGACGGTTCGGACGCGCCACGGGGTGTCTTCGCCTGCAACGGCCTTGAACAATTTGAGACCTGCCTGCATGGATTTCGGCGAGCGGTCCATGCAGGTAAAGTTGAGCTTGCGGTCGCGCAGGTGAGGACGGGACATCCACAGGGCGATGACTGCCGTGAGCGGGCCGGAACCGAGGTCCGCGATTTCCGCGCCGTCAGGAATGTCCAACTCAAGCCCGGTGAACAGGCGGGACATGCGGTAGAGGTTCCACGGCAGGAAATAGCAGAGATAGGGCGAAAGAAATTTGGCGTCGCCCATGTAGTCGAGCTTGCGCTCGGAGCGTTCGCTTGTCAGGCCGCGAGACATGTCGCGGATGTCATATTTCAGATGGTCACGGTGCTTGGCCTTGAGGGGCCAGACTTTTTTGAGGATGTCGCCGAAACGTTCGAGTTCGGCAGCATTTTCATCTGTGAGGTTCGGGAAGAGTCGGTCAATCGACATAGGTGAATCGCATCCTTGCAAGGTACCTGTCGCCAAAGGTTTCATCTTCGGTGAGGTCCAGCGCGGTTATGGTGTCCGGCAGCGTCTCGACAAAAGCGCGCGCACCGGGATCGGTTAAAATAAGTTCCGTGCCCTTGAGTGACGTATTGCCCGCTTTGACTGCCTTGGTTCTTGTACCGGGAGGCAGGAAACCGAGGACTTCCAAGTCGTTCAGGCTGACATGCTCGCCCAGCGCTCCCGCGATGTGAATGGCTGTGAGCTGTGACGGGGTGATGCCTGCTTCTTCCAGCAGGGCGGACATGGCGAGGTTGAAGGCTGCCTTGACTTTCATGATTTCCTCGATGTCCGAGGCCGGGAGATACAACCCGTTATTCAGTCTGAAAGCAGGCTCATCCGTGATGGTCGTCACATTGTGGGCCAGTTTTGCGGCGAGTGGGGTGTTTCCCTGCCCGAAGTGGCCGGATTCGTCAAGTACGCCGTGGGTGCGAAGGATGGAAACGAGCGACAGATATCCAGTGCCGGTCATGCCGGTCGGTTCATCCGTGGTGCCTTCGAAATTGTGTGGAACAAGGCCTGAGGGAGTCAGCCCGAAGCTGGTGATGGTTCCCGGTCCGGCGGTTCGTCCGAAGGAGAGGCCCACGCCCTCAAGAGCCGGCCCCATGGGGACGCTCGCACAAAGCCGTTTTTCAGGTGACAGGGCGAGAATGAATTCCCCGTTGGTCCCGAGGTCGGCGAGCAGGAATGGATATTTCGATTGCCCGCCATACTCGATGGCAGTCAGCCCTGCGCTGATGTCCGCGCCGACGAACGGAGCGAGCAGGGGCGGAATGTAGGCGGGCGGCAGGGAAGGGGCGATGAATTCATCGGTGCCGCCGGTATAGGAAAGTTCGTAGGGAGCTGTGGCAATGTCTTCAGGTTTCATGCCGAGCAGCAGGTAGATCATGGCGGGGTTGCCTGACACAGCGAGGCCCATGCATTTGCCGTGGACGTTGATTGCAGTGGCTTTGCAGAGGTCGACAAGCTGTTTCTTCACGAGGGACTTGAGAGTGGCGCGTCCCTCGACCGTGGAGGCCGCAGCAAGACGGGACATGACTTCGCTGCCCATTCCAGCTTGAGGATTGAGTTCCTGTGTGGCGGCCTTTTGTTTTCCGTTGATGAGAATCGAACTGTGTATTGAAGTGGTTCCGAGGTCCACCGCGAGTGTGTAGTCACCGACATCCGTGCCGCGCAGCCGCAGCATTCTCTGGCTGCGAATAGGTTTGGGGACTTCTATTTCGCATGTTTCGGACGAGTGAAGACAGGCGAGTCTCCAACCGGTGTTGAGGGCGTCCTGCCCGAGTTTCTTCAATTCGTCGCGGTTGGGTGCCGGGGCGTCTGAAATATATCTGACTTTGCACAGCCCGCATTTACCGAGACCGGAGCACAGGGCGACGTCGTGCCAGATTCCGCTCAGGAAAATGGTATGGGCCAGCGTGTCGCCTGGATTGGGCTCCAGAGTGAGTGCGGCACCGTCATGTGTGTGGACGAGTATGCTCACGGGCTGCTGCCTGGTTTGTTTGTCTGAAGAGGTTCAGAGAGTAGCGCATGACCCCGGCACTGTAAACCGAGTTTTGACTCGGTAAACGATTCGGACTGCCTGTTTTCCGACCTGTTTAGCAGCGGGTCAAGCGGCGCATGGCGTCGTCGAGATGGTGAAGCCAGATGTCCACGAGGCGGTCATATTCTCCCGCTCCCTTGAGCACGGCCTCACACTCGATGCCTGCGGCTTCAAGCTGTGATTTCCAACTGTGCTCTTCGTCGCCCACCATGTCCCGGGCAACGTGCCAGCCAGCGCCGAAAAGGAAGGGGAGCAGGTAGGCCTTTTGGACGCCTTCTTTCTTGAAACGGTCGATGATGACGTCGATGCCAGCTTCTTCCTGATGTTCCATGACCCCCATGTGAACGGTTGCGTCCCGTTCCTGAAAGGCGCGGTGCAGGGCTTCGTAATAGATGCTGCCGTCGTGCCGGGTGCCGTGGCCCATGAAAAGCACGGCGTCGTGATCACTTTTGCCTTCAAGGCCGATGGAAAGAATGGATTCGCTGACGGTCTCGATGTCGTGCTCGCCCGCCACGAGAGGGAATCCTACTTCGACACGGGTGAACCCGCCGTCCCGCAGCATGAGCTCGTTGGCCAGACTCAGGAGTTCATGGAATTCCATGCCGGGAACGAGGTGCAAGGACTGCACGGTCACATGGGTCACCCCTTCGGCAAGGAGCCGGTCAAGGGCCTGCGGCACGGAATCGACTTCCTCACCCGCTTTTTTCATGTGGCCCCGAATGGCCTTGGAGGTGTAAGCCACGCGCACGGGCATATCCGGGTACGCGTTCTCGACCCGTTCGACGATGTGATTGAGAGCGGTCAGGGCGTTCTTGTTGCGGGAGCCGAACGCGGCGAGGACTATGGCTGTTTTCATGTGTTCCTGTTTTTCTTGACGAGCGCGAGCGAAAAGTAATGAGGCGTCTTGGGCGCGTCCTTGATGTCCATGAGGATGGTTTCGCCTTCCATTCCCACGCGGGAGACGAGCACGGTCTTGTCGTCGAGCCGGAGCTTGGTCAGGGTGGCGCGGATATCCTCGAAGTTTTTGTACGCCTTCAGGATAACGGCATTGTCCGCCACGTCAAGCTGTGCTTCAAGTTTTTCGGGATCGGCCACGCCGGAGGTGATGAGGAGCGATTCCTTGGATTCGGTGAGCACCAGTCCTATTTTTGCGGCGGCGGCGTGAAAGGAGGTGATGCCGGGGATGACCTTGAGGCGAAGGGTCGAGTCGAGGGTAAGGAGAGTCTGCTGAAGGTATCCATAGGTGGAATATGTCAGTGGGTCGCCCAGCGTCAGAAATGCTGCATTCTTGCCGCTGTTGAGCACTTCGGAGACGATCTGTGCGTTGGCCTGCCATGCTTTTTGGAGTTCGTCCTTGTCCTTGGTCATGGGGAAACCGAGGGTCTGCACCTGTATGTCCTTTTTGAGGTGCGGCTGGGCGATTTCAAAGGCCGTGGAATAATCGTTTTTTGTGGATGAGGCGGCAAAGATGACATCGACCTCGCCCAGAGCGCGGACAGCCTTGAGGGTGAGGAGTTCGGGATCGCCGGGACCGACCCCGATGCCGTACAGTATACCTTTCTGCGTCATTGATATGATTCCTTGAGTGTCCCGGTTCCGGGACGTGTTAATGGTTGCCGGTGGGATGCAGAAGCCTGTGGATGACCTCGATGCCGGTCAGCAGGCGCATGGTCGGGCGAGCGACAATGTGTTCGTCCACGAGGAAAACATTGCGGTCACGCACCGCCTTGATGCGTGAAGCCGCCGGACCGTTCATGATGCGTTTGATTTCGATTTTGTTCATGGGACCGTACTGCGCCAGATAGACATCAATTTGCGCGGACTTGGAGAGCAGTCGTTCCAGTCCGTAGGAGGCGATGTTGGTGTCGTGGCGCGGACGGGCGTCGGCTGCCACGTTCCTCCCTCCGGCCATTTCCATGACAAAGATCGGCATGGAACCGGGGGAGAATGTGGAAAGTTTTCGATGGATGGACTCGAAGAAGACTCCGGGCCTTTCCTGTTTTGGCAATCGTTCAAGGCGCTGCCTACAAAAAACCAGTCGTTCCTTGAATTCTTCCACCATCCGTTCGGATTCCATCTCCCGCCCGGTTAGTCGGCCCAGTTTGCGCCAGTAGCCATACATGTCGTCGATGGTGTTCGGTTGCAGGGCTAGTACGCGGATGCCGTTTCTTTCCAGAGCGGCCCATAATTTCGGATATCCCCGGCGCTGCATCGGGCGGATGAGGATGAGGTCCGGTTTTGCGGCCAGAAATTTTTCCACGCCGTCCCGTGTGCCGAATGTCGGTTTTTCCAGAGCGTGGGATGGATAATCTTCGGTTTTTGATACGCCGATGATCTGGTCATCCGCCTTGAGATTGAAAAGGTTTTCCGTATGTGCCGCATAGAGTGAGATGATGCGGGTATAGGGCTTTTCGAAAAAGAAGGTGGTGCCGACGTCATCGTGCATTTGCTCGGCATGTGCCGTGGTGCAGAGCAGGAATATGAGGAAAAGAGTGTAGAGCGTACGCATCAGAGAGAGTCCTCGGTTTTGTAGGATATGGACAGGGTGCCGGATTCCGGCTGCCGGGAGATGGTCGCGGCAACGCCGAAAACGGCCTGTATGGTTTCAGGTGTCAGCACGTCGGCGGGTTGTCCCGCTGCATGCACCTGTCCTTCCTTCAGGATGATGATGCGGTCGCTGTAGGATGCGGCCAGATTGAGGTCGTGGAGTACGGCGATCACGGTCCGGCCCGTTCGGGCCAGCTCTCGAAGTTCGGACATGGCTGACAAGGCATGCCGGATGTCCATACTTGAAGTCGGCTCGTCAAGCAACAGCGCAGGCGTGTTCTGTGCCAGTGCGCGGGCAAAGACGGTTCGTTGTCTTTCGCCGCCTGAAAGCTCGGCAAGAGTGCGGTTCGCGAGAGCCGCAAGGTCCATGCACTTGAGGGCGGAGCGAACCATGTCGATGTCTGTTTCGGATGGGCGGTTGAAACGGGGGATGTGCGGATGACGTCCCATGAGTACGGCATCGAAAACAGTGAACGGAAAATTGAAATCGAACTGTTGCGGCACCATTGCGGCGAGGCGGGCGAACTGCGATGCGGTGTGGCTGCGGACCGGCCTGTCGTTGAGGAGGATTTCCCCCGCATGGGCGTGGTGTCCGGCCATGAGGTCGAGCAGGGTGGACTTGCCGCTGCCGTTGGGACCGATGATCGCGTGCAGCGTCCCCGGCTTGAATGTGATGTCCAGGCCGCGCAGGGTGTCGGTTTTTCCATAGCCGAAGCGCAGGTCACGGATGTCGTAGGTGACGTTATCCATGGCGGCGCTCCGTGCGGGTGCGGGTGAATATCCAGCAGAAAATCGGTCCGCCGATGAGCGCGGTGAGTACGCCGATGGGGACTTCGTTGGGCAGTATGGCGCGGGTCAGGGTGTCTGCCATGAGCAGCAGCAGGCCACCGCCGAGTCCTGATGCCGGAATCAGCCAGCGGTTGTCCGGGCCGATGAGCATACGCATCAGATGCGGGATGATGAGGCCCACGAAACCGATGATGCCGGAAACGGATACGCAGACGGCACTGGTCAGTGAGGCCGTGAGCAGTAGGATGAGGCGGACGCGTCCGGTTTCCACGCCGAGGCTGCGTGCCGATTTTGAGCCGAGGCTCATGATGTTCAGGTCGCGGGCGTAATAGAGACAGATTGCAAGGCAGGCAAGTGTGACCGAAGCCGTGAGCAGTGCGTCGGTCCATGTGCGGGAAACAAAGCTGCCCATGAGCCAGAATACGATGGCTGCTACACGTTCGTCGGCAAGATATTTGATGAAGCTGATGCCTGCCGAGAGGATGGCCGAGATGATGACCCCCGACAGGATGAGGTTGACCGGCGAGAGTTCGCCGTCCCGGCCTGACATGGCGATGACCGCGAACAGGGTGGCTGTCGCGCCGAGGAACGCCATCAGGCAGAGCGTGGTCGGTCCGAAAAAGGTCAGGCCGAGCAGGAGGGCGACTGCCGCGCCAAATGCTGCCCCGGAAGAAACGCCGAGGGTGAACGGGTCTGCCAGCGGGTTGAGCAGGAGTCCTTGAAACACCGCACCGGCCATGGCGAGGCCGAAGCCGACGGATACGGATGTGAGGATGCGTGGAAGCCGTACCTCAAGCACTATGCTTTGGTTCAGCGGGTCGATGGAACCCGCCGCTCCCCGGATTCCGTCCAGTACGGCGACAAGCACGTCTCCGGATGGGATGGAAATATACCCCATGCCGCAGGCGGTCACCATCAGCCCGCCCAGAATGAGGGCGAGCGCGATGATCGTCAGTGCGGCGCGGGTATGTGTTCGGGAAGCGGCGTTCATTTCGTTTTACGGAAGCATGTGCTTCTGGGCCAGAGCGTCCTTGAGGTGCTTGACATAGATGTCGGCCCATGCGTCGACCATGCCGAGGCCGCGCAGATCGGTTTTCACCTTGTAGCCTGCTTTGGTCAGCATGACTTTCCAGGCGTCGTCTTCGTCACCGGCCATGTCGTTGGAAGCGTGGTCACCCGCGACGATCATGAAGGGCTTCAGAAGGATGTTCTTTTTGCCGGCCAGCTTGAGGCCGGGGAGCATGTCGTCAAAGGAAGGGTAGCCTTCCACACAGGCCACGAAGACCGGGTGTTTGTAGGCCTTCTGCATTTCGCTCTGGAACTCGGCGTAAATGCCGGTGGAGAAGAAGTCATTGCCGTGGCCCATGTAGACCAGTGCTGCGTTCATCTTCTTTGCTTCGTCAACGTCGGCCTTGAGGGCTTTGACGGCGACGGTGATGTCGTCGGTGTACGGGTAGACGTCACCGGGCATGCCCAGCGCCGGACGGCCGAGGCGCATCTGCTTGAACGGCACGGACTTGGCCTTGAGGGCGCGGATGGAGCGCAGGCCGATCATCATGTTGGTGAGGTCGGAGAACTCTTCACCGGCAAAGACGTGCAGGGACTGGACAGCGATGTTCTTGTAGCCGGAGTTCTGCAAGTCGGCCACGGTAGCGAGCGGGCTCTTTACGTAAAGTACGTCCTTGGGAACTCCTGCGTTGGCCTTCTGCCATGCTGCGTCCCCCTGACGTTCCTGCCAGATGTTGCGGATGATGCTGGAAGTGAAGGCCAGTTTGACCGGGGTGCCGGGGTTGGCCTTTTCCACTCTGGTCTTGATATTCAGAATGGATTTGAGTGCTTCGGGATATGAGGTGCCGAAGGCGGCGAGCACGATGGCCTGTTTGGCGGGCGCTTCCTCGTTATGCCCTGCAAAAGCGGGCAGCGAGACGAGAAGAGCCGCAGCACAGACGAGCGCGACAAAGGTGGAATGAAGTCTGGAAACAGTCATGAAACCCCCAAAAAATGGAGCGGCTTTGTGTTGGGATAAAAGAAAATCCCCTTCCTCTACGAATTCAGAGGAAGGGGACCGTTTTTCCCTTCGGATACCTGCGGATGGCAAGCCACGTACCACCGAGGCAAACCTGTATCGGCTTCAGGCAGGTCTTCCGGCTGACCCCTCGCATCTTCGCCTTCCCGGTTGAAACCAGTGGCATGAATGAAGATGTTTCAACGGGGTGTCACGGCGGCGGGTCCGCTCCCGAGTCTCACGGGATTCCCTATCAAGTCATGGACACCTGAAGTGCGGATATTTATGCGCGCTCCGATGTTTCTGTCAAGGTCGGACTGTTTCCCATATGGACGCGGTCTTGGAAATGTTGAAGCATTTCTTCGGTGTCGATAACCAGTGCGTCGGATTCGCCCATCATGCCGTAGCCGAGAATGGGCACATTGAAGATTTCTTCCACCGGGACAGTAAAGCCGGTTATGACCACCTGTTGCTGTTTGAGGACTTCATCCACGAGAATGGCGGCTTTGTATTCGCCTACGCGGACCACGATGGCCTGCGCCATCTGAATGTCGGTTACCTCCGGCTCCAGTCCGAGCAGGTCGGCAAGTCGCAGCAGGGAATGGACTTCGCCTCGGACGTCCACGGTCTCGCGGCCATCCGGCAGTTCCACCACTTCGTTTTCCTTGGGCATGTAGATTTCCACCACGTCACGGCTCGGTACGATGAACGT
The DNA here is from genome assembly GCF_963664965.1 of uncultured Pseudodesulfovibrio sp. Classification (NCBI taxonomy): domain Bacteria; kingdom Pseudomonadati; phylum Thermodesulfobacteriota; class Desulfovibrionia; order Desulfovibrionales; family Desulfovibrionaceae; genus Pseudodesulfovibrio; species uncultured Pseudodesulfovibrio sp. Next base: position 3,285,746 of record NZ_OY761823.1, on the reverse strand, counting down.
GTCGCCGCCGACCTTGCAGACCAATGCTTCGACAATGCCTTCGTTGGCCGAGCGGTCCAGCGGGATGGAGATGGTGAATGCCGCGCCGTGGCCGAGTTCGCTTTCGATTTCGACATCGCCGTCAAGCGTGTTGCGGATGGCGTTGACGACTGCGTCCATTCCGACCCCGCGTCCCGAAACGTCAGTGATTTTTTCCGCTGTGGAGAAACCGGACTGAAGGACGAATTGGAGGATTTCCTCTTTTTCGTATTCGGCCCCCATTTCGGCTATTCCTTTTTCTATGGCCTTGTTCAGGATTCTCTCCGGGTCGAGGCCCCGGCCGTCGTCCTTGACCTGAATATAGGCATTGTCGCCTTTGCGCCATGCGTGCAGACCGACTTTTCCGGTTTCCTTTTTCCCGGCTTCCTTGCGGCCTTCCGTGGTTTCCAGTCCGTGGTCCACCGCGTTTCTGAGCAAGTGAACCAGCGGTTCGTTGAGGCTTTCCACGATGGTTTTGTCGAGCGCGAGATCATCGCCTGTAACTTCGAAATCAAGCTTCTTGCCGATTTTCTGGCTGAGGCTTTTGACCAATCGATGCATGGGCATGAATATCTGCTTGAGGGGGACAAGCCGAATGGCGTCCACTTCCTTCTGGAGGCGGCTGATGACGTTGTCGAGTTCCCGCAGGGATGAAGCCATCTGTGTGAGATTTTGTGCTCCGCCCTGAGCAATGACGGCATAGGTGACCATGAGCTTCCCTACCAGCTCGATGACGCGGTCAAGGCGGTCGGTGCTGACACGGATGGAAGAAATGGCCTGTGCCGCCGGTGCCTTTTCCGCTTTTGCCTTGGGCTTTGTTTCCTTTGACCGGTTCCGGAGTTTCGGCGGGTTGTTCCCCGGCGGCTTCGGTCTCTGCTTCGGTAGCGGCAGTGGGCGGTTCCTCAAAGGCCTTGGCAGCCTCTTCCTCGGATTCCTCTTTCGGCATCTGTTCGACAGGGGTGGATTTCGACGGCTGCATGCCGAGGGATTGTGTGCCCTGCTCAAGCAGGCCGCCCACGGCGAACAGGAAACGCTTCTGCGCTTCGCACACGCCGAGCATGGCCGTGATGATTTCGTCGTTGGCCGGGCTGATGCCGTCCACGAGCATGTCGAGCACGGCGATGACCCCCGCGCTCGAAAGTTTCATGTGTGACAGGCCGAGCGCATCCACGGCTTCTCCGGCTCCCTGACCGGTTGCTGCCACTTCGAGAATTTGGCTCTCGATGTCTTCGATGCACTGTATGATGCTGTCCTGCACTGATGCGCTCCTTACTGAGTCGTGAAATAGGTGTCTTCATCCGGGTAGACGGTGATAGTGTCGTCAAATCCCCAGGCGTAGAGTGTCTGTTTTGCGTCGGAAGAGAGGTTGCATGCCGCAACCTTGAACGTGGAGCCCATGCTGGCGAGGGCTCCCCACGCTGTTGAGCCGAAGGTGAGTACCTGCGACAGGTCCACAAGGATGGAGTCACCCGGCTCAATGAAGAGAATCGCTGAAATAATGGGCTTGTATTGCGATTCCTGATGAACACGGGGGTCCTTGACGCGGATGATGGTCACGTCATCACGGGTTTCCACGTCGACTCCCGCTCCGCTGACCGTTTCTTCGGATTGGCCGCTGGCTGAGGCTTCTGTGATGAGGGCAAGGAGTTCTTCCTGCTCTTCTTCATCCACGGTATCATCCCGGAGCTGCTCAAGCACCTGAAATATCATGTTGATGCCGCGAGAGAGCAGAATCAGGTTTTCGGATGTGGATTCAACCTCTCCGCCCTGAACTTTTTTCAGGAAGTCCTCGATCTTGTGCGTGAAGTGGGAAGCCGGTTCGAATCCGGCCATGAATCCCGTGACACCCTTGATCGTGTGCAGGGGGCGGGACAGGATCTCTATGCCTTCTGCGACGTCGTCGCTTTCCAGCATTTCGAGCCCTTCCATGACCTGCGGGTAATATTTGTCGTTGACCTCGGAGAAGAACTCCTCAACCATCGGATCGTCGCTCATGATATTCCTTGTCCTAGCTGCTCAATAGACCGAGTTTCTTGAGTTCCTCGTACAGCTTTTCCTTGGCTACGGGTTTGACGATGTAGGCGGATGCCTCCCCGTCGTAGAAGGATTTAATCACTGTTTGAGGGTCGTCCAGTGCCGTGGTCATGATGACCTTGACCTTTGGGGTCAGGTTGTCACTTTCTTCCATTTTGCGGATACGGTGAAGCGCCTCGATGCCGTCCACTTCGGGCATCATGATGTCCATGAGTATAAGGTCGTACGGTGATTCTTCATTATGAGCCATTTTGAATGCCTCGACCGCTTCACGACCATTGACCACGATATCCACTTCAAAAAGGGTCATGAGAAATGACCGCAGGACCTTGCGACTCAGGAATTCGTCTTCGACTATCAGTGCTCGCATCCCTTATTCCCTGTTGGTTACATCAGAAAAAATGAAACTTTTATTCCTTACTTTCCTATGTAATCGAAAATTTTGTCAATATGTTGTAGGAAAATATAACGGTATTCATACAACAATGCCATATTCTTTTCATGATTTTTCCCGATATTCACGGAATGCGCCATGCCTCCTGCAAGGATTCAATGATCCGGATACGGGGAAGGACTATCGTTTCTGTCATTTGATTTTCGTTATAATCGTTCAGCTGAACGGTGTCAGCCCTTCGTTTATTTCGCCGGTGGTGCTATCATTCAATGATAATCATGGTGTAACGAATATTTCGAGGAGCAAGTGATGAGTGCGGACCAATTCAGCAGCAGCATCTCCATTGACGGTGAAGTGTTTGATTTCGACCCTGAAAGGTCTCTGGCCCTGATGCCGTGCGACAACTGCGGCCATCTTAACGAGGTGGAGGTAACCAGGACGGGTGAGGCGTATACTCCCACATCCTTTTCCTGTGAGAACTGCGGGCACTGGAACAGTTTCGATTAGTTCGGAGGTTGGTTCCGGAAGCCCTTTCCGGTTGGGGGAACCATTACTCTTGCCATTTCGCAGTCGAATCATGTACCAAGCCGGACATGTCACGCGAAATTACGGAAAAGAGAAAACAGCGGATCGATAATGTGCTCGCCAAACGTCAGAAGGATCTGACTCTGGTGATGGACAATATCTGGGACCCTCACAACGTATCGGCAGTGCTGCGAAGCTGTGATGCTTTCGGCGTTTCCGACGTTCATTTGTATTATACGACTTCCAGTTGGCCCGATCTCGGCAAGAAGAGTTCGGCGTCTGCAAAGAAGTGGATTCGTCGCACCCGTCATGTGGACCCGGCCGGATTGGTCGAGGCTGTGACGCAGGGGGGCGGTCAGATTCTGCGGACCGGTTTCTCGGAAACAGCGCGTCCGGTCATGGATTTCGACTTTACGATTCCCACGGCGGTCATTCTCAGCAACGAGCATCGCGGCACCGCACCGGAACTGGCTGAACTGGTCCCGGATGAAATCTACATTCCCATGCAGGGCATGGTGCAGAGCTTCAATGTCTCGGTGGCGGCGGCCATCATTCTTTATGAAGCCTTCAAGCAGCGCAATGAAGCCGGGATGTACGACGAGCCGTCTTTTGATCCGGAAGAACTGGAACAACTCAAGGCTGAATGGTACAGTCGTTGATTCTGAATATTTTTGTCGTTTTTTAGTTGATCGTCCGGCCATTCGGGGCTACATAATGCGCCAAGTCTTATATTGGCCTCATTCTGATCTGCTGTGACAATTGATCTTGGGAACCGGAGGACGTCGTGTACGAATTGCTCAAAGCCCTGCAAAACGGTGAGGTTGTGGTCTATCCGACCGAGACCTTGTACGCCATAGGATGTGACGCCACAAATGCGGCGGCATGCCAGAAGGTCATTGATATCAAGGGACGTTCCGGTGCCAAGCCGCTTCCCCTGATTATCGGCGGGCTGGATATGCTTGATCTTGTTACTGACGAGAAGCCCGCGGCGCTTGCCCATCTGGCTGAGTCGTTCTGGCCCGGTCCGTTGTCCATTCTCGTCAAGGCCCTGCCGGAACTGCCGGCATCGCTCAGCGACGACGAAGGGTATACGTCGGTTCGGTGGAGCGGCCATGCCTTTGCCTCGGAGCTTTCCAGGCGTCTCAAAAAACCCATCGTTTCCACCAGCGCGAATATCAGCGGCAATCCGCCCGTGGCACTGCCCGATGCGGTCGATCCCGAATTGATCGCTCAGGTCGGGGCCAGCTATTTCGATCCGCCGTGGCCTCGCGGCGGCAAGGCTTCCACCGTGGTTCGCCTGCTTGGTTCCACCCGGCTCAAGATTATCCGCGAAGGGGCGGTGTCCGTGAAAATGCTGTGCGACAAGGGGTTTTCCGTTACCTTGAGCAAAGCAGTATAACGGTCTTCCTTTTTTTTGTGTACCTGTGATACTCCGTCAAATATGGGAGTATCATCAGTGAAGCAAAATCCATCCAACAAGGAACTCCCGGTTGTTCTCGTGGTCGAGAGCAGCCGGGTTATTCTTTCCGAACTCAAGCGATCCATTGAGTCTTCATTCGAACTGACGGTCGAGTCCGCGTCTTCTTATCAGGAGGCGCGCGAAATTTTCGACAAGCGGGCTCGGAGCATTTTTCTTGCCATTGTGAGCCTGCATCTTGCCGATGCGCGGGACGGGGAGATCGTTGACCTGATCAGTTCCATGGCCGTACCGTGCCTCGTGTTGACGGCGGATGTGGATGAAGTCACCCGCGCCCGGATGTGGAACAGGCAGATCATCGACTATGTTGTCAAGGATGTTCACGCGGTCGCCAATGTTCGGAAATATATTCGTCGTCTGACGTTGAACCGGGGTATCAGGGTGTTGGTGGTCGAGGACTCCGAGTCCTTTCGTTTTGCGCTCTGTTCTTTGCTTCATCGGCAGATGTTTCAGGTGCTGGATGTCCCGGATGGGGAGGCCGCGCTGAAACTGCTTGATGAAGACAAGGATATCGACATGGTTATTGTCGACTATCTGATGCCGGGTATGAACGGAATAGAACTCACGCGACGCATACGGGGCGACTACAGCAAGGAAGATATGCCGGTGATCGGGATATCCTCCTCGACCGATCCCATGGTGACGGCACAGTTCCTCAAGAGTGGGGCCAACGACTATATCCCCAAGCCGTTCGAGACCGAAGAGTTCTATTGCCGTGTCGGAAACAATGTAGAAACCATGGAACAGATCAGGGCGTTGCGTGACGCCAACAGGGTGAAGAATCAGTTCCTCGGCATGGCCGTGCATGATCTTCGCAGTCCCATTAACGGCATCAAGGGGTTGTCCGAGTTGCTGCTTGCCAACAGTTGTGGGGAATTGAACGATGAGCAGCGCGAATCCATAGAATTCATCCACTCGTCTATTCTCCATATGAATGGCATGGTCGGCGATTTGCTTGATATATCCGTAATCGAGTCCGGGCGGCTCAAGCTTATCAAGGGGCAGGCCGACCTTGGAGAACTGATTGAAAAACGGTTGCGCCTTCATTCCATCTCAGCCAAGGCCAAATCTCTGACCCTGACGGCGTCTCTTGGTAAGGTCAGGGCCATGGTATTTGATTCTCGGCGTGTGGGGCAGGTCCTTGACAATCTGTTGACCAATGCCGTCAAGTTTTCACCCACCAACGAAAGCATTGCCGTCACTCTTGAGGAAAAGGACGGGGCGGCTGTCTGCGGAGTTCATGATCATGGCAAAGGCGTTCCGCCTGATGAAGAGGAACTCCTGTTCAAGACTTTCCAGAAGACCAGCGTCCTGCCAACCGCCGGGGAATCGAGTACCGGGCTGGGGCTGGCTATCGTCAAGAAAATTGTCGAGGCCCATGGGGGCGGCGTGTGGGTTGAGAGCGAATACGGCAAGGGCGCGAGTTTTTATTTCTCACTGCCGTTCAAGTGATTTTCGGGTACTAAAAATTGAACCGGCTCTCCTGTGTTTTACAGCTTTTCCCGAAGGCGGTTTAAAAAATTGTACGATTCTGTTTCGGGTTGTGAGAAATGTGAATCCGGCGACGTGGTTGTAATATGCTAGTATTGTTGTAGAAAAAAATATCAGCTTCAAGCTTGAAGTTTTGGCACGGGGGTTGCTTTATTAAAAGCATCTTCCTTATTTGCACACAACACGAAGTAGCCCTTCGAGGATGTTCCTCGAAGGGCTGTGTTGTTTTTGGCGGTTTGTTTGACTTGGCTGGGCTGTTGGGCCAAATATGGTGCAACATTTCACCTGCATCGAAGGAGCCTGATCGTGCAAGCCAGCAAGCCGTGTCCGCATTGCGGCAAGGATATAGTCAGTTATTGCAACCCTACACCCACCGTGGATGTCGTTATTCTCGTTCCCGGCGGCGCGGATGGCGAAGACGGCGTCGTGCTTATCGAGCGGTTGAATCCGCCGCACGGGTGGGCTTTGCCCGGTGGGTTTGTCGATGAAGGAGAAACATGCGAGCAGGCGGCTGTCAGAGAAATGCGTGAGGAGACCGGGCTGGACGTCATCCTGACCGGCTTGCTTGGGGTATATTCCGATCCCGCACGCGATCCCCGGCAGCACACCATGAGCGTCGTGTATACCGGCATGGCTCGTGATATCTCGGCACTACGGGCGGGGGATGATGCCGGAAAAGCAAAAATTTTCCCATTGAACCTCTGCCCGGAAACAGCGTTCGATCATGGCTTGATACTTGCGGATTTTCTGGCCCGCCACAAGCGGCTGAACGGTGGGGTGAGTTGACTTCGTGGTGGGTGAGACGTATTTTCGATCCCCTTTTCCTGATAACAACTTCGAAGGTTTCATATCAATATGTCCATGCGAACTCTCTGTGTAACTCTTGGTGATCCCTGCGGCATCGGTCCGGAACTGGTTGTGCGCCATTTTACCGAGGCCAGTGTGCCGGATGACGAGCGTATTCTTCTTATCGGTCCGGAGCTGGCGCTCGAACGGGAACTGGAATTTTTCCAGAAGCCGTCTTTTTTCCGAACAATTAAGAGTCCTGAGGAATTGTCCGATCTGGGGCCGGGGGTGTATCTTTTTGAGCCGCCTGAACTGTCCCGGCTGGGTTTTCCGCCCGGGGAGGCCGTGGTCGAAGGCGGTCTGGCCGCCGGAGCCAGTCTGGATGCGGCGGTGAATGCTTTGCTGTCCGGGTTTGCCCAAGGGCTGCTGACCTGTCCGTTGAACAAGGCCATGCTCCAGAAGGCGGGGTTCAACTTTGCCGGACATACCGAGTTTCTCGCAGAAAAACTTGGTGTGGGGGCGGAGAATGTCTGCATGCACTTGTGTGGGCATGAGCCAGGTGAGTCCACCAAGCCGAAGCTGCGCGTCAGTCTTGTGACCACGCATCCGGCTTTGCGTGATGTGCCGAAGCTCGTCACCCAGGAGCGCATCCTTCACTGCCTGCGGCTGACTGCCGATTTCGTGAAAACGCTCGGACTGGAGGGCGACATCGCCGTGTGCGGCCTTAATCCCCATGCCGGGGAATCCGGTCGTATCGGGGATGAGGAGATCACTACCATCATTCCGGCACTGGAGACCGCAAAGGCGGAAGGGTTGAAGGTGGTCGGTCCCGTTCCGGCGGATACACTGTTTCATTTTGCTGCCAAGGGCGAATATCCGGCGGTGCTCGCCATGTATCACGATCAGGGACTCGGTCCCCTCAAACTGCTGCATTTCAGCGAGGCCGTAAATGTGACTCTCGGCCTGCCTTACCCTCGGACGTCGCCGGATCACGGAACCGGTTACGATCTGGTCGGGACCGGCAGGGCGTCCATTCACAGTTTTGAGGCGGCGCTGGACATGGTCCGACGCCTGATGGCGAGAAAGGGGTAACCATGGCCGCAAAATTCGTGCTGCTTGATCGTGACGGGACGATCATTTTCGACAAGCACTACCTTCATGATCCGGACGGCGTGGAACTGCTGCCCGGTGCTGCCGAGGGCCTTCGGCGCATGGCAGACATGGGATTCAGGCTGGCCGTTCTGACCAATCAGAGCGGTGTGGGGCGGGGATATTTTACCGAGGCGGATGTTCATGCCTGCAACACGAGACTTTCCGATCTGCTTGTCGCCGAGGGCGTGACGATAGAAGGCTTTTTTCACTGTCCGCATGCGCCTGAGGAAAATTGTCGATGCCGCAAACCCTCACCGGGCCTTATGGAACAAGCCGTTGAGGCCTTTGGGTTTGATCCGAAGTGCGCCTACATGATTGGTGACAAGGATGCCGATATGGGCGTGGGAAGGGCTGTCGGTGCGACGACCATTCTCGTGCGTACCGGAAAAGGTGCCGAATCCGAGGTAAAGTGCCGGGAGTGTGCCGACCATGTTGCCGATGATCTGGTTGGTGCGGCCGAATTCATCGCATCAAATGACCGCTAGAAACTGTGAGCTTTTTGGCATGAAAAAAGCCGGACATCTGGTTGAAGTCCGGCTGTAAGGATGTGCAAAAGCGGTTTTTTTTTAACTCTTGCGACTGTCGAGAAATTTCACCAGTGCACACATGCCCAAGGTGAAACCTATCTCGATGGCGTTCATGGGAAGTATCACCCAACCCAGTTCTGACCAATAATTCATGCTTCTCTCCTCCTCTTTCTGCGAAAAAGCCGAGTAGCAGGGTACAATGGGTGTGTAAATAGAAAAAATGGGTGTTTTCCCGTTCATTCGGGGTCCAATAAGCATATTTGGTGTGTTTTTTGTGCAAAAAAGCAAGGCCGACTCGTATAAGTATATACGCGTCGGCCTTGCCGTTTTCGTCGTCTGTTCGAGTGCTCTCTGACTCGTCTGGCAGTATTCTGCTATTGAGCCATTTTCTTTTGAGCAAACTTGAGCATCTTGGCTGCTTCATCGAATTTCGGATTAATGCCTATGGCATTTTCTGCCGCCTGCGCCATTTTCGACCATTTCCGCCAGTCGTAGTAGAGGCGGCCGATGTTGTAGTGCAGATATTCGTCTTCGTTCGTGAGGGTCAGGGCCTTGAGATAGTATTTCTCAGCGGTTTCGTAGTCCTTCATCTTGCGAAGGACCATGCCGATGCGATTGTAGAGGTGAATTGCGTTGGGATCATCCTTGAGGGCGTCATCGAGCATGTGGAATGCTTCCTGATACCGCCCCGCGTTGAGATAGCGATCCGCAATATCCGCCTTGAGATCGGTGTCGCCGCCGAAATCCTTGACCAACTGGTCAAAAATATCCTTGGCTTCGTCCCAGTTCTGGCCGTCGAGGTGTTCCTGTCCTTTGGTGAGCGCGGCTTCCTTTTGGGCCATAATGGCCTGCATGTCATCCTTGACCGCGTCGTTGATGGCCTTTTGCAGTTCTTGCAGGAGTTCACGCATGGCATCCAGAAGAGGGCGTTCCTGTCCCGGCTCATAGCTGATGACGAGCGGATAGATTTTCCGCAGTTCCGCATCCGAATTCAGGGCGTAGGTGACCTTTTTGAGGAGCTCCTCGAATTCGGATCTTTCATTTTTCATGACTGGATTCTTCAGATACAGAATGAGTCCGTCATGCACGGCCTGAACCGCGGGCATGTACTTCCCTTTTTTGAGGAGGGTGGTGACCGAATTCAGCTTCTTTCGAGATTGCAATAATTGGTTTGACATGGAACGTACCTGCTTTGAGTTCTCGGTGTCGCTTGCGTACCTGTACTATTTCCCGGTGCTTTCTTTTACCATATCACGAAAACGTGTAAAGAAATAGCGGCTGTCGTGAGGGCCGGGTCCTGCTTCGGGGTGGTGCTGTATGGCCAGTACCGGCTTTTCCTTGTGGCGGAAACCTTCAAGCGTGTTGTCGTTGAGGTTCATGTGTGTGGCTTCCAGGAAGTCCAGTCCCTCGATATCCACGCAGAATCCGTGGTTCTGGGAAGATATTTCAATTTTTTCGGTGTGCAGGTCAATGACCGGATGGTTGCAGCCGTGGTGACCGAATTTGAGCTTGTAGGTCTTGCCGCCCATGGCGAGCCCGAGGATTTGGTGACCGAGGCAGATGCCTGCGATGGGATAGTCCTCGTAGAGGTCTTTTGCCGCTTCCACTGCCGTGGTTACCGCAGCAGGGTCGCCGGGACCGTTGGACAGGAAAACCGCGTCCGGTCCGAGTTCCCTGATCTGGGCCGCCGTGGTATGCGAGGGAAGGACGAGCATGTCAAACCCTTCGGCTTCCATGAGTCGCAGGATGTTCCATTTGATGCCGAAGTCGAGAACCGCGAGTTTCGGCCCTTTTCCGGACCATGAAAAGTTCTTGAGGTCATCGATGAAGACCGGCTTCTTGCCGTCCCATGTATACGGCTTGTCGCAGGATACGCGGTCCGCAAGGTTCAGTCCTTCCATCTTTTCGATGGCGCGTGCCTTTTCAACGAGTTCAGCGGGGTTCACGTCGCCGGTGGCGATGAAGCCGCGCTGTGCGCCGTGCAGTCGCAGATGCCGGGTCAGGGCGCGGGTGTCGATGCCCTCAATGCCCATGACGCCGACTTCCGTGAGGTAGTCGGGCAGGGACATGGTGGAGCGCCAATTGCTCGGGCGTTTGCAACATTCCTTGACGATGAAGCCGCCAGCCTGCACGGCGTGGGACTCGATGTCGTCGGGGTTGACGCCGTAGTTGCCGATGAGCGGATAGGTCATGGTGACCATCTGTCCAGTGTAGGACGGATCGGTCAGAATCTCCTGATAACCGGTCATGCCGGTGTTGAAGATCACTTCGCCGCTTGCTTCGCCTTCACCGGTGAAGCTTGTTCCCTTGAAAATGGTGCCGTCTTCGAGGGCCAGAATGGCTTTCATCAATTGCTCTCCCAATGGGTCTCGATGATTTTTTTCGCTTTTTCGAGGTCTTCGGGCCTGTCCACACCGTGGCAGGTATGCCTCGTTTCAGTTACGTAAATATCAATACCGTCTTCCAGCAGACGGAGTTGCTCAAGCTTTTCTCGTTGCTCAAGCGGGCTCGGCTCCAGCATTCCGAATCGTTCCAGCGCTTCCATGCGGAAGGCGTAAAGACCGATGTGAAGCAGGAAACCGTGGACTTTTTCGTCACGGTCGAACGGAATCATGGAGCGTGAAAAATATAGTGCTCGTCCATTTTGCGCCCGTACGACCTTCACGCGATCCGGCGACTCGGCTTCTTTTCGGCCGATGGCTGTCGCCAGTGTGGTCACGTGAACCTTTGACGATTCGAACGGTGTCAGCAGTTCCGTGAGCATGTCCGGTTCCAGACATGGCTCGTCCCCCTGAATGTTTACCACGACGGCTTCCGGATCGATGTCGAGTGTGCGTGCCGCTTCAAGAACCCGGTCCGTACCGCTGCGATGGCTGCTGGAAGTCATGACCACCGGTACGTCGTGTTGACGGGCTGCCTCGAAAATGCGGTCGTCATCCGTTGCCAGGGTGACGGTGCTCATCTGCGGACATTGCCGCGCGCGGTCATAGACATGCCAGAACATCGGTTTGCCCATTATTTCGGAAAGGGGCTTGCCGGGGAAGCGCGAGGATTCGTACCTGGCGGGGATGATGCCGTGACATTCGGGAAATCTGCTCATTGTGTTCGTGATCAGCCTAGTTAAACTTTATTGAGAAAATCAGCAACCTGTTTGCACACGGCCTTTGCGCCACCTTTGCGGTCCCTGATATAGGCCTTGGCCTTCTGGGTGATTTCGGTGCGCCGGGGTGCGTCCTCCAGAATATTTATCAATAAATTCAGGACATGCTCCGTGTCATCGCCTTTCAGTGCCAGCCCGGAATCAAAGATTTCATTGCCGACCCACGCAAAGTTTTTCCAGTGCGGGCCGATGACGGGCTTCACGCCGCAGGTGAGCGGTTCAAGAAAATTCTGACCGCCGAGCGGGACGAGGCTGCCGCCGACAAAGGCTGCTTTGGCAAGACCGTAGGCCGGGACCAGCTCGCCGAAGGTGTCCCATATGATCACGGTTCCGGGCTGTGCCGGTCCAGTCATATTGGAGCGGAGGGTCCATGTAAGCCCCCCGGCATTCATGGCTTTTTCCCAAATGGGGACATGGTGCATGTGGCGCGGAAACAGGCCGATGGTCGTTTCGGGCTTGTAGCGCACAAGCGCTGCGGCGAGTTTGCGGACCTGGATATTCTCCTGTTTGCGGACGGAACCGAAGACCACGAAGCTCGATTTGGCGGGAATGAGATTCTTGAGGGGATTGTTTTTTCTGGCCATGGGACCGGCTTCGACCATGCGGTCGAATTTGATATTGGGCATGACCCAGACACGTTCGCGTCCGAACAGAGTGCCGAACCGGCGGCCGTCCGTTTCGGATACAGCCATGATGCGTTCCGGTCCGAGGTCGCGGAACAGGGCGGGCCACGTCATGTAGCCGCCGAGACTTTTCGTGGTCATGCGGCCGTTGGCGAGCAGAACGCGCACGCCGTGCTGCTTGCACGCCTTGAGGAAACCGGGCCAGATTTCGGTTTCCAGAATGAGTGCCGCCTGCGGGCTGACATGACGCACCATGCTGTCCATGATGTCGGGTGCGTCAAAGGGAAAGTACCATGGCTGGACAGCGATCCCCCGTTTTTCGCCGTTGATTTCGGCGGCTGCGCGGGTGAGGGTTTCGAATCCCTGCAAAGTGTTGGTGGTGACCAGCACGCGCAGGGTTTCCTTGAAGGGTGACTTCAGTGCCTTGAGCACTTCCCATGCGAGGTATGCCTCGCCGCCGCTGGCAGCCTGAATCCACAGGTGTGCCGGGGCGGGCAGTCCGCCGGACAGGGTGCGCTGGTCCCATCCGTCGCGCAGGCGGCGGTTGAGTTTCAGCAGCGGAAGCGCGGCCTTCCATGCCGCGCCGTAGACGGCCAGCGTCGAGTCAATGAGTCGTTTGCCCATTTACTGCGACCTCTCTTCGGTGCCGAGGCGGATGAGTTCTGCGATCAGGTCGGCAAAGGACATCCCGATGGCATTCGCCGCACGGGGCAGAAGGCTGGTGACCGTCATTCCGGGCAGGGTGTTTATCTCAAGGAGATACGGCGTGCCGTCTTCATCAAGGATGAAATCACCTCGGCTGTATCCGGTCAGTCCGAGCGCATTGTGCGCCGTGAGCATGAAATTCTGAATGGTCTCGGTCACTTCTTCGCTGACGGGGGCCGGACATACTTCCTCTGCGCCGTCTGCCGCGTATTTGTTTTCGTAGTCAAAGAAATCCGCGTTGCCCTTGGGCGTGATCATGACCAGCGGGAGCGGTTTGTCGCCGAGTATGCCGCTGGTGAGTTCCACGCCGGGGATGAACTCCTCCACAAGCGCGGACTGGCACATGGCGAATACCTTTTCCAGTGCGGCGGGAAATTCCTCGATCGTCTTGACCATGCTCATGCCGAGACTGGAGCCGCCCTTGTTCGGTTTGACGAAGACCGGCAGTTTCAGTTCGAGCGGGGCCTGCGATCCCTGAGTCGGTGTGATGATCTGCCATTTCGGAGTGGGGACGTTTCTGTCCTCGAACACTTCCTTGGATGCGGCCTTGTTCAGGGCGAGATAGGACGCGGCAGCCCCGGCTCCCTGATACGCGCAGCCCGCCTTGTCGAGAACAGCCTGAATCAGGCCGTCTTCACCGGGAGTGCCGTGCAGGTTGATGAACGCGAAATCCACGTCCCTGGCTATGGAAAGAAGGTTCTTGAAGTTCTCGGCGGGATCGAAAAAAGTGACGTCGTGGCCGAGTTCGTTCAGAGCGCCATGGATTTTTTCTGCGCCGGAAAGGGAGACTTCTCGTTCGTCAGACCAGCCGCCCGCTATCAAAAGTACATGCATTCAAGTCCACCTCAAGAGTCTCGCAGAGTGCGTTTTCAAGGTCTATGGCCTGCGCCATGGTGATCTCGATCCGTCCGCGTATGTATTCGTTGACCCCGTACCTTTTTATCAGATCATCAAAGCGGGACTGAAGGGTGACGAGCCGGTCGTGCCGAACCCGTTTGTCCGCATAGATGACGGCAAGGGGAGTAAAGTATTTGGCAATATCCATTTCAAAAGGCCAGTAGACATGATGTGTGACGCCGGTTGCGATGGCCGGATTTTCCGTGAAATCAGCGACCCATGCACCGCCGAGCTGGCTGTGGTTGCCGCCGTGAAGGATACAGTAGGTCTTGGCAATGTCGTGCAGCAGGGCCGAAGCTCGGACCGTGGGAACATCCACATCCATGCCGAGTTCGTGGGCACGCTGGGCGAGGAATGTCGCGACGCGGGCTACTTCCAGACTGTGCGCGGCCACGTTTTCGAGCATGTCGAAACGCTGCCAGAACTCGGCGCATTGCCGGTCGTTCGGCACGGTCAATGCCGGGTCCCGCTTCATGAACGGAGGCGGCGGTAGGGGAGAGCTTACTTGCTCATCAACTATTTCAGGTGTTTCGTTACTGCTCATGTCAACGATAGGCGGTTTTGCGTCGGGCTGATACGTCGTGCGTACCCAACGAAAAACAACCTATCAGCAGCGTGGGGAAAAATAAAGCGTGGCAGGAAGAAAGTCTTGGGCGGAAAAGAGCCGGAAAAGTCAGGATTGGTTTTCGTGCGGACACCGGGCGATACGCAGGGAGAGCATGTTTTTCCATGCGGTTTCGAGAAGTCGGGCCGGATGTGCCTGATGGAGATTGTGCGGTACGGGCGCGGGAGCATTCCTCCTGTTCATCAGATGTGAATGCGTGATGGATTCTTCCCCGGCAGGGGGCGTGTCTGGTGAAAATTTCAGTTTTTCATTCATGATGGTTTCTCCTGCCGGGGTGAGCGGTGGTCGTTTCATTGTCAAAACGGCCACCGTCGCTCCTGTCTGCTACAGGTTGGCTGCGAATTTTTCCACGGCTTCGCGTACGGTCATGTCTGCGAAGTCTTCCGCAATGAAGACATTGGCTGCGTTGAGAGCATCGGTTGCCTTGGGGCCGACCCGACCGGTCAGGACCGCTTCGGCACCTGCGTTGGCAACGTTTTCAGCGGCCTGAATCCCGGCTCCCTGTGCCATGGACTGCGAAGCACTGTTGTCGAGGAAATCGGCTTTCATCGTGTCGATGTCTACAATGAGGAAACCGGCGGCGCGACCGAAGCGAGGCTCGACAGCGTCATCCAGTGTTTTACCGTTGCAGGAGACAGCTACGCGTTTGACGGACCTGTTCGGAGTCGGGACCGGAGCGCTTGTCCTGGGCATGCCCTGACCTTGGCCCATGCCCTGTCCCATGCCGCGTCCACGGCCCATTCCACGACCGGAGCCGCCCATGCCGCGGCAGCCGCCGCCGACACCTTGGCCTCCGCCACCACCCATGCCACGGCCTCCGCCGCCGCCCATGCCACGGCCACCACCGCCTTGACCACGGCCACCGCCGCCCATGCCTTGGCCTCTGCCGCCGCCCATGCCGCGACCTCCGTTGCCGCCGGGAGCCATGCCGCGTCCGCGTCCACGTCCCATGCCGGTCTGCTGTCCATTGGTGCGATTGCCTCTGCCGAATCCAAATCTATTGAATAATGTCATTATGGTACCTCCTGGTACTTTGTCTGGTTTTGTTCATCTTTCCACCCCGGATGACTAAGGAGTCTCGGGGAGGAAAATCCGGACGGCTTTCATGGGCCGCCGTTGCATCAGACTCACATTCGTTTTTGAGCATATGTTCATATTAGTATGCCTTCTCTGTCTGGTGTCAAGGAGAAAAATGAACATATGCTCAAAAAATAATCAGTTTGAAATTGTATACTGTTATATTTCAGTGTGTTGTTGACTTGGCTCATTTTGACGAATTGTGGAGGCCAAGAGCGGGGGGGCGCTCCCTGATAATATGGAAGAAATACGAAAAATGACTATATTACAGTTGATTGCCTGTCTGTTCTACAGGAAGCAGGGCTGGCCGACCTGTGAGCAAAACGGGATTTTATTTGCTCACAGGTTTCATTCGGTATATGGAAGGTGCTGACCTTCATGGAAGGGCCCGTCAATTCAACGTAAGGATGCTGTTTTGAGCTTTGAATTCTTGGAAAAATTTCGTGATCCCAAGTTGTGCCGACAGTTACTGGACAAGGTGGAAGTGGAGCTGGACCGCGATCTGCGCTTCATGGAAGTCTGCGGCACCCATACCGTTGCCATTTTCCAGAGCGGACTCCGTTCGCTGCTGCCGGAAAAGATCGTTCACCTCAGCGGACCGGGCTGTCCGGTCTGTGTGACGCATGAATCAGAGGTCAACGCATTTCTCGACCTCGCTGGAAAGGACAACGTCATTCTGGCGACGTTCGGTGACCTGATTCGTGTTCCCGGCGACAATGGCCGCAACCTGAAAAAGGCACAGGCCGACGGCGCTCGCGTCAAGGTCGTCTATTCTCCGTTTGATACCCTCAAACTCGCCAAGGAAAACCCTGACGACCTCGTGGTCTTTATCGGTGTCGGTTTCGAAACCACGGCCCCGACCATTGCCGGAACCATGAAGATGGCACGGCAGCAGGGCATCACCAACCTGCGTATCCTCTGTTTCCACAAGACCGTACCGACCGCGCTTGAAGCGTTGCTCAACGATGTGCATTCCAACATCGACGGCTTTATCCTGCCCGGTCACGTCGCGGCCATCATTGGCCTTGAGCCGTTCAAGTTCATCGCTGAAAAATATAACAAGTCCGCCATTGTCACCGGATTTGAGCCGCTGGACATCCTCCTTGCGCTCACCCAGATGATCGAGTGGCGAAACAAGGGCGAAGCCCACGTTGCCAATAGTTACCGGCGCATCGTCGCTGATGAGGGCAACCAGACCGCGTGTAACGTCATGTACGAAGTCTTCGAACCGGTAAACGCCCTGTGGCGTGGTATCGGCGAGATTCCCGGTAGTGGCCTTGAAATCCGTCCCGAGTGGGAGGAGTTCGACGCCAAGAAGGAATTCGGCATCGAGATCGTCGAAGGCCCGCCGCTGGCAGGCTGCAAGTGCGGCGAAATCCTCAAGGGCATCAAGCGGCCCGACGAGTGTCCTCTGTTCAAGAAGGTGTGTACGCCTGCCAATCCGGTCGGACCCTGCATGGTCTCCACCGAGGGCAGCTGTGCCGCCTATTACAAATATAAACTGGATTAGATCATGAGCGACGATAAAGTTCTTCTCGACTACGGCAGCGGCGGCCGCGCATCACAGCGGCTCATTTCCCAACTCTTTCTCGGCCATCTCGGCAACGACGAACTGAACCGGCTCAATGACGCCGCCGAACTCTCCATGTCCGGCCGTATCGCCATGTCCACCGATTCCTTTACCGTGGACCCGATCTTTTTCCCCGGCGGGGATATCGGTTCTCTCGCGGTTCACGGCACGGTCAACGACGTCGCCATGATGGGAGCCATCCCGCGTCACATGACCTGTGCCTACATCATCGAGGAAGGGCTTCCCATGTCCGATCTCGAAAAGATCGTCGCCTCCATGGGTGAAGCCGCACGCCACGCAGGCGTCACCATCGTTTCCGGCGACACCAAGGTCGTGCCCAAGGGTGCGGTTGACAAAATCTTCATCAACACCACCGGCATCGGTGACATCATCGTGGACCCCGCACCCAGCGGCGACTCGGCCCGTCCCGGTGACGCCGTCCTCATCTCCGGCACCATCGGCGACCACGGCCTGACCGTTCTCGGCACCCGTGAAGGCCTCGAATTCGAAGCCAACGTCCAGTCCGATTCCGCCGCCCTGAACCACCTGCTCGTCAAGCTCGTTCAGGAACTGCCCGAGGTTCACGTCATGCGCGACCCGACCCGCGGCGGCCTTGCCACCACGCTCAACGAGATCACGGTCAGTTCCAACGTCTGCTGTGAACTCACCGAGACCGCCATCCCGGTCCGGCCCGAAGTCAAGGGCGGCTGCTCGATCCTTGGACTCGATCCGCTGTATCTTGCCAACGAAGGCAAGTTCCTCTGCGTTCTGCCGCAGGAGCATGCCGAAAAAGCACTCGAAATCATGCGCGCCGACCCGCTCGGTCAGGACGCCTGCCAGATCGGCACTATGACCGACGAGAACCCCGGCAAAGTCGTGCTCGTCACCCAGCTCGGCGGCAAGCGACTCCTCAACATGCTCGAAGGCGAGCAGTTGCCGAGGATTTGCTAGCGGGGGATGGTTAGGATGCCGCTTCGCGGCGATTGACGGGTGATTGCGCCTCCGGCGGCTTAAGGCCGAGGGCCTTAAGAATCCCAATGCCGCCTGTCGGCGGGGCTTTGCCGTGAACGGTTTGAGCCGAAAAAAACGAATGATAAAACGACGCACGCTTCTCAAAGCGTGCGTCGTTTTTTTCGGCTCAAATTGGTGAGGGGGTTAGGCGTTAAATATTTGTTGGATGTAATTTGTCACTGCTGTTTCTATGTTTGAAATGAATTTTGTCGGGCTTGCGAAAATACTTTTGTTTAAATCAACATGCTGAGAAAGTTCAATTTTTTCAATCGTATCGCCATATAATTTGTTAACGGTGGAATACTCTGTTTTGTGTTTTTTTTGATCTTGGAGTGTTTTAAACGGTGTTGGTTCAGTTCTTTTGTTCCATTTGTAGATGGCTGAAAGTTTTATTTCGTCCTCCATTCCAATTTCGTTTTTTTCGAGTTTGTTGATGAAGGTTGAAGTTTGGCCTATCGCTTTTTGATCTTTGCATATTTCTACTTCTGTTTTCAAATGTAAGCTGGAACTAAGAAAGCATATTGATAATGTGACAGTCTTTCTTTTTGAAGATTCTAAAGCATCTTGTATCGATGTGCTTTGTGGAACAAGGTAAGCACTTGAAATACATTTGTCTTTTTGTAGTGATTTGAAAATTTTTTCTTTGCGAGCTTCTAAATTACTTTTTTCTTTCTTAGTTAAGGCAAGATACGTTTTTAGTTTGGTTTTTAGGTAGATATGAAAGCATAAATCTTGTTCTTCATGCATCCAGGCGGTTGCGATTGTTTCAAGAAGTTGGGTGGGGAGTTTAGAACCGTTCATGGATTGTCTGAGGTCTTTAACAGATTGGCTCCATGGTTTACCCATATGTGTGAAGTGCCCAACGTTAATTTTGGGGTCATCAAGATATCGAATAAATTCGTTTAAAATGTATATTTGGTCCACGTCATATGTTGTTTCACAGCCGGTTTGTGATGCGCTTTCGAGTACTTGTTGAGCTTTTGTTCGAATGTAAATCCAAGACCAATGATATAAGTTTGTTTTACGATTGTTTAACTCTTGTTGAAGAGGGTGTTGGAAAGGAGTTGAAACGATTTGATCTGAAATGGTTATAAGATCAACTTCATGTGTCTTCGCTATGTCTAGATAGCGTTGAATTTGGCTCAATTCTAATTCGCTGTTTACTTTGACTTCCACGAAAGCTGCCCATTCTATTGTCTGGGCTTTACCTGTGGTCAGCACAATTAGTCCGTCAGGCCTACCTTTATCAGAACATGCACCTTCTGAATCTAAACTGTTTATTTCCGTAAACACATGAATTTGAGCAGTTTTGTTGCTGACTTTTTTTGTTTTTGGATTCAAAACGGAAAGAAGTGATTCTCTGTAAGGTCGAATTGCTGCAAGGTTGGATAAAAAAATAGAGGTAAGGTTGGTTTCTTTTGTCTTTTTTATAGAGGTCCCTGAAGGGAACAGTCTCGCTTTTTTCTTTGAGAATGTATCAATGTCTGTGTCGTAATAGTTTAAACGTTCAGGAAGTTCATTGAGAGGACTGCCTATAATAGAATTATTTGCCATGAGTAGCTCCTCTATAATTGTTCTTGGTGATAAAATTGGACATACGTTATACGAAGATGGGGTATTTCGCAATTTGCACTCAAAGGACGAGGGATGTGAAAGAGGATGGCGTTTGTGGTTATTGGATTTGGAAGTCGTATAAGCCCTTCAAACCACCCCGGCTTAGAAGGTGACAATTTGAGCGGAGCCGCCTAACGGAAATCCGGGCGGAGCGTAAGCGACAACCTGTTTCCGAGGCGGAGCCAAATTGATCAGCTTCTTGGCCTGGGTGGATCGGGGCGGATAAGCTAGGACAGCCGAGCTTCTTTGCTTCTTTCTTGGGGCGGCTCAGCCAAGAAAGAAGTCGCTCCCGGAGGGTGCGAAATCCTCAAATTGATTATCCCGCCAAAGGCGGCTTCCTTTTTCTTCTTGCCTTTCTCTTTTTTCTTCGTCTTCTCTTCCCACGTAACCGATAAATAAGACCTGTCCGTTTTTTCAGACTCCCCCATTTTTACGACTTTGAGCCAAAGTTCCTCCATAAAATCCCACCAACAGTAACTTCCCACCGAATCGACACAAAAAGGCGCGTTTTTATCGCGTCTTTTTTTTCGGACAAACAACGGTTTGAGCGATGTGTCTTAAAATGTGGAATTTACTCCAGCTACCTGAATTGTATGTAAAAACTGAATGGCGCACTCTTTGGCACGGAAGTTGAGTACGGGAGAGCATTGTTCTGGCCTTTCATGCGCCCGCAGCCGCAGACAAGGTCACAGGAATCGAAAAAACAACTACAGGAGACAACCACATGTCCAAGATGAAGACGATGGATGGCAACACAGCCGCCGCCTGGGTGGCCTACGCAATGAGCGAAACCGCCGCCATCTACCCCATCACTCCTTCTTCCACGATGGGAGAGATCGCAGACGAATGGGCCGCACAGGGCCGCAAGAATATTTTCGGACAGACTGTCGAAGTCCGTCAGCTTCAGAGTGAAGCAGGTGCCGCAGGTGCCGCCCACGGTTCTTTGGCCGGTGGCGCGCTGACCACTACTTTCACCGCCTCTCAGGGCCTGCTGCTCATGATTCCCAATATGTACAAGATCGCCGGTGAAATGCTGCCGAGCGTCTTCCATGTTTCTGCACGCGCCATCGCTGCGCATGCCCTCTCTATCTTTGGCGATCACCAGGATGTCATGGCATGCCGCCAGACTGGTTTCGCCATGCTTGCGGCAGCGAGCGTGCAGGAAGTCATGGACCTTTCACTGGTTGCCCACCTCGCCACCATCGAGGCAAGCATCCCGTTCCTGTCCTTCTTTGACGGTTTCCGTACTTCTCACGAAATCCAGAAGGTCGAGACCATCGACTACGCTGACATGAAGCCGCTGCTGAACATGGACAAGCTGGCCGAATTCCGCGCCCGCTCCATGAACCCGGAACACCCGGACGTTCGCGGCACCGCCCAGAACCCGGATATCTACTTCCAGGGTCGTGAGGCTACTAATAATGAATATGATGCCATCCCGGCCATCGTCGAAGAGTACATGAACAAGGTTTCCGCTCTGACCGGCCGCGATTACAAGCCCTTCGATTACGTTGGTGCCGCCGATGCCGAACGCGTCGTCGTTGCCATGGGCTCCTCTTGCGAGACCATCGAAGAAGTGGTCAACCATCTGGTTGCCAAGGGCGAGAAGGTCGGCCTGCTCAAGGTCCGCCTGTACCGTCCGTTCTCTGCAAAGCATTTCCTCGCCGTCCTTCCCGAGACTGTGAAGACCCTGTCCGTTCTGGATCGTACCAAGGAGCCCGGTGCTCTGGGCGACCCGCTGTATCTGGACGTCTGCACCGTCTACAAGGAAAAGGGCGACGGTCCCAAGGTTGTCGCAGGTCGTTACGGCCTCGGCTCCAAGGAATTCACCCCGGCCATGGCCAAGGCCGTCTACGACGACATGGCTGCTGCCGAGCCCCGTACTCACTTCACCGTGGGTATCAATGATGATGTTTCCAACGCCTCCCTTGTCACAACCGAGACCCTGGATACAACCCCGGAAGGCACAGTTCAGTGCAAGTTCTGGGGTCTCGGTTCTGACGGAACCGTCGGAGCCAACAAGCAGGCCATCAAGATCATCGGTGACAATACCGACATGTACGCACAGGGTTACTTTGCCTACGACTCCAAGAAGTCCGGCGGCATCACCATCTCCCACTTGCGTTTCGGTGACGCACCGATCCAGTCCACCTACCTCGTGACCGCAGCCGACTACATCGCCTGCCACAACCCGAGCTACGTGCACCTGTACGATGTTCTCGACGGCATCAAGGACGGCGGCAACTTCGTGCTGAACTGTCCCTGGACCGCAGAGGAGATGGAAAAGGAATTGCCTGCTGCCATGCGCCGCACCATCGCGCAGAAGAACCTCAAGTTCTACACTGTCGACGCGGTCAAGATCGCTGGTGAAGTCGGTCTCGGCGGCCGCATCAACATGGTCATGCAGACCGCTTTCTTCAAGCTCGCCGACGTCATCCCGTTCGACGAAGCCGTTTCCCTGCTCAAGGCCGGTATCGAAGCCGCCTACGGCAAGAAGGGACCGAAGATCGTTGAAATGAACAACGCCGCCGTTGACAAGGCTGCCGACGCCATCGTCGAGATCCCTGTCCCGGCTGCATGGGCCGACCTTTCCGACGACGCTGTCGCCGATGTGGACGAGCCTGATTACGTGAAGAACGTCATGCGTCCGGTTCTGGCACAGAAGGGTGACGACCTGCCGGTCTCCGCCTTCTCCAAGGACGGCACCATGCCGCTTTCCACTGCCAAATACGAAAAGCGCGGTGTCGCCATCATGGTCCCCGAGTGGATCAGCGACAACTGCATCCAGTGCAACCAGTGTGCGTTCGTCTGTCCGCACTCCGCCATGCGTCCGGTTCTCGTGACCGACGAGGAGATGAAGAACGCTCCGGCTTCCTTCGGCTCCATCGACGCCAAGGGCAAGGACGTGAAGGGCATGCAGTACCGCATGCAGGTTGCTGTTCAGGACTGCCTTGGTTGCGGCAACTGCGCTGACATCTGTCCGTCCAAGGAAAAGGCTCTCGTGATGAAGCCGCTGGCAACCCAGCTCGACGCTGAAGTTCCCAACTGGGATTTCGCCGAGTCCGTTTCCTTCAAGGACGCTTTCAAGCGCGACACCGTCAAGGGCAGCCAGTTCCGTCAGTCCCTGATGGAATTCTCCGGTGCCTGTGCAGGCTGTGGTGAGACCCCGTACGTCAAGGTCCTGACCCAGCTGTTCGGTGAGCGCATGATTATCGCCAACGCAACCGGTTGCTCCTCCATCTGGGGTGCATCCGCTCCGTCCACTCCTTACTGCACCAACGCTGACGGCCACGGCCCCGCATGGGGTAACTCCCTGTTCGAGGACGCCGCAGAGTTCGGTTTCGGTATCGAAATGGGCGTCAATAACCGCCGCGATACGCTGATCTCCAAGTGCGAAGCCGCTCTTGAGACCGCTTCCGGCGACGTCAAGGCCGCCCTTGAGGGCTGGCTTGCTGCCAAGGACGATGCCCAAGCTTCCGCTGAAGCCGGCAACACCCTGAAGGCCGCTCTGGAAGGCGCTTCCGACGAAGCCCTGAAGGACATTGCAGCCGAATCCGACCTGTTCACCAAGAAGTCCGTCTGGATCTTCGGTGGTGACGGCTGGGCCTACGACATCGGTTTCGGCGGCGTGGACCACGTTCTCGCTTCCGGCAAGGATGTGAACATCCTCGTCATGGACACCGAAGTTTACTCCAACACCGGCGGCCAGTCTTCCAAGGCGACGCCGCTCGGTTCCATCGCCAAGTTCGCCGCTGCCGGTAAGGGCACTGGCAAGAAGGACCTTGGCCGCATGGCAATGACCTACGGCTACGTCTATGTCGCCTCCGTCGCCATGGGTGCTGACAAGCAGCAGATGATGAAGGCTTTCAAGGAAGCCGAAGCTTATAATGGTCCCTCCCTGATTATTTGTTACGCTCCATGTATCAACCAGGGAATTAAGAAGGGCATGGGCAAGACTCAGCTTGAGCAGAAGCTGGCAGTGGACTCCGGTTACTGGCCGCTTTACCGCTACAATCCCGAGTTGGCCGAGCAGGGCGAGAATCCGTTCAAACTGGAGTCCAAGGCTCCTGACGGCTCCTTGCAGGAATTCATGTCCGGGGAAAACCGCTACGCGATGCTGGAACGTTTCCACCCGGAACTGTCCAAGGCATTCCGCGAGCAGATCGAGAAAGACTACACCGAGCGTTACGCGATCCTGACCCATCTGGCCGATGCTGATTTCAGCAAGCCCGAAGGAGAGGACGCCTAAGCAGGCGGTGTGTCAGCCTGAAGTCGCGATGATCGCTGTCGCGGCTGAAGGCGGATAAACGTCAGATGTTTGCGCGGGGCGGGATTTTGCGGAGGCCGTTGGCCTGACCGCCCCGCGCATTTGTTTCAACGAGTGAGTTTTATGTCTCACCTTTTTGGAGGAGTTTGATAATGTCTATTGAAGTGCTTGCACTCGTCGCATTGCTTCCGATTCTGGTAGCAACCGTACTGATGGTCGGCATGCGTTGGCCTGCCACCAAGGCCATGCCTGTTGCATGGCTGACCGCTGCTGCCGGAGCTGTCCTTGTCTGGGGACTTCCGGCAAAATACGTTGCCGCCCTGACCGTTCAGGGATTTGTTACCGCCATCGGCATTCTTATCATTGTTTTCGGTGCGATTCTGATTCTTCGCACGCTACAGCAGTCCGGCGGAATGGAAACCATCCAGTACGGCATGCAGAATATCACTGCTGACCGCCGTATTCAGGCCATCATCATCGGTTACATGTTCGCAGCCTTCCTTGAAGGTGCAGCCGGTTTTGGTACCCCCGCAGCCCTCGCAGCCCCGTTGCTCCTGTCCCTCGGCTTCCCGCCGTTGGCAGCAGCCATCATCTGTCTTGTTTTCAACTCCTTCCCGGTAACCTTCGGTGCTGTCGGTACGCCCGTCGTGCTCGGCCTGAAGTACCTGAAGGACCCCGTTGACGCTGCCGTCGCTTCCGGTGCCGCAGGCATCAACTTTGCCAACATGGGCGACTTCAACGCCATCATCGGCCAGTGGGCCACCGTGATGCATCTCGCCATGATTTTCATCCTGCCGGTGTTCATGCTTGGCTTCATGACTCGTTTCTTCGGTCCCGAACGCTCCTGGAAGCCCGGTCTGGCCGCATGGAAGTTCTGCATGTTCGCAGCAGTTGCTTTCACCGTTCCCTATCTGTTCTTTGCCTGGAACGTCGGTCCCGAGTTCCCGTCCCTGATCGGTGGTCTCGTCGGCCTCGGTATCATCATCGCCGGTGCCAAAGCCGGTTTCTGCATGCCCAAGACCAACTGGGACTTCGGTGATTCCGCCAAGTGGGATCCCGAGTGGACCGGTTCCGTTTCCGGTGGTTCCACCGAATTCAAGCCCCACATGTCCCAGTTCAAGGCTTGGCTGCCGTACATTCTGATCGGTGCCATCCTCGTTGTCACTCGTATCCCGGAACTCGGCCTCAAGGGCATCCTCGCCTCTCAGGCTATCAAGTTCAGCAGCATCCTCGGTTTCGATTCCGTCAACGCTTCCATCAAGTACCTGTACCTGCCCGGTACGATCCCGTTCGTGCTGGTCGCTCTGTTGACCGTGCTCATTCACGGCATGCCCGGTGAAAAGGTCAAGACCGCTTGGACTCAGGCCATCGTCACCATGAAGAACCCCACCATCGCCCTGTTCGCAGCGGTCGCTCTGGTGTCCATCTTCCGCGGTTCCGGCATCGCTGATGCGTCCCTGAATCCCAACAGCTATCCTTCCATGCCGCTTGCCATGGCCGAAGCTGTTGCAGCAATCACCGGTAACGCATGGCCCATGTTCGCCTCTTTCGTGGGAGGCCTCGGTTCCTTCATCACCGGTTCCAACACCGTTTCCGACCTTCTGTTCGCAGAATTTCAGTGGGGCGTCGCTTCCACTCTTGAGCTTCCGCGTCAGATCATCGTCGCTGCACAGGCAGTCGGCGGTGCCATGGGTAACATGATCTGTATCCACAACATCGTCGCAGTTTGCGCGGTCGTCGGCCTCTCCGGTATGGAAGGCGCGATCCTCAAGCGCACCGTATGGCCTTTCCTGCTGTACGGTCTGGTCGTCGGCGTCGTGGCCTCGCTCATGAGCTTCGTGTTCCTGCCGGGTCTGTTCTAAAACAATTAAAGAGAGGGACGGGCATGTGTCCGTCTCTCTCATTGCAAAGATTATGTGGCGTGGTAATATGATTCCATGCCTTTCCCCACTCAAGAGAGTAAAGCCGGGGAAATATCCTCGGCAGAATATATTTTTTAAAGGAGTTACAAATGAGCAATGATGCCATCATCAAGGAATTCGAGGCAGCAGCAGGCGCCGAGAATGTCATGACCAGCGAGACTGACCGTCATTCCTATTCTTATGATGCAGCGGTCCTTGATTCAGTTATGCCCGCTTTGGTTGTCCGTCCCGAGACCAGCGAAGCTTTGGGTAAAGTCACCAAACTCTGTAACGACAACGGCCTTCCGCTGACAGTTCGCGGTGCCGGTACCAATCTTTCCGGCGGAACCATCCCTCATCCGGGTGGCGTCGTCGTCCTGACCAACGGTCTGAACCGTATCCTCGAAATCAATGAAGAAGACATGTACGCCGTGGTCGAACCCGGTGTCGTGACTGCCCAGTTCGCGGCGGAAGTCGCCAAGCGCGGCCTGTTCTATCCGCCGGATCCGGGTTCCCAGACCGTCTCCACCCTCGGCGGCAACGTTGCTGAAAACGCTGGCGGCCTGCGCGGCCTCAAGTACGGCGTCACCAAGGACTACGTCATGGGCGTGGATTTCTGGGACGTCAACGGTGAATTGGTCAAGTCCGGTTCCCGCACCGTCAAATGCGTCACCGGTTACAACCTTGCCGGTCTGATGGTCGCTTCCGAAGGCACCCTCGGCGTGTTCGACAAGATCATTCTCAAGCTTATTCCCCCGGCACAGACAGCCAAGTCCATGATGGCCATCTTCCCTTCCATGAAGGCCGCTTCCGAAACCGTTGCAGCCATTATTGCCAACAAGATCGTGCCTGCTACTCTTGAAATGATGGATAACTTTACTATCCGTGCGGTTGAAAACTTCCGTAAGGCCGGTCTGCCTACCGATGCCGAGGCTCTGCTGCTTATCGAAGTAGACGGACATCCCGGACAGGTCGCAGACGAAGCCGCCATGGTTGAAAAGATATGCAAGGCTAACGGTGCTACCGAAATCAAGGTTGCCAAGGACGCAGCCGAGCGTGATGCTGTTTGGCAGGCCCGCCGCGACGCACTTCCGGCTCTGGCAAAGCTCAGGCCTACCTGCGTGCTGGAAGACGCCACCGTTCCCCGTTCCAAGATTCCCGCAATGATCGAAGCACTGGGTGAAATCAGCCGCAAGTTCGATCTGACCATCGGTACTTTCGGTCACGCCGGCGACGGCAACCTGCACCCGACCATTCTTACCGACAAGCGCGACAAGAACGAGTGGGAACGCGTGGAAAAGGGCATCGACATGATCTTCGACAAGGCACTTGCCCTCGGCGGCACCCTGTCCGGCGAGCACGGAATCGGCATGGCAAAGTCCAAGTACCTCGAGCTGGAAACGTCCAAGGGTACTCTTGCATACGCCCGGCGCATGAAGTCCGTTCTTGATCCCAAGGGCATTCTGAACCCCGGCAAGATCATCGCCCCCGAATAAGGATAGGTTACCAAAATGGCTGATATTCATAAACTGGCCCAGATGCTCAAGGAGTTGGACGACCAGCTTGTCAACTGCATGAAATGCGGTATGTGCCAAGCCGTCTGTCCCGTCTTCTCCAAGTCCGGTCGCGAAAGCGACGTGGCACGCGGCAAGCTCGCGCTGCTTGACGGCCTTGCTTCCGAGATGCTTTCCGATCCGGAAGGCGTCAACGAGAAGCTGAACCGCTGTCTGCTGTGCGGCACCTGCGCCGCCAACTGTCCGAGCGGCGTCAAGGTGATGGACATCTTCCTGAAGGCGCGCGCCATCATGACCGGTTACTTCGGTTTGTCCCCGGTCAAGAAGGCCATCTTCAAGGGAATGCTCCAGAACCCGAAACTGTTCAATGCCCTGACCGGCATGGGCGCGAAGTTCCAAGGCATATTCACCAAGAAGGTGGATGACATGCTCGGTTCTTCCTGTGCGCGTTTCAACGCTCCCGTCATCGGGGACCGTCACTTCGCGTCACTGGCCCCCAAGCCCCTGCACAAGATCGTTCCCGAGCTGGACACTCCGGCAGGGAAGAGCGGCATCAAGGTCGCTCTCTATGTCGGTTGTGTCGTTGACAAGATATTCCCCCATGTGGGCGAATCCATTCTCAAGGTTTTGGAGCACCACGGCGTCGGCGTGTACATGCCGTCCGGTCAGGCCTGCTGCGGCATTCCCGCACTGTCTTCCGGCGACACGGAAACCTTTGACAAGTTGGTAGCCATCAATGCCAAGCTGTTCAAGGAAGGCGAGTTCGATTATCTCGTCACCGGCTGCGCCACCTGTACTTCCACTATCAAGGAACTGTGGCCCCGCATGTTCCATGGCGATTCCGCTCTCAAGTACGACATCGGCGTATTCGAACGGAAGACCATGGACATCAGCCAGTTCCTCGTGGACGTGCTCAAGGTGGAACCCAAGAAGCTGACGGGCGGCAGAAAAGTGACGTATCACGATCCCTGCCACCTGAAGAATTCTCTCGGTATCACTGCCCAGCCCCGGGCCGTGATTCAGGCTGCCGGCCTTGAACTGACTGAGATGAAAGATGCGGGCACCTGTTGCGGCTGCGGAGGCAGCTTCAACATTGCCCATTACGAGCTGTCCAAGAAGATCGGCTCACAGAAGGCGGACAACTGCATGGCTTCCGGCGCTGAAGTCGCAGCCACCAGCTGTCCGGCATGCATGCTTCAACTTACCGATATGCTTTCACAGAAGGGAGCAAAGATGGAAGTCAAGCACGTGATCGAACTGTACGCCGATCAACTGAACAGTTAAGGTAGACAACGTAATGACGGCCCGGGTACTCCGGGCCGTCTCACAGTCTTCAACACAAACAAGGAATGAAACAATGTCCAAAAACCTGTATGTGACCGCGACGGAAGAGCGCAGCGGAAAGTCCGCAGTGGTGCTCGGCGTGATGCAGATGATTATGCGTGAACTGCACAATGTCGCCATCTTCCGGCCCATCATCAACGATCCGGGTGAGGGAAAACAGGATCACGACATCGCACTGATGATCGACCACTTCAAGCTGTCCATCCCCTATCGCGACACCTACGCCTACACGCTCAAACAGGCGCGTGAACTGATCAATTCCGGTCAGCATGCACTGTTGCTCGAAAATATTCTCAACAAGTACAAGGCTCTTGAGGCCGAGTATGACTTCGTTCTGTGTGAAGGAACCGACTTCAAGGGCAAGGATGCGGCTTTCGAGTTCGACATCAACGCCGATATTGCCGCCAACCTCGGCGCTCCGGCCATCATTGTCTGCTCCGGTCGTGACAAGACCCCGGATGAGGTCGTTTCCCAGTCCCAGACCACCGTTGACACCCTTGAAGAGAAGGGCGTTGATCTGGTGGCCTGCATCGTCAACCGCGCACCCGAGGGCGTGACCGAGGAAATGGTCAGCCATATCGAGAGCAAGGCGGACGACAAGGACCCCATGCCGGTTTACACCATCCCCGAGAACGAAGCTCTGGGCAAGCCCACCATCGGCGATGTCAAACGCTGGCTCAGCGCAGACGTCCTGTATGGTCATAGCGGACTGCACAGCCTCGTGGACAACTATGTTGTCGCGGCCATGCAGATCGGAAATTTCCTTGAATACATCAGGCCCGGGAGTCTCATCATCACTCCCGGTGACCGTTCCGACATCATTTTGTCGAGCCTCGCTTCCCGTCTTTCCAGCAGCTACCCGGATATTTCCGGTATCGTGCTGACCGGCGGGATTGAACCTGCCACCAACGTCCACAAGCTCATCGAGGGCTGGACCGGTGTGCCTGTTCCGGTACTGTCCGCCAAGGGCCATACCTATCAGACCGTGCAGGAACTCAACCGCCTTTACGGTCGCATCGAAACGCATGACCATCAGCGTATCGCTACCGCGCTCGGCGGATTCTCCCAGCATGTTGACGTGAAGGAACTGCGTGATCGCGTTGTCGAGAAGCGTTCCACCCGCGTTACGCCGAAAATGTTCGAGTATTCGCTTGTGGAGAAATCCTCTGCCGACAAGCAGCGTATCGTGCTGCCCGAAGGTGAAGGGGAGCGCATTCTGCGTGCTGCGGACATCGTTCTGCGTCGTGGCGCTGCCGAGATCATTCTCCTTGGCCGTGAAGACGTCATCTTGAACAAGGCTTCGGCTTTGGGTGTTGACATCTCCGGCGCACAGATCATTAACCCGAGTGAGTCCGATTTGTTGGATTCCTTTGCCGAGGAATACTTCGAACTGCGTAAGCACAAGGGAATCGTCGCCGAGATGGCGTGGGACCGCATGTCCGATACCACCTATTTCGGTACCATGATGGTTCACAAGGGCTTTGCGGACGGCATGGTTTCCGGCTCCGTGACAACCACGGCCCAGACCATCCGGCCCGCTTTCGAATTCGTGAAGACCAAACCGGGCAGTTCCATTGTCTCTTCGGTTTTCCTCATGTGCCTCAGGGATCGCGTCCTCGTTTACGGTGACTGCGCCGTCAACCCGAACCCCAACGCACAGCAGCTTGCGGAGATCGCAATCAGCGCTGCCGAGACTGCCAAGATTTTCGGTATTGACCCCAAGGTCGCCATGCTCAGCTATTCGACCGGTTCATCCGGCAAGGGCGAGGATGTCGAGAGAGTTACCGAAGCAGTCGAGATCGCCAAGGGATTTGTCAAGGAACGCGGACTGGATTTCCCCATCGAGGGACCGATTCAGTACGACGCCGCTGTGGACCCGGATGTAGCTGCCGTGAAGCTGCCTGATTCCGAGGTCGCCGGTAAGGCCACGGTCTTCATCTTCCCGGATCTCAATACGGGTAACAATACCTACAAGGCTGTCCAGCGTGCCGCCAATGCCGTGGCCATCGGGCCTGTCTTGCAGGGACTGAACAAGCCGGTCAACGACCTTTCTCGTGGTTGCACCGTGCCGGATATCGTCAATACCATCGCCATTACCGCCATTCAGGCGCAGGCGGAGAAGTAAAACAAGAACACCTTTGGCGGTTGAGAGAAAATGTCAGAATGTCTTTTCTCTCAACTGCCGGCCTTTCGGGATTTTGTGCCTGCGCCGCCTGAGAGGATAATGGGAAAAACATAAAAAGATGGCGGCGCAGGGGAGACGTTCATGACTGAGAGAACGTCTTGAAGAATAATCATTGTGGGGAACATAATATGAAAGTCTTGGTTATCAACTCCGGAAGCTCGTCTATCAAGTACCAGCTTTTCGACATGGGCGACGAGTCTGTGTTGTGCTCCGGTCTTGTTGAGCGCATTGGTGAGGAAGTTGGCAGTTTGACACATAAGATCGCACCGGACACCGATGCGGCAGACAAGCTGGCGTTGGAACAGCCCATCCCCGATCATGAGGTGGGCATGACCCTTGCCATTGATCTCATCTGCGGAGAACGGGGGGTGGTCAAAGACAAGTCCGAGATCGCGGCTATCGGTCACCGTATCGTTCACGGCGGTGAAAAACTGCACCAGCCCACGCTGGTGGACGACAGCGTCGTTGAAGAACTGGAAAAAATCATTCCATTGGCTCCCCTGCACAATCCCGGACATCTGGCCGGTATCAGTGTGGCCCGCAGCCTCTTCCCGGATGTTCCCCAGGTTGTCGTGATGGATACTGCCTATCATCAGACTCTGCCGCCTGAAGCCTACATGTATGCGCTTCCGTACGAGCTGTATGATGAACTGCGTATCCGCCGTTATGGTTTCCACGGCACCTCTCATTGTTACGTCGCGAAAGAAGCCGCCCGTGTTGTGGGCAAGTCTTTCGAGGAATTTAATGTCATCACCGTCCATCTCGGAAACGGTTGTTCCATGACCGCGACCAAGAACGGCAAGGCCGTGGACACGTCCATGGGCATCACGCCGCTCGAAGGGCTGGTCATGGGAACCCGCTCCGGCGATGTGGACCCGGCTCTGCACGCGCTGTTGGCCCGGACCAAGAACATGACGTCCGAGGATGTCGATCGGATGCTCAACAAGGAATCCGGTCTCAAGGGACTGTGCGGCATGAATGACATGCGCGATATCCATGCCGCCATTGCAAAGGGCGACGAAAAGGCCAAGCTCGCTCTGGATGTACAGACGTACCGGAACCGGAAATACATTGGTTCATTCATGGCCGTGCTCGGCACTGTGGACGCTATCGTGTTTACAGCAGGTATTGGCGAAAACGACAACATCGTTCGTCGTGAGTCCGTTAAAGGACTGGAGTGCTTCGGCGTGAAGATCGATGAAGAGATCAACGCCCAGCGAGCCAGTGAGCCTTTGAAGATCAGCACCGATGACAGCTCTGTAGCAGTCTGGGTGATCCCGACTAATGAAGAACTCGCCATTGCGCGTGAAACCAAAGACGTATTGAACGGATAACAACGGACTTGTTGCGGTGGCCGGAAACGGTCATGCGGTCCAATCCAACAATGGAGGTAACCATGTCTTCCAAGGAAGCTTTGCAGAAGCAGTTTACGGAAAAAGCCGAACTGGTCTCTGCGGTTGTAACTGAAGTCAAAAACGAGGACGCTGCTCTCAAGTATGTCCTCGACTTGTGTGATAAAAAGGAAGCCTGTCAACTGCTTGCCAGCGGTTGTGAGGCCGACTTGTCCGAAAAAGCGGAAGCGTTGTGTGACGCGAAACAGCAGAAAGTCATCGCCGCTCCGGGGCTGAAGGCCGACCTGTTCAAGAAACTGGCTGAAAAGGGTGAAAAGGCCGGATTCAAGTGCATTGATTCCGGTATGCGCGACCATCTGGCCGGTGTGGACATCGGGTTCACCTTTGCCGAATACGGCATCGCCGACACCGGTACCCTGATGATCGACTGTCCCAGTGAGGAACTGCGTCTCGCCACTATGGTCAGCGAATTCCACGTATGCGTGCTGCCGAAATCCAAGATTCGCGCCAACACCTATGCGGTGGAAAAGATGATGCTTACCCGGATGAAGAAGTCGCCCAACTACATGGCGTACGTCACCGGTGCCAGCCGTACCGCGGACATCGAGCGAGTGCTCACCATGGGTGTCCACGGTCCCCTTGAACTCCATATCCTGCTTTTGGAGGACTAATCATGCAGAATGCAAAAGATTTGAAAGAATATCGCGGGGAACTGCGTGAGTCGCTGGACAATGAATTCCTGCGTACTACGCTTGATAATTTCGCCGTGGCCTATCGCGCCGGACGCGCCAACGCCTTCAAGGACATGGACGTCAAAAAGCTGATCAAGGATATCGCGGATTGCAAGGACGCCGCCGCTGCTAATCACGAGGAACTGTATCGTGAGTTCAAGGCGAACGCCGAAGCCGCAGGCATTCACGTTCACTATGCCAAGGACGGAGATGAAGCCAACCGCATCATCGCTGAAATCGGCAAGAAGGCCGGTTGCAAGAAGGTCGTCAAGTCCAAGTCCATGACTGCAGAGGAAACCCTCCTCAACCATGATCTGGAAGACGAAGGTTTCGAGGTTGTCGAGACCGACCTCGGCGAATGGATCATCCAGCTTCGTCATGAAGGCCCGTCCCACATGGTCATGCCCGCCATTCACCTGTCCCGTTATCAGGTCGGCGACTTGTTCACCGACGTTACCGGAAAGAAGCAGGACGCCGAGATCGAGAAGCTGGTCAAGGTCGCCCGCCGCGAGCTTCGCCAGAAGTATGTCGATGCCGACATGGGTATCACCGGCGCCAACTTCGCTGTTGCCGAGACCGGTGGTATCGGCCTCGTGACCAACGAAGGCAACGCCCGCCTCGTGTCCACGTTGCCCCGCGTTCACGTCGCACTCATGGGTATTGACAAGCTCCTGCCCAAGCTGCACGACGCACTGCGTATTCTCAAGGTGCTGCCGCGTAATGCCACCGGCCAGCAGATCACGTCCTACGTGACATGGATCACCGGTGCCAACGAATGTCTTTCCGCCGAAGACGGCAAAAAGGAAATTCACTACGTCGTTTTGGACAATGGCCGTTCCGAACTCATCAAGGATCCGCTGTTCTCCCAGGTCAACCGCTGCGTGCGTTGCGGTGCCTGTGCCAACGTCTGTCCCGTTTACCGCCTCGTCGGCGGCCATAAGATGGGTCACATTTACATCGGTGCCATCGGCCTGATTCTGACCTACTTCTTCCACGGTAAGGATAAGGCAAAGAACCTCGTCCAGAACTGTATCAACTGTGAAGCGTGCAAGGATATCTGTGCAGGCGGCATCGATCTGCCTCGCCTGATCAAGGAAATTCATGCCCGCATTCAGGAAGAGGACGGCCAGCCGTTGCCGACCATTCTGCTTGGCAAGCTGCTCAAGAATCGCAAGCTGTTCCACACGCTGCTGCGTACAGCCAAGTGGGGCCAGAAGCCTGTGGCAGAGAAGGACGGCTTCATCCGTCACCTGCCCATGATCTTCTCCAAGGAGCACAGCTTCCGTGCTCTGCCGACCATCGCTGAAACTCCATTCCGTGACTGGTGGGAGAAAAACCGTCCTCAGGTTGACAAGCCGAAGCTTCGCGTAGGCCTTTTCTCGGGCTGCGTGCAGGACTTCGTTTACCCCGAGCAGATGCAGGCTGCCGTCAAGGTTTTTGCCGCCAACAAGGTGGATATGTCCTACCCGGTTGAACAGTCCTGCTGCGGCCTGCCCGTGCAGATGATGGGCGATTTGAAGGTTTCACGTGACGTAGCCGTCCAGAACCTTCGTGCCTTCGAGGCCGGTGCGTATGATTATGTCATCACCCTGTGCGCCTCCTGTGCTTCTCACTTGAAGCACAACTACCCGAAGCTGGTCATGGATAGTCCGAGCTTGAAGCTCAAGGCTGATGAGTTCGCGTCCAAGGTTATCGATTACAGCTCCTTCGTGAATGACGTGCTCAAAGTCAAGAGTGAGGACTTTGTTCAGACCGAAGGCAAGGCGACGTATCATGCGCCGTGCCACCTCTGTCGCGGACTGGATGTCCATGACGCTCCTCGCGAACTTATCAAGAAGGGCGGCATGGAATATGTCGAATGCAACGAGGAAGAAGTCTGCTGCGGATTCGGCGGTACCTTCTCCATGAAGTTCCCGGAACTCTCTGCCGAGTTGCTGAACAAGAAGCTCAACAACGTGGAAGAGACCGGTGCCGACGTGCTTTTGACCGATTGCCCAGGCTGTATCATGCAGCTTCGCGGTGGCCTGAAGAAGCGCGGTTCCAAGATCAAGGTCCGGCACGTTTCCGAAGTGCTCGCAGACAACAAAAGATAGAAGAGTCGGGCTGTGAAGGAGGATGTGTCAGACCTCCGGCAGCCTGTTAATCTGAATACATGAGGCTCTCAAGGTTGGACCGCAATCCCCTCGAAGCAATGCCACGCTTCCTCCGAGAGACCAAGCCTTCATGTAGGTTCCCCGCCCGCTGCGGGGCGGGGAACCAATATATTTCCTCACGACGGGGAGGCATGAACCCTCATGCCTCTGATTGCGACCATAGTGTGTTTTCGAGAGGTTGCAGTTGAAATCAAGATCAACTTTCGGTTCCGGCCGTTTCATCGGGATGTATTTCGGTACGTTCCTGTTCGTCGCGCTGGTCTCAATCTGGTTTTCCATCCAGTATGCGGGATACGGCTGGGCGGTTCCCGTTCTTGCCATCGGCATGTTGTCCGTGTTCGGGCTGCTCGGCATTGTTTTGACGGTCCTGCTCGTCCGGTGGCAGTTCCGGCCTTTGTCTGCGGCGGCGGAGTATACGGCACATGTCCTTGACGGTGAGTATTCCGAGGCCGACGACAAAACGCTTGTCCGGGCCATGCCCGGTCTCGGTGAACTTGTGGTTGACCTTGCCGGTCGCTTCAAGGAGCGGCTCGGGTTCTCAAAGAGTATTCTCGAAGGGCTTCCCGTTCCGATTTGTATTGTCGATACCGATCAGAACATCACGTTCCTCAACAGGGAATGCCTGCAGATGCTTGGGTCGAACGAGGACCCCGGTGTTTATTACGGGCGCAAGATTTCCCAGATTTTTTATCATGATGATCGGAAGTCGAAGATCGCGGACTGCATGGATACGGATACCCGTGCGATGAACCTGGAAGCGATTTTCAAGCATGTTGACGAGAGCGATATCAATGTTCTTGCCAATCTTTTCCCCTTGCATGACGTGGAAGGGACCGTGATCGGCGGTTGCTGTCTCTATATCGATACCACGGAGCTCAAGCGTCATGAATCGGAGATAGTCAGCCAGAACGAGCGCATCGCAAGGGCCGCAGTCGAGGCAACAGGCGTTTCCGATGAATTGGCCGCAGCTGCCAGTCAGCTGGAGGTGTTGGTTCAGAGTGCTCGGAAAGGAGCGGCTGTTCAGGCCGAGCGGACAGGGGAGACCGCCACTGCCATGGAAGAGATGAACGCCACCGTGCTCGAAGTGGCGCGCCATGCGCAGGAAGCCGCAGTTGACGCGGATGAGGCCAAACGGTGTGCCGAGGAAGGCGCGTCGATTGTTACCGAGGTCGTCACTGCCATACATGACGTGGCGGAAAATGCGTCGGAATTGAAAACGTCCATGGAAGAGTTGGACAACAGCGCCGACGGCATCGGGAAAGTGCTCGGTGTCATTGAGGATATCGCGGATCAGACGAATCTTCTGGCGCTGAATGCCGCCATTGAGGCCGCCCGTGCTGGCGAGGCCGGTCGAGGGTTTGCCGTTGTCGCGGATGAGGTTCGGAAGCTGGCGGAAAAAACCATGCAGGCCACCAATGAGGTTCATCAGGCGATAACCTCTATTCAGGATGGTGCGCGGAAGAACGTCAAGGCCACCGAGATAGCCGTTGATTCCGTGGAGAAAAGTACGGAGATGGCAGGACGATCCGGGGAGGCGCTGGCAAGCATTGTCGATGTAGCCGAATCTACCGCCGATCGTGTGCGTTCCATCGCCACCGCAGCCGAGCAGCAGTCTGCCGCCAGCGAGGAAATCAATCAGGCCACCACGGAAGTGAGCCGGGTGTGCGGTGAGACCGATCTGGTCATGGTCGAGGCCGCGGAAGCCATCACCCGCCTTTCCCAGCTGGCCGAAACACTGATAGGTATTATTCGTGAGATGGAATAGTCTTTTATAAATATTGTTAACAAGGTGACAATAACGTCAATTGTGATTATTGTGGTTAATGTAGGCGAATGCCATTTGAACAGTGGTTTTGCTAATTTCTTGGAATGGTTGAGAATACGTCTTTGAGAGGTTCGAACGTGGTTAGACATATCGTTATGTGGACTTTGAAAGAGGAAGCCGAAGGGGCGACTGCAAAGGAAAATGCAGTCAAGATGAAGGACATGCTTGAAGCCTTGAACGGGCGGATCGACGGGTTGCAGCGTCTGAATGTCAGTTTTGACATTGTTGCAGCCGACCCGGAGTGCCATATCCTTCTATGCTCCGACCATGACGATGCCGCTGCGCTCGATCATTATCAGGGACACCCCGACCATCAGGCCTGTGTCGCTTTCGTGAAGAAAGTTGCCTCCGGCCGAAAGGTTGTTGATTTTAGTATTTAGGTGTGAACTGGGCAATCCGGGTGGGCCTGGTTCCTCTATGATGCAGATGTCGTGAATCCAGAAATGAATTGGAAAAGTCACGAAGGAGAACGCCATGTCAATGCGTTATGACCCGAACCGGAAACGGATTATTTGTCGATGGGAAGAGCCGACCGAGATTGTAATGAACAAAAAGAAAGGTCGCATTAACCGGTCACGTATGATTACCGTGAAAGTGAATGACAACGGTAAATTGAACAGTAAGGATATCCGCAGGCATGAAAAGCATCCCATGTTTCCGTATATCAATCGATTCAACAACATGCTGAACAAGTTGAGTGATTCTTCCCGTGAAGGCGAATACAGGTGCGCTGTCTGCGGTGCAGACCACGGTGTCAGTCCGCACTTTGATCCCAAGACCCAGTCCATTGTCTGGCTTTGCCGTGATCATTTGACTGAATCCCCCAAGGTCGACGCTTAGTCATATTGATTAATCGAATCTGGAAGCCCCTGCCGACGTTTGTCGGCAGGGGCTTTTGTTTGTGAAGGAGATGGGTGTATCTCCCGTTTTTTTGTTCAAATTCATTGTAATATTTATATGTTGACGAATTCTTATTGCTTGCAAGGCTTATTGACTGCCATTTGAATGCATTTGACCCAAAGATTTTAATCGGGTTAGGGTTGTGAATATGTGTTCATGTATCTAATGGAGGGCGGTCATGGCCGACAGGAAGCGGATTGTGGTTTGTTGTGATGGTACCTGGAATTCCCCTGATGAAACATCGCAAGGGGTTCCGTGCCCTACAAATGTAGTGCGTATGGCTGAGGCAGTTAAATCCAGCGACAAGGGGGGAGTTGAGCAGAAATTGTTTTATGACCCTGGAATAGGTTCGAGTGGAGGTTGGCTTCAGCGCTGCTTTGAAGGGGCTACCGGCACTGGAATGAGCAAGAATATTCTGGATGCCTACCGCTATCTCATTCACAATTACACGCCCGGGGATGAGCTGTATTTCTTTGGCTTCAGCCGCGGAGCTTTTACTGCCCGCAGTCTGGCTGGTCTGATACGGAATTCCGGCCTGCTTCGTCCTGACGCCGTAGACAACATCGACAAGGCGTATAAGCTTTACCGGTCCAGACGCAAGGGAGCGCACCCCAAGGAGAAGGAAGCAACCCTGTTTCGAAAGACGTACGCTGTGGAAGATATCACGCCGATCAAGTTTATCGGTGTGTGGGATACGGTCGGCGCTCTCGGTAACCCGGTGTGGCTTTCCAGTCCTCTGAGCATGTTGAATTCTTTTCATGACGTCAGTCTGAGTTCCACTATTGAAAATGCGTATCAGGCCATGGCTGTGGATGAAAAACGGAAGAATTTCAAGGAATGCCTGTGGGTGCAGCCACAGCCTGCGCCCAAAAAACAAACGCTGGAGCAGGTTTGGTTTGCAGGTGTCCATTCGGATATCGGCGGAGGGTATCCCGATGTGGGCCTGTCGGATATCGCCTTGAAGTGGATGGTGGATAAAGCCAAGAGCTGTGGATTGGAGTTCTCACCATTCAGGCCGGGACCAAAGCCCGATTACAAGGCCCCCTGTCATGAATCGTGGAAAGGTCTCTACAAGATTATTCCGGTTTTTCATCGCAAAGTGATGAAGGGAATCAACACCAATGAATCCATTCATTCATCTGTAAAAAAGAAATATGAGGACGATTCGAGCTACAAACCGGTAAACCTGAAGGATATTCTTGGGCCGAAGCCGTAAACAGTCGAAGCGTCTTCATGGCATGAATAGGAAAAGCCCCGCCGGATGGCGGGGCTTTTCTGTTGTATTGTGATTTTGAACTGACTTAGAACTCGTAGCGAAGACCGAGCAGGACATCATGAGTGCTGATGTTCTTGACTTTGCTCTGCACGGAATTGGCTGCGCCGTTTGCGGTAACAGCCTTGCCGTCGCCGTAGTAGTTGTATCGGTAAGCGAGGTCGAGAATGACGGAATCAGTCATTTCCCAGCCGACACCAGCGCCGAGGTTGAAAGCGAAATTGGCCTGAGTGTTGCTGCTGGGAGCGTTGATTGCATCGGTCACGGTGCCGGTGCTGAAATCTTCCTGAATCCATGCGACACCGACACCACCGTTGATGTACGGGGTGAAGCTGGTGGAGTTGTAGAAGTCCCAGTATGCGTTCAGCATCAGGGTGTGAATGTCGATCTTGTTGGTCAGCGTGGAGTTGCTGTCAGAGTATTTGTACTTGAAGTCGCCACGGTACATGTACTCAAGTTCAGTACGGACGGGCAGATCGCTGTCCATCCAGTTGTAACCGACGGCGCCACCGATGGCGAGGGAAGTGTCTTCTTTGAACTTACTGCTGGAACCTGTTGCCGTGGTGGAGTTGGTGGATGCGGATTTCGATGCATCGAGGAAAGAGCCTCCAGCCTTGACTGAAACGTAGAAGCCTCCGTCACTGGCGATTGCCATGCCCGATACCATCAGGGACAGCGCAAATACGCAAGCGGCGATTTTAAGGAAATTTTTCATGCGTGGTTCTTTTGTTTATAGGCTGCGCGATGAAAATATAGAATGTTTTGAGAAAGAGGCAATGAGTATGGTGTGACTTTACTGGTTGTGTAATTATTTGAAATATCGATATATTGTATTTTAAGGTTTGTTGTATCGTGAATGAGGTGGGTGTCCATTTGGTGGGAATGCCATAAAATCATTTGATCGTACCTCCATTTTGGTAAGTTTGTAGAAAGAATGATGTGTTGGCATTTGGGAGTTGACGGCCATCAAAGAGGTCTCCATGGATGATGAACTGATTTTTGCGGAAGAAGAGAAGGAGCTTCCTGCCGATGAACTGATCGGGGACAGTGATGGCGCGTGGAAAGTCATGATTGTTGACGATCAGGAGGATATGCACGTCATTACGCGGCTGGTGCTGGAGGACTTTGCATTTGAAGGTCGGAAAGTAGCTTGTCTGAGCGCCTATTCAGGTGCGGAAGCCAGAGAGCTTGTCGAGAAGCATCCGGACACGGCGGTCATGCTTCTGGATGTGGTTATGGAAACGCGGCGTGCCGGACTGGAGGTCGCCCGTTTCATCAGGGAAGAGCTTCGCAATCAGTTTGTGCGTATAATTCTTCGGACCGGACAGCCCGGTGAAGCTCCGGAACGCGAGGTCGTCACTGAACTTGATATCAACGACTACCGACACAAGACCGACTTGACGGCTGATCGTCTGGTAACATCCGTAACCACTGCCATCCGGTCATACAGGGATCTCAAGATTATCGAGGAAGGCCGGCGCGGACTTCATTTGCTCGCCATGTCCGTGGCTCATCAGGTGCGTAACAGAACCGTTGCCATTGCCGGTTTTGCGAATATCGTTCGTCGTAAGGTACCGGCTGAGGTTGAAGGGTATCTCGATACGATTTTGCTGGAATCGGCACGGCTTGAAAACATGGTTCGGGATGTGACGCAATATGCTTCCATTGAAATTGATGAGTTGGTACTGACCAATATTCGTGACGTGATAGAGGATGTCATGGTACAGATTGATGCGGAAGTAGCTGTTTCTGGTGATTCCGTGGAATGGGATGTGCTGTGCCCGGATCAGGTTATATTGGTTGATCCGAAGCTTTTTGCCATGACCATGCAGGCCATTTTGCAAAACGGAGTGGATTTCAGCGGGCCTTATCCCCGTATACGCATTGTCGTATCACCCGGCAGATTGGCATGCGTGATCAAGGTGACCGATTTTGGGTCGGGAATTGAGGAGGAGCACAAGCCATTCATTTTTGATCCGTTCTTTTCAGTCAAGCCCAAAGGGGCTGGAATGGGGCTGTGTGTGGCCAGAAGAGTCGCCATGGAACATCAGTGGGATTTGGATGTGATCAGTTCTCCCGGAGAGGGGACGACTGTACGTATTGTCATTCCTCGACGTGAATTGACGGGGTAGGTTTGGTTTTGTGGTTGCTGTGGTCTGTATTCATCGGTGAGTGAGGCTTGTTATCGTGCTGATGCGATTTTTCCTGTTTCTTCTACATGCTGTTTTGTGTGTTTCCTTGTCTGTGCCCGTGTTTGCTGCGGAGAAGACAGTTGTTCTGGCATCATTGAACTGGCCCCCTTACACCGGGACCGAACTTCCCGGTCAAGGGGCGAGTGCCGAGGTAGTGCGTGCTGCGTTCAATGCTGTTGGTTATGATGTTGAAATCCGTATATTTCCTTGGGTCAGGGCATTTAATGAAGCTCGACACAATCTTGATGTTGCGGGATATTTCCCAGAATACAAGTCGGTTGAACGGGAAAAATACTTTTTGTTTTCCGACAGAATCGGCAAGAGTGTTATAGGATTGGTTGAGCGCTCTTCCGCTCCTGTGCATTGGGATGAGGTTGCCGACTTGAAGAAATATCTGGTTGGGGTGGTGAGAGGATATGTTAATACCGCCTCCTTTGACAGCATGGTCAAGGCGGGTGAGATTCGGGTTGATGAATCTGTTTCCGATTTGTTCAATCTCCGAAAGGTTCTTGCCGGAAGGGTGGATATGGCTGTCGCAGATATCAATCTTTTCAATTATTTGTCCAATTCTGATGAGCAGCTTTCTTCTCGAAAGGGAGAACTGAGTGTCAATCCGCATCTTTTGGGGATAAACGACATGCATGTCTGTTTTCGGAATGGGCGAACCGGCGAAAAATTAA
Organism: uncultured Pseudodesulfovibrio sp.; assembly: GCF_963664965.1. NCBI lineage: Bacteria > Pseudomonadati > Thermodesulfobacteriota > Desulfovibrionia > Desulfovibrionales > Desulfovibrionaceae > Pseudodesulfovibrio > uncultured Pseudodesulfovibrio sp. The sequence continues at coordinate 3,243,743 of NZ_OY761823.1, read as the reverse complement.
TGAAGGCATTCAATGCCGGTCTGCAACTTATTGATGTGAATGGTATTCAGCAGGCATACTTTAATGAGCTTTATGAAAATATCAGCAAGTAACTGGCGAGTAGGTGAATAAAAAGGGGCCGCTGACTGTTGTCAGCGGCCCCTTTGTTTTTGTGAATATCCCGGACTACATGAAGTAGTAGGTGGCAGCGAGGCCGGTCAGGGACATGGTGATGGTGTAAGGCAGGGCCAGGACGACCATGCGTCCGTAAGACAGTCGGATGACCGGAGCCAGTGCCGAAGTCAGCAGGAACAGGAAGGCTGCCTGACCGTTCGGAGTTGCCACGGACGGGATGTTGGTACCCGTGTTGATGGCGACTGCGAGCTTGTCGAAGTGGCTCATCATGTTCGTGACCTGCGTCTGCACTCCCTGCGGCAGGGTGGCGATGACATCGGCACGGTGCAGCAGAGGATCGGTCAGCTTGTCCATCAGGGCATTGCCGGTCATGCCGATACCGGGCACAGCGTCAAGCAGCTTGATGAAGTGCATTTTGGTCTCGGAGATGTACACGGTTGCGACGAATACGTTGTCAGAGATCATGGAGAGCACGCCGTTTGCCACATAGTAGGCTGCGAGCTGTGCATGGCCATGCATGCTGAGAACGACATCCATGACTGGAGCGAACAGGTGCTGGTCATGAATGACGCCGACGATGGCGAAGAAGACCACGAGCAGTGCGGTGAAGGGCAAAGCCTCTTCGAATGCCGGACCGAGCTGGTGTTCGTCAATGAAGCCGTTGAAGGCTGTCAGCAGGACGATAACCGAGAGGCCGATGATACCGACGGCTGCCAGATGGAAAGCCAGAGCAAGAATCAGCCAGATGCCGACGAGGGCCTGAACGATAAGCTTGACCTTGCCGCGGGTGCCGCGTTTTTCTTCCATTTGGATGGCGGTTTCCAGCAGATGGGAGCGGATATTACCCGGCATCTGTGCGCCGTATCCGAAGATGTGCAGCTTTTCAACGGTCATGCAGGTCAACAGACCAATGGCCAGAACCGGCATGGAGACCGGAGCCACCTGCAGGAAGAACGGCACGAAGTGCCAGCCCATTTCGGAACCGATCAGCAGGTTCTGGGGTTCGCCGACGATGGTGCAGACACCACCCAAAGCAGTACCGACAGCGCCGTGCATCATGAGGTTACGCAGGAAGGCACGGAACTGCTGAAGTTCATCGCGCTGGGTGTCCTTGACCGTGGTGTCGGAACACAGGTCGTGGTCACACTGCATGGTCTTGCCGGATGCGAACCTGTGATAGACGTTATAGAAGCCATAGGCCACCGCAATGATGACAGCGGTAACGGTCAGGGCGTCGAGGAATGCGGAAAGGAATGCGCCTGCAAAGCAGAAGAGCAAAGAGATGACGATTTTGGATCGTACTTTGGTCAGGATGCGGGTGAAGGTGAACTGCAGGAAATCCTTCATGAAGTAAATGCCCGCGACCATGAAGATCAGCAGCAGAATGACTTCGAAGTTGTTTGCAGCTTCTTCAAACACCGTGTGAGGGTGAGTCAGTCCGAGAAAGACCGCCTCCATGGCCAGCAGACCACCCGCGGGAAGCGGGTAGCATTTGAGTGCCATGGCCAGTGTGAAGATGAATTCTCCGATCAGCACCCAACCCGCGATGAACGGGCCGACAGTGAAGACCAGAATCGGGTTGAGTACCAGAAAGGCGAGGATCGCCATTTTGTACCACTTCGGCGCGTTGCCGAGGAAGTTTTTACCGAAAGCCTGTGTCATTGATTCAGCCATTGTGAGTTTCTCCTAACTCCTTATGTGTATATTCAATGTGAACTGCCTTACTTGGCATATTCACCGATGCTCATGGTGGGGTACATGCCCATCTCCGGGCCGGATTGGAATGGCTGGAGAATGTTGAAGCATGCTGCCTGTGTTTTCTGGGCATGGCCGCGAGTTGCGTCGGTGCCGTTGTAGTAAGCGCCGTTCTCTTCGAGAATATGGTCGATGCGATGCCTGAATGCATCTACGAACGCCTTGCCGTTGCCTTTGAATGTCATGTTGCCGATCTTGATGTCGGTGGTTTTTGCCAGCTCGTCGAGGGGCATGCAGTGCTCTTCAAGGTCTTTTTGTTTGGTGATGTGGCCCCAGATCACGGAACCGGCCGGGATGTCGATGGGTTCTTTGGCGTTGACGATGGTGTGCGGCATCACGATGGAATCGCGGCCAACAGTGATCTTGTGCTTTTCCGTTCCGTGCAGGAAGGAGTTGAAGCCGATGAAAATGTTCTTTTCGGCAATGGTATGGACTACTTTCCCGCCGTGGGCCGTAACGTTGTTGCCGCGGTAGACGGAGTTCTTGATATAGCAGTTTTCCTGGGCATTGGAACCGTCACCGATGTAGGAATCCTCAATGTGGGCCCGCTGTGCTATCAGGGCGTTTTTGCCGATAGTGCATTTACCCTTGATGACCGCATAAGGGCTGACGTAGGCATCATCCGGAACGCCGTCGACGTCTTCCGGCAGGACTGTCGAATAGATGGGCACGAAGTCATCTTTGAATTCGTCTACATATTCGATGAATTTGCCGGTCAGCTGTCCATTTTTGTCGGTGGAGACATAATATTCGAGCACGCCGTTCGGGAAGACGTAGTTGAACTCGAACAATCCGTCATACTTGATCCAGACGCGGCCAGGTTCGATGGTCTGGCGCGACAGGTCGCCCGCCTGAACGTAGGAGTAGTCGCCCAAGATACAATTATGAAGAATGGAAAGATCCGCCGTGGCGAATGAGCCGAGATAGACTCCTTCAGTCGTGGTGCCGTGAATATTGGAAAACGGCATGGCCACGGTGTTCAGAATCTTGAAGACTTCGGGGGTCTCCGGATTCTTCGACTGGTTGTGGACCAGAGTCTTGACGAGGAAGCTGTTGGTGATGCGGATGACTTCGTCGTAGAAAAGCCGTGTCTTGATGCCGTTGAATTCGACCACGTCTCCCTTGAGTTTGAGTTCGTCGCCTCGAATGTTGCTCTTGTAGATGACGGAACGGTCTACGTTGGTTTTTCCGAGCAGATAGGTCCCGGCCAAGTTCGAGTTGGTGAATTTGAAACTCAGGGGATGGTCTGTGGTCAGAGCGTAGAACGCGTAATAGAGCAGGTGGCGTTCACGGGGGACTGCGTTTTTAAGGATGGGTTCAACATCAATGCCCAAGGGCTTGAGGTTGACATTGATTCTGGATGTGATGTGGTCGAAAAGCGCTTCTAATTTTTCCATGATCCTAATCTTTGTTTATACGGTTAGTCACAGAAGGCTGCCGTACGCACCTACGTACGGCAGCCTGTATTAACTTATATGCCGTGGGTTGGCTAGCCCCCGACGGGCAAAGTAATGGGCATGCCCATGATAGGCCAGATGACCAGAACTGCGAGACCGACCACAACCATCAGCAGAATGGATGCAGGAATACCCCACCCGAAGAATTCACCAGTGGTGAACTGTCCGGAATCATAGGCGATGGCGTTGGGAGCCGCGCCGACCAGCAGCAGGAACGGCATACCGGCCACGACCAGGGATGCGTACAGAATGACTTCGGGAGCCACGCCGAGGTACGGTGCGATGACAAGTGCCACTGGCAGCGAGATGGCGATGGCCGCCACGTTCATGATGAAGTTGGTCATCATCATGACGAAGAAGGCGATGGACATGACGAAGATGAACCAGTTGGCATCCTGGAACATGACCAGCCAGTTGACTGCCATCCACTTGGCTGCGCCGGTTTCCCAGAGGCAGAAACCGATGGACATGGCACCTGCAAACAGCAGGATGATGTTCCACGGAATGTCTTCGAGGTCCTTGAGATCAAGGATTTTGAACACGAAGAACAGAACCGAGGAACACAGGATGATGGCGGTCTTGTCCACGGCCTTGAGGGCGGGGACAAAGGAGCGCAGGCTCATGATGAGAATGACGGAGCCGACGATGACTGCGGCGAGGATTTCGTCGCGGGTCAGGCTGCCCATTTTTGCGTTCAGTTCGCGGGCCTTTTCGCGCAGGCCGGGGATGCGGGCCTTTTCAGGCTTGCACACGATCATGAAGAAGCCCCAAAGCAGGAAGATCATTGCCCAGCCGATGGGGGCCATGTAGTAGGACAGCTCGAAGAATCCGATGTCCACGTTGACGATTTCCTTGTAGAAGCCGAGTGCGACCGCACCACGTGCTGCGCCGAGCAGGGTGACGATGGAACCGGCTCCAGCCACATAGGCCATGCCGATGAACAGGCCCTTACCGAACTTGGTGGGCTTGTCGCCTTCGCCGTAGAGTGCGTAGATGGCGAGCAGCAGTGGGTAGATGGTTGCGGCCACAGCGGTGTGGGCCATGATGTGGGTCAGTAAGCCTGTTACGATGAACACGCCTAGATAGATCATGGAGGTGCGTTCGCCCACGACATCCAGCATCTTGTATGCAAGCCGCTTGGTCAGGCCGGTCTTGGTGAAGACCAGACCGATCATGATGGATGCGAAGATGAACAGGACGGACGGGTCCATGAAGTCCTTGAATGCAACCTTGGCAGGTCGGATCAGGAACATGACCTGTAAGATACCAATCATCAGTGAAGTGACACCGATGGGAACGACTTCGAATACCCACCATGTGCCTGCCAGCAGAAAGACGGCGATGGCGCCTTTAGCTTCCTTGGGCAGCGGAAAGTGTGCGCCCATGGGGTCGATGGCATCCGGCCACGGCGGTGCGAAATAGACAACGGAAAACAGGGTGACGCCCAGCAGCATGAATACCAGGCGTTTCCAGTCAAAAGCGGGTTTTTCAGTTTGAGCCATATCCATTCTTTCCTCCTCGAATTCCCGGAAATATGCCTACAGCTCAGCCGTACAGGAGAGCATGCGGTTTCTGATTTCTTCAAACAGGTCAGCCAGACGGAGTACGCCGGTGACCGTGCCGTTGCTGCGGACGATGAGCGGTTGGTGCATGCCCGCGATGTAGCGGTGAACACCCTGCTCCAGGTCGTCGTCTTCATTGAGAAATTCATTCTCGCCGGGAACGTACATGGCCTTTTGGGCTTTCGTGTCGAGGCTTTTTTTGCAGAGTTCTGCCAGAGTGTCGTCCCAGAGGTCGTATTCAGCAAACAGGTCGCTGACCAAACGGTGGGTGAGGATGTCGTGGGCAGAGTCCTTGCCCAGGATTTTCTTGTAGTTGGGTTCCAGTGCGAGCATGATGTCCGTCATGGTCAGGATGCCCTGACATTTCCCGTCCTCATCGACAACGAAGACATCTCGATGCTTGCTGTCGGCAAGGGCTGTGACAACATCGCTTAAAGTCGCGTCTGTTTTGAGCGTTGTGTATTCGCTCACAGGTGTCATCAATTCTTTGATCTTCATATGTTCCTTCCTTGAAAAAGAGTGTCCAACACATTCCCCTAACGCCGGTCTTCCGAGTCGTTCCTGATGGTTTCGATCTTGCGAACCAATTCTTCAATATCAACCGGAGCGCCGACTTCGTCGCGTGCGCCGAGTTTCATGGCCTCAATGGAGAGCGGCACATTGCCTGAATGATTGATGAGGATGACCTTGCTGTCCGGGCATTCGTGCATGATCTTGCGAATGAATGCCAATAAGGCCTGTTTCGGACTGGAGAGTCCGACAAGCACGGCATCGACATGTTCTTCGCAAGCCCAGACTCGTCCCTCACGTGCGTCCCCTGTGGCGTGAACCGTCAGCCCGTTGTGGGCTAGACGGCGTGCCAGTGTGCCGCGGAAAGCTTCATCGGTATCTACAATCAACACATTCATAAGTAATATTTGCCCACCATTAGGGTTGTTTCATGTCACTACAGCGTAGCGAAACCCTATTAGGCAATGTGTGTGCCAATATGTATTTTATGTTGTTTTTACAGCGTGGTAGGTGGAAATTGAGTGTTTGTGCAAAAAAGAACTTTCAGACGTTTTGAAACGTTTTGGTACACTAGGGTGCAGAAAGCTTGTTTCATTGTGAAACAAAAAGAAACGATGGTGGGTGGATCAGTAGTAACATTGGCCGGAAGCGAGCGTTCCGGCGAGGTATGCTTCAAGCACCAGTTCAACCGGGCCGCAGATATCATCGATGACGGTTGCTCCCTTCCATTGAAGGAAGTCATGGTACTCGCTTTCGATTCCGGCGCAGATGACGGTATGGATGTTTTCGCTGATGGCTAGGCGGCACAGCGCTTCAGGGGATGCCTGATCAAGCACGATGACTTTTTCCTGTATTTTCCCCATGGCGGTCGTCTCGCGTGAGATGTTCACGATGAGTACGTCCGTAGCGAGGTCAAAGCGTGGAGCCGTATCGTTATCAAGCAGGGGGATGAGTATTTTTTCCATGACAGCGTCCTAGTCTATGCCGAAGTGTTTCATCTTGCGCCACAGGGTGCTGCGGCCCCAGCCCAGCATCTTGGCTGCCTGCTGCTTTCTGCCGCCGGTTTTGACCAACGCATCAATGATCATCTGGCGTTGCACGTTTTCCCATTTTTCCGGCTGAGGTGACGGTGCGGTCACTGTCTGCGGCGAGGCGTGGTCCGGGAGAGGTGCGGGGTGCTGCTCCACTGGCTGGCTCGATTCCTGAAGCATGTAACCGGGGAGATGGCGTAGTCGGATCGTCGATCCATCGCAGAAGTTGACAGCATATTCGATAAGGTTGCGGAGTTCGCGGACATTGCCGGGGTAGCGATAGGACTTGAGAAGGTTGCGGGCGTTTTCCGAAAAACCATCCACGGTTTTTCCGAACCGGGCTTGAAACATTTTCATGAAGTGGTCCTGCAACAGGCCGATATCTTCGCCGCGTTCCCGGAGCGGAGGCAGTTGCAGGCGGATGACGTTGAGTCGGTAAAGAAGATCCTGGCGGAATCGTTTTTCCTGCACCATGGCTTCAAGATCGCGATGGGTGGCGACGATGACGCGTACGTCGGCATGAAAGCCTTTGGTCGAGCCGAGCGGATAGATGACCTTGTCATCGAGAAAGGAAAGCAGCTTGACCTGAAGGGCAAGAGGGAGGTCGCCTATCTCGGTGAGAAACAGGGTTCCGCCGTGGGCCATGCGGAAACGTCCCGGTTTGTTGTTGTCCGCTCCGGTGAACGCCCCTTTGTTGTGTCCGAAAAGTTCCGACTCCAGCAAGGTGTCGGGCAGTGCGCCGCAGTTGACTTTGATGAACGGCCCCTGATTGCGGTCGGAAGCGTTGTGAATTTCTTCGGCCAGAAGGTCTTTACCTGTGCCGGTTTCACCGGTGATGAGTACCGAAGAGTCCGTCTGGGCAATGGACGGGACCATGGTGAAGACCCGCTCGATCTGGGGGCTTTTGCCCACCAGGCCGCCGAGGCCGAACGGGCTGGCTGCGGTGGCCCCCATAATGTGCTGATTTTTTCCTGAAATGGTTTCCACGATGCCGTGGATAGTGCCGTTTTCATTCATCAGCGGTGTTACGGTCAGCCGCACGAATGTTTTGCTTCGTTCTCGATTGACTATGTTTGCCTCGACGTTGGTGCATTCCGTCTTGTCCCAGCCTGTCATGACCGGACAGCCTTTGACGCAGTAGTCACAGCGCAGCGAGTGCAGGCATTTGAGCCCGACTGCGCGTTCCCGGTCTATGCCGGTGAGCGTCTCATAGGTCTTGTTGACTGTCAGGAGTGTGCCGTCAGGTTTCATTACTGCAACGCCGATGGGCAGTTCGTCGAGCAGGCTGGAAAAGCTGTCCGCATCGGGCAGCATGTGGGCAAGGGCTTGAGGGTCGATGTCCGGCATGGTGTCGTGTCCCGGCTTGGGTGTCGGGGTAATGGGTTATCCGTGAAATGACGCAGGATGAATCATAATGAAACATTTTGCCCGAGGCAAGAAGGATGTGCCGAAGGTATTTGCTTGTGAGCGGAAAGGGCTATTGTGTCGGTGCCAGCGTCTTGGCGATGGCGGTGCCGAGCAGTTCGTAACCGGCCCGGTTGAAGTGATTCCAGTCCTTGGGACCGTGGAGGTACTTCGTGCGTGCGGCATTACGGACTTCGGGAGCAAAGTCGATGAAGTCGAAGCCGTTCCTGCGGGCGGCATCTTCGATCAGTTTATCGAGTTCCTTGGAGGCGTGCAGCCTTGCCTCGGCACCAGCATCCTGAAATGCATATGTGCTGAGCGGGGACGGGAGGTAGGCAACGATTTTGCGGCTGTCGGGCCAGACATCGCCAACTCGTTTCAGGGCGCGTTCAAAGAGTCGTACGCTCTTTCGGATATCCGCCGGCTTGTAGCCTGTAAGGTCGGCTTCAATGGTGTCGGGCAGCCAGACTTCTTTCCCATCCAGAATGGCGTTGTAGCGCGTTCCCTGCGGCAGCGGTTTGACCTTTTTGCGGGCAGAATAGATCATGCCTTCCACCGCACGGCTCAGGAGGTTGCCGACGAGGAACTTGTCCTGTGTGCGCGGCAGTTCGCCCTGACAGAACCGTTTGTCCATGTCGTCTGCAAAGCGGGAAAAGTATTCGTCGTCGAACAGTTTGGCTTCGTCATATTCTGGAGCGTAGTAGCGTTCCAGAAACCGGAGGTTGTCGCTGATGTCGTTGCCTTCATAAAAGTAGACGACGATCGCTTCCGGTGCCGGAATGTCAAAGCCTGCCTTGTTGAGATAGCGCAGGGTGTTGACCGAGTAGATGGCGGCGCCGTCGTAGTTGCCCGAACCAGCCCGTGACAGTGAGATCACGTCTCGTCCGGTGATATCCTGCACCACATGCGCCGCCTGATAGCGGGAGTTGTGATTGTATCTGTTGTCGGCAAACCAGTCTCCCTGTCCTGCGCCGTAGGAGTCGCCGAGAATGGCGATGTATGGCGGGATTGGTGTGGTTCCCTGTTTGGAGGTCTGGCCGATGGTCCGTAGTTCCCGGCATTCGTTGTTGAAGAAGGCCATGGGAATATACGGCATGGCAAAACGGAAGAAGACTTCCATGAGGCCATACGTCAGAAGAATGCTGACAAGAATCAGCGCGGTGTTGCCGAGAAACTTTTTCATCATGTCCGGTTAGTCCAGCTCAAACTGGTCAATCCAGTTCTCACCTTCACTCCATTCAGGCTGTTCGGTCTTGGTGAATACGTAGTCACCAAGCACGAGGTAGTCCATTTCCGTACGCATGAAACATGCGTAGGCGTCGTACGGAGTGCATACGATGGGTTCGCCGCGCACGTTGAAGCTGGTGTTGACCACCAGTCCGCAGCCGTGTTCGCGGTTGAACGTGTCGATGAGTTCCCAGTAACGGGGGTTGGTTCTCTTGGTTACCGACTGGATGCGGGCGGAGTTGTCAACATGGGTGACTGCCGGAATAGAGGACCGCTGAACATACAGGCGTTCATACATCTCCATTTCGTTGTATCCATCGGGGAGCGGCTTGCATTGTTTGTCCGCAACCGGGGCCACCATGAGCATGTAGGGAGACGGGCGGTCCAGATCGAACCATGTTCCGATCTCCTCCTCCATGACGGACGGAGCGAACGGCCTGAATCCCTCGCGGTATTTGATTTTTAGGTTGAGCTTCTTCTGCATCTCGGGGTGGCGGGGATCGCCGATGATGGAGCGGCCACCGAGAGCGCGCGGGCCGTATTCCATGCGTCCCTGAAACCAGCCGATGGCATTGCCTTCGGACAGGAGGTTCGCCACGTTCGAGGTCAGTGCGCTGAAGTCGTCGTATTTGGTGAACGGAGCGCCGAATCGGCGGACGACGCGCAGGATGTCGTTTTCGTGAAATTCCGGTCCGAGATATGAACCGCGCATGGAGTCTTCGGGATTGACCGTGCGATCCTGCCCCAGCCATATGTGGCGTCCGGCCAGAGCTGCGCCGAGTGCGCCGCCTGCGTCACCGGCAGCGGGCTGAATCCAGATGTCCTTGAACGTGCCGCGCCGCAGGAGTTTGCCATTGGCCACGCAGTTCAGGGCCACGCCGCCCGCCATGACGAGATTCTCGCAGCCGGTCAGTTCGCGTGCTGTTTCGGCAAGGGTGAAGACGATCTCTTCGGTCACCTGCTGAATAGCGAGCGCCATGTCCATGTATGCCTGCGATATGTCCGATTCCGGCTGGCGTGCCGGAAGATTGAACAGCTTCTCCCATTTGGGGAAGTGGCACATGGTCAGGCCGGTTGCGTAGTTGAAATAATCCATGTTGAGCAGCATGGAGCCGTCATCACGAACGTCGATCAGTTCGTCATGGATGGCTTTTTTCCATTGCTGCACGCGTTCGGCTTCGGGGTTGCCATATGGCGCCAGTCCCATGAGCTTGTATTCACCGGAGTTGACGCGGAATCCGCAGAAAGCAGTGAATGCCGAGTACAGCAGGCCCAGAGAATGCGGGAAGTGCAATTCCTTGAGGATGGTGATGTCCTTGCCGCTTCCCTTGCCGATGGTGGTTGTCGCCCATTCGCCCACGCCGTCTACAGTGAGGATGGCTGCTTCTTCAAACGGAGAAGGATAAAATGCGCTGGCCGCATGCGAAAGGTGATGTTCGGGGAACAGGATTTTCGGTTTGCCCTCGCCGAGTCGGGCGAGATCCTCGTTCAGCATCTTGCGCATGAAGAGCTTTTCCTTGATCCAGACCGGGATGGCGGACAGGAAGCTTCTCAGCCCTTTGGGGGCGAATCCGTTGTAGCTCTCCAGCAGTCTCTCGAATTTGAGATAGGGCTTGTCGTAAAAGGCGACTGCCGTCAGGTCGGCAAGCGTGAGACCGCCTTCGCTGAGAACGTACTTGGCCGCATTGTGCGGGAAGTCGGCATCGTGCTTTTTGCGGGTGAACCGTTCTTCCTGAGCTGCGGCAACGATTTCGCCGTCCACCAGCAGAACTGCGGCGGAATCGTGATAGAAAGCGGAGATACCAAGTATGGCTTCGGGCATGGAGCTTCCTAGAATACTGTGTAGATGAAAGGCGCGATGGCCGAACCGCCTGTCAGCACGATGAGAGCGCCGAAGAGCAGCAGAACCAGAATGATAGGCAGAAGCCAGAATTTTTTACGGACTTTGAGGAAGCCCCAGAGGTCTTTGAGAAAATCCATGAAGTTTTCCTTTTAATATGGGCGTTCGATTTCTTCGGGAGTGAATGTGTGGTCTCGTGATTCGAAAACGGATTCGCTGCCGTTTTTCCACTTTTTCAGCTGCATTGGATCGTGGCCGAAAGTGCGGCGGACCAGTGCGAGCGGAGTGACAACCGCGAAGAAGATTATCGAAAGGATGATTTTGGACATGACCGTTCCCAGCAGGTGGGAAAAACCGAGCCATATCTTTGCGGCAAGCCAGTATGCTTTGGGCCAGACCATGTTGACAAGCAACAGGATTATGGCGGCAAGGAACCATGTGCGAACTCCGGTGAACCAGCCTGCCAGCAGGGCGATGAGCACCATGGCCATTCCCGTGTCGCAGCACTCCTTGGCTGTCACGCAGGCAGGAAGGATGCCGCCGGTGTCGGTCTTCTTTGTGTCAATCATTCAGACTTTCCAATGGTAGATGAATTTTGTTGATCGGAATGCCTGAAAAGGGCCTCAAAAGCAAGCGGAAAGTCCATGGCGGAGGCTTTGCAGGCTCGTGAATTGCTTGCAGGAGCGCCCGGTAGGACGAGAGTGAGATACTCTGTTTAAGTGGTTTTCAGCTTTCAGTCGTGACGTTTTTCACCTTGAGCAGCAGTTTGTCCTTTTCAAAAGGCTTGGTGATGACTTCGTCAATGCCGGAGCTGATGAATTTCTGCCGGTCGCTTGGCGAACCGTGAGCTGTCACTGCGATGATCGGAATGGTGTGGTTTACCATGTCGGTCTCGTTGCGAATGGTGTTGGCGATCTCGGTTCCATCAATGTCAGGCAACTGAATGTCGAGAAGGAGGAGGTCGAATTTCTCCATGCGAATTCTGTTGAGTGCCTCCTCTCCAGAGAGCGCCTCTTCAACCGTAAATCCAGCTCCTTCCATGACGTTTCTCACATACAGGAGGTTGTATGGATCGTCTTCGACGATAAGGACGTTTATGGCTTCGTTGCTTTTTGCGGAAGGTGAAGCGTTCGGCTCGGTCTCTTTCGTTGTCACCGGTGCGATCGGGAACCTGAGGGTGATGGAGAGGTCGGTCCCGGCTGGACTTGCAATAGTGAATTCGCCGCCCAGCAGGGTTATCAGCGGCCCGACCATCCTGATGGAGTTGGTGTATTCGGGCCTTTGGTGCGCTTCCGGTTTGTCCGGAAAGAACATGGCGCGGTTTATGGGAGTCGTCACAGAGGGGGCGAAGAATGTGATGATGAGTTGGTGAGCCGTTTCGTCGGTCGTTGAGGAAAAGTGGATGGTTCCCCATTGGGTGTTGCGAACAAATAGTTCCATGGTGGAAATGAGAATTTGCCGAATGCGCCGTTCGTCTGCCGAGATGATGCGCGGAAGCCGGGGATTCAGTGAGTGGGTGATGGTCAGGCCGTTGTTGCCTGCTTCTTTTTCAAAAGCGGCAATGGTGTCTTTCAGCACTTCATGAATGTCTACGCGTTCCTGCGTGGTTGAAAGGCCTTCGGAGTGGGAGAGAAAGTCTCCCAGATCGTCGATTTTCGGAAGGATTCGGTTGAGGAGGTTTTGCAGTTCGTCCGGTTTGTCCGTGACGTGCGTGCCCAGTTGCAGGACCATGCGGGAGATCAGGGAGCGAAGCTGATATGCGTGTTCCTTGAAAAAGATTTCCTGATTTTGTGCGTGATCGGAAATTTTCCTGTTGAGTTGTTGCAGGTTCGTTTCCAGTTTTTTCCGGCTTTCGATCTCATGGTGAAGTCTTGTGATGGCCGCGGATATCTCGCTTTCCTGTTCGTCCACCTGAATTTCGAGCAGGCGTTTTGCGGAGTCTATTTCATTGCGGAGGTGTACGCCCTCGGTCACGTCCTGAATCATTCCGAGATATGTTTTCCCGCCTGTAGTTTCATTCTGATCGACACAGCCCCACATTCGGATGATTTTGGTGGGTTTCCCCTCTTCGTGGAGTTTGAAGTCGTATTCATAGAGTTTGCCTGATTCGTCCGGGGTGGGGGTCTCCTTTTCCGGCCGGAGTTCCCTGCTTGGTGGAAGCACGTTCAGTATGGCTTCGATGGAAGGAGGAGTGTCCGGCTTCAGCCCGAGTATTGCCGGAACCTGACTGGTCCAGAAGGACAATCCCTCTTCTTCTGCAAAATGGAATGCGCCGATCGATGCGATGGCGTGCAGCCGGTTCAGGCTGGCTGTCATTGCCTTGAGGTCGTTTTCTTCCTCAATGATTTCATCCGCCATGTCCTGCATGCCGCGTACTATTTTTGCGAAGAGTTCAGGGCGTTTCTTGATGATTTTCTGTACGTCGTCCGAGATCTTGCCTCCAAGGGCGAGCAGGTAATCCGGATTCAGGTTGAGTTCCTGTGCGAGGGCGATGATTTTTTCTTCGGAAAGCCGAACCGCCTCCCCCCGTTCTATCTTGCTGAGATAGGAGGGGCCGACGCCTATTCTTTTGCTTACCTGTCGTAATGAATAGGCTTTATTCGTTTCCAGCAGCTTTTCGCGTGTGGTTCTGACTATGTCTCCGAAATTTTGCATGACAATTGATAATCCATTTTTTTCTTGTTTACAAAGCACGAACAAGGTCGTACACCGTTTCCTAACTAGGACACACTTTGCGTATGTGTCAACTTCATCGGAGGAATTATGCTGAATAATATGAGACTTGGTTTGAAATTGGGGCTTGGATTTGGATTGGTCCTGCTCCTTACCGCAATAGTCGGTCTTGTCGGCTATAGAGGAATAAACGGCATTCAGGCGCGTGTTGACAAAGCAGATGATGTGAATCGTGTGGTCAAGTACTTGCTTGAAGGCCGGATCGAACAGCTCAACTTCATGAAGACAAAGGATGCACAGTATATCAGCAAGCAGGCTGACATTTTCAAGAAACTTTACGATCAGTCAACTGCTACAGCCGATAAATTCCATCAGAAAGAGGATAAGGCAAGAATGGCGGCGTCTGCCGATGCCGTGAGGAAATATGAAGAAGTTTCTTCCGGATATCTTCAACTGGAAGAGCAGAAAAAAGGCATCATGGAAGCCATGCGGAAGGATGCGGATGTCGCGCTTGAAAAGACCAAGGCCTTTCGTGAAAACATGAAGAATCAGTTTGCGTCTGTGGTACGGTCCGGTTCCGGGTCGGCTGGCGTATTTGCCGATCGGTTGGGTAAGACTGAAAGCGCCCAGAAAATGATTGAATGGCTTTATGTTGCACGAAAGGACGAAAAGGAATTTATCATTACCCAGAATCCTGACTACCTGCAAATCCATCGTGAAGGGGTGGAGAAAATCCTTGAACTGGGCAAAGGACTCCAGAGGCGGGTTCATGATCCGGCTGCCTTGGCAGAGCTTGCCGATGTCATGGAGGCGGTGAGCGGGTATCAGGCGCAATTCAAGAACTTTGTGGCGAGTTTGCAGAAGCAGAATCAAATGGGAAAGGAGATGGCCGTGATTGCCCAAAGGGCAGATGAGTTGTGCCGAGCCATCCGTGCCGACCAGAAGGCGAAATCGCTCAAGGAGATTGATGACGCCGTTTTTCTGAGCATTGCTGTGGTGACGGCTGCGCTCGTGCTTGGTCTGCTTGCCGCGTTATTTCTTACCCGGGCCATTGCAAAGCCTTTGGCTATGGGAGTCGAATTCGCCGGGACAATGTCAGATGGCGATCTGACGAAGACTCTGGATATTCACCAGAAGGATGAAGTGGGAATGCTGGCTTCCGCTCTCAACAATATGGTTGCCAAGCTTCAGGGTGTCGTTTCCGACGTCGAATTTGCGACGGAAAACGTGGCCGCCGGAAGTGAAGAGCTTTCCGCCTCTTCCGAGACCCTCTCTCAGGGGGCCACTGAGCAGGCTGCTGCGATCGAGGAAGTTTCTTCTTCCATGGAGCAGATGACGGCAAATATCAGTCAGAATGCGGAAAACGCCAGACAGACCGATGAATTGGCGAACAAGGCCGCTGCCGATGCCCGGGAAAGCGGCGTTGCCGTTACCGAAGCTGTCGAGGCGATGAACAGCATTGCCGAGAAGATTTCCATCATTGAGGAGATCGCTCGATAGACTAACCTGCTTGCCTTGAACGCGGCCATTGAGGCCGCCCGTGCCGGTGAGCATGGCAAGGGCTTTGCCGTTGTCGCGGCCGAGGTCCGGAAACTGGCTGAACGAAGCGGAGAAGCCGCTTCCGAAATCAGTGAGTTGTCGAGCAGCAGTGTCGCTGTCGCGGAGAAAGCGGGCGAAATGCTTGAGACATTGGTGCCGGATATTGAAAAGACCGCGTCTCTGGTGCAGGAAATCGCTGCGGCAAGCAACGAACAGAACGCCGGGGCCGTTCAGATCAATCAGGCTATCAGCCAGTTGGATACGGTCATCCAGACAAACGCTTCTGCTTCCGAGGAAATGGCTTCGGCAAGTGAGGAATTGTCTGCTCAGGGACAGCAACTGCAACTGACCATGGGATTCTTCAAGGTGAACGGAAACGGACATGCTCCCGTCCATGCCTCTTCCATGGTCACAGTGGCTCCGAAGGCCGCTCCCGCACTGCCTCAGAATAGGGGCGGGCAAGTTGAAAAGGCGGTCCCCACCACTGGTTTTGACATGAATATGGGCGCTGACGACGCACAAGAGTTCGAGCGGTTCTAGGGGGGCAAAGTGGGAGATAAACATCAAATGGACCACGGGCAGTATCTCACGTTCACTCTGGGGCGGGAGATACTCGCTTTGGATATCCGCAAAGTGCGCGAGGTGCTCGAATTGACCAGCATCTCGCAGATACCGCGAACTCCGGACTTCATGCGTGGCGTCATTAACCTTCGGGGACATGCCGTGCCAGTTGTGGACATGCGCCGCAAGCTCAATATGGCTCATAAGGACGATACGGTTGAAACATGCATCATCATAACGGAAGTACGGTATGAAGAGGATCAGCTTGTCCTCGGCATTCTTGTAGACTCGGTTCGGGAGGTCTTTGAGATGGCCTCCACGGATATCGAGCCTGCTCCCAGAATGGGGGCCGCCATTTCCACCGATTACATCAAGGGAATGGGGCGGCAGGACGGTACGTTCGTTATTATTGTCGACATGGATTCGATCTTTTCCATTGAAGAACTCGAAGTTGCTGCGAATTCGAATCTCCACAGGAGAGACGCTGCGGCGTAATTGAATGTTTTCTTATCTTGTACGCCGTTCCCTGTATCGAACAGGGAACGGCGTGCTGTTTTGGTTGTTCGTGATGGTGATCACTTCTTCGCCACCTACAGCAATTGCACATTTTTATTGCATTGGGTGAAGTTCAATGTCTCAGGCAAAATCACAAATATTTCTAATTGGTTTTCTCGTTGCTTTTTGTCTTCTTTTCAGTTCGATCAGTCACGCTGGGAATCGGCGGGCTTTGTATATCAGCTCATATCACCCCGGTTTTCCGACGTTTCTGGACCAGTTTAATGGAGTGAAATCCGTTCTGGATCTTGATGGCGTTCATCTTGACGTTGAATTCATGGACAGCGAACGATTCGATTCCGAGCAGGCTGTCCAATTTTTTCACGATTATCTGGGCGCAATCCTCAAAGCTCTTCCCAAATACGACATCATCATCGTGTCCGATGAAAATGCCATGAATTTTTCTTTCAAGTATCATGAGGAACTGTTTGCCGGGATTCCGCTTGTGTTTTTTGACATTCGCGACCATTCGCTCGGCTATCGGCTGGGAGTGAGTCCGTTTGCGGCGGGAGTCATGGAGCCTGTTTCAGTTCAGGAATCGCTGGATTTGGCCGGTCGTCTTTTCCCGTCCGCAAAGTCCATTCATGTTCTTGTCGATCAGACTCTGCACTATGATTTGAATGATATAGGAGCACTGCGATCGTCCTTGGGGCAGCCAGTGTCGGTTCTTTCATTGAACGAGATGACCTGGGGGAAAATGATCCAGAAGGTCAGGGCGTTGACGAGCAATGATCCCCTGATCATTCTCTCTGCCCGCAAAGACATGGCCGGGACAAGGAAGAGTTTTGAGCAAGGGCTTGATTTTGTGTTGAGAAACGCACAGTGCCCTGTTTTTCAGTCAGGAGAATTGGGCTTGAGGTCTGGGAGCCTTGGGGGAGAGTTCATTGATCATTTTCAGCAGGGCAAGATCGCCGGTGAGCTGGTGCTGGATATATTCAACGGCAGGAATATTCAAGATATGCCGGTGGTCGTGCCTAAAACCGCCAGCCGGTATGCTTTTGATTATGGTTCGCTCCAGAAATTCGGCTTGAGCAGACGATCCCTGCCTCCGCAGAGTGATGTTGTGAACAGACCTCAGTTGTTCTTGGGACTTGTTTCCAATGAGTCGGTACGGACCACTTCCATAGCCGTGGGAGGGGGGAGCCTTCTGGGGTTGCTTCTGCTTTTCGCGTTCAGGCTTCGGAGGTCGCAATCTGCCAAATTTCAGTATCGGCAACAATTTCAGACCGTTTTTGACAAGGTTCCATCCGGTGTGGCCGTGTTGGATTTAGAGGGACATTTTCTTCATTTGAACGAGCATATATGCAACTCGCTCGGGTATGAGGAAAATGAGCTGATTGGGCGTTATCTCAGCGAGATTATGCATCGTGAAGATGGCGTATCCTTTAACAAAATCATTCAAAATATTTTTGAGTATGACGAGTCGTTGAGTTTCAATGAAAAGCGGTTTGTAACCAGGAACGGGTCCATTCGCTGGGCTGATGTGACTTTGACCACGATTACGGACACAAAAGGGTGCCCTCGTTATTACATTGCGGTCAGTCATGACATCACGAAACAGAAAGTCTTTGAGTCCATATTGGAATACCGTGT
Source organism: uncultured Pseudodesulfovibrio sp. (assembly GCF_963664965.1). Lineage (NCBI taxonomy): Bacteria > Pseudomonadati > Thermodesulfobacteriota > Desulfovibrionia > Desulfovibrionales > Desulfovibrionaceae > Pseudodesulfovibrio > uncultured Pseudodesulfovibrio sp. Next base: position 3,225,922 of record NZ_OY761823.1, on the reverse strand, counting down.
CGAGCTTACGCGTACGAGCACGATGCTCACCATGGATCAGTTTTTTGTGCGGATTTTGAATATTGCCTCGGAACTGGTCCCTTGCCAGGTCGCTTTTCTTTCTCGCTGGGAAGATTCCGCTTCGGCTTTTACGATTGAGGGATGGTCTGACGTTTCAGCTGATTTTTTCAGTAAGACACAAGGGAATAGTTGTCACCAGTTTGTGGAGTCAAGAAGTGAACTGTGGAAGAAGTGCATCCAGCAGGAACAGCCGGTTTTTCGAAATGGAGTCGAAATCGTGGAGCTTGATGGGCATATCGGAAATGATCTGGTCATTCCTGTTTGCTGGGACGGCACCGCCGCAACCGTTCTGGGGGTCGCCAGAAGGGAAAAACCGTTTACCAGAGAAGATGCGGACACGCTTTCGTTTTTCTTCGATTTCATAATGGGCACCATCGAACAGAAAAAGACGTACGACAAACTGAAAAGCAGTGAGAAGAAGTTTTCGAGGATTTTTGATCTGGCTCCTGCCATGATTTCACTCAGCAAGGCCTCGGATTCCACGTTTATGGATGTGAACAGGAGTTTTACTGAAGTCTTCGGATTTTCCAAGGATGAGGTGCTCGGAAAAACATCACTGGAGCTTGGATGGATCAAGCCCGATGTGCGTATGGATGTCATTGATGAATTGCAGAAAGACGGAAGTGTAAAGGGGCAGTATCTGACCTTGCACGGGAAAAACAATACTCAGGTTCAGTGCGTGCTTAACGGTGAAATCATACGGCTTGACGGCGAAGATTGCCTACTGCTGATTGCTCAGGACATAACCCGTTTTCTTGAGAATGAAAAAGAGATGCGTGATGGTCGGGCAAAGTACCAGCAGTTGTTCAATGCCGGTGGCGATGCCATCTTCGTCCATCCGTTCAATCCTGACACGGTCAAGCCTTTCATGGAGGTAAATGAAGTTGCCTGCTCTCGTTTGGGATACAGCAGTGAAGAGTTGCAGCAACTCAGTTTTCAGGAGGTCGTATGTACCGATCCCCAGACTTTGGCCCGGAGTGAAGCGGCAAGGGCGCAACTGGTCGAACGTGGTTACAGTCTGTATGAATCCATGCACAAGCCGAAATTCGGAGCGCCGTTCCCGGTTGAGGTCTCCAGCCGAGTCTTCGAGTCTTCCGGCAATTCATATATTCTTTCCATTGCGCGAGATATTACTGAACGCAAGGTTGCTCAGGGGGAAAGACGTCGTCTTCGTCAGGACTACCAAGGTCTTTTCAATAAAATGCAGGAAGGTTTTGCCGTTCATGAAATAGTTCATGGTGCTTCCGAAGCTCCCGCAGACGTGCGTTTTGTCGCTGCGAATCCGGCCTTTAAAGAGCTTGTTGGTCTCGATCCAAATGATGTCATAGGCAAAACTTTTCATGAAATTTTCCCGGATGTGGAAGACCTCTTGATCCAACGGTACAGCGAGGTCGCAACTTCCGGTAAGCCCATTTCATTCGACAAGTATTTTGAATTGACGAAAAAGCACGTCATGGTCACGGCATTTCAAAATGCTCCGAATCAGTTTGCCTGCATTCTTACTGATATCACTTCACAGAAAGCCGCTGAACAGAAACTGAAATCCGCCAAGCGGATGGCAGAGGCGGCGAACCGCATAAAATCCGATTTTCTGGCGAATATGAGTCATGAAATCAGAACGCCGCTGAATGGCATTGTGGGTATGCTTCAATTACTGGACGGCACTCCGCTTGATGGAAAACAACGGGAGTTCATTCATGCCGCCACTGTGTCTTCTAGACGTTTGACGAAACTGCTCTGTGACATTCTCGATCATTCGCGGATTGAGGCGGGGCGGCTGTCGTTGGAGGACGAAAGTTTCAATGTCCATGATTTGTTTTCCCAGTTGAAAGATCTTTTCATGGTCACGGCCAAGCAGAAGTCTTTGGATTTTTCGGTCACCATGGATGAAAGCATTCCCTCGGCGTTGAGGGGGGATGTGGACAGGCTGAGCCAGATTCTGACCAATCTGCTTGGCAATGCCATGAAGTTTACCCCCGAAGGCAGTGTCAGGCTTGAAGCCTACAGGCTATCTACGGTCAGGCCGGGAACCTGCCGTGTGCTCTTTAAAGTGTCCGATACCGGAATCGGCATCGCAGACGATATGGTGGAGCACCTATTCTCTCCGTTTATTCAGGCGAGCGGTGGGTATACCCGGAAATTCGAGGGCGTAGGCCTGGGGCTGTCCATATGCAAGAAGCTCGTCCATTTGATGCGAGGGGGCATCTGTCTGGTGAACAGTCCCGGCAAGGGAACGGCTTTTTATGTGAGCGTGACTTTCGAAATGGCGGATGAAACATCTTTGGAGAAAGGTGTTGTTGGCACAGGCAGTGTGTCTTCATTTCACGGCAAGCGGGTTCTTGTTGCCGAAGATGATGAAATCAACAGTTTTGCGATACGGAATATCCTTGATCTCACGCATGCGGATGTCACCTGCGTCATCAATGGGCAAGAGGCGCTTGAGAAGCTTCATGCCGAGGACTTCGATCTGGTTTTGATGGATATTCAGATGCCGGTCAAAAACGGTCTTGAGGCGACACGGGCCATACGGCAGGGAGAATGCGGCGAAGACAAGGTCGGAATCCCGATCATAGCTCTGACTGCGTATGCGATGGCAAAGGACAAACAGAAATTGATCGAAGCGGGGGTGGATGACTATGTCGTCAAGCCGCTTGATCAGGGCAAACTGTTTGTCGCCATGGATAGATGTCTGAACCCGGAGGACGATTAGACTGTTCTCCAAGGGGAGTGGCGTTGGGCAGAGGAGGATGGCTGTGCCGGTATTCCTTGCAATTTGGGGCTTGATGCGTATTTCGGTTTCCTTACGCGGCAAGTCCGGCACAGCCGTTTGCTGTCCAACTCCTTTTTGACCGGAATGGTCAGGTTGTCTCTATTCCAATGTTGTCCGCAGTCAGATCGGTATCGTCTTCCTCAACGATGGTAGCGAGCAGGATTTCGTCGTTATCCTGCGTGTCGTCCGGATCGTAGTACAGTCGGCCTGTGCTGCTGCCTTCCTCGCTTGCGTAGACGATGCCCGTTGTCGCATCCGTGAAGTCGAAGCCGCCTGAGAAGGTCGAGGCGTCAACCGCGACAAACTGGTTTTCTTCAATTGATGTCATGACTGTCGTAACTCAGGTCGAAGGTGGTTTCGTAGAGGGCTATCTGATCCTTGGCGGAGTTGAAGTCGAGAATGATGTCTTCGCCGTCGTCGGGTGAGGTGAAGACGAAGGTGTCGGAGCCTCGGCCGCCTTCAAGCGTATCCAGTCCGGCTTCTCCGGCCAGGATGTCGTTACTCTTGCCGCCGCTGATGGAATCATTGCCGTCGCCGCCGTAAAGAACGTCCTTGCTGGTGATGCCGTTGAGCGTGTCGTCTCCGCCCATGCCGAATATGACATCACGACCGTGATCGGTGCTGAGTGAGTCGTCGCCTTCAGTCCCGGTGATGACGTTGCCGCCCTGACCGGGGAGGTAGTCTTCGATCAGGATGTCATGGAGCTGTGCCAGCTTGATGGAGAGCTGGGCGGAAGTGGCGTCGCCATCGTTGTCGGTGATGGTGTAGTCCACCACGACCGTACCTGTTTCGTCCTGATCCGGGGTGTAGGTGATGGTTCCGTCTTCACTGTGTGTGACGGTGCCGGTAAACGTGCTTCCTGCGGCCAGTTCTGCGCTTGTCAGCGTGCCTCCGTCCGTACCGAACGCCGCATCTTCATGAGTGATGACATTGTAGCTGATCGCTTCGTTCGTGACTTCCTGCGTGACATAAGCGTTTGTCGCGGTCGGCCCGTCGTCGTCAATGGTGACGGAGAAGGAGCCTGTGCCCACTGTACCGTCTCCGTCGGTCGCCGTGACGGTCACTATTGTCGCGAGACTGTCGTCAGGGTCTGCCGGGTCGGCATGAGTCAGGGCCGCAAGCTGCGTGTAGGTGTAGCCGGTGTCGGTGAGATCGATTTGCCATGCTCCGGCGTCGTCGGTCAGAGTCCCTTCATTCCATGTGGCATTGTTGGCCGACAGGGTGATGGTCGTGTCGTTGTCATCCGCGCCGAAGTCGACATTCAGGGTGCCGGAAACCGTTACCAGTCCGCCGGTTTCATCGCCGACCACGTTCGAGGTCGTAATGACGGGTTCCGAATCTTCCGCAAGGGTGATGGAGAGCTGTGCGGACGCGGTGTCGCCGTCGTTGTCCGTCACGGTGTAGTCGATGACCACGGTCCCTGTTTCGCCCTGAACCGGGGTATAGGTGATGGTGCCGTCCGTGTCGTGGCTGACGGTGCCGTTGAACGTGCTTCCGTTTTCAAGGGCGGCGTACGACAGTGTTCCTTCATCCGTTCCGGTTGCCGCGTCGCCTTCGGTAAGCACGTTGTAACTGACCGCGGCGTCATCGGGAGGAGTCTGGGAGTGGAAGGCGTTGAAGGCAGTGGGGCCGTCGTCGAAGATTTCAACGTCGAAGGAGCCGTTGGTGGAGTCGCCGTTGCCGTCGATTCCGGTGAAATCGACCGTGGTGATGAGACTGTCGTTGGGGTCTGCGGCATTGGCATGGGTGATGGGCGTGAGCTGGGTGTATATGTAGAGGTTGCCGTCCATTTCGATCTGCCATTCGCCGTTGTCTGCCGTGAGTGTGTCAGTCTCCGGATTCCAGGTCGCGCCAGCCGCGGCAAGGGTGATGGTCACGAAGTTGCCGTCGAGCGTGTCGGAAGCCGTGACCAGGCCGTCGGTTTCGTCGCCGTAGATGTCGGAGCCGGAAACAACGGGGGCTGCGTCTTCGGTAATGTTGACGTAGAGCTTGGCGGAGGCCGTGTCTCCGTCGTTGTCGGTTACGGTGTAATCGACGACCATGGTGCCTGTTTCGCCGTCGACCGGGTCGTACGTGATGGTGCCGTCAGCGGATTCCGTGAACGTGCCTGTGAATTCGTTCGTATTTTCAATGGCCGCATAGGTCATGGTTCCGCCGTCCGTTCCGGTTTCCGCATCTCCGTCGGTAAAGATGTTGAAGCTGATGGGAGTGCTTTCGGTGGTGGACATCGACGCATTGGTCGCGGTCGGTCCGTCGTCGTCGATGGTGACGGTGAATGTGCCTGTGCTGACTGTTCCGTCACTGTCCGTGGCCGTGACCGAGACGTTCACTTCCACGCTTTCGTCGTGGAGATTCGTGTCAGGATGGGTGATGGGTGCCAACTGCGTGAAGTTGTAGCTGTCTCCGGAAAGCTCGATCTTCCATGTGCCGTCGTCGGCCGTCAGCGTGGGCGTTGACAAGGCTCCGTCCCAGGTCGCGCCGGTTGCGGCAAGTGCGACCGTCGTGGTGCTGTCGTCTTCGCCGAAATCAATAGCAAGCGTGCCGCTGGCCTGAGCCAGTGTGTCGGATTCGTCCGCAACGACGTTTGAGGTGGAAATGGCGGGTTCGGAATCGTCCGCAAGCTCGATGGAGAGCTGCGCGGTAGCGGTGTCCCCGTCGGCGTCTTCCACGATATAGTCGATGACGACCGTACCGGTTTCACCTTCCGAAGGGGTGTAGGTGATGGTTCCGGAAGATTCGAAATCAACATCGCCGCTGAAGCTGCTATTCACTTCAAGGTTGGCTGCGATCAAGGTGACGCCATCGCCTGCGGCATCGCCTTCATCCAGAATGTTGTAGCTGACGGGTTCGTCTTCGTCCGGAGCCGCCTGTTCTGTTTCGACATTGTGTGCAACCGGGGCTGTGTCGACTGTTTCTTCCGTAGTGGTGGGGGGAGGAGAATCATCTTCCGGCGGCGGCTCTGATTCCTGCGGTGTGTAACTCTGAGGCGGCGTGCTCAGGCCTGTGCCGGTATCATCCCCGAACGGATCGTAGTCGACTTCAATGACTTCACCGAGTTCTTCGCCCGGTACAACGGAAGGTCCTGCCGCGGTCTCGATGTCGAGCAGCGCTTCTATATCCTCTTCGCTCAATTCATATTCCTCGTCATCAGAGTCCTCTTGGTCCCCTTCTTCAGAAGGTCCCGTATCGACACCGGACTGATATTCTCCGGTCTGGTTGTCAATGGTATCAAAGTGTTCCGGCATGGGAACATCTTGTGGGTCACCGGGGGATCGGGGCGGGTCGCCCAGCAGGGTGAGCGGAGCGGCTCGGACAATGGCCGCAATGAAGTTTTCCGGCATTTCATCAGGTACGATGAGACTGCCGTCGAAGTCGACGCCGGAGAACATGCCGGCCTTGTCGATGACGACTTCGTTGAAAGCGTTGCTGATGAGAACCGTATGGCCTGCACCGAGCTTGTCGACGCCGATGATTTCACGGCCCTGATCGACCTGAACCATGACTTCCGTGCCGCGGATTCCGATGGTTGCAAGAGGGGTGGTCAGATTGAAGCCTTCCGGGTTGAGCTTGACTATTTCGCCGGAAACGACACGCATGACACCCTTGATCATGTGGAAGTCAAGGCTGCTGTCGTCGCCCGAATAAATGTATTCGTCCAGTCGGATGGATGAATCCTCACCCTGACCGAGGATGGTGTCGTCGGCCAGCTTGATTTCGACGTTGCTGTCCTTTTCGGTGACGATTTCTTCGCCTTCGTAAACTGGCGCGCCTTGTTCAAGAGCGCGTTGCGTTGTGTCGCTTACGGCCCATGCAGAACCGGTAAGAGAGATAACGCTGCCTATCGGCGTTCCGGTGGTATCAGTCATGGCTGACCCCCTCTTGCTGCAAGTGGGAGAATAATATTTCTCCCTACTTGTAAAATAGTCATTATCTGGTGGTTTGCAATGTGATTGGTGTGAAAATAACCGATTAAGTCTTGACAAAAAAAATCAATATAATTGGAATATTGTGTGTTATATTTCTGACCTTTTGAAAAGGGGTGTTGGAAAATTGAATTAAATTCTGTGTCAAGTGACTATTTGTTCGCGGCGCGTGTGCGACATGCTTGGCCTAAAGCGAGACAAGGTTGTCGCACTGGTTGTTGAAAATATTGATAAAAACATGATGCAATTTGAAAATTTCATGTGGTTTCGGTCTAATGGAAGAGGGGAAGGGGGTGGAAGTGGAGGCACGACAGTCTGGTCGCGCTGTATGTCGTTTTTGGCCTGTTTTCTGTGACGTATGTTGCAGTCGGACAAATATATTTTCAGATTTTGATTTTCAGGATGCGGGTCTTTTGTTATTGACTGTGCTCAACGTAACGCGTCGTCATTGCCGAGTTGCATTGGCAGCCGTGAAATAGAAGCAGAATCTGTAGATATTTGGATGCAGTGCAATCGCGGTGGATGATGACTCTGTTGAAACTATAACGGAATCGATGCTGTTCAGACTGTGGAGATGTTGGTGTGTGATGTCGCCAAGGTGTCACGATTATACAGTCTCTGTCGGATCGCCTTGAATTCCGGGATGTCGATAATGATGTCTGCATCGGCCTGTGCCATATTCTCCGGAATCTCGGTCATGGTCGAATTCCTCGTGCCCTACAGAGGGCGCGATGTTGCCGAATGATGAATCGACTCCGATGTTGACGGAACAGCCCTGCTAAACGCGGGGTGCACATGCCGCAAATTCGCGGCTCACAACACAAGGGGGTGCTATGGGACGAATCTCCTCATGGGATTGGGAACCCGGCCAGAAAACAGTGGTTGAATCCCTTTCCCCGCTCGAAGGACACGGATGGCAGGAAGAGCCGTATGTTTCGCCTGATGGTGAGACTTTGGCCGCAATCGTTCAGGTGGGCGAAGGCGAATTCTCCATTCGGACCAATGACAAGGTTTGGGAAGCCACATTTGAGAAAATCTGGTATCCGAAATTTTCACCGGACGGTCGTCTGACAGCTCTCTGTCAGCAGGACATGGAATGGGCGCTCGCCATTGATGGCGAAATGGTCGGAGAAGCCACCGACTATGTCTGGGACACCATGTTCAGCAAGGACGGCTCCAAAATCGCGACCATGTACAAGGCCATGGAAGAATATGGCATGGCAGTCGACGGTGAGCCTTGGGAAAACCTTTACGGCAATGCCAACCAGCCTGCTTTCAGCCCTGACGGCGCACACACTGCCGCCGTGGTTCAGGTCGAGCAGCTTGCTCAGGCTGACATTGAAGGTTTCAAGAAAGGCATCTACTCCGTAGCTGTCGACGGCAAGGCGTGGACTGAAAAGTATCTCAACGTCTGGACTCCGGTCTTCGATGAGAAGGGCGAACACGTGGCTGCACAGGCCCGTACCAGCGTTTTTGATTACACCATCGTCGTGAACGGCAAGCCGTGGGCAGAGAAGTTCCAGTTTGTCTGGGAACCGGTATTCAAGCCCGGTACTGACAGTGCTGCCGCGCCGGTTCGATCCGGGGGCAAGTGGGGCGTCGCTCTTGACGGCAAACTGATCTGGCAGCCGCGCTACGTTCAGTGTCTCGAGCTTCAGTACTCTGAAAACGGTGCCAAGCTGTGGGCTGTCGTTGCCACCGGTTACGGCGAATTGACTGCCTGTTGCGACAACGCCGCATGGAGCAAGACCTACCCCACCGTCACCGACCTCGTGGTCAGCCCTGACGGTTCCCGTGCCGGTATCCTCGCCAGCGAGTGCAACTCCAATTTCCGCATCGTGGTGGACGGCTCCGAATGGGCCGGTACCTACGATATGGCATGGCCGGTCGTGTTCTCCGCCGACAGCAAGAACGCCGCGACCATGGTGGAGAAAGACGGCAGGTATCTGGTTCTGGTCAATGGCAAGGCGTTTGATCGCAGCTTTGACCGTGTCTGGCCGCCTGTCTTCAGCGAAGACGGCACCAAGGTGCTTATCCGCGCCATCGAAAACAACAGCTACGTCCGTATTGTTGCGGAAGTAGCCAAGTTCTAGCGGAGGGAGACGCAATGATCGAATTCTACAACTTCGTCAGCGGCCCCCTCGCCTGGGTTGCATGGACCATCTTTATCGTTGGTTCCATTTACCGTCTGGTTTCGATGTACGCTCTGGCCAAGGCCAAGGATGGTTCTTCGCTTGCTTACATGAGCCTGCCCTACAGCCTGCGGTCCATTTTCCGCTGGCTCATGCCTTTCAGCACAATGGGCTGGAAAGCCGATCCGCTCATGACCGTGGCTACCTTCCTGTTCCACATCGGCTTCCTGCTGGTCGCCGTATTCCTCGGCGCGCATGTGGTTCTCTGGGATACCGCCTTCGGTATTGAAATCCCGCGTCTGCCCGCGCAGGCCGGCGACATCATCAGCTTCGTGGTCATTGCAGGCTGTGCTGTTTTTGCATACCGCCGTTTTGCATACCCCCACGTCAAGAATGTCACCCGTCCGAAAGACTGGTTTACCCTGATCCTCGTCGTCCTGCCTTTCATCACCGGCGTTCTGGCCTATCATCAGGTCGGTTCTCCTTTGTTGATGACCACGTTGCATGTGCTTGCAGGTGAACTCCTGCTCGCCCTGATTCCCTTCACCCGCCTCAGCCACGCGCTGTTCGCCCTGTTCACCAGAGCGTACATGGGTTCGGAATTCGGCGGCGTCCGCCATGCGAATGACTGGTAGGCCACAACATCAAAGCAACGCGAGGTACTCATAATGAGCATAGCTGATAGAATCGTATCCGATCCCGGACTTGAGAGCGGGGTGGCCAACCTGACGACTGAAAAGATTCAGGAAGTGGTCAACCAGGTTCTCAAGGGAGAAACCGGGGCCAAACTCAAGGTATACCGCGAGACATGCATGCGCTGCGGCCTTTGTGCACAGGGTTGCCATTTCTACATGTCTCACGACAGTGATCCGACATATTCGCCGGTGAGCAAGGCCACAGAAACCATTTACCGTCTGATGGATGCCAAGGGGAAAGTCACCCCGCAGGAAATCTATGGGATGGCACAGATCGCATTCACCGAATGCAACCTGTGTAAACGCTGCGCGCACTACTGTCCGATCGGCATTGATATCGCCTACGTGATGATCACCATGCGCCGTATCTGCTGGAAGCTGGACGTTGTTCCGCAGTATATCCGTGATACCGCACATTCCCATTCTTCGACCATGAACCAGATGTGGGTCAAGGACGACGAGTGGATTGACGCCTTGCAGTGGCAGGAAGACGAAGCCCGCGACGAGTTCCCGGGCCTGCGTATTCCTCTCGATAAGGAAGGCGCGGATATCTACTACTCCGTTATCGGTCCCGAACCGAAGTTCCGTACCCAGCTGATCTATCAGGCTGCCGCCATCATGGACGCAGCCGGTCTCAACTGGACCATGCCGTCACATCCCGGCTGGGATAACTCCGACATGTGCATGTACGCGGGTGATTTCGAGAACATGGGCCGCCTGAAACGCTGCCACTACGAATCCGCCCAGAAGCTGCGCGTCAAGAAGATCGTCATGGGTGAGTGCGGTCACGCATTCCGCTCTGTCTACGACATGGGCAACCGCTGGCTCGGATACAAGGACTCTCCGATTCCCATTGTCCACGCCATCGAGTTCTACTGGGATCTCATCCAGGAAGGAAAGATCAAGCTCATGCACAAGTATGAGAAGCCGGTCACCATCCAGGATCCGTGCAACATCATTCGCGGTCGCGGTCTCATGGACAAGCTGCGTGATGTCGTTCACTTCCTCTGTGACGAGGTTGTTGAAATGACTCCCAACCGCGAGCACAACTACTGCTGCTGCGCCGGTGGCGGTGTCATCAACTGTGGTCCGCCGTTCAAGAATACCCGTATGAAAGGCAACCGCGTCAAGGCTGAACAGCTCAAGGCGACCGGTGTCAAGGACGTGGTTATTCCTTGCCACAACTGCCATGGCGGTATTGAAGACATCATCGGCTACTACGATCTCGGCATGCACGGCAAGTTCATCGGCGATATCATCTACGAGCTGATGGAAAAGCCGGAAGTATAGGGAGAGCGACATGAAGAATACTACTATGAAACAACTCCTGGCCCCTATGGCTCTCGTTGTCGTTCTGGTCGTCGCTTTCATGGCTCCTACTGCTTTCTCGCAGGACGACATGACCATGATTCCCGTCGATGCCTTTGGCAAACTCGAACGTCCCCAGGTCGCTTTCGAGCACGATGCCCATAACGAAAAAGCAGGTCTTGAAGACTGCGTCGTCTGCCACCACGGCAAGACCGACGACGGCAAGCAGGACCTTGAAAACTCCAGTGAAGGTGAAACCTGCGAATCCTGCCACGCTGTAAAGCGTACCGATGGCGGGACTCCGCTGATGCGCGCCTATCACAAGCAGTGCATTGACTGCCACACCAAGGAGGCCAAGGGCCCCGTCGTGTGCGGCGAATGCCACGCCAAGTAAATCCGATCCCGCTGTAGCGGCCGGATGCGTCCCTGTGACGTAAAACGGTTATATGTTCCCGGTCAGAGTTCTCTCTGACCGGGATTTTTTTGTGCTGGAAGCAGGGAAAGATTCGAAGAAGGGGGCAGTGGGCTGTTGATGTCTATGGCTAACTGTAGACAATTTGGTGCAAAAGTGCGCTCAATTCCAGAGCCATTGACGATATGCTTCAATGAGCATAATGTGCCCAAATCCGATTAACTGTTCATGTGTTCAGGAGAGAATATGAAAGATTCATTCAGCAAGTTCATGCGCGTCACTGGCCTGACTTTTCTGGGGGTTGTAATGCTTACAGCGGCTGCTCTGGCCGAGCCTTCCGGCAAACTGGTAATTTTCCATGCGGGCAGCCTGTCCGTTCCGTTCAAAGCCATGGAAACGGCTTTTGAGAAACAGTATCCCAAAGTCGACATTCAGCGTGAGGCCGGTGGTTCCACCAAGATGGCACGCCTGATTTCCGAAGTTGGCAAGCCCGCCGACATCATGGCCAGCGCCGATTACGTGGTCATCGACAAGAACCTGATTCCCAATTTCGCATCATGGAACGTCCGTTTCGCAACCAACCAGATGGTCCTGTGTTATACGGACAAGTCCAGATACGCGGACCAGATCAACAGCGACAACTGGTATGACGTTCTTCAGAAGAAGGATGTGGTGTGGGGACATTCCGATCCGAATCTGGACCCCTGCGGCTACCGTTCCGTCATGGTCCTGCAATTGGCTGAGAAGTTCTACAAGAAGCCCGGTCTGGCTGATGCGCTTATCGCCAACCGTCCTGCAAAGAACATTCGCCCGAAGTCCGTTGAACTCATTTCCCTGCTCCAGTCCGGCCATATGGACTACGCTTGGGAATACCTGTCTGTCGCAGTGCAGCACGGCCTCAAGTTCGTGACTCTGGACAACCATCTGAACCTCAGCGACTACAAGCTGACCCCGTTCTACAAGAACGCCCGTGTCAAGGTGACCGGCAAGAAGCCCGGTACCTTCATCGAGCGTGTCGGCAAGTCCATCACCTATGGTATCACCATGATCGACAAGGCCCAGAACAAGGAAGCCGCCGAGGCGTTTCTTGCCTACATGTTTGATCCCGAAGGCGGGCTCAAAGTGCTCAAGGACATGGGGCAGCCGCCTTTCGTTCCTGTTCGCACGACCACTGACGGCATGGCCAAGTTGCCGACCAGCCTGAAGAAGTTTGTCGAAATCAACGAGTAATATGCAGACAGCCTGCGTCAATAACCGGAGAGGTCCCAGTTTTTTGAGTGGCCTCTCCGGCACTTTTTTTCAGATATGGTTTCTGGGGGCGACCGTTCTGGTCATCCTGTTTATCGCTGTGCCTTTGGTCACGACCATGGCGGCCCCGACTTGGGAGCGGTTTGCCGAGACATTGGCGGACCCGGCGGTGCTTCAGTCGGTTTGGCTGTCCATGTCCACGTCGTTCGCGGCGGCCTGCATCGCACTGGTATTCGGAACGCCGCTTGCCTATTTGTTGGCGCGGCGGGATTTTCCCGGCAAAAAGCTGGTGGAAAGCATCATCGACCTGCCCATCATGATCCCGCATCCCGTGGTGGGGATCGCGCTGCTCAGTCTGACCGGACGGGATACGTGGTTTGGTTCATTCATTTCCGATCTCGGTGTGGAGATCATGGGAACTGCCACCGGCATCATTTGCGTGCTGGTCTTCGTAGGTATGCCGTTTTACGTCAACACCGTGAAAGCGGGCATCGAATCGGTTCCCACGCGGCTTGAAAACGTCTCGCGTTCTCTCGGGGCCGGACGTTCTCAGACATTTTTCCGGGTCACGTTCCCGTTGTCGTGGCGCTACATGCTGGTCGGCATGATCATGTGCATGGCCCGCGCCATCAGCGAATTCGGGGCCATCATCATCGTCGCCTATCATCCCATGACCGCGCCGGTGCTCATGTATGAGCGTTTCACTGCGTATGGTCTTGGCTGGTCGCAGCCCGTCGCCGTGATTCTCATTGTGGTGAGCATGCTGTTTTTCCTTGTTTTGCGGGCGCTTTCCATGCCCAAGGGGAGGGTGGCATGATTCGTATTGAGAAGCTTGGTATCGAACTGCCAGGGTTTGCCGTGCGGGATGTGAATTTGCGTGTGGAACCGGGTGAGTTCTTTACCCTGATCGGACCGACCGGTTCGGGCAAGACGCTGGTGCTGGAGAGCGTGGCCGGGTTGGCTCCGAAGTGTTCGGGCCATATTTTTATCAACGGCGAGGACATCACGCATCTGCCGCCTGAAAGGCGTGCGGTCAGCCTCGTGTATCAGGACCATTCCCTGTTTCCGCATCTGACGGTATTGCAGAATGTCACTTACGGACAGCGCTATCAGGGGATCGGCAGAAGGGAAGGCGAGGGCGAGGCTCGCAGGTTGCTTGAACAGCTTGGCCTTTCCCGTGTGTCGGATCGCAGGCCCGACAAACTGTCCGGCGGTGAAAAGCAGCGGGTCTCGATTGCGCGTGCGCTGGCATGCCGTCCTCGTGTGCTGTTGCTTGATGAACCGTTGTCCTCGCTTGATCCCCAGTTTCGGGCCGGTTTGCGTCAAACCCTCAAGTCATTGCATCGGGAGACAGGGCTGACCGTGCTCATGGTCACGCATGATTTCGTTGATGCACTGACGTTGTCAGACCGGGCAGCTGTCATACGCACAGGAAAGCTTGAGCAGGTGGGGAGTGTCGCAGACATCTTTCGGCAGCCCGCCACGCCTTTTGTGGCTGAATTCGTCGGTATGACCAATGTGATGCCCGCAACATTCGGAGGTGGATGTTGTTCCTTTGCCGGTCATGAGGTGCCTCTCAATGTCATGCCGGACTGGCGTGAAGGCTTCGCCGCCCTTCGGCCTGAAGATGTTGCCGTTGCCTGTGGCAATGACTTTCCGGGTGACTGGTGCGTACTCAAAGGCGTTGTCGGCCGCTTGGACCGTGAAGGATTCTCTTGGACCGCCCGTGTGGAATGCGGCGGAGAGGCCGTTATCGCCACCGTGAATCAGCAGCTCGCGCTGGATGGGAGATTCGGAGAAGGGACACAGGTCTTTCTGGGGTTCGCGAAATCGCATTTGCATGTGATGCCGCCGGATCAGGGAAAGTGATCGTGGATAAAAAAGAAGGTATTTTTTTAAATTTTTTTTGAATCGGTGCGAATTGTTTCTATAGAATTGCAACAATTTCAAGCAGGTTAACGGCAAAACTGAGTGTCTACTCAGTTTTGCCGTTTTCTTTGACTTTATTCACGCATAGCGGATACATTTCAAGAAACTGAGTGAACACTCGGTTTTTCAAAAAGGTGGGAAAAACGCAGTGAAGAAAAAAGACGCCATACTCAAAGTAGCCACGGTCGTGTTCGCAAACAAGGGGTTTGCCGACACGTCGGTGCATGAGCTGTCAGAACTGACAGGGGCGGCTGAAGGAACCATTTTCTATCATTTCAAGAACAAGGAAGGGCTGCTGCTGGCTATTCTGAAAGAAACTCGAAACGAGATCGTGACTCAGTTCGAGCAGTTTTTCGAGAACAGGCCGTTTGCATCAGGCATCGAGATGACGGAGGAGGTCGTCTCGTTCTATCTCTACCTTGCCGGATTGATGGAAGACAGGTTTCTGCTGCTGCACCGGCATTTTCTTTACCGTTTTTCCGTTGAGAACGCCGAATTCCGGGACAATCTCGAAGCCATATACAATTGTCTGGTCGAAATTTTCGAGCAGGCGATTATGGCCGGTCAGGAAGACGGTTCCATCTCGACGGATATCCATCCGCGAAAATCCGCGCTCATTCTGTTTACAATGGTTGATGGTCTCGTGCGTTTCAAAAACTACAATCTGTATGATGCGGGTGCCCTGTTTAACGAACTGATTCAGGGTTGCCGGAGAATGTTGCAGGCTACCTAGAGGAAGAGGCTGATAGTGCTGACAAAAATATTCCCATTCATTGACTGGTTCAAAGGGTACGACATGGCGAAGCTACGGGCAGATGCCATTTCGGGGCTTACCGTGGCCCTCGTGCTCATTCCCCAATCCATGGCGTATGCCCAGCTTGCTGGCATGCCCGCCTATTACGGGCTGTACGCTTCCTTTCTGCCGCCGCTGATTGCTGCGCTGTTCGGTTCCAGCCGTCAGCTTGCGACCGGTCCTGTGGCCGTCGTCTCGCTGATGACAGCCGCATCACTCGAACCCCTCGCCACAGCGGGCAGTGAAGGCTACATTGCTTATGCTATTCTATTGGCGTTGATGGTAGGACTTTTCCAGTTCCTGCTGGGTGTTCTCAAGCTCGGTCTGGTTGTCAATTTCCTGTCGCATCCGGTGGTCAACGGTTTCACCAACGCGGCAGCCATCATCATTGCTTCGTCCCAGCTTTCCAAGATGTTCGGCGTCTACGTGGACAAGGCGGAGCATCACTACGAAACAATCATGCGCGTGGTCGAAGGCGCGATTCACTACACTCACTGGCCCACGCTCGGCATGGGGGTGCTCGCTTTTGCGGTGATGATCGTGCTCAAACGCGTCAATCCGAAAATTCCCAACGTGCTGGTGGCGGTCGTGCTGACCACGGCCCTGTCATGGGCTGTCGGCTTCAACCATGATGCCAAGGTTTCCATTGACACCATTCAGGTTCCCGCTGTCCGCGAGTCCATTGCCCAGTTCAACACGACCATTGCCGGTCTGGACGATCTGGCTGCACAGCGTACGGCGCTCGGTGCCAAGATGGACGAAGCCAAGTCTGCCGGGAATGCCGTTGGCATGCTTGATGTCGAACATGATCTCAGTGTCATCAACGTCCAGATGTCCCGCCTCAAGCTCAAGGCGCATGAACTGCGTGCCGACCTTCGTGCAACGCTCTTTGATGGCGTTGAGGAAGCAAGTGGTGCCATGGCGTTCTACGCCAAGGGGACCGTCCCGGCCGGGATGGCCGCCGATGGCCGCACCTGGCGTTTGAAAGTGGGCAATACCAAAATCGACACCGGCTCCATGAAAATGATGGGCGGCGGTGCAGTCGTCGGTACGGTGCCTTCCGGTATCCCTGCCATTTCCGCTCCCTCGCTTGACCTCAAGGTTATGTTGCACCTGCTTCCGTTTGCCGCGATCATTTCGCTGCTCGGTTTCATGGAAGCCATCTCCATTGCCAAGGCCATGGCCGCCAAGACCGGCCAGCGCCTCGACCCCAACCAGGAACTCATCGGTCAGGGACTTGCCAACATGCTCGGCGCATGCGGCAAGAGCTATCCCGCTTCCGGTTCGTTCTCGCGTTCTGCGGTCAACTTGCAGGCCGGGGCCGTTACAGGCATGTCGAGCGTGTTCACTTCGCTGATGGTCGTCATTGCACTGCTGTTCTTCACTCCGCTGCTGTACCATCTGCCGCAGGCCGTGCTTGCCGCAGTCATCATGATGGCCGTTATCGGGCTCATCAACGCATCCGGTTTCATTCACGCATGGAAGGCTCAGTGGTATGACGGAGCCATCTCCATCCTTTCCTTCCTGTGCACCTTGGCTTTTGCCCCACATCTCGACAAGGGCATCATGGTCGGCGTGGCATTGTCTCTGGGCGTGTTCCTTTACAAGTCCATGCGTCCGCGTGTCGCCAACCTGTCCCGTACCGAGGATGAGTCCCTGCGTGACGCCACGGCTTTCGGACTCAAGGAATGCCAGCACATCGCGCTGGTGCGTTTTGACGGTCCGCTGTTCTTTGCCAACGCGAGCTTCCTTGAAGATCAGATCACCGAGCGCATGATGGGCAACGAAAAGCTCAGGCACATCATCATTGTTGCCAACGGTATCAACGACATGGATGCTTCCGGTGAGGAAGCATTGTCCCTGATCGTGGATCGTGTCCGTTCCGGCGGATTGGATATCTCCCTGTGCGGTGTGAACGAGTCGGTCATGGCCGTGCTTGAGCGTACTCACCTGCTGGAGAAAATCGGCAGCGATCACGTATATCCGACCATGGAGACTGCCATCTGCGCCACGCATGAAAGCGCGCATAGGGATGGTCAGGAAAAGAATTGTCCGCTTACCACCGTCTGCCGTCTCGCTTAGGGACAAGGGAGTAAGATATGTCTGTAATTACCGTATTCAACGGCCTCTTCTGCGAGGCTGGAGTTGTGGTCAAGCGTGTGGTTGACGCCACAGGCAGCCGTCTGGTGAGCGATCAGGAGATCGTGGCCGACGCCTCCGCTCTGTCCGGCTTGGCTGAGGACAAGATTGCTCGGGCCTTTCAGGCGAAAACGTCTGTCTTCAACGCATTCAGCCACGAAAAAGAGCAGGCGATCGCATGGATGCGCCTCGCCATGGCGAACAAGCTTGCCGAGAGCAGTGAACTGGTTTTCCCGGGTTTCGTTTCTCAGCTGGCTGCTGCCGATATCAATCATGTGCTCAAGGTGTGCCTCATCTCCGAGATGAAGGACCGCCTTGCCGTGGCCGAGCGCGACGAAGGCTTTGCCGAAAAGCATGCCATGAAACTCGTCCGCAAGGACGACGAAGACCGTGCTGCATGGGTCAAGACCCTGCGCGGTGTGGATGATCCGTGGACCGGAACTCTCTATGATATCGTGGTTCCTGTCGGTTCTACCGGTGTAGAGAAGAGTGCCGACCTTATCGTCGAGCAGCTTTCCAATGTCGCTGTGCAGGTCACGGACGCTTCCCGCGCCAAGGTGCAGGACTTCCTGCTTGCCGCCCGCGTGGAGACAGTGCTCGCACGGGAAGGACACAGCGTTTTGGTTTCTGCCGATTCCGGTGTCGTTTCCCTGACCATCAACAAGCACGTTCTCATGCTCGAAAAACTTGAGCATGAACTGGCAGGCATCGTCTCCGGTATCGAAGGCGTGAAAGATGTCAAAACCGGTGTTGGACAGGGCTTCCACAAGACCGATATCTACCGCAAAGCGGATTTCGACATACCCTCCAAGGTGCTGCTGGTCGATGATGAACGCGAGTTTGTCCAAACCCTGTCCGAGCGTCTGATGATGCGCGACATGGGATCCGCCGTGGTGTATGACGGTGAATCCGCACTGAATCTGGTGCGTGAGGATGAGCCGGAAGTCATGATTCTCGACCTCAAGATGCCCGGTATCGACGGCATCGAAGTGCTGCGCCGCGTCAAGGGCGAGCATCCGGAAGTCGAAGTTATCATTCTCACCGGTCATGGTTCCGAGCAGGATCGTGAGACCTGCATGGGACTGGGGGCGTTCGCATACCTGCACAAACCCGTGGATATTGACGTCCTGAGCCAGACGCTCAAGGCCGCCAACGAAAAAATCCGCGCTGCAAAGTAATAACGGGAGCCGGGTGACGTTATGTCGATAATCGAAAAAATCAGACCGCAGTTCTGGCATACGGATACGAATGCCGGACCGGGCAAGAGCTTGTTCAACTACCGGCGCATTTGGCGGTTTGCCATCGTGCTGCTGACGGTTGTTGCGCTTGTCCCGCTGTTGGTCATGGCTTTTATCGATTACAGCGTCACCCGGCATTCCCTTGAGTCCGAAACGCTTCTGCGGACGGCTCGTACCACTTCCAATACACGCCGGACCGTATCCAATTTTCTCAAGGAACGGATGCGGGCACTTGAATTTCTTGCCTATCAGCAGGGCGTGGCGAATTTGAAAAATCCTGAGAAGTTGGGCAAGACCCTTGAGTCCATGCAGAAAAGCTTTGGCGGTCTGGTGGATATCGGGTTGATCGATTCAAACGGCCTGCAAGTTGCGTATGTCGGACCATATGATCTGCTTGGCCGTAATTACAGCGGGCAGGACTGGCTTGAAAGCACGCTTATGCGTGGCGAGTATATTAGTGGTGTTTTCCTGGGATTTCGTGATGAGCCGCACCTGATCGTGGCCCGGAAGGTCGTGAGCGAAAAAACAGGTCAATCCTTCGTTATTCGAGCCACTCTGGATACCGATCAGTTCAATTCCATCCTTTCTTCCATTGATCTCCCAGGTGGTGGTGATGCGTTTATCGTGGATCATGCCGGCGTTATTCAAACACCTTCCAAGCGGCACGGCTCACTGCTTTCGAAATTGGCTTTGCCCATTCCTTCGTATTCGGAAAAGACAAGTGTGAATTTGGCGGTGGGCGAGGACGGGGAAGAGTTTACCATTGGGTATGCTTATGTCCGCGGAACACCGTATATCGTTTTGGTCATCAAGGCCACGGCAGCGTTGATGAAGCCGCTTGAGACCATTCGTATGGAACTACTCTGGATTTTGGTGACGAGTATCGTGATAATCCTGCTCGTGATTGTCGGCGTGGCGACCTACATGGTCAACAAAATTTACATTGCCGATCAGACTCGAGCCAAGACCCTGCACCGCATGGAGCACACCAACCGCATGGCGTCCATCGGGCGGCTGGCCGCGGGGGTTGCCCACGAAATCAACAATCCGCTTGCCATTATCAACGAGAAAGCCGGACTGATAAATGATCTCTTTGTTTATCGTGATGAGTACGCTCATGATGAGCGGCTGCTCAGCAACGTCAAGTCCATCATCGGTTCAGTGGCACGCTGCGGCAGGATCACCA
Organism: uncultured Pseudodesulfovibrio sp.; assembly: GCF_963664965.1. Lineage (NCBI taxonomy): Bacteria > Pseudomonadati > Thermodesulfobacteriota > Desulfovibrionia > Desulfovibrionales > Desulfovibrionaceae > Pseudodesulfovibrio > uncultured Pseudodesulfovibrio sp. The sequence goes on along the minus strand of NZ_OY761823.1, from coordinate 3,206,089 downwards.
AACGCCTGCTGAGCTTTGCCCGCCATATTGATGTGGATATGGCCGCCATCAGGTTCAAGGACCTGGCTGATGAGGTTATCGATTTTCTTCGCAAGGAAGCTGAATACAGAAGCATTTCCATCAACATGGATATCCCGGAAAACCTGCCGGAATTCGTGTCTGACCGGGGCAAATTGCAGCAGATATTTCTCAATCTGGTCAACAACGCTTTTCAGGCCATGAATGATGGCGGCAGGCTTGATATTTCAGCCAGTCAGGGGAAGAAGGATACCCTTGTCTTTACCGTCCGGGACGATGGATGCGGCATTCCGGACGCAGACAGGAAGCGTATCTTTGATCCGTTCTTTTCCACCAAAAAGAAAACCGGAGGCACCGGACTCGGTCTGTCCATCACCTATGGGCTTGTTCAGGAATTGGGCGGTACTATGACGGTGGAGAGTGAAGTCGGAAAAGGAACGGAGTTTACCATAACCATGCCTTTGCAGGTCACGGAATAGAGCTTGAAAATGAAGATATTACTTGTTGACGATGAAATTGAATTGGTTTCCGCCATGGCGGAAAGACTGTCGATTCGCGGGCTTGATGCGGATTGGACCGACAATGGGATTTCCGCACAGGAACTGGCCGCGCAGAATCAATATGACGTGGCAGTTCTTGACATGAAAATGCCGGGATTGAGTGGGCTTGAGCTTCGCCGCCTGCTCAGTGAAAAATACCCGGACATGAAATTCATTTTTCTTTCCGGGCATGGTTCCGAGGCGGATTTCAAGGCCGGGTGTGCCGAGGCTGCACATTACCTCATCAAACCCATTCAACTCGAAGAACTCGTGGCTAAGATCCAAGAGATCGCGGGTTAGCAATCAGGAGGCGATATGAGTCAGATCACCGACTCCCGTGAAGGGTTGCAGTTTTTCGGCCGCGTCAGTGCGTCCGTCTCGCATGAAATAAAGAATGTTTTCGCCGTCATCAACGAGGCGGCTGGATTGATACAGGATTTTACGCTCATGGCTGAGCGAGGCATGCCTTTGGAACCCGAAAGGCTCAAGAAGGCTGCCGATTCGATACAAGGGCAGGTTCAGCGCGGTGATGCTATTGTCAAGAACATGAATGCGATGGCACATTCTACGGATGACGATTTGCACGAGATCAATATCGTGGAAACGCTTGAACTGACCATGGCTCTTGCCACTCGAATGGCGGATATGAAACAGGTTAGGCTGACTGTCGGCGACTGCGAGCCTTGCTCGATGACGACCGACAAATTCGACCTGATGCGGCTGCTTCACTCCTCACTCGCAGCCGTTATTGAAACCATGGAGTCGGGTGAAAACCTGATTGTCGGAGTCACACCGACACAGAATGGGGCGAAGTTCGTCTTTTCCATTTCCGGGAAAGGAGCCCCAGAGATCAGTGGTATTGAAGAGCTTGCGCGTAAAATGAACGCCGCTGTGGCGAAAAATGACAGCAATGGAACTGTGGAACTGCTTTTTGTGTAGTAGCCGCAAGGTTCCGCCTAAACAGAAAATCGTTTCCTATCAGGAGAAAATACAATGTCAGAAAAAGTACTGCTCATCGACGATGAAAAGGAATTCCTTGAAACCTTGTCCGAGAGAATGCGTATGCGGGGCATGGATGTGAACACGGCTCAGTCTTCCGAAGATGCGGTTTCCGCCGTGGACTCCGGTGACTATGACGCCATCGTTCTGGATCTCAAGATGCCCGGTATGAATGGTATCGACATGCTCAAAGTCATCAAGGCTAAGCACCCCGATATGCAGGTTATCCTGCTTACCGGTGAGGCTACTCTTGACGCAGGTATTCAGGCCATGAAGCTCGGCGCAATGGATTTCATGGAAAAGCCTGCCGATATTGACGTGCTGACCCAGAAGATCAAGAAGGCGCAGGCAAAGAAAATGTTGGTTGTCGAGAAGCGCACTGAAGAAAAGGTTCGTGATATCATGACCAGCCGAGGCTGGTAGACAGGGCTTTATCCTCGGTTCCTGTATTGCAGCTCAATCGCCTTATTGAGTTCATTTCATCTCCGGGCAGGGTGTCCTGCCCGGAGGTTGAAACGAGTTGCTTTTCCTTTTTCTTCCGCCTCTCCCTCTTTTGTTGCCCCTCCTTGGTTTGCCCGTAGCCGCTCCGTTTATTGAAGCTTTCAATATGCCGAAGAAAGGCTGTTGTTTTCCTGTATAGACATTTCTTTACTTGCCGATAGCTCTGGAATATGTTGAGTTGGTGCGTGTTGGATGTGTTTTTTCCTGCTTGCAAACCGGCTTGGAGACGGGGTGTATGCTTATTAAGCAAATACTGAATTTTTCCGTTACAGTTGTACTGGTTTTGTTTTTCATGATTTGTCCTGCATGGTCTGCTGGACATGATCTTGCCTATATTCGTGAGAGCGGAGTCCTCAGACATCTCGGAGTCCCGTACGCACATTTTATCATTGATAGTGAGACGGGGCTGGATGTGGAAATTATGCGGGGATTCGCCGCATATCTTGGTGTGGAATACCGGTTTGTGAAGTCTGATTGGAACTATCTGCTTGCAGATTTGACCGGGCGTCGAGTCAAACCCATCGGGAGTTCCGTCAGAGAGCTTGGGGCGGCGAGAATTCGGGGTGATATTATCGCCAGCGGTTTGACCGTGCTCAAGTGGCGGCAGAAGATTGTCAATTATTCCGTTCCCACGTTTCCCACACAGGTATGGGGTATTGCCCGTGCTGATTTTCCGGCAGATTCTGTTTGGTCCGGTTCTGATGACGATGATATTCAGGCCGTCAAGTCCCTTTTGAAGGGGCGAAGGGTTATGGGGAAGGATGGCACCTGTCTTGATCCTGCACTCTATGGCCTTGACGAGATTCGTGCCAAAGTTTTCAATTTTCCGGGAAGCCTTAACGACATTGCTCCTGCCGTTATCAGGGGGGATGCGGATATAGCGCTCCTTGATGTTCCTGACACGCTTGTGGCCTTGGAGAAGTGGCCGGACAAGTTCAAGGTGCTTGGCCCTCTTTCGCATAAACAGGTCATGGGGGCCGCATTCCGCAAAGACTCACCTGAGTTACTCAAGGCTTTCAATCGTTATTTCAAAATGTTGCAACAGAGCGGACAATATCGTCGGCTTGTAGAAAAGTATTATCCTCCGGTTTTCGGTTATTTCCATAATTTCTTTGAGCAGCAGCGGTAATCGCAGTTGGTCGCCATTTTCTTTTGACGATGTCCATTTGGGTTGATGTCAAAATTCTTCCTTGTGTTCAGAGCAGGTGAGGCGCTTACAAGTCGGTAAAAGGTGTCTGCCTTTGCTTTGGAAAATTTCGGCAAGCACGCTTCTATAGAGTCGTTTGTATAGGGTTTTCGGCTAGTTGTAGGCTCGCGTCTTCAACCAAAGAGCGGAATGAAGGCTTGTTGCAATGTGCGGCAGGCCTTTTGTGTTGGGCAGAGCTTGTGCTTTTGAGGGATAAATTGGTTTGGGCGTATGAGTTGTTGAAGTGTTATTAAGTTAATTATTTAAACCGTTTTTAGGTTTGATATGTTATAATTATAACGCCGTTGTTGCTGCTGGTTACGATGTCAGTGATAGTGTGATTTCAGGACTAAACAGAAGTCGACTCATTCTTTCAGAGAAAGATGGTTTTGTGTTCATTGGGTGATGGTAATAATTGCTTTGCGGTATCTGTTTGTGCGATTGCTATAGATAATGACTCTAAAGCGTAGGGTGAAGTCTATGATGAAAATGCTGCTCGTCGATGAGAGTAAAAAGGTTTTCCCAACCATTCAGAGTCTTTTCGAAAAAGAATTTGATATTTCGCGTCTTGAACCGGAATTGTTGAAAGAGAAAATGTCCGCAAAGGATGAAGCCCCTGATTTTATCTTGTTTGTCAGCATGGGAAATATCCCGGATACCTATCTGAAAATGAAGGAGATGCGGCAATGCTGGCCTAAAACCGTAACGATTCTGATTCTGCCGACAATATGCAGTCAAAAAGAACTTGGGAACACGGTTATTCCGGTACATAGAATCATTTTCAAGCCATGCTCGAAGCAGTTGGTCATGATGGCTGTGGAGGATTTCAGCGCATTGTTGAGTGACAGCCTTGAGCCGAGACAGGATGAGATGATCTTATGCTGTCTGCTTGAGTTTATCGGTGCCAATATGCCTCTTCTGTATGTTTCCTATAATCGAGTCATGCCGTTGATCATGAACCTGTGCAAAAAAGTCGGGTACGACTGGCGACCGGTTAAAAAGGTCTTTGCTCTTTATCTGCTTATGCTTTCCCGTCTGGATGAAGAGATGCTGAACGGAATGATGAGTGGAGAGAAAAGAAGCCCTTCTTTGTTGAAAAAGATATATGAGCATATCGCCAAGATGGTGGATTTGTTGAGAATGGATGAAGCCACGCAGGATATCGCTGATGATTTGAAATACGTGCTCAAAAAATTCGATGGAAGCGGGTTCCCTTCTGACGACGTCAAGGGAATGGATATACCCGCAAGTTCCCGGATAATCAGGCTGCTGTTCGATTACCACCACCTTCTTCAGCAGGGCAAGAGCACTGGAGAAGCCTTGTTTGTGTTGGATCAAAGATCGAAATGGTATGATGACGTCCTGCTTCATGCTTTTATCGACATATTGGGAGATGCCGGCAAGAACCGTATTCGAACTGTATATCCTCTCGGGCTTACTACGGGGATGGAAATTGCTGAAGATGTTTATGGTGTCATAGATTCGAAGAAACGGAAAATATTGTCCTGTGGAGAAATACTTACTGAGGAGACAATCGACTATTTGCAAAGGCATAGTGAAGATATCCTCGACATAACCGAACCGATCAAGATCAGTGATGCTCTTTTGTAATAATGGGAAGTGAATGCAGTGCTCAAAAAGATATCAGTAAAGCGGTTGACCCTCGGCATGTATGTCAGTCTTCGCGAGATACCATGGTTCAATCATCCATTCCTGCTTTCTCATTTCGAGTTGAAAAAGCAATCGGAGATCAATGATATCGTAGCCATAGGCTGCGATACGGTGCTGTATGATCCGAAGAAGAGTAAAACAAAACCATTAGCTGATGAACTTGACGTTGCTATTAATCGTTTTGACAAAAAATTCATTTCCAAGACATCGTTGAAGAGCAAGAAAGCCTCGGAGTTGCGTAAGCGGAGAAAGCGTTTTCAGGAGGTTGAAAGAGACTTTTCCGTGGCATCCGAAAAAGCAGACTGGCTGTTTGAGGAAGTGAAAGGGAAGGGGATTGACTCGCACGAGAACTTGAAAGAGTTCGCTTTGAATATGAGTAAAAGATTCTCGAAGAATGTTGATCTGGCGGTTCAGCATATCAATGTCTCCGCAAGTGATGCCGGTCAACATTATCATAGCCTTAATGTCATGATCCTTGCCCTGATGCTCGGCCAGCAGCTCGGCCTTGAAGACGATGAAATGGAAAAGCTCAGTCTGGGTGGACTGTTGCATGATATTGGGTTTCTACGGCTTTCTAAGGAAATTGTCTGTAAGAAAAAGATGTCAAAAGCGGAGATGGCGCTATTTCGCGAGCATCCCAAGTATGGTGTGTCCATGCTTTCCGCGTTGCCGGATTTCTGTCCCGAGGTGATGAAGATCGTGTATCAGCATCATGAAGAGTGTAATGGAAGAGGATATCCTAAAAGACTTGAGGCTGATCAGATTTCGTCACTTGCCAAGATTGTTGCAGTCGTCGACACCTATGATCGGCTGATCAACACCAGGGATGCAAGTCTGGGTCTTTCTCCTCACAAGGCAATGGCTTTCATGTTCGGAAAGAAAGGTGATTCTTTTGATCAGGAATGCCTTGGCACATTCATCAAAATGCTCGGGGTCTATCCGCCCGGAACTGTGTGCCGGTTCAGCTCCGGTGACGTGGGTGTCGTTGTGGGAGTTTCTCCTTCCGATCCGTTGCATCCGGAAGTCATTATCTATGACCCGGCCATTCCGAAATATGATGCCATTATTTATAAGCTGGGTACGGATTTGGATCTGGATATCGCCACTTCGCTGAGCTTGAAGGAAATAGATATGGAAGCCTTGTACTATCTGGATTCAAGGTCCAAGATACAGTATTTCCCATTAGGGCAATAAATATGAATGTGTTCCCCTGATGTGGAAAAAACGGGTTGATATCAACGTGGAGAAGCGGAAGTGAGACAGAGGACCAGTTGCAGTATGTAACTGGTTTTTGTCTTTTGGAGGAATCGAGCGGGCTGGGAATTTCCTTGACGCTTTCAGTGGCTTTTTCTTATTTTGAATAATGAGTGGTAAACCGATGAAATTTGGTATGAGGGAGGTCTGACATGAAAGAAAGAATGACAAGGCGTTGTTTGATGAAAGGGATAGCCGTGTTTTCCTTGATGGTCGGTAGTCCTTTTTTCGGGAGTCTGGCATGGGCTGATGAGGCCGATGATCGTGGCAAGGAAATGCGTAAGATGCGGGAAGAGCAGGAGCGTGAACGCAGGAAGGACATGGAAGAAGCTGAACGTGAGCGCCGCAAGGCGGACGGAAAACAGCAGCGGGAAATGGACAAGGAAGAGCGTGAACGCAGAAAGGCGGACGCCGAAGAGGACCGCGAGCGCAGAAAAAGGGAAATGACGGAAGAGCGCGAGGCGCGGAAAAAGCAGAGCAAGGAAGAAAAGAAGCTTCGCAAGCAGCAGGCCGAGGATGATCGGGAAAGGGTGAAAAAGGAGCGGAAAGAGGCCAAAAGTGCTCGCAAGAAGAATAAGGGCAAGGGAAAGAAAAAGTAGTTTTACGGGAGAAAGAAGCGTTTTGGCTGGATGAGTCTAGGCCGGATAAAATGAAAAGACCCAAACGGGACTTTTCTGTGAGGGATTCCTCTTAATCAGATTCAATTTACTATGGCTCGTGTTTTTTCCCATAGCCAAGAAAGGGTGACTCCTTTTTGCGAAGCCACCCTTTTCCCTTTTTATTCAATGAGGCTCAATGCTCTGACAGGGGCTAAAGTCAGCCGTTCACCGGTATTTTCACTGCCACGAAGGTCAGTAATCTGAGTGGCGCGGTTTGACTTAGTGCCTTTTGCCGTATTTTTGTGACTGTCGAATCAATCTTGAAAGGGCTTTTTCTTTTGCCTTTCTATCATGATTCTTTTTTTCATTTACTTTGCTCTCAAGGAAGAGAAGTTCGGAACGCATATCCAAGTAGTTTTCATAGCGTTCCATTTCCAACGAGCCTTCAATCAGCAGTTCCCGCACGGCGCAGCCGGGTTCATTTTGGTGGGAGCAGTCATTGAAACGGCATCGTTGGGCAGCTTCATGTATTTCGCCGTAGGTGTCGTCCAGGTTCTGCGGACTTCCCCAAAGCTGGAGCTCGCGCATGCCAGGGGTATCGATCACCATGGCTCCGCTTTCCAGAAAGAACAACTCTTTATGGGAGGTTGTGTGCCTTCCTCGCAGATCGCTCTCCCGTAGTGAACCGGTTTTCAATTCAGCTCTGCCCAAAAGGGTGTTGATCAATGAGGATTTTCCCACACCGGAGTGTCCGGCGAAGGCAACGGTAGAACCGTTTTCAAAGCTCGTGGAAAAATCCTCAAGCCCCTCATGGGTCAACGCGCTCACCAAATGGATGGGCAAAGCGTCCGCGACACTCCGGGCTTGGAGCAGGGCGAGTTCCCCGTCGGCGCAGAGGTCTGACTTGTTGAGGACGATGACCGGCTTGGCCCCACCTTCCATTGTCATGGCAATGTACCGTTCGATACCTCGGAGGTTGAAGTTTCTCCCTCCGTCCAGGCCGCAGACTATACAGAGGTAGTCAATATTCGCAGCAACCACCTGCTCCTGCACTTCCGTTCCGGCTTTGTTGCGGGAAAACGCACTGACGCGTGGCAGGACCTTCTCTATCTGGGCGTAATCGCCGCACTGTCGTATAACGACCCAATCGCCCACCGTGGGGTAATCAGCCCGGTTGACCGCGGTGTATTGAAAATGCCCCGAGACGTCTCCGTCCACGACGCCTTGCGGTGTGTATATCCTGTATTGATGGCGTACTTCCCTTAAAACACGGCCAACACTTAATCCTTGTTCCTTGTATGGCTGGAATTGCTCCTCGAAGAACGTATTCCAACCGAGTTTTTTCATATTAAACATGTTCGCCCCCCATTTGCTGACGTTCAATTTTCTCCAAAGCTGCTTTAGCCGGGAATGGCAATTGCGTAATCAGGCGTGCTGCCAGCGTAAACAGCACGACCTCATTGTCGTCACCGGCAATGCGGTTGGTGCGGATGAAGCCGCACTTTTGGCACCGATGAATAACGGCGCACTCCTTGTTGTCCTTAATCCACAGGCCGATAGGCTCCATGGTGCCTCGGCAGCCGGAACGGCGATCACCTATTTTCATGTCCACGTGCTTGCTGTGCAGGCAGTGGCAGCAATGATTTCGGTTTTTGGTTCCGCTCAATGGCGATGGGACTGTAAGGCCGCAATGCTCACATATGAATGGGTTCGTATCGATGTGTATGGTTTTCCGCTGTCTGGACATGAGTCTGCTCCTGCAAATACAAATTGTATTTACCTGTCTATGCAGCTGTTCATGAAGGCAGTTCTCTGATCTGGCGCCTCTCGGGCGCGACAAAGTGAAATCAGGAATTTATTCGAGATTCCTACGATCTGCTTTGTTTGCACACGGCACAAACCAAGAGTCTGCTTTGTTAAAGCAGCTGCAAATTAACGTATCGTTGGTAATGACAATCCGGGGCAGGGGTGCCCTGTTCTGCGGGATGCGGAATGAAAATGGGGTAATTAAAAGCAGTAAGCTTCCATTAGAATCGTAATCTAATGGTCAAGCCCTTCAAGCGCATTCCTAGGACAGGAACACCCTTTTTACATTTGTAAACATCAAAGCTCCTTTAAATTGATGCAGTGCCTATATTGAGTAATTGCCATCTTTGTCAAGAGTTGTCGTGACAGGAACTGAGTCGTTGACTTTGGGAGAGCTCGAAAGTCTCTACGCAAAAGACCAAAAGCGTAGGGCAAAATCAAACAATTGATCTGCAAACGCAAAAAAAGGGACTTGGCCTATGAAGCCAAGTCCCTTTTTTTTTTCTGGTGGAGACGAGGAGATTTGAACTCCCGACTTCTACCTTGCGAAGGTAGCACTCTCCCAGCTGAGTTACGTCCCCTTGGGTGCAGGGTAAATACCGCTTTTTTGGGGACGCGACAAGCGGTTTTTCTTGCGAATGATTGAGTTTTTTTACAGCCCGAGTGACTCGAGAACCGTGGCTATGCGGTTTTCATAGGTATGTTCTCGTAAAATCAATTCCTGCCATGCGTCGCGGAGTTTGTTTTTTTCCGGTGAATCGTTGCGGAATCGCTCGAAAAGAGCCGGGATTTCGTCCGGTGTGTCAAAGCTGATTTCCCTGACCAGTTCGTCCGGGAAAATTGCGAGGCCGGGGTTTGCGTCCGTTAGCAGGAAGCCGCCTGAACACCAGACGTCGAAGTGGCGCTGGGTGAGGCCTGCCGGAAGCTGCATTCCGGTAACATTCAGGGTTGCTGCCGCTGCGCGATAAATGGCGGGCAGGTGGGCGTAATAGTCCACCTGTGGCCGAACGTCTGCGTTTTCGATTTCCTTCCAGCCGTCATCACCGAATACGGTGACCGGGGATGCGGATTCAAGACATGTGAATTTCCAGTTGCGGCCTGCGAGTTCCGCCCCTGCACCAATGTTGCGGACATCGTTTCCCGGCCAAAGTGGGACTTCCGGCTGTTGCGCGCGCCACCAGTGGTAGTCGAAACGTGTTGCTCCGGTTGTCTCGGATACCTCTTCCCGAAGAGATGCGGGAACGGTTGCCCGTGCAAAGAATTTTTCCCTGGCCGGGAATTCCGACCGTCCGACAAAGACGAGTTTGTCTTCAAGGTCGTGTCCGTGGGGCGGAAGTTTGCCTGCTTCGGAAAAATGTTTCGGGCTTGCCGCCAGTGGGAGGTGCTTGACCCATTTGGCACCGGTTTCAGTCAGCGGCCCGATGAATGTGTGGTCTGTGACAAACAGTTTCGCGTCTTTCCAGAAAACGGATTTTACGCCGGGAAGTACGTTGAAAGGGTTGTCCACGAGCCAGACGGCCACATCGACACCTGCTTCGCGCAGGATGTGAAAGCCGAGTCCGAAGTGGTCGAATCCTTTGAAGTTCACGCTGAAGAAAAGATCGGGAACACCTTTGGCCAGAAGTTCCGGCAGAGCTGCGCCCGGATGTTTTCCCAAGGCTTCATGATCGATAAAGCTGACTGTGAAGCCTTTTTTCCTGAACGCGAAAGCGAGTTCCTTGCCGAGCAGGTCGTCTTCCGTGTGCGGCAGCCAGACGGTTTTGCTTTTGCAGGAAGGCAGGTCTGCGGGGAGGATGAGACGTGCGGTCAGCGGGGCGAAAAACGAAGGAAACGCTCGCTGTGCCGGAAGATATCGGGCAACATGCGAAAGGCGGGCGATGTCACCTGAAAACTGATCAGGAGTCAGGCGTGTGAAATTGGCAGGAACGCGCTGTTCCCAGTCGTCACCGGCCTGATCAATGAATGCCGGATTTTCGACGTAATAAAAGGTTCCTGTCGACGGAAGATCAAACCATTCCGGAATCTTTTCCGGTTCCGGTCCGAGGCCTATGAAGACAAGCGGGGCCTGCCCCAGATCGGGGTTGACGTACCATTCAAACTGGTCCGGGGCCGCAGGCATGGATTTTTTCATGCCGATTTCATCGATAATTGAGATATGCTGTGGTCTGGGCACTATGGCGTACTTGGCTTTTTCGGCATATTCAGCTAGGAAACGCACCACGCCGATTTAAGGAGCGTCCCTATGAAACAATATCAGGATAAGTACTTCAAAAGAGCCAAAAAGGAAAATTACGCCGCGCGGTCCGTCTACAAGCTCAAGGAGATGGATAAGCGGTTCAAACTTTTCAAGAAAGGCCAGACCGTGCTCGATCTCGGAGCGGCCCCCGGATCATGGACCCAGTTCGCCGGGGAACGCGTGGGTAAACAGGGGCACGTCCTCGGAGTCGATATTCAGGAGACCAAGCATTCGTTTCCTGACAACATCACATTTTTGCAGGCGGACGTCTTCTCTGATTCGCCGGAATTGCTTGAAGCTATTGATCCGCTCAAGCCGTTTGATCTCATTATCAGCGACATGGCCCCCAAGACCACGGGTATCAAGTTCGCCGATCAGGCCAACAGCCTGGAGTTGTGTGAGCGAGCTTTTGAGGTTGCGAAAAAGTACCTCAAGAAGGGCGGGCACTTCGCGGTCAAGATTTTTGATGGTCCGGAAACGAAAGACTACCGGGACATGATTCGGCCGTATTTTGGCAAGATCAAAAACTTCAAGCCGTACAGTTCCCGCTCCGAAAGCAAGGAGTTCTTTATCGTGGCACTTGGCTTTAAGGGAATAGATGAGTAAGGTATTTGGCTCGACTGTCAATATCGGTTGGTTGGAGTGCTTCAACCGCCGTGTTTTATAAGATTTTATAGAAAAACAGTCTTTTTTGAGAATATTTAGGAGGAAACATGGCCGGACATAGTAAATGGGCAAACATTCAGCATCGCAAAGGGCGTCAGGACGCCAAAAAAGCAAAATTTTTCACCAAGGCAGCCAAGGATATCATTCTGGCCGCCAAGGCCGGTGGCGGCAACCCGGAGGATAACTCCACATTGCGTCTCGCCATTCAGAAGGCCAAAGCCGTAAACCTGCCCAAGGATAAGATTGAGAACGCCATCAAGAAAGGCACTGGCGAACTGGCCGGTGGTGACATTTTTGAAATCGTGTACGAAGGCTACGGTCCCGGCGGCGTGGCCATGATGGTCGATGTCGCGTCCGACAACAAGAATCGCATTGTGGCTGAAATTCGCCATGCTTTCACCAAGAATAACGGCAACATGGCTGAAACCGGCGCGGTTTCCTACATGTTCAACAAGAAAGGCGTTATCGTCTTTGATAGCGAAAAATATACCGAAGACCAGTTGATGGAAGTCGGTTTGGAAGCCGGTGCCGAAGACATCGTCGAAGATGGCGAGATTTTTACCGTGTACACCGAGCCGTCCGATTTCATGGCCGTTCAGCAGGCATTCACCGACGCTGAAATGGAATTCCAGTCTGCCGAAATCAATCAGGTTCCTGAGAATCTTGTTGCCGTGGATGTTGAGACGGGCAAGAAAGTCATGCGCCTCTATGATGCGCTGGAAGACAACGACGACGTGCAGAATGTCTACATGAACGCCGATTTACCGGACGACATGTTCGACGAAGAATAGTTCATGGCAGGCAGCGGATTGGTAGTCATCGGTCTGGATCCCGGTTCGCGGGTGACGGGCTACGGCGTTGTCCGGGAAATTTCCGGTCAGGCCGAACTCATTGTTACAGGCACCATCCGCACCCCCGTCAAGAAAGACATGGGCACACGGCTGGGCGTCATTTTCGACAGGCTGGCCGAACTCATTGAAGCACACGGCCCTGTCGAGGCCGCTATCGAAAACGTGTTCGTATCAAAGAACCCCTCGTCCGCCCTGAAACTCGGGCAGGCGAGGGGTGCTGCCATGGCGGCCTGTGCGACACACGGCCTCAGCGTCGCGGAATATGAACCCACGAAAGTAAAGAAGAATCTGGTCGGTGTCGGCAATGCGCCAAAGGATCAGGTCGCCTTCATGGTCGCACACTGTCTTGGTGTGAAAAAACCGGACTGGGCCGAAGATGCCTCGGACGCATTGGCCGTTGCGATTTGCCATCTCAACGAGCGCCGAATGCGTAAGTTGACCGGGATGTGATTTTGTTGGGAAATTCGGAGCACGAAGTGACATCTCGGAAGAATGAGCGCACCTTGAAGTACCTGATCGGAGTAGCAGGGATATTCTGTCTGATGCCCCTTCTGGCCTGTTATCAGGACATTTGGGACGGTGTGCATGTGTATGAAGCGTTCCGGCTTCAGGATATGGGAATCCTGAAGAAATGGTTTTTGGAAAGCCGCTGGACGCTTCAATACTACGTGTATCTTCTTTTTGCCTTGTTGCAGGACTGGACCGGGATTTCCTACAAGATTTTTGCCAATATCCTTGCGGCTGCGTCGGTGGTCGGTATTTGTGTCGAGACGCGGCGTCTTTTGCGCGAGGAATTGGGGATTGATGAAGAATACGCCCTGCTGGCAGTTCTTGTCATTCTTGTTTTTCCGCCGTGGGCCACGCTTTTGTCGAGCGTACTGGCTTTTCATATTTCCTGCGTGTGGGCGTTTCTGCTTGCTGTTCGTTTTCGGGCGACATACCCAATATTGGCCATACCGCTTTTTGTGTATTCCCTGTCATTGAATTCCATCTTTTCCTTTGCCGTAGGCTATGCCCTCTTCTGTTGGATCATGATGGTTGAACGGGCCTGTTTCAAGCGGGTGACAGGAAGAGTTTTTGTCTTTTGTTTTGTTCTTTTGACCGCATTTGTTTTGTATCGCCATTTTTTCCCGCCTTACGGAGTATATGCGGGCTACAACCATTTTACTCCGCGAATTTCTGCCTTCCTCAATTATTGGGGAATCGCAGTAGGAACTTTGGGGATCGGTTATTTCCTTTTCGGAAGGAAGCTCGACGTCGCGTCGCGTACCCTTTTGTTTCGGCGGGTGGCGGCCTGTCTTGTCCTGCTGTTTTTTGCAGGACTGGCCTATTGGGCCGTGGGCAAGCCCGTCAAGGTGGAGGGAACGAATAGCTTTACGCCGCGTCATGCCTATCTGACGGCCATTCCCATGGCGATGCTGCTAGCAACCATGATGCAGTATGGAGTGAAGCAGCTCGGACGGAAGATTTCGTACGGAATCATTGGCGCTGTTTTGTTGCTGTCCTTTTTTTATCAGTTCGCGGCGTATCAACAGAAGTATGCACAGCTGTATTATGAGAATGCACTCATCGCGACGTTGAAAACAACGCCGCCGCCAGCTCCCGGTTTTGTATACATTGCTTCTGAACGCAAGGAGACTCCGAAATATCTGCGGGATATCGCCGCAGCTTCGAATTGGCATTTCCTTGCCGCATATGGAAAAAAAGTTTGGGGTGCCGCGGCTTGTACTGACGGACATAACTGTGATCTTCCGTCGAGTTATAGAGATGGTACTTTGAAATACGCTGTGGACCGGGGTCTTGTTTCTGTTTCCGATTTGCGTGTGACCCGAATGAATTATTCGGTTGAAAACTTTGATCCATTTGGGAATCCGTTGTACTACGGTTATTATTTTTTGAGAGATTACGAGCGTCTTCATCCGAAACTTGAATCGGTTTCGGTCAGCATGTTTTGATGTTGCATTACGGAATAGGCGGCAACCGACGGAGATGTCATGGTTAATAATACCTCGCCGGAGAATCCAGTCATAAGTCTTGTTGTTCCCATGTTCAACGAGAGTGAAGTCCTGTCTGCCTTTTTTGATAGGGTAGTGGGGGTTATGAATGGACTCCATGAAAGTTATGAAATTATTTGTGTCAATGATGGAAGTTCGGACGACACGCTTGAGCGGCTTGTTGCGGAAAGGGAGCGCGATTCACGAATCAAGATAGTGGATCTGAGCAGGAATTTCGGCAAGGAGCTCGCTTTGACTGCGGGAATCGACTGCGCCCTGGGCGATGCCGTCATTCCCATTGATGCTGATTTGCAAGACCCCCCGGAAATAATACCTGACATGGTTGCCAAGTGGCGTGATGGCTATGAAGTCGTTCTGGCCGTGCGGGAGGACCGAAGTGTCGACAGTTTTCTGAAGCGCAATTCCGCCAATTGGTTTTATTCCGTCATGGCTCGTCTGGGAGAGATTCCCATTCCTTCCAATGCGGGAGACTTTCGGCTCATGGACCGCAAGGTTGTCGAATCGTTGAAGTTGATTCGGGAACGGACCCGTTTCATGAAAGGGTTGTTCGCATGGCTTGGCTACAAGACGGCGGTCATTCATTTTACCCGTGAAAAGCGTGTTGCCGGCGAGTCCGCGTGGAAGTATTGGAAGTTGTGGAATTTCGCACTGGAAGGGGTTGTCTCCTTCAGCTCCATTCCATTAAGAATCTGGAGTTATCTCGGGGTGCTTACTTCGTTTGCAGCTTTGGTGTACATGCTCGTCATTGTGACCAAAACACTCGTTCTGGGCGTGGACGTCCCCGGTTATGCGTCGTTGATGGTCGTCATCCTGTTCTTTAGTGGGATCAATTTGATTTGTCTTGGTGTTATCGGCGAATATCTTGGGCGCATTTTCATTGAGGTCAAGCAACGTCCCCTTTATCTGGTGCGTGAGACGTATGGCATCAAATCTGAATAAAACTCTTTCCCTTGCGGCTCAGGTGGGACGGTTCGGTATTGTCGGAGCGCTTGCCACATTAGTGCATGTCGTTTTGTTTACCGGTATTGTGAAAGGTGGACTGGCATCGCCCATGGTTGCGAATTTTGTTGCCTTTGTTCCGGCTTTCCTGTTGTCTTTTTATAGTCATTTTTCTTGGACATTTCGATGTACCCACCTCACAGAGAAGAAACAGATCCTGTTGGTTCTGTGTAAGTTTCTTGTTGCGGCCTTGCTCGGACTCGGATTGAATGCCGGTTGGGTTTATTTGGTCACGGATATTCTTCAGACAGAGTATTATTACTCCAATTTGTTTTTCTTGTTCGTGACCCCAGCCATCCTCTTTGTTTTCAACAAGTGCGTCGTTTTTAAATAGTGACGATAAGGCAATCTGAATATGAATGATTCCGAATTTATAAAGAACAATGAACTGGAACAACGGCATTGGTGGTTTCGAGGCCGTAGAGCCGTGTTGCGTGCCATGCTTGGCAGTTTGCAGCTTTCTTCAGGTGCCCGAATTCTTGAGGCCGGTTGCGGAACCGGTGGCAATTTACCCATGCTGGGGGAATTCGGTTCGGTGGATGCCATGGAATATAATCCGCTGGCCCTTGAATTCGCCAAAGCCAATCATCCGTCACTCACTATCCGCAAAGGGGAATTGCCTGATGAAATTCCTTATCCGGATGAATCATATGATCTTGTCTGCGCCTTTGATGTCCTTGAGCATATTCAGGAAGATGGCAAGGCTGTGGCGGCTCTTGCAGGAAAGTTGAAGCCGGGGGGAGTGTTGCTTTGTACGGCTCCGGCAAATCAGTGGATGTGGAGTCAGCATGATGTCATCAACCATCATTACCGCCGTTATTCGCTGTCCTCTTTTTCCGCCTTGTTTTCAGGCAATGAGCTGAGCGTGAAATCGGCTAGCTATTTCAATACGTTTCTGCTCCCCGCTGCTGCTCTTGTTCGTCTGTTTTCTTCCGGGGGTGGAGAAAGCGATTTGAATGAGACCTCTGCGGCAGTGAACACCATGCTGACACGGATTTTTTCATTCGAACGCCACTTGCTTCCTGCTGTGCGGTTGCCGTTCGGAGTGTCGGTTTTGTGTGCTGCGATAAAAGGCAGATAGCCGCTTCTGTGTCTTTTTTTGAACTGCGTCTCGTAATGCGTTATTACCCCTCAATCGGAGGCATTTCATGATCGGATATCTGCAAGGAAAACTTCTTTCCGCTGACGAAAAGGGGTTGGTCGTTCTTACTCCCGGTGGGGTTGGGTATGAGGTGGCCGCGCCTACGTCGGTTATTGCGAAACTCCCCGGTAAGGGGGGGGAGATCGAACTTTTCGTTCATACTCAGGTGGCTGAGAAGGCCATAGACCTGTTCGGTTTTCTGGAGAGCGACGACCTGGACCTGTTCCGCACCTTGATTTCCATCGACAAACTTGGGCCCAAAAAGGCGCTTGCCATCCTTTCCATGTATGATGCCGAGCATCTGCGCGAGATCGCGTTCCGTGAGGATGTTACCATGTTGTCCCGTGTCCCGGGCATTGGGCCGAAGTCCGCCAAGCAGATTCTGTGGCATCTCAAGGACAAGGTGAGCAAACTGACCGGCGGCACCAAAAGTACGGTCAAAGCCGGTGGGCCGCAGGGACCGCAGGGAGAATATCTCGATACCCTTGCGGGTCTCAAGGGGCTGGGGTACGCTGAGGAGGAAGTCAGATCATTGATTATTGAAACCTTTGAAGCGGAACCAGACCTTGACGCAGCCGGAGCCATTCGGGTGGTGCTCAAGAAAATAGCAGCGGCACGTTCATGAGCAAATGCACACTCCCTGAAGAAAATGTCCGGCCACGGCGGTTGGACGACTTTATCGGCCAGGATGACCTGAGAGACAATCTCGACGTGTTCATCAAGGCTGCCACCGAGCGCGAGCGACCGCTCGACCACACGCTTTTTTACGGCAACCCGGGGCTTGGCAAGACCACACTCGCCCGCATCATGGCCAGTGAACTCGGCGTGAACATGGTTTCCACGTCAGGCCCGGTCATGGAACGATCCGGGGACCTTGCCGCCATCCTCACCAATCTTGAGCGCGGCGACATCCTGTTTATCGATGAAATTCATCGCATGCCCGCGACGGTCGAGGAAGTGCTGTATCCGGCCATGGAGGATTTCCAGATCGATCTGGTCATCGGTTCCGGTCCCGGTGCCCGTACGGTAAAACTCGACCTCGAACCGTTTACTCTGGTCGGGGCGACCACGCGCCTTGGGCTGTTGACGTCACCCCTGCGGGACCGGTTCGGCTGCATTTTCCGTATCGAGTTTTACACGCCGGAAGAACTGGGCCGCATCGTCGAGCGTGCAGCGGGTATTCTTGACGTCAAGGTCGATCCCGAAGGCGCGTTTGCCATCGGCAGTCGGGCGAGAGGGACACCTCGTATCGCCAACCGCCTGTTGCGCCGAGTGCGCGATTATGCGCTGGTTCATGGTGACGGCGTGGTGACCAGAGAGCTTGCCGAGTCGTCACTTGAGCGTCTTGATGTGGACCAGTACGGTCTTGACAACATGGACCGCAAGATTCTTACGTTGATGGTGGAGAATTTCAATGGCGGGCCGGTTGGGCTCAAGACCATTGCCGCTGCCTGCGCCGAAGAAGTGCGTACCATTGAGGATATTTATGAGCCGTACCTGATTCAGTGCGGTTTTCTGAAGCGCACGCCGCGCGGTCGTGTGGCAACGCCCAAGGCGTATCAGCATCTCAAGCTGCGCTTGGAGGATGAAGACCAGCTCCGACTGATATAATTTCGTCTTTTCCCGTTATTCAGAGGTCTTCTTCATTGAGAAGTTGACCTCTTTTTCTTTGCCGTTTTCAAGAAAAATATTTTGTTCTGCCGGACTGTACACGCCCTCGGGTTGGGCCAGTGCCCGGATGATGTATTCGTCGGCCTTGAGTTTGTCGATGACATAGACGCCGTTCTCATTGGTCATGACGGTTTTACTGGTGTAGGTTGCCTCGCCGATGATCGTGACAAGCGCATTCGGGAGGGGCTGCCCGTTGTGTGTGACTGCGCCGTAGAGGATGGCGGAACTGTCGGCAAACGCCTGAGATGAAAGGGCTGTGAGCAGAAGGAAGCAGAAAAGGGCTTTTTGAAACATGGAGGTCTCCCTGATTTGGTGTTCAGGATACGTTCCTTTTTCGATTATATCAAACGAGTGTGTTTATTGTTTGGTTGATAGGGGGGCGGCGGGGCTTGAATCGGTGTGGCGTTGTGTTACTATGGGCCCAACCTGAAACTTTGGAGGAATCATGGATAAATGGG
Organism: uncultured Pseudodesulfovibrio sp.; assembly: GCF_963664965.1. Taxonomy (NCBI): domain Bacteria; kingdom Pseudomonadati; phylum Thermodesulfobacteriota; class Desulfovibrionia; order Desulfovibrionales; family Desulfovibrionaceae; genus Pseudodesulfovibrio; species uncultured Pseudodesulfovibrio sp. The sequence continues at coordinate 3,187,479 of NZ_OY761823.1, read as the reverse complement.
AATGCCCGTGCGGCTATGTGTACGATCCGGCTGAAGGTGATCCTGAAAACAACATTGCTATCGGAACTTCGTTTGAGGACCTCCCCGAGGATTGGGTGTGTCCCCAGTGCGGTGCGGAAAAGGAGTATTTCGAAAAACTGTAGCAGGGATGTGCAAGAATGCTCCGTTTAAGAAAAGGTTGGGATTGTTGTTCTATTGGTCTTGTAACAGGAGTGATACATGGGCATCATTGCGTTTTTACTGATCGGACTGGTGGCAGGTTTTCTGGCCGGGAAAATTCTTAAAGGCGGTGGATTCGGTTTGGTCGGCAACATGATTGTCGGACTTGTCGGGGCCATTGTGGGCGGGTTCGTGTTTCGATTTGTCGGCGTGCAGACAACTTCCATGATCGGAGAGCTTGTTACTGCTACGGTCGGGGCCCTGCTTTTCCTGTTTGTTCTGGGGCTTATCAAAAAATGAATTATATGACGTTTTGAGCTTGCTTCTGCTTCTCAGGGGGCGTATAGTGAATTTAGAGCAAAGGAGCGTTTCAAGGTAACTTTGAACAGAACCCAGGATTCATTGACTCGGTAGTGTTCTCAGGTAACTTTCAGCAAACGTAAAAGACCTTTGGCTGAGGCATGTTACTCGGCAACCAGCTAACGCAACTTCCTGAAAAGCCCTCGATTTCGAGGGCTTTTTCTTTTTTTATTATCGAGCCGGTTCGAGGATCAACCGTTTGTATGAGGCGTCGAATTCTGCTTCCAGGCCTTTGGGGGCATATGGTGTAAGGATTTCCTTGAGTCGTCCGGACTTGATGGTCTTTCGCAGTATTGCATCGACATGCTGCATCATTTTTGCGCCCCATTCAGTCTTGGGGGCAACGATATAGCCGGGAATGAACTCCTGCGGAGCCTCGCTGATGGGAACCATGATGATTTCATTATCCCATGAGTTTTGCCGTTCCAGATATGTGGCGGCCATGGGGTCGGTGATGGTCCAGTCAATGCGTTTCCTGACGAGCATGCCCAGCAGGTGTGGGAGGCCTTCCGGTGTGCTGATGGTGCGGTGCTGAACCTTGTTTTCAGTAACCAGTCCATCGAGAGCGCCGTACCTGATGTTCGGTATGTCGCCGAATATGAGGGTTTTGTTGTCGAACAGTTTTTTGGCGGATGCAGTCCCGTTCGGAGCGAATTTTGCCTTGTCTTCACTGCGAATGGCTATGACTGACGCGCTCGCGAGACGGCATGGGTACTTGCTGAAGTACATGATTTTTTCGCGTTCAGGGGTTTTTATCAGGCCGAGTATCAGTACGTTCTTTTCCGCCTTGATGTCTTCGATCATACGCCCCGGTGTGGCAAAAAGCATTCTGTGTTTGGTGTTTTTTGTCTCGGCATTGATAATGTCGATGATCTGTTTGCCGTACCCGGTGACATTCGTGTCATGCCTTATGTAGACGGGGGGGAAATTGAAGTAGAGCCATGTGAGGGTGTCTGACGTTCTGGCTTTGGCGGAAATAGGCGTCAGCAAAAGAGCTGTCAGAAGACAGAGTATGATCGTCGATGATGAATGGTGGCGGCAATGGCGCATATTTGCTTGAATTGATTTAAATATTTTATGTTAAGTCATTGATGATATGTTGAAAAAACTCAACATCTTTACAAAGATTTGGCACCGAGGTGAGCATGGTGTATCGCAGAGAAGTACCTTGGGCTCAAGGGACGGTAAGAACTGGGGGATAGAGGCCGCTTTCATGTGTTTTTTGAGCGGAAACGGGAGAGTATGCAGATTGTCAGTATGCCGGTAGCCAGCCATATCGCGGCGGCGATGATGCCGGTTCCGCCGCCGAGGAGAGGGGCTGTGCCGGGGAAAAGCCAAGCCCAGATGCCGTAGCCCTGTGCATTGACCGCGCCATGAATGAAAGCGGCCAGCAGGCTGGAGCGGTAGTGCAGGGTCATCTCATTGATGAAGAGTCCGAAGGCGGTGGAAAGAACGCACATCATGGCGATGCCCGCGACCGGATGGCCGGGGTAGTTGAAGCCTGCCCAGATGAGCGGGGCATGCCAGAGTCCCCAGAGAATGCCGAGCACGAGGTAGGCAGGAATCTTCCCCAGCGGCATCAGACGGGGGAGCAGGAAGCCGCGCCAGCCGAGTTCTTCGCCGAGTCCGAAGACGAAATTGATGAATGGACCCAGAAAAATGGAAAGTGGCAGCATGACCTGAAAGACCGTTTCCCGGGTGACAGGCTCATCGCTGCCGATGGCTGCTGTCAGGGCAGCCATGGAGAGGTCCGGTTCCGTCAGCCCGAAGGCCCAGCTCAGGCCGTACATGGCTGCGTATACCGCTGGTGCGATGAACAGAGTCAGGAAGTACGGCCCCAGAGAGCCGATTCGCAGGGACAGTGCGTTTTTCAGTCCCCTGATGCCTGTCTTTTCCATGAACAGCGATACCAGTAGGGCTGTCAGGCCAGGAATCCACATGATGGCGAGCAGCCAGAGGGCCGGTGACGACTGGATGGCAACGTCACCGAAACTGATCTTGTTTTGGATCAGCCAGACTTCAATACCGAAAGTGGCGGTGAAGGTGATCGCGATAAACCAGAGTATTGGTGCGGCGGTTAGTCTTTCGGCGGTGTCGAAGTTCATGGTCGGCAGGATAGCGCAGGCAGTCGGGGGCGTCTACTTTCGATTCCAGCCGCCAAGGGCGGATATCTGTTCGAAATAGAGCTCGCGGCAACGGTTTTCCGTTTCCAGAAGACGTTTGAATGCTTGGGTGAAGTCGGGTTGACCCGAGGTGAAAACGCCGTGGCCATGGACAATGGCTGCGCCGGATGAGGCGACTGCCGGAGGGAGCGTGTTGCACAGTCCGGTGGGACCGGTGCCGACTTCGCCGGGGACGATGGGCACGCCGTCAACCGTTCTGCATTCCGTGCATTTGATATGGCACTGTCCGCGATTCGGGCAGTCCTTTTTGTCGCAGTTCATGGACATGATGACTGAAAATTTCGGGTGTCCGTGCAGCATGCACAGGGCGTCCGCGTTGCGGTAGACGCCTTCATGCGCCGAGAGTTCCGAGGAAGCGGTCAGTCCTGCCGTTGTCGAGCCGTCCATGGGGCAGGGATCGATGCAGCCTTCGAGTTCATCTAGGGAGCTGCCGGTCTGGCTGATGTAGATGGTATCGTCGAGGCGGTACGAGATGTTCCCGAAAAAGGAGTCGACCAGACCGTATTCGACCACGGCACGTCCTGCTTCAGTCATGGCTGCGAGTACGGTTTCTTCATCTGCGAGCGGCGCGGGAGCGAGGTTTGGAATGTCTGTGCGCGGAGAGGGCAGAGCGGCCACGACGCGGGCGAAGGTGGAACGGAATTCCTCGTCAAGATAGTTACGGCGGGCAGCAGCCAGATATTCCGAGAAGAAGAGTACCGTGCAGGCGAAGATGGTGGACGAGTAGAACACGAAGCCCTGTTCCGGGCTGACCGTTCCGAAAGACGCAATCCCTTCTCCGGGGATGATAACGGCTTTGCGGCGTTTGAGGGCCGCGCTGATCGCCTTCGTGGTGAATTCATGGCAGACGGGTATGTCATGCAGAAAGGTACGGGTTTCTGTGTCTTCTGGGCGGATCGTTTCAGGATGCTTGCGGGCGAGAAAATCAATGATGGTCGCGTATGGTTCAGCCGGTTTGGCGAAAACGAGCGAGTTGATTGACATGGCGTCGAAAATCCCGGCGAGGTGTTCGATGCGCGGGTCGTGCCGGTTCCAGACCAGTTCGGCATCCAGACCACCGATGATCGGGGCACCGGGTGCGGCAAGTCCCTGATTCGAGAGTTTGGCGGCGTATTTTTCGCAGAGTCGCTTCATGACAGCACCTCGCTGTCCAGACCGAGCCGTGTGATGGTTTCTTCCGTCGGATGCCCGGTTTCATCCAGTCCGCGCACTGCATAATAATTGCTGCGTGCCTCAAGGAATTCTTCACGATCAAGCGGGCGTATCCTGACGCCGCTGCCGGACGAGCCTTCGTCGGAGAAAAAGCGGGGCGGCAGGTCGTCGTCACAGGCTTCGAAGCCGTTGGCTGCGTTCATGATGCGTTCATTGTAATAGATGCGTTCACCGATCAGAAGGAGTTCGTCGCCGGATGACGGTGTGCCGGTGACGGCCGTGTATGCCTTGGCATATTCTTCAAGGCTGGCGGCGAAAAAGGTGAACTTGCATGCGGTGAGCGAGTCCACTGCCGCGTTCATGTCTTCGGCAATTTTGATGATGCGTGCCTTGCCGCTGAAGCTGAAACGATCCGTGGCAACGGGTTTGCGTAGCACCTCGTGGCTGACGGGATAGGCACGCAGATGACAGCCTCCGCGGGTGCTCAGGGCGTAGGCCAGCGACATGCCGTATGCGCCGCGCGGGTCGTAGGCGGAAAGCTCCATGCCCTTGACCGACATGGAGAGTTCCGGCTTTTCACATGACTGGGCGAAATCGAGAGACCCCTGTCCGAGGTATCCTCCATCCGCCATATTATACAGTGCTTTCAGCAGGGTGCGCGGCGTGAAGTCCTCGCCCGTGATTTCCCGGTAGCATGCCAGCGTGCCTCCTGCCGAGATGGTGTCGAGCCCGAGGCGGTTGCACAGGGCGGCAGCCTGCATGACAAGTTCCATGTCCATGTTGCCGATGAGCGCCGAGAAATGCGACATGCTTTCGAATTCCGGCATGGCGCGTCCGTCTCTGGCGACCTTTTTACAGCGGATATGACAGCCTGCACAGCCGTGTTTCGTGGGGGAGTATGTTTTCCTGAACGCGGCGGCATTCAGTCGTTTTGCGCTGTGGAACCGGGTCTTTTGAAAATTGTCCGTGGGCATCATGCGCCGGGAATCAATGAGATCGAAAAGGGCACCTGTGCCCCATTCGGAGATTCCATGCTGCCCCAGCAGGGCCGGGGAGGCCGCCGTGAGCCGGAAGATTTCCTCGCGGGCTTCCTTGAGCATTTCGGGGTCATGGACGCGGACTTTTCCGGTTCCCTTGATGGTTATGTATTTGAGATTCTTTTCCGCCCAGACCAGCCCGAGGCCGCCGCGCCCTGCCGCATGGTGACGATCCACCATGATCGAGGCGATGTGCGCTCCGTTTTCCGCAGCCGGTCCGATGGTTGCGACAGATGCTCCGTTTTTGTCGAGTTTGTCGAATACGACGTCAACGGTTTCGCCCCAGAGTGGGGTATCCTTGATCTGAATGTCGTCATCGTGAATTTCGATTCCACAGGGGGTGTCGCTTGCCCCGGTGATGATGAGGCCGTCCCAGCCCGCTTTTTTCAGTTGGGTGGCGAGTCGTCCGCCGACTGAGCAGTCGCAGATTGTCCCGGTAAGCGGGGAACGGGACATGATGGTTCCCCGGCCCGATGTCGGGGCAATGGTGCCTGTCAGCGGGCCGGCAAACACGAGTACCGGAAGCTCCGGGTCGGTATATTCCCGTGTGCAATAGGGGCGCAGGAAATAACCGGCCAGTCCCTTGCCGCCGAGGTAGGTCTCGTAGAGTGTGCGTGCGGGATGCTGCGCTGCCATTTCGCGCGTGGACAGATCGATATGCAGGACCCTGCCGGTCCAGCCGCAGATAGTGGAATTCATGGAACAAGAATTCCATGAAGTTTCTGAAAAGGCAACCGATTCCCGGTTCGGTTGACCGGTTTTGAAAAATCGGTATTCTGTCGCACCGGAGGGATGAATGGCCGAGAAGAAGATAGACAAATCGCGAAGAAATTTTTTGTTTGGTGCGGTGCGCCGTATCAAGAACGAAAAGGCTGACGGGCCTGCGGCATCCACAGCAGAAGGCATTGAGGTCATCAAGGATGCCAACAGCCTGTACGTTGACGGCAGTTGGGATGACGCATGCCTCAAATACAAGGAATGTCTGGAGACCGACAAGAATGATGCTGATGTCAGGTATCGCCTCGGCGTCTGTCTGTATCGTGTCGGGAAGTACCGGCAGGCCAAGCTTGAATTCGAGCGGACGCTGCGTATCCAGAGAGAATACAAGGATGCGTTTTTATATCTCGGTTTGACCATGGTGCGTCTGGAAAAGCCGGAAAAGGCCGTTGCCTTGTGGAAGCAGTATTTCAACCCGTTGGCAGTGGCTGTGCAGCGGGAGCTGAACTTGCAGATGGGCATGCTGGAGGAAGGCATGGCCGATCCTCCGAACGTCATTGCCGAAGCCGTGGAAAAGGCGATTGCCGAGGCCGGTGACGGTGTTGGCTGATCTGTCTGACTGCATGAAAAAAAGCCCGCTTTTCCAAAAGGGAAAGCGGGCTTTTTCGTTGAATGCAATGTCTCTTTAGGCGTTGCCTTTGGGTTCCTTGTCGCCGGCCTGTTCCGCGATTTTGGACATCTGGGTCCTGATATAGCTTGCGGCGAGGTCTCCGAGGTCTTCATTGCCCGACGCCTTGAGGCCGTGTTCGGCGAGGTCTTTGGGAATTTGTTCTTCCATGCGGGCTGATTCAAGGAACATGATGTAGGCGAGCACGAGGGCTGCGTTGTTGTCGGTCGTTCCGTCACAGAGCAGTTCGAGGTTTCTGGCATCGACTGTTTCCAAAAGCCGGTCGGTGAACATGGATATCCATTTTTCATACAGGTCATGCATGATGGGGGGGATCATTTCCGCAATCTGATCCGGGGCATTGCCCGCGGTGCCGGTGACGGACATGAATTCGGTCAGGGCTTCCTGCCGTTTGTCTTCGTCTTGTTCCTCGACCTTGTTGATGATGACCGTGAAAATGTGTGTGCGTATCTGTTTGGGATTCATTGCCATGAAGTGGTGTCTCCAGAAAATGGGTGTCGTTTTTTTGTCCGCAACAATATAGCGCAATGCGTGTCTGTGGGCAAGGCGGGTGGAATCGGGTGTGTTCTTTTCAGAGAAAATGATGTTGCTCTCTCGAGGATGACTCATGGAGGATTGTTTTGAGTTTCGTCACCTCGTCTCATTTGAGGTGGCGTCAGTCATGGGGAAGCGGTTCTTGTGGTTTTCATTTGATACGAAAGCGGGTAGAGGCTCAGTCATACGCTCCGCTTGAGTTTAAAGGAAGTGTCTGCCATGGAATCTTTGCTTTTCAAGTTCATCCCGTTTTTCAAAGTGTTGTCCGCTTTCGCCCTGATGCTTGCCGGTATCAGGTTCAGGTTGGGCATTGGCTTGTCCATTCTGATTGGCGGATTTGCCATGGGGCTCATGTTTGGCATGGGACCGGTTTCTTTCGCCCAGACCGGGGGCATGGCCTTGATGCAGGAAAAGTTTCTTTTTCTGGCCGCCATTGTGGGGCTGATACTTGTGTTGTCCGATGCCATGGAACGCTCCGGGCAGTCGAGGCGATTGATGGGGGCGTTGTCCGGGTACCTGACCAGCCCGCGGCTTCGGCTTGTGTTTTTCCCCGCGCTTATCGGGCTGCTTCCCATGCCGGGAGGAGCGATTTTCTCCGCTCCCATGGTGAAAACCGTATCCGAGGACATGTGCGTCAGGAACAGTGACCGGGCCGTGGTCAATTACTGGTTTCGTCATGTCTGGGAACTTTTTTGGCCGTTGTATCCGGGGCTTATTCTTATTGTTGGTTTGGCCGACATCCCTATTATCGATTTTATTTCAAAAAGCTGGCCCGGTACGTTGGTCATGCTGCTGGCGGGATGGTTTTTCTTTTTGCGTCCGGGGGTACTTGGGGCAAAGGACTTGATGTCTCAGCCCGTGACGGGTGAACGGAATCGGGGGGCGGTTTTCAAAGAGGGACTGCCGTTGCTCATCGCCATTGTCGGAGCCATCGGACTGGAAACCGCGATTTCGGCTTTTGCTCCGGGAATGTCTTTCGAGTGGGGGGTGATCGTTGCGCTTGGCGGCGGTGTGGGGTGTGTCATGGCCCAGAATTCCCAACTTGGATTTCAGTTTTTACGGACCGTGCTTGTCGGCAAGAGCGTGCGTTCCATGCTGTTTGTCATTGTGGCTGTTTTCGTATTCAAGGATGTCATGCAGGCTGCAGGCGTTGTTGAGGAGATGGCGCGGGTGGCTGGCGGTGATGCTGCGCTTTTCGCATCGGCGATGTTCCTGCCGTTTCTTGTTGGCATGGTCTCGGGTATCAGCGTGGCTTTTGTCGGAGCGACATTTCCGCTGCTGCTCGGGGTGCTGAATATGCTCGGCATGCAGGATCAGGTGGTGCCGTATCTGGTCCTTGCGTTGTTTGCTGGCTTTACCGGGGTTATGATTTCTCCCATCCATATCTGTTTTATTCTGACTTGCCAATATTTTGAATGCGATATGGCGCGGACGTGGCGGAAGCTGGTCGCTCCGTGTGGCATATTGCTCCTGTCGGGCATCGGGTTGTTTTTCTTCCTCCGATAGCGTGTGATTTCTTGCCGTTTTGCCTTATGCCGAAACGTCTTGAAGCGCGGGCTGTTTTTTTGTAAAGCATACCGACTGACGAGGATATACCGTTCATTTATCACACCCGGGGGATAGTTCATGGCCCAGTATGGCGATATTTTTACCGAGGATCGGCTCGCGTCCATTTTTCCGGCTGAGCGCACCGATGATTTCTTTGAAGCCTTGTTCGGCGATGCCGAAGATGGCAGTTATGACATCGAGCTTGGTTTTGCAGGCAGCGACGGCAACGCCCTGAATTTTGAGTTGAAACTCAACCAGCGTCCGGGGAAGTGTCTGGCCTGTAATTTGACGTACGGTCTTCCGCAGGTTTTTTCACGCCATCCGATCATCAACGTGCAGGGTATCGCGGACGCTGTGGCCGAGGCCGCCGGCGAATCCTCTGCCACATGGGAACTCGGTTCCACCCGCGAGGTGAGCCGGGAACTGCATGTTATCCCTTTGAAGATTGAATTGGGATAGAACAGGACGAAACAGTTTTCAGTACATCTGAATATGTGAAAATCCCGGCAGTACGCTACTGCCGGGATTTTTTTCGTTCATCGAAAGTATTCCGATATGCGTCATGAGGCCTTTTACAGGTCTTCGACAATAAGAGGTGCGCCTTTTTCCGGTGCGAGCCTGAGTGACAGGGCATCCTTGGCACAGGCCTGCACGCAGACTCCACAGCCCATGCAGCGGTCTTCCCTGATAAAGGCATGTCCCTTGCGGAATCCAATGGCCTTGAATTGGCACTTTTCTGCACAGACGCCGCAGACCACGCATTTTTCTTCATCGACCTCGGCAAGATATCCCGAAGAGCAGAGCATTTCCGTACCCGATTTGGTGGCCTTCATGGCCCCGCAGCAACACGAGCAGCAGTTGCAGATGGCGTAGAACCGTCCGAGCATGATGTCCTTGAAAAAGGCGTGGGCCACATGACCGCGGGCATTTTCAGCCTTGAGAATGCGTACGGCCTCATCCGCGTCTATCTGCCGGGTCTTGTCCGGGTGGTGTTCCAGCATGAAGCTGGCGAACGGGTCACCGACGAGCAGGCAGACATCAAGTGGCAGGCAGGGATCTTCCATGCCGGACCGGCAGGGACAGTCGAGGACCACGATCTTTTCCGGGTTCCTGAGGACGATTTCACGGGCGCGAGTATAGGGAAGCACCTGTTCCGACACGGCGGTGTTTACCGGCCGGTCAAGCTTGATGAGTTTGGTGGCTTCGTCCAGCGGCATGGGTTTGCCGTGATAGGTATCGCCCCAAACCGGTTTTTTCTGGTTCGGATCGCCGACCTTGCTGTCTGCTGTCGGCTTGAAGGGCGAGTGGTGGTTGATGATGAGAATGAGCGGTGCCCACAACCAGCGCCACCACGGTTCCTTGTCACCGGCGAGACCTATGTAATGGTAGCACCAGCGTCCGTAGACATAGCCGTGGATGAAGTCGAAAAGGGACAAACCCTGCTTTTTGCAGGCGTGATAATAGTCGATGGTGGATTGTTTGATGAATGGTAGTTTCATGCGTCCGGTTCCGGTTGAAATAGTGTATGTTTTTAAAACAAGTCTACTCGGCTGCCATATGATGTCAATGGACTTCGTTGGTGGAAAGTGGCATTGACTGGCGATATCCAACCCCATGGAGCCACATGCTGCGAATCATTTTTGTCGGTGTACTTGCCAGTCTGTTTTTCAGTTCCACCTTTGTTCTCAACCGGGTCATGAGCCTTGAGGGCGGGCATTGGGTCTGGTCCGCCAGCCTTCGCTATTTCTGGATGCTCGGTTTTCTCGGTGTCTGGCTTGTGGTGACCGGAAGGGGAAAGCTCGGGATACAGGCTCTCGGAGTATTCCGCAGGTATTTTCTGTTCTGGATATTGGCGGGCAGCGTGGGGTTCGGTGTGTTTTACGCACTGATTACATTCAGTTCGGTCTACAGTCCGGGCTGGGTGGTGGCGGCGACATGGCAGACCACGATTCTGGCGACGCCGTTTGTCCTTCTCGGATTCGGGAGGAAGGTTCCGCTCAAGGCCGTTGCCCTGACACTGGTGATTTTCATCGGTGTCGTGCTGGTCAATATCGAGCAGGCGTCAACGGCAAATTTGACGGATACCCTGTTGGGTGCATTGCCCGTGCTGGTCGCCGCATTTGCCTATCCTTTCGGCAACCAGCTTGTGTGGGAGGCCCGCCACACAAAGAGGCGATTTATTCCTTCCATTACACATCCGGTCATGGACGACGCCGTATGTCGTGTTTTGTTATTGACGCTTGGTTCGCTGCCGCTGTGGGGTATTCTGATTCTGGTCACCACGCCTCCACCTCCATCCGGCGGACAGATTTTGCAGACGGCCATCGTTGCGGTCTGTTCCGGGGTGATCGCCACCAGCCTGTTCTTGTATGCGCGGCATTCCGCCCAGTCCACGGCGGAACTTGCAGCGGCCGATTGCACACAATCCATGGAGGTTGTGTTTTCTCTGGCCGGCGAAGCCGTCCTGCTGGGGCATGTGGCCCCCGGAATCCTGGGTTGGAGCGGGATTGCCCTGACCATGACGGGGCTGATTCTATATATGAAAGTGCAGAGCGCAAAATAATCAAAGCGCCTGATAATGAAGACAAAAAAAAGGCTGTGAAACAATCACAGCCTTTTTTTGTTCTGATATCTGACGCTATTTCATTTCAGCTTTTTTCTTCTTGCCTTCGGTGCGGTGTCGGACCAGAGCGGAAAGCTCGATCTTGCGAAGGCGGATGGACTCGGGAGTGACCTCGACCTGCTCATCATCCTTGATGAAGTTCAAGGCGTATTCCAGAGTCATGGGCTTGACCGGGGTCAGGATGACGGCCTCGTCCTTGCCGGATGCGCGCATGTTGGTCAGCTTCTTTTCCTTGGAAGCGTTGACGTTGATGTCGTTGTCACGGTTGTGTTCGCCGATGATCATTCCTTCGTAAACGGGGTCGCCGGGAACGATGAAGATGCGGCCGCGGGGTTCCAGGTTGAACAGGCCGTAGGCAACACCTTTGCCCGCGCGGTCAGCCACGAGGGAGCCGGTGTAACGGGAGGTGAAATCACCTCGGTGTTCGTCGTAGCCTTCAAGGTAGGAGTTCATGAGACCGGTGCCCTTGGTGTCGGTCAGGAATTCGTCACGGTAACCGATGAGAGAGCGGGACGGCACGGAGAATTCAAGACGAACGCGACCGGTGCCGTTGTTGATCATGTTGGACATGCGCCCTTTGCGGGTCTGGATCTTTTCAGTGACGATACCCATGAATTCTTCATCGCAGTCAATGAAGAGATGCTCGATGGGCTCAAGCTTTTTGCCGTTCTCTTCCTTGATGATGACCTCGGGGCGGCCAACGGAGAGTTCGAATCCTTCGCGGCGCATCTGTTCGACGAGAATGGCCATCTGGAATTCGCCGCGTCCCTTGACGAGGAAAGCGTCGCGGTTCTCGGTGTCTTCCACCTGAATGGCGACGTTGAGCAGCGTCTCCTTGTGGAGGCGTTCCTTGATTTTGTTGGTCTGGACGTGCTTGCCTTCTTTTCCTGCCAGCGGCGAGGTGTTGATGCCGAAGCGCATGGAAACGGTCGGCTCGTCCACTGTGATGCGCGGCAGGGCTTTGGGAGCTTCCTTGTTGCAGATCGTGTCGCCGATTTTGACGTCCTCGATGCCTGCGATGACGACGATGTCGCCGGGATCACACTGGTCTGTGGGGACAACTTTCAAGCCGTCGTAGGTCTGGAGCTTTGTGACCTTGAGCGGGACGGTCTTGCCTTCGTCGGCCAGACAGATGAGCTGGTCATTGGACTGGGCCTTGCCGTGGTGGACTTTACCGATGGCCAGACGACCGACGTAGTCCGAGTAGGAAAGATCAGAGACGAGCATCTGGAACGGCTCGTCTTCGTTGTAGCTCGGGCCGGGGACCTTATCGAGCACCATGTCCAGAAGGATGTGCAGGTTCTTGCCGCGTTCTTCCGGGGTTTCCATGGCAATGCCGTCTCGGCCGATTGCGTAGAGCAGCGGGAAGTCGAGCTGTTCTTCGCTGGCTTCGAGGTCGATGAACAGGTCATAAATTTCGTCCAGAACTTCTGCCGGACGGGCGTCCTGACGATCGACCTTGTTGATGACGACCATGAGGGAGAGGCCCTGCTCCAGTGCTTTTTTCAGCACGAAGCGGGTCTGGGGCAGCGGACCTTCAGAGGCATCGACGAGCAGGATTGCACCGTCGGCCATGGAAATGGAACGTTCTACCTCGCCGCCGAAGTCGGCGTGGCCGGGGGTGTCGATGATATTGATCTTTACGCCCTTCCAGTTGACCGAGCAGTTCTTGGCGGAAATGGTGATACCGCGTTCGCGCTCAAGATCCTGGGAATCCATGATGCGGTCGTCCACGTCTTGACCTTCACGGAACAGGCCCGATTGTTTGAACATAGCGTCCACCAAGGTGGTCTTGCCATGGTCGACGTGGGCGATGATGGCGATGTTGCGAAGCTTTTCGTTGATGACTTTATTACTCATGATGACTCCAATAATATGTAATGGGCGCAGACGCGCAGTGGAAGCGGTTAACCGAAAGTGCTCCGGTACGCAAGCATATATTTGGTTACAGGTCTTATTATCTCGTTCAAATTCTCCGATTTTTGGGGTAGGTTGACCATAATTTCACGTCAATTCACTTGTTTGGAGGCTGCATGACCCGTTCCGGACCGAAGTTCTTCACGATATTCACCACAGCCATCATCATCACCGGAAACATGATCGGCGCAGGAATTCTCGCTCTCCCCATCAATCTCGGGCCTGCCGGTGTGCTGCCGTCTGTCATCGGCGCGCTCGCGGTCTGGGCCGTCATGACCTTTTGTGCGCTCATCATCGCCCGCCAGCCGTATCTGGCTGAGAATCCTCATGCTGATTTGCCGACGTTCTTTGAGCAGGTGCTCGGGAAAACGGGTAAATACATCAGTGTCGGTGCCAATCTGATCATTTTTTACGGATTGCTCACGGCGTATCTGGCAGGCGTGATGTCCGTGGTGACGAGCTGGCTGCATCCAGCGTTGCCGGAATGGGTGCTGCTGTGCATCTATTTTGCCGTAGTCACCGGGTTGGCGTCCATGGGGGAAGTGTTTCTGCGAAAGGGGAATACCTACTTAATTCTGACCATGTGGACCTTGTTTCTTCTGATGCTCGGCATGGTTATCCCGCACATGTACAAGGGCGACGTCATGGCTGCGGATTGGCACTTTTTCATCGGCGGCCTGCCGATTCTGGTCGTCGCGTTCAATTTTCACAACATCGTGCCCACTGTATGCCGGTTTTTGGATAATGATCGCAGGGCGGTGACCAAGGCCATTTGGCTCGGGTCGGGACTCGGCATGGTCATGACGGTTGTCTGGACAGTGGCAGTCATGGCGGCGCTTCCCATGGAAGGCAATAACGGGGCCAACATCATTTCGGCATTCAAGCTCAACGAGCCTGCCACCATCCCCTTGGGAAAGATGATCACCTCATCGTTTTTCAACGAGGTAGCCTTTGGCTTCGCCATCGTGGCAATGTCCACGGCATACATTGCCACGGCCATCGCACTCATCAGCTTTATCAGGGATCTCGTCAGCGGGCGCAAGGTCAACAAATGGTTCGTGGCCGCAGTCGCTTTCATGCCGCCGTTGCTTGTCAGTATTTTTTACCCGGATGTGTTTTTGGAGGCGCTCAACATCGTGGGGGGAGTCGGCGTAGGAACGCTGTTCGGAATTTTGCCCGGTCTGCTTCTTGTCAAGCAGGGTGGGGCTGGTTCATCGACCAGATGGATCGGATACGGAATTGTCGTCTTTTTCCTTGTCGTCCTGAGTGTCGAGGTCTTGCAGGAGATGGGCATGCTGCACATTTCGCCTGACGTCGAATACTGGACTGCACATACTATCAGGAGATAATAATGAATAATACCTGTCGCATAGAACATGACAGCCTTGGCGAAATCGAGGTGCCAAAGGATGTTTATTACGGTGTGCAGACTTTGCGTGCCAAAGATAATTTCCACATTTCCGGCATCACCATGTCGCATTATCCGAGGCTGATCAGCGCGCTGGCCTATGTCAAGACGGCTGCGGCTGAAGCCAATGTCTCGCTCGGGCTACTGGAGGAAGAAAAGTGTCGGGCCATTTCCCGCGCCTGCGAGGAATTGCTTGAGGGCAAGCTGCATGACCATTTTGTTGTGGACATCGTTCAGGGTGGAGCTGGGACATCGGCCAACATGAATGCCAACGAGGTTATCTGCAATCGCGCTCTGGAGTTGATGGGGCATGAGAAAGGGCAGTACGAGTACCTGCATCCGCTCAATGACGTGAACATGTCCCAGTCGACCAATGACGTGTTTCCTTCGGCTCTCAATATCGCGCTGATTCTGGAAATCCGCGAGTTGATGGAGGCCATGAAGCACTTGCGAAAGAATTTCGCTGCCAAGGGCGAGGAGTTTGCCGACGTACTCAAGATGGGGCGCACCCAGTTGCAGGATGCGGTGCCCATGACACTCGGGCAGGAGTTTACTGCGTGGGCCGTGACCATTGGTGAAGACCTCCAGCGAGTTGATGAGGCTGAGAACCTTATTTACGAAATCAACATGGGAGCCACTGCCATCGGAACAGGGTTGAACACGCATCCCGATTATACCCGGACCGTCACGGAAAAACTTGTGGAAGTCACCACCTTGAACCTGAAGTCCTCTCCCGACCTTGTGGAAGCGACGCAGGATACCGGAGCCTATGTGCAGCTTTCCGGCGTGCTCAAGCGTGTTGCCGTCAAGCTTTCCAAGATATGCAACGATCTACGGCTGCTTTCGAGTGGCCCCCGCTGCGGGTTGAATGAAATCAACCTTCCGCCCATGCAGCCCGGGTCCACGATCATGCCCGGTAAGGTCAATCCCGTCATTCCCGAGGTGGTCAATCAGGTTGCGTATGCGGTTGTCGGCAATGACGTTACCGTGTCCATGGCCAGCGAGGCCGGACAGTTGGAGCTGAATGTCATGGAGCCGGTCATTGGCTTTTCATTGTTTCAGTCCATTAACATGCTGCGGCGTGCCTGTGTCACTTTGGCAGATAAATGTGTCTGTGGCATCACGGCCAACCGTGAGCGGTGCCGGGAATTGGTGGAAAATTCCATCGGTCTGGTCACGGCATTGAATCCGCATATCGGCTATGAAAAGTCGGCGGAAATCGCCAAAGAGGCCATGAAGACCGGCGGTTCCGTGTATGACATTGTTTTGCAGCGAGGCTATCTGAGCAAGGATGAGCTTGAGGACATCCTCAGGCCGGAGAATATGGTCAAGCCACGGTATGTTCACCACAAGTAATTGATAAGCCCCACAGGAGAATTCCGGTGGGGCTTTGTTTTGATGTGGAGCCTATCTGTATTTTGACAGGATTTTATCAAGTTTGCCGTTTTTTTTCATTGTGGCGAGCCGTTGATTGAATGTCTTGATAAAAGCCTTCCATTTATCGGATTTGGTGAACACGTACCGGTATCCGGCCGTGTCCACGTTCTTTTTGTCGAGGCGGAGTCGTTTCGTCTTGAATCTGGGATTGTTTCGGAAGGTCCAGAGGGTCTCGACTCGGTTGACGAGAGCTGCATCCGCACGGCCTTTAATGAGCAGGTTGAACATGTCGTAGGGAGTCAGGACGTCAATGCGTTTGATGTTTCCGGCAGCAAAGTCTTTTTCGAGTTTGGGGTAGGCAAAGTCCTTTATTGCGGCGATGCGTTTGCCGTAGAGTGATTTCGGGCCGGTGTATTTCAATGTGCTGGAGGCCGGAAGCAGCAATACGTCCTCACTTTGCATGAACGGGTCGGTCCAGAGAAAATCATCCGGATTGTCAACCCATTCCTTTGCCTTGGCGTGGACATCTACTTCGCCGTTTTCAAGCATGAGCCAGCCGCGTTTGTTGGGCAGCGTTCTGGTCTTGATCGTGTATCCCATGGGGTCGGCCACTGCCTTGAGAATTTCTGTCAGTATGGATCCACCTGAATTCGAAATTTCATCGACATAGTAGGGAGGCCACTTCGTGTCCGGCACGAACATGGAAATGGTTTTTTCCTCTGCCATGGCTGGGCATGTCATGCATGACATGACAAAAATGAGAGTAGTGAAGAGTGAGACGTGCGTATATTTCATGATAGTTTTATTTTTGAAAGGCGTACAATGCTATGCCCTGTTTAAGTCTTAGTCCATGATTAAATGAATGGCGACAACTTGTTAGGGTAAAGTCTTAGTGTAGCGAGACAGAATTTTTTCAAATTCACCGCTTTTTTTCATTGATGCCAATTCATGGTTGAAATTCTTGATGAAAGGGGTCCAATTGCGATTTTTTGAAAAGGCGAATCTATAGGGGGCGGAACCGATGGGAGTGGTGCTGTAGGCGAAATCCGTTGTGGAGAATTCACTGTTGTTTTTTATTATCCATTCCGCGACATGCCGATTGGTTGCCGCAGCATGGATATGTCCTCGTTGCACCATGAGCAGCAGATTTTTGGTACATTTTGACGTATGGCACTTGATGATCGCCTTATCAAAAAGCGGGTCGAGAGATGGGTAGGAAAATCCGTATACAATACCTATATTCAAACCGCTCAAGTCCATTGGGGTCTGGAATTGTATTGGTTTCTTCTTGAGGAAGACGAGAACATCCGTTGTGGTGACAATCGGGTCGGTCCATGAATAGAGACAAGGGTTTTTCACCCATTCCTTTGCCTTGGCATATGCGTCCACCCTCCCCTCGGCCAGCAGCAGCTGACTTCGTTTTTCCGGGAAATGAACCGTGTTCATGTGATAGCCGATCCGGTTGGAGATTGTCTCCATGACTTCCATCATTATTCCGGTATCATTATCTGCATTTTTTTGAGGGGGGATGATGTACGGCGGCCAGCCCGTTGATGGTGTAGAGATGACGATTGTCCTTATTGCAGGGGGCTTTTCATGGTTGTCGGCATGAGCTGGCACGACCAGTATTGCGATGAAAAAGAATGTCAGAAAGGCGGTGAGTGGGGGGAGGTATTTGGGCATGATGTCTGTCTTTTACTGTAAAATGAATTTCTACCCAACTATATGATGAAAACTGCGATCATGGTCAATTGTAATCTTCATTTTGCCGGGAATGCACCGCTTGCCTTTTGTTTTTGCATGAATTAGTTTGTCTAGAGAAAATCATGAACTTTCGGGGAAGGTCTTTCTCCGATGATACCGGAGACGATCATGCGTTACGTAACAACCCTGCTTGCCATTTCGGTCATCATCCTAATGAGCGGATGTGCTTCGCTCAATCCGTTCCCGAAACATATCCATTCCACCCCCCCGAGTAAAAAAACTGTCGGAACGGTCAGTACATATGACCAGAAGACCCGTCCTTATACTGTCATGGGACGGACGTACTATCCGCTCAAGAACGCTGCCGGATATGACGAAGTCGGCAGGGCTTCGTGGTATGGCCGTGATTTCCACGGCAAAAAGACGGCAAACGGTCAGATTTACGACATGTATGGCTTGTCTGCCGCCCACAAGACGTTGCCGCTTGGTACGCAGGTCCGGGTGACCAATCTGGAGAATCGGCGGAGCGTCGTGCTGGTTATCAATGACCGCGGGCCTTTCGTAAGCGGCAGAATACTTGATTTGTCATACGGTGCCGCCAAGAAACTCGACACGGTAGAGCGTGGCGTGGCAAGGGTCCGCATCGAGGCCGTCGGAACAGTGCCGTATGCCCGGTCCGTCAATTTGGCTCCTCCTTCCGCGGTGAAGCACTACCATGTTCGCGTCGGGGCTTTTTCGGAGCGCGCCAATGCCGAGCGTACACACAGTCGTCTTGTAAAAGCCGGGTACACGGGCGCGAAAATCAAGGTTGTGAATCGTGACGGGCTGACACTGCATATTGTTCAGGCTGGCAGTTTTGCCAGTCGGGACAAAGCCGAGCAGGCCATGGAGCGACTCAAACGCCAGTTCCCGACATGCTATATTGTCAGCTAGCCTGAAGTCTATGGCGGGGATGAGTGACCCGTTGCCGAACGGAAAATGGGTGCTGGTGTAGCTTCTTTTCTCCCGGTTTTTCCCTGATTCAACCACTTCCAGTCGTGCCTTTTCAATGATAGGGAGGGCGGCTGCTTCCTGTACTTCAAGGAAGAAATTTTTTGAAGCCGGAAATGTGAGAAGCGCGTTGACCGCAAGGCACGAATAAGGGCGCGTCAGCCGCGTATTGTCTACGCAGCAGCGCGCCCTGTTTACAGCTGCATGAAATGAATGCCTTGATTACTGCTTCAGGTGCCAGACTCCCTTGTCGTCGCGCCAAGCCTTGGCCATGACTTCGTGGCCGTCCTTGGCATCCTTGATGACGACGTCCCGGTAGACCTTGTTTTCGGCCATGTAAGGACGGCTGGGGGTGGCGGTGTAGGATTCGCCCGTATCCGGGTTTTGCCATGAGGAAGCCTGCCCGGATTTGTTTGTCTCAAGTGTTTTCTGTAACTGGGCTTCGTCGTGCTTGTCCCATTCGTTGCCGACGATGTACCCCATCAGGACACCGACACCAGCGCCTACTGCGGCTCCGAGGAGTTTGTCCTTGAAGGTGAGTGCGCCGATGGTTGCACCGGCCAAACCGCCGACCGTGGCACCCTGCTGGGCTTTGTTGGCGCAACCGTAGCCTGCCGCGAGAAAGCAGGTCAGTACTGCGGCGATGACAAGATGTTTCATGATATGCCTTCCTTTTTGTGGTTGATGACCTAATGGTAGTGCATCGTATCGTTTTTTGTGTAGAATGTGAAAGCCTAGTCTGAAAAAAATAATACTCAGCCCTCCTTGTGTGGGGGTGGGATTTTCTATGAAAAGTGTAAGATTTGCTTTTATTCTCGGTTTGTTGGCCTGCCTGTTGCCCTGCATGGCCCATGCTGAAGGTGAAAAGAAGAACGTCCTGTATCTGAATTCATACCACCATGGCTATCGGTGGTCTGACTCCATTTTGGAGGGCGTGCGCTCCGTACTTGATGAGAGTGAGTACAAGATTGATCTCCAGATTGAATACATGGATGCCAAGAAGTTCAATTATGAAGATGTGACAGGCATGTTGCTTCGGCTGTACAAGGAGAAGTTTGCCGAAGAGCGTTTCGATGTGGTTATGGTTTCAGACAATGATGCGTTCACGTTTGCCAGTCAGTACAGAGATATTTTGTTTCCGGGTGTTCCTTTGGTTTTTTGTGGTGTTAACGCGTTAAAGGATTACATGCTGACGGGTGGCAATCTGACTGGAGTTGTTGAAAATTTTGATATGAGGTTGACTCTGGATGTCGCCTTGAAACTACATCCGGACAAAAGGCGTATGGTTGTGGTCGGTGATGAATCCACGGCAGGGCTTGCCATCAAACGCCAGATTGAGGCTGTGGTTCCTTTGTACAAGGACCGGCTTGAGGTTGAATACTGGACGCATTTCTCGCTTGGGATGGTACAGGAACGGATCGAAGACCTCCCACCGGATGCATTTCTCTTTTTTATCCCCTATTATCAGACTGTTGACGGAAAATCCTATACGGCAGAAGAGGTGATGGAGTCGATTTCCCAGCATTCGCGGGTACCCATCTACACCGCATGGGAGTTTTTGCTCGGTCATGGAGCGGTGGGAGGATGGCTGCTGTCGGGCTTTCGGCATGGGCAGGTTGCTGCGTCCATGACTTTGCAAGTCCTTGATGGAAAGACTGTCTCCGAGATTCCTGTGAGCCACGAACCAACCGGTGAGTATTCATTTGATTACAATGTGATGCAGCGGTTGGAGATCAAGGAGAAGCAATTGCCGGAAGGCAGCCACATCATCAATGCTCCCAAGGCTTTTTATGAATTGCCGAAGGAAGTCTTCTGGACGATCATGATTGCGCTTTTTGTCTTGCTCGTGGTTATGGTCTTTCTGGTCGTGGCCATGATTGAGCGGCGCAAGGTGGAGCGTAAGATCAAGGATCAGCTTGCATTTCAGGAGACGCTCATGGATGCGGTTCCTCAGCTGGTTTCATGGAAGGATGTGGGGGGGCGTTTTCTCGGTACCAATCGTGCATTCGCTAACTTTTTTGGATACAGGGACAGCGGGACCATTGTTTCCAAGACCAATGCTGAAGTAATGAACGATCACAACTACGCCACATGGTCATCGGCAGCCGACAGATCGGTTGTGGATAACCAGAACGCGTACAGGAAAGTGCGCCGAAAGCTTGCCGACGCACAGGGTAATTTTGCGTGGATTGAAGTCAGTAAGGTGCCCATCAGGGATCAGTCCGGTCAGATAGTCGGCGTGTTGACCACTGGCGAGAATATCACAAAGGAGCGTAATCTTGAAAAACAGCTCCTTCAGTCCCAGAAAATGGAAGCGATTGGCACTCTGGCCGGTGGAATTGCCCATGATTTCAATAATATTTTGACATCAATCATCAACTCGACCGAGCTGGCGGTGGGAGATGTGGACCCGGACTCGGTGACCAGCAAGGACCTGAATCGCGTACTCAAGGCTGCCCGACGTGGAGGCCGTGTGGTCAAGCAGATTCTCGCCTTCAGCCGTCCGTCCACGGAAGGATTCCGGCCGACGGATGTTGGCGGGGTGGTCTCGGAAGTGATTGGCCTGATGGAGGCCTCCATGCCCGGTAACATCGAGGTGAGATCGGCTGTGGATTCCCCTCTTGCGTGTGTGCATGCCGATCCTACGCAGATTCATCAGGTGGCCATGAACCTGTGTACCAATGCATTTCATGCCTTGCGTGAAACCGGCGGCCTTATCGAGGTGCGGGTGGAGATGGCCGAGCTTGGAGAAGATAACGCCGGTATGCTTGGCCTTTCGCCCGGTGAATATGTTCGCATGGTTGTCGAGGACAACGGGCCCGGTATTCCTCCGGGGATTGTAGACAAGATTTTTGATCCGTTTTTTTCGACCAAGGATAAAACCGAGGGAACCGGTCTCGGGCTGGCCGTTGTGCATGGAATCATCAGGAGTCATAAAGGCGGTTTGCAGGTGTATCCCCGTCCCGGAGGCGGCACCGTGTTCGAAATATATTTGCCGAAAGGGGATAAGTCCGGGAACGATTTTACATGCGTGGGTACCGGAAAGGTTACCGGGGGAGCGCATATCCTGTTTGTCGAAGATGACGAAGACCAGTTGCTGACCACTCCCCGCCTTTTGAAGGTCATGGGGTATGAAGTGACGGCAGAGCGTGATCCGGAAAGGGCGTCACGGATTGTGGCGGGGAATCCCGGTCTGTTTGATCTCATTATCACTGATTATGATATGCCCGGTATGAGCGGTACCGAGTTTGCCCGATTGGTGGCGGGCGTGGCGCCCAAGCTGCCTGTGGTGCTTGTTTCCGGCCGTGAAGATGCGGCCATGGCCGCTGCGAGCTTGCCCAATATCCGTCAGGTCGTTATCAAGCCCTACGACAAGAACGATTTGACTGCTGTTATCACCAGTGTGCTGGATATTGAATAGTTACCTGAACAAAGAGGAATACCCGTGGCTCAGATACTGATAATAGATGATGATTTCGAGATCTGCGAGACCATGGAAAGCCTGATTACCCGGCTGACCCATGGGTGTGATGCGGCGCACAGTCTGGATGAGGGCTTGAAGCTCGCCAGACAGCATTCGTATGATGTCGTTTTTCTGGATGTGAGCCTGCCTGACGGCAACGGGCTGAATATTCTGCCGGAACTGATGGAGCTTCCCGCTCCGCCGGAGGTGATAATCCTGACCGGCAAGGGGGATCCCGATGGTGCTGAACTCGCCATTCAGGGCGGCGTGTGGGACTATCTGCTCAAACCGTCTAGCGTACGTGAGATTTCCCTGACTCTTGGCCGCGCGCTCAAATATCGCGAGGAAAAGGCTGGCAAAGCCGCTGAAAGTTCATTGGACGTAACCAGTGTGGTCGGGGAGAGTTCCGGTATCCGGGCGAGTCTCCAGCTTCTGGAACAGGCCGCCCGTTCGGATTCCAATGTGTTGATTACCGGTGAGACCGGGACGGGAAAGGAATTATTTGCCTCGACAATTCATTCTAATTCCAATAGGAAGTCCGGCGAGTTCGTTGTCGTGGATTGCGCCGGATTGACTGAAACTCTCGTGGAATCGACTCTCTTTGGTCATCGCAAGGGGGCCTTTACCGGGGCGCAGAACGATCGTATCGGTCTCGTCAAGGTTGCTGATGGCGGTACGCTTTTTCTCGACGAAGTGGGAGAAATGCCGCTTTCCATTCAGAAGGCGTTTTTACGTGTCTTGCAGGAACGTTCATTTCGCCCCGTGGGTGATACGAGAGAGCAGACCAGTAATTTTCGGCTTGTGGCGGCAACGAATCGTGATCTTGACGACATGGTCGAAAAAGGTGAATTCCGTTCGGACCTGTTGTTTCGTATCAAGACAATGCGTATTCACCTGCCGCCTTTGGCGCAGCGGACTGCCGATATCCGCAGTTTGGCGAAATTTCATATCGACCGTCTGTGCAAACAGTACGGCATGGAAGAGAAAGCGTACGGGTCGGATTTCTTTTCGATTCTGGAAAGTTATTCCTGGCCTGGAAATGTGCGTGAGCTTTTTAATATTCTTGAGCGGGCCTTGGTGGCGGCTGGCAATGAAAAGACATTGTACACAATGCACCTGCCCCGTACTTTGCGTATCAGTGTAGCCAAGGCGCAGATCAAGAACATGACCGGTTCCGAAGTTGTCGCCGAAGGGCGTGACCCTTCTGATTCCATCGGGGTTCGCAGACTTGGACAGGGAATCTTCGAGGATATTTTCGATGAGGACTTGCCGTCTCTGCGGGATTTCAAAGGGACGGCTGAGAAGGTCTATCTTGGCGAACTTATCCGGCAGTGTGATGGGGATTTGCCCAAAATTCTCAAGGCGTCAAAATTATCACGTTCACATTTTTATTCACTGCTGAAAAAATATGGATTATCCCTTTAGGGCTGTCATTTTATAACGGTTTGCTGTTTGCGACATTTTTGTCATCAAAACGGGCGTTTTTTTAGCCCCGCCGTGCCTTAAACGGCAGCAGGCTGCGAAAAAATACGATTTTTTTGTCGGGAAGGCGCTTTTAGGGCTTCCCCTCAATTGGTCAACCGTGTATGAAGGCAAAATACGTTCGCGTACAACGCATAGGAAACAATTTTTCATTAACCACATAAGGAGAAACAGATGACCAAAGCAGAACTCGTTGCCAAGATTGCCGACAAGAACGGTACTTCCAAAGCCCAGGCTGAAGCTTCCATGAATGCTATCCTCGATATCATCAAGGACGAACTGGCTGCTGGCAATAAGCTGACCCTCACCGGTTTCGGTACTTTCAGCGTCAGCGAAAGGAAAGCCCGTACCGGCCGTAACCCCCGCACTGGTGCCGAGATCAAGATTCCGGCTTGCAAGGTTGCTCAGTTCAAGCCCGGCAAGGTTCTGAAAGAAGCCGTTAAGTAAATTCAGAATTTACAGAAAATATGAAAAGCCCCTCTGGAAACAGAGGGGCTTTTCATTTTTGGACTATTTGAGTGAGCTCCTGCTTTATCTGTTGAGCTTCGGGTGCGTTGCCACAAGTATCCCGCCGAAGATGAATACGAACCCGATGGCGTGTGCCCATGTGGCTGTCTCTCCGAGGATGAAATAGGCTTCAATACCGCAGAAAGCGGGCAGCGAGTAGTAGATGAATGAGGATGTGGTCGGTCCGACTATCGTGACGGCCTTGGTCCATAGCATGTAGGAGATGAGTGAAGCACCCACTCCGATATACAGTACGGCTCCAATGGCGGTCGGTGTCAGTGACCAGGCCGGATAGTACGCCTGTTCCAGCAAGGCCGCGGGAATGAGCGGCAGCAGGCCGATGAAAAACGTTATGCCGAGATAAGCGTATTGGTTGATTTCCTGCGGTTTCTTTTTGAGATGGATGGAATAAACCGCCCAGAGGAACCCGGCGGCAACCATCCAGATGTCCCCGACGCGAAAGGCGAGGTCCCGCAGGACGGTATAGTCGCCGCGCGTGACGAGTGTGATGATGCCGATTACGGCGGAGACCAGCCCGATCATTCGATTGCGCGTGATCGGTTCACCGAGAAATATGCGCGCCAATACCACGACAAAAGCCGGAGTCGTGGTGGCTATAAGCGTCATGTTGAGTGCGTCAGTAGTATGGGCCGCAATGTATATGAATGAATTGAAGACCGTAATACCGATGAGGGCCGAGATGATCAGGTGCGGGAGATGTTTGCGTAGGATAGCGCGTTCCCGCCAGATGATCGGAGCGGCAAAAGGAAGGATCACGAAGGTCGCAGTGGACCAGCGCAGCGCCGCCAGTGAGATGGGCGGGACGATGTCACCAAGTCCTCGGGCGATAACGAAGTTGCCTGACCAGATGAGCGTCGCAAGGAGCGCACAGACATAACCGATCGATTTTGTTTGTTTCATGAAGGAGGGTGTAATTCTCTTTGCATGGCGGGGCAAGGAGATATACCTATAATAAAAGTGAGGCCACAGATAATTCTGTGGCCTCACTTGCAATTTGAAAAAGGGGGAGAGCTACCCGGATGCGGCTTTTCTTTCCTCGATAAGCCCTGCGGCCCGTTGTGCCAGATAGGTGATTTCCGGTTTGGACACCTGATCGTCAGCGCCGACAGTTTCACCGCGGTGACGGAGTTTGTCGGTTATGAGGGAGGAGAAAAGAATGACTGGCAGATCTTTGAGGATCGGGTCTTCCTTGATTTTCTTGGTGAGGTGATGGCCGTCCATCATGGGCATCTCAATGTCCGAGACGATGACCTGCACGTAATCCGTAATGGGGCGGCCTTCTTCCATGGAGGTTTCCTTGATCTCCATGAGGCGGTCCCAGCATTCTCGTCCATTGTTGGTCTTTTCGACCCTGAATCCGGCCTGACCAAGCATGTCGCGAATCATTTCCCTGATAAGGGGGGAGTCGTCGGCGATGAGAGCCTTGTAGCCGGTTTCCGCGCTGAATTCGGCATTGTCGTCGAGTTTCAGGCGCATGTCCGGGTTGAGTTCGGAAACGATGCGTTCAAGGTCAAGGATGAAGACGATGCGGTCATCAAACTTGACGACTCCGGTGATGGAATCGCTGGACAGGGCGGAAACATATTTGTTCGGTGCTTCGACATCTTCCCAACTGATGCGGTGGATGCGGGTAACGCCGGAAACCATGAAAGCCGAGGTGACCTGATTGAATTCGGTCACGATGGCCTTGGGCGGTTCATTTTCCACTCGTTTCTTTTTCAGCCATTTGGAGAGGTCGAGCAAGGGGATGATGCGGGAGCGAAGGTTGAAGGCTCCGAGTACGGACTCATGCGAGACTTCGGGCATTTCGGTAATCTCGGGCATGCGGATGATCTCAAGCACCTTGGCGACGTTGACACCATAGTAGCCCTTGCGGCTTTTTTTGCGTCCTTCTTTTTCTTCGCCGTCTTTTTCATTGAGTTCGACCGTGTCGTCTGTCTTGGGTTCTTCTTCAAGATAGAATTCGACAATTTCCAACTCATTGGTTCCCGCTTCAAGCAGGATGTCCGTGGTGTCGGTGGAGGACATAAATGCACCGTTTCCTTTTCAATAGTACGAAATTATTCAGGACATGACGTTCTGTGTAACCGCTATTGCGGAATATCGTCAACACCCGTGTCTTCAGTCGTGTTGTCGGAGTATCTCCTTTTGTCATGATCCGGAGTTTCTGCAAAGTGCATTTGGTGTGGTGTCGTCTGCTTCTATTTGTCTTTGTTGAAGCCGTGGTGAGGTCTGTTCAATATTGCATGTCTTACGATCAAGTTGCCTGTATGGCTATTTTGAGGTGAATCTCTTTGGTGGCCGTCGGAAACGATGTTTTCATTAGCAAAATTGCTTGGAAAGACTGGAGATGTTGTTGTGTTCTGTGGTACTGTTCAGAAAAACTTTTGCGTCAAGGAGTGAGTAATGAGGGCTGTCATGATGATCCTGTTTGTTGCCGTCAGTGCTTGCTTTTTGGTTCCTGTGAGTATCGCTGCGTCACCGCCTGCCCCGCTTCATGTATATCTTGATGCAGATATGACCGGAGCAAAGGCTTCCGGGATTGCAATCGAGCGGGGCATTCGAACTGCCCTGGCAGAAGAAGGCTTTCGTTTGGCTGGCCGTCCGGTGGAAGTCGTGGTTCTTGATCACCGAGGCAACTCGGCGAGAAGCTTGGTGAATCTCAAGAAGTTTCTTTCCGATCCCGATGCATTTGTCTTGTTCGCCGGTCTGCATTCTCCTCCTTTGCTGGCACATAAGGAATTCATCAACGACAACAAGATACTGACTCTTGATCCTTGGGCCGCGGCAGGGCCGATTACCCGGCCTGCCGCTGGCGACAACTGGATTTTCCGGCTGTCTGTTGACGATACCAAGGCGGGAGCCGTCATTACTCGCCGCGCAGTGGACGAGAGAGGATTTTCAAAGCCCGCGTTGCTTCTTGAAAACACCGGCTGGGGAAAATCCAATCTGAAAACCATGACCGCAAGCCTCAAGATGCGAAACTTGACTCCCGTAACTGTCACACGTTTTGAATGGGGAGTGTCTCTCGCTGGAGCCAAAATCTTTTTGAGAAATATCAGGAAGGCTGGTGCGGATGTCATCTTTCTGGTCGCCAACGCGCCGGAAGGAAAGACGATTTGCAAGGCAATGCATGAGTTGCCCGCCTCGGACAGGCTTCCCATCGTGAGTCACTGGGGGATTACCGGCGGTGATTTTCCGCAGGTCATTACTGCTGAAATGAGGAAACAGCTGGATCTGGAGTTCATTCAGACCCGCTTTTCGTTCATGGATATGGGAGAATCAGCACTTGGAAACAAGGTTTTTCAAGAGGCTGTCGCATTGTTCCCGGAAGTGAAAGAGCCGTCGGATATTACAGCGCCGACAGGGTTCATTCATGCGTTCGATTTGACTCGCCTGCTTGTCGCGGCCGTCAAACAGTGCGGTTTGACAGGGGATATGTCCAAGGACCGTGCCATGGTTCGACATGCCTTGGAAGACCTGAAGTCACCTGTGCAGGGTTTGATAAAAAACTACCAACATCCTTTTAGAAAGTATTCATTCAAGGATATGGATGCCCATGAGGCCCTCGGGGAAAACGATTATACCTTTGGAAGGTACAATGAAGACGATGCCATCATCCTCATCCGATAATTCCCGGAACACATCCGGGGCTGATAATCAGGCCCGCAGGGATGGTTCTTCTTTTTCGCGGTTGTTCAGTGTTTCACTGTTGGCGTTTTTTGTCCTGCAAGTGCTGGTAGGTACTGCGGTAATCGTTCTGTTTATCGGGAATGAAATGTCGAAAATGCAGGTCGTTAATGTCAAAAGCGAACTCAGTGGCCGCAGTCAGCGATTGATTTCCTATCTTGAGGATCGGTTGCTCATTTTACATGACTATTCGAAACTGCCGGTTTTGGTGACAGGTGTCATGCAGCCTGACGACCATTTGGCTAACACTGTGGAGTTTATAGAGTCTCTGGATTTTCTGAACAGTGAAGCACAGTTTACCCTACAGGATTTTCAAGGCAAGCTGATATATTCCAACTGGCCGTTCCGTGATTCCAGCCCTTCCGACAGTTTTCAAAAGTTGATGAATAGTGAGCTGGAAGAGGTGGTTACGAGTGTCGTTGTTCCGGAAGGGGCTCTTGATTGCTGTTATTGGAAACTGAGCGTTTCGGTAACGTATCAGGGGTTACCCGAAGGTGTATTCTCAGCGTATCTCCCTATTCGGATTGGTGAAATTTTTCCTGAGGTGAGAGAGGACGTGCGTGTCGCCCTACAGGCGGGCGGCAAGGTGATTGCTTTGAGGGGGGAAGTTGCTGAGCCAACAATTGCACTGGAATCAGACATCGGTTTTCCGGGAATCATTTTACAACAGGCGGTTAGCAAGCAGGCCATCAATGATCGGATTGAATTCCTTGTACTTGTCATGATCGCGTCCCTTGCGCTGGGTACGGGGCTTGTGTTGGGCGTTGTTCGGTATATTGGGAAAAAGATACTTCTCGTGCCTCATGAGCGTTTGCAGGCCATGCGGGATGAACTTGAAAAGGAGGTGGAAAAGCGAACTGCCGACTTGAAGATGCGGACAGTGCAACTTTCCATTGAAATCAGGGAGCGCCGGGAAGCTGAGGTCGAGGCGCGTGAGACCGGTCAACTCGTTTCGGCTCTACTGGAAGGCATCGGTGCCGCGTTTTTGATTATCGATCCCGAGAACAACAAGATTATTCGCTCCAATGCGGTGGTTCATAAAATGTTCGGCCTTGCCCCGTGGCAGCTTTCAGAACAGTCCTGTCTCGATTTGTTTTCTGGTTTTCCTGATTCCATGACAGCTTTTTCGTGTCCTGAAACAATCAATGTGGAGACATATACCGAAGGAATCGCCAAACACGTCGACGGGCATACTTTTCCTGTGTCCCGGTATCTGGTTCCAATGGAAATACAGGGACAAGCTCATATTGGCGTGATCGTATTCGATGTCACCGAGAGAAAGAATCTTGAGCGTCGGCTTAACGTCGCGCAAAAACTCGAGTCCGTCGGTGAACTTGCTTCGGGAATCGCTCATGAAATCAATACACCTATTCAATATGTCGGTGACAGTGTCCGATTTGTTCAGGAAGCGACATCCGATATTGTCGAGATATTGAAGGTCGAAGCTGAATTGATAGAGAGTTGCAAGGATGCCGGGGAGTTTCAGGAATTGATTCAGCGGATTGAGGCTCTGGCGGAGGATGCTGATCTGGAATTCGTGATTGATGAAATACCCAATGCCTGCACTCGAGCTCTTGAAGGGACTGAGCGGGTCGCCTCAATCGTCCGGGCCATGAAAAATTTTGCTCACCCCGGTACTGGGGAGATGAGCGCTGTTGATATCAATCAGGCGCTTGATAATACCATTATGGTCTCTAAAAACGAGTGGAAGTATGTTGCCGATATTGTGAGGGACTATGATCCCGTGCCAACGGTCATGTGCTTGCCGGGTGATATAAATCAGGTGTTGCTCAATGTCTTGATCAACGCAGCTCATGCAATAGGTGATGTCGTGAAAAATTCCGGAGAAAAGGGGACCATTACCATCTCGACAAGGGCCAATGAAAATGAACTCATCATCAGTATTGCCGACACCGGAACCGGTATCCCGACTGAAGTTCGTGACAAGATATTCGATCCGTTCTTCACGACCAAGGAGGTCGGCAGGGGAACAGGGCAGGGGCTGGCGATCGTGCACGACATTGTCGTGGAGCGGCATGGTGGATCAATCGACATCGAGTCCGAAGTCGGCAAGGGGACGACGTTTATTGTCAATTTGCCGTTAAGGAATAGCTAGGGGGGGGCAGATGAAGCGAAATATACTTTTTGTGGATGATGAGCAGTCCGTGTTGGATGGTTTCCGAACCATGATGCATTTGAAGCGGAAGGAGTGGAAGTGCCACTTTGCCATCAGCGGCCAGGATGGACTTGAGCTCCTGAAAAAGGAGACATTCGATGTCGTGATTGCCGATATGCGTATGCCGGGTATCGATGGAGCCGATTTTCTGGCCAAAGTTGCAAAACGTCAGCCCGGAGCCATTCGCATGATTCTGTCAGGGTATTCCGATATGCCGTCTTTGCTCAAATCTGCCAAGATCGCACACCAGTTTTTGAGCAAGCCATGCAGTTCGGATAAGATAATAAAGACAATTCAGCAGGTGCTTGATTTGAGGAAAATCCTTGCAGACGATTCAATCCGATCTGTGGTGGCTCGTCTGGATGCTCTGCCTGTCGTGCCCGACCTGTTTATTCAGATTTGTGAAGAGTTGCAGGCGGCTGAACCGAATCTGAAACTCATTGCCAAAATGATTGAAAGAGACGTCGGTATTTCTGCCACGTTGTTGAAAGTCGTTAATTCTTCCTTTTTCGGGTTTTATGAACACGTTTCTTCGCCCGCCCGTGCCGTGACGTTGCTCGGTACTGAGACTGTGAAGGGATTGGTGCTGGGGGTGCATTTTCTGAATGAGATAGATATATCGGCGCTCCCTGACTATTCCGTTGCGAAACTGTGGGAACATTCGTTGCAGACAGGGTGCTTTGCAAAGTGCATTGCCTCAATGGAAACGGATGACAAGCAGTTTGTTGATGACTGTTTTCTCGCGGGGATACTTCATGACGTCGGGAAGCTTATATTCGTGACGAATATGGACGAAGTTTATCTGCCTGTTCTGGAATGTGTCAGGGCCAATGGTGGACCTGTAAATCTTTGTGAAAATGAAGAGTTAGGGGTGGGGCATGCAGACGTAGGGGCATACCTGATCGGCTTGTGGGGATTCAAGAAGGATGTCGTTGAAGGTGTGTGCGGACACCATTCTCCCGAGTTGTTCGGGCCAGGGTTGACGACTTCGCTCGTTGTGCATGTAGCGAACTCCATACAGCATGATCTTGGTGTGCGTTTTTCGGACTATGTTTATTCTCAAATAAATGAGAAATATCTGGATGAGATCGGACTGGGAAACAGACTGGAGACCTGGCAAGGGGTGTGTAAGGAGAAGTGGAGTGAGCATGAAGAATGATCGCAAAGTCTTATTTGTGGATGACGAGCAGAATATTCTTGATACATATAGAGCCTCTTTGCGTAGGCGTTTCAAGGTGGAGACGGCTTTGGGGCCGCTGGAAGGGCTGGAGAAGTTCAAGGAATCCGGGCCATACGCGGTAGTCGTGTCAGATTTGAAGATGCCGAATATGGATGGCATTTCATTTCTTTCAAAGGTGCAGGAGATTTCGCCGGACACGGTCAGGATCATGCTGACAGGGCATGCCGATCTCAATTCCGCTATTTCCGCTGTGAACGAGGGGGCTGTTTTTCGCTTTTTGACAAAGCCGAGTCCTATGGATGTCATGGTGCGTACATTGGAAATCGCCATGAAACAGTATTCGCTGGTGATTGCCGAACGCGAATTGCTGCGCGGGACATTGCGAGGGAGCATCAAAGTGCTCACCGACATTCTCGGCCTGGTGAATCCCGAAGCCTTCGGGCGAAGTGAGAGGGTGAACCGATTGGCCGGATATATCGGGCACCATCTGAATTTGAAGCAGACGCTCTACCTCGATCTCGCCGCCATGCTGAGTCAGTTGGGATGTGTGACCCTGACGGATACCGTTATGAAAAAGGTATACGATGGGCAGGAGCTGGATGCGGAAGAAAAGCAGATATTCGACATGCATCCATACGTCACTGCGGGCATGCTTTCCCAGATACCGAGGATGGACAGGGTTTCCGAGATCATCCTGCATCAGAATGACAGTCTGGTAGACACTCCCAATCTGGCGATTGAATCCAGAATCCTGAAGGCATGCCTTGATTATGACACCTTGATCCAAAAGGGGCTGGACAAGCAGGATGCCATTGATTCGTTGAGGCAGCGTGAGGGAGTCTATGACACAAAGGTCGTTGATATTCTGGAGCGGGGGACCGCAGGTGAGGAAGGATACGTGCGCCGGGAACTCGGACTTTCAGAGCTGCATCAGGGGATGATTCTGGAGGAGGCTCTCTGGAGTGTCGATGAAGTACACATCATGGCCGAGGGGACTGAAGTGACTGAAACGGCACTTCTCAGGATTCACAATTTCATGAAAGCCAAAAGGCTTCCGGAGACGATCAGGGTGCTGATTCCTGTCGTCTGATTCCCGCACCGGGCTGAGGGGGCGGAAAAATCTGTCTCTGATTCGATATCTAGTGCTTGTCCATGATCTCCGGTTCAATGGTGACAGTTGAGCCGGGGAGTTCTGCCTCAAGGGCTTGCCGCAGGGGGGTGAGGCGGCTTTCTATCTGGGCGAGGGTGTGTTGGGAGAAAAAGCCGAGGTTGAGGAGTATGAACAAATCCTTGCCTGATCTGCGGGCCTTGTAGCCGGTGAATCCATCATAATTGTCGAAGTGTTCAGTCAATATTCTGAGTATTTGATAGTGCTCGGGTTCGGGAACGGTGCGGTCCAGAATTTCCGGCAGGCTTTCCTTGATCAGGCCGTAGGCGATGACGACCATGTAGCCGATGAGGAAGATGGACCCGAGGAGGTCGACGATGCGGGCCGATTTGGGGTCCGGCAGCCAGAGTGTGAGCATGAGAATCCCCAGCACAACCACCGATGCGACTGTCTTGGCTATTCTTGCGGCAATCTGCGAGGAAATGATCACGGAGCTTTCCGTCTGATTGGACCGGATGAAGGCTATGGAAAAATAGTAGTTTGCCATGAGGTTGACCGTGGCGGCAATGATGGTCAGCATCAGGCTGTTCGTGGAAAGCGGCGCACTGTCACTCATGGAGATGACTTTTGAAAAAATATACAGGCTGCTCAGGAGAAGGCCGAAGGCGACCATGAGGTTGGTGATCCTTTCTATCTTTCCGGTGCCGTATTCAAATTCATTGAACTTGTCCCTGTGTGCGCGTTTCAGTACGACGTAGGACACGTATTCTATGCTCAGCAGCAGCATGAACCGGATGATTTCGGAGATTGCCGTCATTGAGCCGGAGAGTGAGCCTGCGATGGTGAAGAAGACCAGAATCGTCGTGTCCAGAACAATGGCCCAGAAAACGGCTTTTTCTTTTTCCAGCTGTTGTGCAGTCAGCTTTTGGGCAGAACCGGTCATCGCAGAAATGCTCCGAAGTATTGCTCGAAGAGTCCGATTCCTTCAAATTCCGCATAAGCTGTTCGGCCAACTCCGCAAAATTTTCCCACCTCGTTGAAGAGTCGGTCGTCCTCTATCTGGACAAGCACACGCCCGTCGCGAAACGATCTGGCTTTGAGTGTGGCTGCAAACAGGTTGGAGTGCCAGAGTCCGGCTGACCCCATGACCCGGCTGACTTTTCCTTCAATGAAGTCGCTTCTGCCGAACAAACGAACGCGAACGGGAAGCCCGGGGGTGACCAGCTCCAGAGTGGCGTCGTCCACCGCGACCTCGACCATGAGCCTGCTGCGGTCGATATAGGATAGAAGCCGGTCCCCTTTGGCGACTTCCATGCCGTCCTGCACGTCTATTTCCCAGACAACAGCGGTATCGGGGAGAACCACGGAGGCTCTGGCAGACCTGTTATTCATGTTTTCCTCAAGAGCTTCCACAGCGATCGCTTCGGTGGAAAAATCCGTTTCGGCTTCGCTCATTCGTCTCTTGCAGGCGAGAATGTTCTGTTGCAGCTCGTTTATCCGTTTTTGAACCTGTAGGACGCCGTCGGACAGGTTGTGGGGGAACATCCCCTGAGACAGCATGCGGCGGCGGTGCTCAAGTTGTTTGATTTCCAGTTGGGTGGTTTTGACCTGCGCTTCATCCTTTCGGTATTCGGCTTCTACCCGGTCCGCATCTTCCTGCGTGGCCACCGAGGCCGTGACGAGCTGTATGGTGCGGTTGCGGCGATGTTCCGATTCCTTGTGCGCGGCCTGTTCTCCGATCAGGCGGGCGCTGAGAATGGCGAGACTCTGGTCAAGGTCTCGCGTTATTTTATCGAGATATTCCGCAAGATTCTTTTTGTTGTAGTCGAGGTCCGCTTCAAGTGAGGCCAATTCGTTTTCAAGGGTTTCGTACTGCCCCATCTTGCGTTTGTTGCCCAACCTCAGGACCGGCGCTTTTCCGGGAATCGTGCCCGGAATGACAGAGAGCTTGTCGATCACTCCGTCGATCGGAGCGCGGACTTCATATCGAAATGCAGTCACAACGCCGTTGCGGACGATGAAACGCTGCATGTAGTTGATGATTGAGGGCAATGGAAGGAGCGCGATGACTATCAGTACTACCCATGTGGTCCGCCTGTTGCACAAACATGCCTTCATTCGCAGAGTCTCCGTTTCAAGGGGGGCTTCAAGTGTATGGGGCCGTTCGCAAGCTGTTACACGTTTAGTTGAATTTCTGCACGTTTTATATCTGTTAGAACTGGTCTTTGGTAGCCCGTCCAAACTGCTTTGCAGAAGCTTGAGATGATTTGGGGAGAGGATAATATGCGGGATCAGGTTCCGGGCGTCGAAGAAGTTATGGGAAACACTGACAAGAAAAGATTTGAGCACAAAAGAAAAGGGGTCACAGCTTGATGCTGTGACCCTTTGATCTTTTTTGGTGCCGAAGAGATGATTCGTAATTTTTCAGAATTTTACATTGTCTTAATGTGTTGATTTTAAAATATTCCTTTTCGGCGAGTTCTTCCTGCTTGATGAATACTCTGCCACTTTGACCCGGTCAAGGTAAGTTGAGCTGATTTTTTCTTATACGGAAAAAAGCTCCCGTCCCGATCAAGGCTATCGGGATTATCCATTTGATGAATACTGCGACTTGTTCGATTTTGTAGAGATTCGGATTGAATTTTTCAGCCCCACCTCCAACAACTATATTGTCTTTTGATGAATACAAATCCGAAATCATACAGGCTGTTTCATAAGAACATCCACCGTTGATGTAGTATTTTTGTACGCTGTCGGGGTTGTTCTCGGCTGTTTGAAGGGAGATTGGCATTAATATTCCGTTGTCTGGGTCAAGAATATACGGTTCACCTTCCTGCGATTCAACCATTACAACTACGTGTCCATTTAGACCTATCATAGATGCAGGACTATCAAGTTCTCCAAGAAATCCAACGAGTGCTATGGATTGCATTCCACATATGCCAACACCACGCTCCAACATGTCAAAATGATTTTGGATTTGATAGTTTGTAAAAAGGAATGGATGGTTGCCAAGTTTTTCAAAAAAGGGGTCAAGATATGAAAGAATATTAAGGATGAAGTTTTTGCTTAACGGGACACGAAGATTAGGGTCTTGAGTCTTGTTGTCGGGCCAATAATGAATGATACCGGAGTTGACAGCATTCATGGCTGTCCTGATTTTTTCTTCAAAGGGCATGTCTTTTGCCCTCTGAAGATTTTTAAGGCTATTTTTGTAGGCAATAGTTCGTTCAATCGTTGTTTCCGTTGTGAAATTGGCATTATCAAATGGGTATTGATGGAAAATGAAAATTCCTATTCCATTAAGACATAATAGTGTTAATCCCATTATGAAGCATAAATAACTTATTGTTTTTCTGATCATTATTTGGTTTAGCTCCTATACTCGTCGTTATCTTTTATAATTGTCATTAGTATGTCAACCAGTCGTGCATACAGATGCTACCCAAACATTTTGTTAAGAACATTAAGTGACAGAAATATTCATCTGTCATTGCGTGTCGATTTTTGTGTGTGAGATGCTTAAAGTTAACAATGGGTTATGCTGGTGGTGTGGGAGGTGAAGCGTACTTAAGGCACGTTCATGAGTTTTATTGCATATGAACGCTTCTGTTGGCATTAGCATGCCAAGCAACAAATATTTCTTTGCCGTTTGTTTCAAATGACACGTTTTCACGTCCAAACATCAAGCTGAAATACGGCACCCACCGTCGGACAAACGATATATCAAAATATGTCGTTATCGTAATTATCCCGTGGCCATTGCTATATTTCTAGGGAGACGCGGCGAAAACAATAGTGATTAGGGAGCGTGTGATTTGCGGTTGATGTTTTTTCGGCGATAGATTTAGTGAGGCAAATTATGCAGAAAAGAAGATTATTATGTCAGGGTTGATAAAAAAGAAAAAGGGTCACAGCTTGATGCTGTGACCCTTGTTTCATTCTGGTGCCGAAGAGAAGACTCGGAACTCGCTTTCGCAATAACAGTCTGTTATTGTATAAAATATTTCACTGGCAGTGCGCCGTATGATGATTGTTTTGTACCATCATGTTGCCCCACTTTGCAACGCGAAAAATCCCGCCGGAAGATGGCGGGATTTTGGTTAATGGGAACTGCCAAGATAGGCGTTCGATATGTCGCGGCGTCCTTTGGAATGGCCTGCCGTTTCTTCGACTTGGTCACGTGCTTCGCTGTCGAGCCGGGACCATTCATCACCAGCGACTTCGTAAGCCGCCTCCTGGAACACCTGAACGCTTTCATGCTGATTGGGCGGTTCAAAGCCTGTGTGCTCCACATACATTTGATGGAATCGTTCATGGCGAAGGCCATGCAGAGTTCCACCTGCTTCTTTGGCTGTCAGGCCATGTTTCCGGGCTGCGTAGTCTACACGGTGTAGCCATTCGTCGCCCATATGCTCGGGCATGAGATTATTGATGCCTTTCCTGTCTGAAGGGGACACGTATTCTTGTGCCCGATCAAGGACGTCTTGCTGTTGCACGGACAATCCATGCAGTGTTCTGGGCCTGCCCCCTTTGGTGCCGTATTGAACAAGCAGAGTCTGTTCTTCACGGTTCCAGTCATTGGGCAAGTCGAGCTTGGCAGCTTCTTCCCGTCGAAGTCCCAACTGATACATGATCTCGATTTGTGCAGCCGCCCGACCAGCATGCGGATACGACGCGTCGTTCCGCATGCTGGTCAGGGATTCTTCTATCTTTTCCGGCTTGGCGGCACGGGGCGTCTGATTGGTGATCGCCCCGCGCTTGATACCGAATGTGGCGTTGCTGTCGCTGATGCGATTGTTTTCATATGCGCGGCAGATGTGGCGGGCAGCACTGAAGACTTCGGCAATTCTGCCGTGTCCAATCCCGTCGGCCAGCATGTGATTTGCCACACGTTGAAAATGTTTGTTCGTTACCTTGGTCCATTTCTGGGCACGCATTCCCGTCTGGCGCAAGACCTTGACGAAGTGTCGGGCGTTCTGACGGATTCGGTATTGTTTTGACTTGTTACCGGACAGGGTTGCCCGGTTCACACCATAGTTGAGGCTGTTGGATTTTCGCATGGAATGCTCCTTCCGTTATAAGTTCGGGGCAGTGCCCCAGAGCAAAGCAGATCGGACTTCTTCTGTTAGCCAGAAGATGACCTGCCTGTGGCGGTAAGTCCGCCACGCATCACCAGTCACGGGAAGAATGAATGCCTGTTTCCCATTGGAAGAAAATTCCGGAAAGCCCAGTCAATAAATGGTGCTGCCCCACAAGCGATTATGTCTTGCGGATTAGATGGCAGCCATAGGGGAAGTGTTGCAATGACAGGCGCTAGATGTCCTGCCATTCCACCAGTGGCGGGTGCTGCGTTACAGCCGGTGTGTTTGGATTTGGAAATGGCCGTTTGTTTGGAAAACGGCGCGGTAGGTCTTGAAGCCAAAGGCTTCCGTATGCGTCATCAGTTCGGACTTCGTCACGAACTTATGACGCGCGTCAATGCGTTTCACCTCCTTTTGGTTACGGAATTATCCGATGGATATGCCCCACCATACGACGTCACCAAACCCTCGCGCAAGCCCCGGCGGCACGATTTCTTCCCCTCCCGCCGATTTTCCGCGAGCGTGACGCAAGCAGCCGCCAGCGCAAGGCCGAGCCCTTCGGGCGGACGCTTCGCGGTCCGGCCTTGCCCCGACGACTTTGTTTGCGTCGTCATCCGTGTATGCGACGGCGAGAGGGATGGCGGATCGACTCCGACTCAAGGGATTATAAGCTGTCACGTTTTACCATGTGGTGAGAAGCAAGATGGACCCATTTCTGTTTCCCAAAATAATAACACGATTTGAGTTGTCGATTCCCATGATCGGAGTACTATGCATATGAGGTGAAAAGTATGAAAGCTCTTTTGGTCTACCCTGCCTATCCCGATACATTCTGGAGTTTCAAAAGCATACTGTCCTTTGTGTCAAAAAAGGCGGCCTTCCCCCCGCTCGGCTTGCTCACTGTTGCGTCCATGCTGCCTGCGGGATGGGAAAAACGTCTTGTGGACACGAATATCGCCCCTCTGGAGAATACCGATCTTGAATGGGCGGACGTTGTCATGGTCAGCGCCATGATGGTGCAGCTTCCCAGCGCGAGGAAAATCATGAAACGCGCCAGGGAAGCCGGCAAAACCGTGATCGCGGGAGGCCCGGCCTTCAGGTCACATCTGGAGCAGTTTCTTGATGTTGACCATTTTATCATCGGCGAATCCGAAACCGTCCTGCCCGAATTTTTGCGTGACTTCGAACAGGGGGTGGCAAAAAAACAGTATGAGTCCTCCGAACGTCCGGATCTGGACTCGACACCGCTTCCAGCGTGGGACCTCTTGAGGATGAAGGACTATATCTCCATGTCGGTGCAGTATTCCAGAGGCTGCCCCTTTGATTGCGAGTTTTGCGACATTGTGGCCATGAACGGACGGCGCCCTCGGGTCAAAAATCCCGATCAGATGTTGCGGGAAATTCAAAGTCTCTATGATGCAGGATGGAGAGAGACCGTCTTTATCGTGGACGACAACTTCATCGGTAACAAGGCCCGGGTGAAGGAGTTTTTGCCAAAACTCGCCGAATGGCAGAGGCTGCACCATTACCCATTCAAGCTTATGACGGAGGCCAGTGTGAATCTGGCGCAGGACGATGAACTCATGGAAATGATGAGCGCAGCGAACTTCCACAAGGTTTTCATCGGTATTGAAACACCCTCCACGGCGAGCCTGGTTGAGTGCGGGAAAAAACAGAACGTAACCGCCGATTTCAGCTCGGCGATCAGGAATATTCACCAACACGGCATGCAGGTGATGGGTGGCTTCATCGTGGGTTTCGACAACGACACCTCGTCGATTTTCGGGCAGCAATTCAGATTCATTCAGGAGATCGGGGTCGTGACGGCCATGATCGGGGTTCTTAACGCGATGCCGCATACGAGATTATGGACTCGGCTCAAATCCGAAGGGAGACTGCTTGGCGAATTGAGCGGAGAGAATACCGATGCCTGCCTGAACTTCGATCCCCGCATGGGATGTGAAGCCCTGCTGGATGGATACAAGAAACTCGTGGGAGAGCTGTACTCTCCAAGGGAATACTATGACCGGATCAGCACGTTTCTCTCTTCCTACGCACCTACGGCACGGGGGAAAATGGTCCGGACGGATGTTCAGGCCTTCTTGAAAAGCATGTGGGCTGTCGGCATCGCCTCACCCGCCCGCATCCTCTACTGGAAGCTGGTGCTGAAAACACTCTTGACAAAGCCCAAAGCCCTCTCCACCGTGGTTGAAATGGCGATTCAGGGCTTGCATTTTGCCCGGGTGTCCCAGCGCATCATGGGTGTGTGAGAGTAAGCAGGGGGGGCAGGACCGGACTCCTCCTTCGGCCCGTCGAGGGCGATTGCCAGATGGAGCTCACACACGAATGGCCAAAGAGTAGACAAGCCGAATCACAAGGGAAAAAGCGGTACGGCACCTCCCCGGGAGGCACGGATGCCCCCTGGGGATGGACGGATCAACTGCCCGGAATGGGGAAGATCTTCTGCTCGCTCCTGGCCGGATTCTTTTCCAATTGGTGGTAACGGTTCCATGCGTTTTTCGACAAGCGCTTCAGGATGTCATCCAGGTCGGAACCGTGCATCAGGTTGCTCAGGTCCGCCTCGTCCATCAGGCGGTCCGAGAGCGAGTAGCCCTCGCCCCGACTCAAGTCGAGTTGCACATCTGGAATGTTGAAAACGGGTAGCGAGTCGCAGACGTCCACGAGTAGATCCCGCACCGTCTGATAGAAGAACTTCTTCACGTCTTCCGTTGATTCGGCCTGGGTCAGCAACTCGCGGAACCGACTACGGGCTCCCTGCTCCTGCTTGGTGAATGATAATTGAGTGCTCATATGCTCTCCTTGTTGCGTTGACATTTTGCCGAAGTCCGGCGGCCGGAGTGATGGCGGAATCTGCTCGCGGGAACCCGCGCGGATCAAGCGCGTGAGTATTTGATGATGTCTTCTTTGAACTCCTCGATCACGCCCTCCGTCAGTGAGGGGGTGAAGGTTGCAATGGCCTGGACGATGGCGTCCGTTGTCACCGGAACGTTGCTCCCGCTTTCGCATTCTTCTTCAAAGGCGTGCTGGGCTATGGTCTGAAAGAGGTATTCGATGTCGGCCGGGGTGTATTTTCCCGTCAAGGCGATGATACGCGCCAAATCGATGGCGCCTACGTTCATTTTGGACAAGAAATATTTCAGAATGGTTTCTCTTCCGCTCTCGTCGAGAGTCCCGACCGGGATGATGCAATCAAATCGCCCAGGCCGCAGCAGGGCGGCGTCCAGTTGGCGGATGTAGTTGGTCGCGCAGACGAGCAGCAACTTGCTGGTATGGCTTTTGATAAGCGGGACCTGCTTGAGAAACTCATTGGTGATGGACCTGTCTACGCGATTGGCTCTATCCCGATTGCCTGCAAGTTCTTCGAATTCGTCTATGAATATGACGACTTCTTCTAGGTCTCGCGCCTTTTCCATCACACTGCGCAGGTGGGCGCCGATTTTGTCCACTCCGTCGACCATGAGCATGCTCGGCATGATTTCCACGTACCACCACGCCAGCCTTCCGGCCATGGCCTTGACGAAATGGGTTTTGCCCGTGCCGGGAGGGCCGAAGAAAATGATGGTTTTGGGTGGAATGACGCCATGTTTCCGAGAGAGTTCCTCCTCAACCAGGGGGAGAATGATCTTCATTTGTATCAGCTTCTTGGGTGGCTGGGTGTCGGAGATGGTGTCCCATATGTCTCGGGTGATGGCCTGTGCGCCCATTTGCACCAGCAGTTTTTCCTGGTTGTGCGTGGCGAGTTCCTTATCCGTCCCGATATTATCGACAAAATCGTTGCAGGCGATCTTGAATCCGACATCCCGGTTCAATTTTTCGGACAGTACCCACTGATGTCGCCTGATTTTTTGCCAGAGATCGGTAACAACATCCTTATCGAACTTCGCGCCGCAGGCCTCGAAGATCTTGCTGGCGCAGACCTCGGGTGCGGGTGATTCGAATGTCTTGATATCCATAGTTTGGGCTCCTGCCACAGCATCTTATTTACAATACATCCATTACATTCAGGCATGTGCATTTGTGATATTATGAATTGGAACAATGCCATGTTAAACATCTGAATCAAGACGCCAGTGAGTATTTACATAGTACTATATAGCTTGGGATTGTCACTGTATATTTTCAATAAATCATTTATGCGGAGTAGAAATAAAAGCAATCAGACTTGCCTTGAGTAATTGGCGACTTGTCAATCCCATCCAATGTGGATTGTTTCATGTCGATGATCAAGGGGATCCTCCCCCTGGCAGCGTGGGGAGCCCCGCTCCAGATGGGCAGACGTCATCCCCCATTCTTACTCCAATGGTTGGGATACCCGACACGAGAGTTGGAACCGAGCCCAACATGCCTTTCGGCCCGGCTCGAAGATGCCGCCATGGTGCTTTGACCTTGGGGTAGAGGACATTCCTATTTCAGATACGAAGGCTTTCGGCGGGCCGAGCGGAAGAAGCGCTACCGGATATCGCAAAGGGGGAGCGAGATGCTGATCGTGGTCCCTTCGGCCTCTGATGTGGCGAGCTTGATGTGGCCGCCATGTGCCTCGGCGATAAGACGGGCACTGTAAGTCCCCAGCCCCGTGCCGAACCGCTTGCCCTCAGTGACGTATCTCTCAAAGAACCGGTTTCGGATTGATTCAGGCACCGTACCGGCATTATGGATGGCGATGTACACCATGTCTTGGTCCGTCCGGCAGGTGATAGTGACGTCCCCTCCCTTCGGGAGAGCCTCAA
Source organism: uncultured Pseudodesulfovibrio sp. (assembly GCF_963664965.1). NCBI lineage: Bacteria > Pseudomonadati > Thermodesulfobacteriota > Desulfovibrionia > Desulfovibrionales > Desulfovibrionaceae > Pseudodesulfovibrio > uncultured Pseudodesulfovibrio sp. Next base: position 3,145,623 of record NZ_OY761823.1, on the reverse strand, counting down.
TGGCATTCTTCCCCAGGTTCATGAACATGTCCTCAAAGAGGAAGGCCTCTCCGAACACTCTCGCGCTTTCAGAAAAGCAATCCGTTTCGGCTTGGATCGAAATGGTCACCTTGCACTTCGAGGCAAGCGTCGCCAGGGAGAGTTTCACTGTTTCAAGGAGTTGATGGATTGCAATAGGCGTTTTGGCCGGAGTAAATACACCCTTTTCCATTTCCCTCAGAGGCTCGGCAGCGTCGATGAATTGGATTACTTGCTGAATACCGAGCATGACTTGCGGAAACAAGTCCATCAAGGCGTCACTCTCGCCGTCTTCAAGAACCATCCGCGTCAGTGAGAAGAGGGCTCCAAGCGGCCCCTTGATGTCGTGATGGATGATGCGTTGCACGTCCTCCCGAAACTGTTCTTCCTGCTTGCGCCCCGTGATGTCGTGTATCACGACGCGGCAGACGGGAGTTCCTTCGTCATCCGGGACCAAGGTGCCAGTCAACAGCGCCCAGAACTCGCTCCCGTCCTTTTTCAACAGCCGCAATTCGCATTCCGCCGTCGCATTCGGCGAATTGTTGCTGAGGAGCTCCTTGCGGTGACGGTAGTATATATCCTGGTCCTCCCTATGGATGAAGGTGGTCCAGGGCTGTCCGACCATGTCGCTGCGGTGCATGCCGAGCAGGGTCGCGGCGGTGAGATTGGACTCGAGGGTCATCCCATCTTCGCTGATTGTGCAATAACCGACCGGAGCCATGTCATAGAGATCGAAGTAGCGCGCCCGAATGGCGTCCAGTTCCGCCTGTGACCGGCGCAACTCCTCGTTTTGCAGCTCCAGCTCGATCTGATGGACGCGCAACTCGTGGAGCGCTTGCTTCATTTCCTCGGGAGAAAGAGGCTGTTTATCCACAGATTCTCTTGATTGGGCCAACGCTTCTGCTTGAAGTCTGAGCTTGTTTTTCATGATTTGTTGGCCTCCCGGACTATCCGTTGTGTGGTCGCCATGCCATAGGCAGAGCCTGTATCGTCCAACAGCAGGCTGGCCGTGAGCCACACCTGCAATGTCTGTCCATCCTTGTGTATACGGCGTGTCTCATAGGGCATCGGCAAATCGCCCTGCGCAACCAGTCGAAGGTTCTCCAATTCCTCAGCCTGCATATCTTTTGGGAGCATATCCTGAATGTTCATGGACAGTGCTTCCTCTTCTCTCCACCCGAGAAGCCTGTGTGCCGAAGGATTCCAGGACAGGATATCTCCCTTCATGTCCAACACGGTAATGGCATCCTGCGAGTCCCGCGCAACCACTGCGAGGCGGATTTGGCCATGGGCCTCCTGCAACAGCTCGTCAGATTTCTTCATCTCGGTTATGTCGACAAAGGTGATCACAGCGCCCTCAATCACGTTATCCAGGGTGCGATACGGCTGGATGCGCATTGTATACCATTTCCCATCCTCCGCCTGTACCTCCAGATCCTTGGGGAGCAGCGTTTCCAGTACGGACTCCACATCTTCGACCAGGCTGTCGTAGCCCACAAGTTTGGAAACGATGTGGCCGACAGGTCTCCCTATATCAACTGGAATCAGGTTTATGATCCGAGTGGCGGCCGGGGTGAAACGCATGATGCACAGCTGGTGGTCCACGAATATCGTGGCGATGCCCGTTCCGGAGAGCAGGTTGCTCATGTCGTTGTTGGCCTGCGACAGATCGGTCAGCTTGTTCTGCAGCTCGGTATTGACGGTGGACAATTCCTCATTAACGGATTGTAGTTCCTCTTTGGAGGTCTCGAGTTCCTCGTTCGAGGATTGCAATTCTTCGTTTATTGACTGCATTTCCTCGTTGGACGAGTTGAGTTCCTCGTTGGATGTTTCGAGTTCCTCAATGGTGCTCTGGAGATATTCTTCGTTGGCCAACAGCTCTTGCCGCAGCGTCTTGACGAGATTGTCCTTTTCTCCATCCTCATCTGATTTCTCACCGTCTCCCCCGACGGCTGGGGAGGCGGATGTGGGCACCGACCCGTGGCCGACCTGCGGCGAGGGTTCCAGGATGACCAGATAGAGGGGGTCAGAAAAATCCACATGGTCGGCAGCTACCGGGCAGACCGTCAGGTCTACCGAGGTGAAGGACCCGTTGGTCTTGACCCACAAAGACTGGCTGCGGGCGGTTCCGCCGGATGAACGCGCCTTGTGCAGGGCCGTGTTCAATCCGCGGCGCAGTCCCTCCCGCGCCATCTTGAGGATGTTGTTGGTACCTGCTTCGCCTTGCGCGGGTTCCAGGTACTGGCCGGTGCGCCCGTGGAGGTAAAGGATGTCACCCTGCGCGTTGACGAGCACTCCCACGGGGACGAACCGTTGCAACAGCGTCTGTTCGGTCAAATCACGCAACGGCAGCTTGGCGGGGGCGACCTCCTTGACGGTTGTCGGCCGGAGGAGTGACGAGTCAAGGGCCGACAGGGGCGGAATGAAACGGCTCATGGCTGTGGAGCGTTTGCCAAGCTGTGCTTCCTTGCGCAGATACAGTTTCGATTTGCGGTGCATGGCGGTGAACAGGTCACCGAAATCGCCCACTGTTTCCGATGTACCCAAAAAGAGGAATCCGCCAGGGCGCAAGGCGTAATGGAAGAGCGGCATGATTTTTTTCTGCAACTCTCCGTCCATGTAGATGAGCAGGTTGCGGCATAGGATGCAGTCGAGCCTGGAAAAGGGCGGGTCCTTGATAACGTCCTGTTCCGAAAAAATCAGAATGTCGCGGAGCGTTTTGTGGATGCGGTACGCGCTGCCATTGGACTCAATCGTGAAAAAACGCGACAGCCGTTCCGGCGTGACATCGGCGGCTATGCTGGTCGGATACAATCCGCTACGGGCAGTGTTTATGGCCTGACTGTCTATATCGGTGGCAAAGATCTGCACCTTGATTCTTGTCCGGGTCTTTTCCATGTACTCCTGCAAGAGGATGGCGACAGAGTAAGCCTCCTCTCCGGTGGAGCATCCCGTCGACCAGATTCTGATTGAGGACCCCGGTGACTTTTCAGCAAAGAGTTTGGGGACAACCTCTTCCTCGAACGTATTGAATGCTTCAGTATCGCGGAAAAAACGAGTCACGCCGATGAGCAAGTCGCGAAAAAGGGACTCCACTTCCCGCGGGGCTTGCTGCAAGTATTGAATGTACGCATCCAGCGTGTCGATTTGATGCACGGCCATTCGGCGTTCGATACGGCGATTGATGGTGCTCGGTTTGTACTGGGAAAAATCGTGCCCGGTATGGATGCGCAGAAGGATGCATATTTTCTGCAGCGCATTTTCGGTCCCGGGTATGGGGTCGGTCTCCGCACAGAGAGGCGGGCCATAGACGTGGTCAGTATAGGCGATGATCCGGGCGGGCATCTCCGACGGCGGCAATTCGTAATCCACCAGGCCTGTGGCAATGGCGCTGCGCGGCATGCCGTCGTACTCGCAGGATTCGGGCGTCTGGGCAATGACCATGCCCCCTTCACCTTTAATGGCCCGCACACCGAGTGTGCCATCGCTGCCCGTGCCCGAGAGCACGACGCCGACCACCGATTCATGCATGCTCTGAGCCAGGGAACGGAAAAAAAAGTCGATGGGCAGTCGCTGCCCTCGTGGGTTGATGGGCTCGAGCAATTGCAACCTGCCGTGCAGAATGGCCATGTCGCGGTTGGGCGGAATAATATAGGTGCAGTTAGGCCGAACTTCCATACCATCTTCCACCTCGAAGACCTCCATGCTGGTGTAGCGTCGGATGAGTTCGGTCAGCAGACTCTTGTGATCCGGCTTCAGATGCTGGACTAGAACAAAGGCCATCCCCGGATCGGTATCGGTCGGCATGCCGGAGAAAAAGGCTTCGAAAGCCGCCAGACCTCCGGCCGAGGCGCCAATGCCGACGATGGGAAAGGTCGGCTCGGAAGGCCGTCCCGGAGCGGGAGCGACCTTGTCGGTCGATGCGAGAGAGTCCTCGTGCGGATGAGAAGCGGGTGTATCTTTTTTCTTTGTCATTTTTTTTCCTTCCTCGCCGTCTCATATCCTGTCGAACAACTATTGTCCCGCGAGAAGACTGTACCGTCTCTTTTCCTGGGAACGCAACAAGCGAACTGCATTGCGGCCTCCGCGAGAAGACGTCAGTCTCTGTCACTGTGTGCACACGGTTTCCCATAGCCTGCTCACCTACAGGGGAGCAAAAGCTATACACGTGCTGGGTTTTTATTGTTCGTCAGCGGCTTGTTTGATAACAGCCACGTTCTTCTGAATCTTACAGTGTGGAGTCGTGTGGGCGCGGTAGGGATGCGTGGAACGGCTAATGTATTTGGAAAACGGATATGGAGGGCAGTGGAAGCTGGAACGTCGGGTGCTGTGGGGCACACGATCAGGCTCTTCTGAACAGGCGCAGGATGAAAATCAGGATCACCGCGCCTACTGTCGCAGTGACTATTGCCCCGAGCAGTCCGCCTGTGTTGATCCCAAGAAGCCCGAAGACGTATCCGCCTATCACCGCCCCAATAACGCCGATGACGATATCTCCGATGAGACCGAATCCGCCTTTCATAAGCATCCCGGCCAGCCAGCCGGCAACCAGTCCTATCAATACGAACCAGAATAAACCAATCATAAAGGGCGCCTTTGTTAAAAATGTACTTCGACTACATTCAATGTATCATGCATAGAAAGAAGAAACACTATAAATAATACATGTGACGATTGCAGAATTGCCCCAGGGGAAATGGCCCAGTTCATGTTTGCCAGATAATAACACGAATTGAATTGTGGATTTTCATCATTGGAGTATGGTTCATATGAGGTGAAAAGTATGAACGCTCTTTTGGTTTACCTTGCCTATCCGGATACATTCTGGAGTTTCAAGAGCATACTGTCATTTGTATCTATAAAGGTTGCCTTCCCCCCCCCCTCGGCTTGCTGACAGAAGTGGGTCTAAGAAACTGGACCACAGTTTAAGGTGGACGTATGAAAGCCAAAGGAGGCTTTTCGATGTCCAAGAAGAGAAGAAGATTTACTGCTGAATTTAAAGCCCGTGTCGCCCTGGATGCATTGTCCAGTGAACATACTCTTTCCGAACTGGCCAGCAAGTATGGCGTCCACACCAATCAAATTTCTCAGTGGAAGAAACAAGCCAAAGAGCAAATCGTTGCCGGTTTTTCCGGCAAGGCTCAAAAGAGCCAGCAAAGCGATGAAGTGCATATCAAAGAGCTTCACGCCAAGATCGGCCAACTCACGATCGAGAAGGATTTTTTGCAACAAGCTTCGCCAAAATTTGAGCTGTGAGCGAAGGCGTGATGTCGTCGACAAAGAGCATCCGCAGCTCAGCGTTCGGCGACAATGCAGAATCCTTAAGCTGCATAGCTCAACATACTACTATCAGCCAATCGGCGAATCTCCATACAACTTGGAACTGATGCAACGCATCGATGAGTTGTTCATGGAGTTGCCGTTCTTTGGATCTCGGCAGATGCGCAACATCCTACGAGATGAAGGGCATTGGGTTGGCCGTGGGCGCGTGAGAAGACTTATGCGCAAGATGGGCTTAATGGCAGTTTACCAAAAGCCAAGAACAAGTCAGCCACACCCACAGCACAAGATATACCCGTATTTGTTGCGACATTTGGCGATCACGAAGCCAAATCAAGTTTGGTGTGCCGATATTACGTACATTCCCATGAAACGAGGCTTCTTGTATCTCGTAGCGATCATGGATTGGCATAGCCGTGCAGTCTTGTCGTGGCGCTTATCAAATACGATGGACGCTGACTTTTGCGTTGCAGCCTTGGAGGACGCGATTAACCGTTATGGCGTTCCTGAGATCTTCAACACGGATCAGGGTAGCCAATTTACCAGCTACGAGTTCACGAAGACCCTGAGGGATGCTGGTATCCGTATCTCAATGGATGGCCGGGGGCGTTGGATGGACAATGTCATGATCGAACGACTCTGGAAGTCGTTGAAATACGAATGTGTTTATTTGCGGGAATTGGAGACTGGAAGTGATCTACGCAGTGCTTTGGCCTGGTGGTTCAATTTCTACAATAATCGGCGTCCTCATAAGTCCTTTGACGGACGCAAGCCGATGGAGATATATCAAAGCGGTCCCACCCCAGAGGGGGTACCCCCTCTGGGGTGGACCCACAAGGCGGCGTAACACGTAAACTGTCCACCTTAAAAACGCTGCTCAGTGGTCCAACAAAGTGAACCCACTTCTCCTGTTACGATATTTTCCAAATACATTTTCACATCTCCAAGCGGCCAAGTTGATACGGAGCAAGACCTGATCGACCTACAGTAATTGAGATTTGTATGATTACTTTCCGATTGAGAAGGATAGGGTACAAACTTACCACAAAAAAAATACACCAAAAGTCGCTGCAATATGTTAGCATGTTTTAAATTTCTCTAGGAGGATATCATGACCAAGCAGGAATTGGCCAAAATGCTGGCCGACAGGGCTGGGCTGGATTCGGTTGCCCAGGGTGGCAAAGTGATCGACACCGTATTGGAGTCCATCAAGAATGAATTGGCTGTGGGCGGCACCGTTCCCCTCAAGGGGTTTGGAACGTTTTCAACCTCGGACAGAAAAGCTCGCACTGGCCGCAATCCCCGGACCGGCCAAGCCATCCAGATCAAGGCACACCGGGTAGCCAAGTTTACTCCGGGCAGCAACTTGAAAAAAGCTGCCAACGCCTCCCCTCTCAGTCCGGACTGGCTCATGTTGAAGGACATCTCCTCCCGGGTGGACGAATTGAAGGGCAAGATCGAATCCAAGATCAAGAATCCCGACCAACTCGGCAAGGAGGCCAAACAATACCTCGACAAGGCCCAGGCCATGTATGAGGACGCAAGCGATCAGATCAAGAAGGCTTCCGATTCCAGCGGTAAGGCTTGGGCGGAGGTCAAGGATGGCCTGGATAAGGCCTTCATCGATTTGAAGGATGCCTGGGAAAAGGCCAAGAAGCACTTTTAGGCAGGCCGTTGGAAAACGGTAACTTGCTTCGCTAGCAAACACCGATTGCGTTCACTTCAGTCCCTGGGCAGACGAGCCTGACCAGGGGCTGAAAATCCCACTTTCCCTCTGCTCGTGGTCTAGAGTTGGGGCAAGTTCAAGCCCACATCCCCCCCTCATATTAGGTATGGGCCAGTCCTCATGGGCAGATCATGCTGTCCAACAAAGGTGAGTGTGCCTGGAGCCATCCCAGCTGTTTCGTCGTTTTTTATGAGGTCTGGCTGCGTCTCGCTCTCTTAAAGCGAGTTGTTGCTGGGGCGATGGGTATATTTAGCTTGTGCCAGCAGATACCCCACGATGCCGCCGATGCTCAACGTTGCCAACAGCAACAATGCCCGTGGAGTTGAGATTGTCCAAAAAAGGAAGGATACCTCGACGTGTTCAATGTTTTGAAAAAGAAAGAGTAGAAAGCCTAGCAATAGTAACAACGTGCCAAACAACTTGGCTTTTACCCGAATGCTCAGCTTTGAATTGGATGTCTGCATGTAAACTCCTCATTATTAACAATGCAGTTACGTAGGAAAGTATTACTATGGTAATCAGTATCACATTATTAGTATAACGGCTGTAGGGAGAAACGTATGGAAACTGTTATCGCAATTACATGGCTGGCGCGAATTGGATTGGTGGTTGCCATATTGGCTGGGTGTGTTTGGGCAAGTATTTCATTCATCAAACCGAATTCTTCAAGTGTCAGTTTAAGAGAATCACTTCTTTGCTCTGTAAAAAAACGGAGTCGGACACTGCTTCCATTCACGGTTGCAGTGTTGAGTGCTGTTGTGCTTGTTCCCCTCGCGGGATTCAATGGTCAGACAGATAAGGCGGTCACCACAGCGTTGGATGTTTTTCTGATTATTCTGACAGGATGGGCGGGGACAATGGGTGTTTATGTCCTGTCTGATCTGATTCAATGCCAATATGATATCACTGAGAAGGATAATTTTTCAGCACGACAGGCGCATACCAAGGTCAAGGTGCTACAGAGAATACTAGTGGTTCTTATCTGGTTTTTGACCTTGGCAGGGATACTGATGCTTTTTGAACGTTTCAGGATGTTTGGAGGGGCATTGTTTGCCTCAGCTGGAGTCGTCAGTATTGTGTTGGGGTTTTCTGCCCAAAAAACATTTGGTGCCATGATTGCTGGGATACAAATTGCACTTTCCCATCCAATCAATCTGGACGATGTCGTTATTGTTGAAGGCGAGTGGGGTCGTATCGAAGAGATAAAATTAACTTATGTAGTTGTAAAAACATGGGATTTAAGACGCATTGTTGTGCCGGTGACATACTTTCTGGAAACGCCTTTTCAGAATTGGACCAAGAAAAGTGCCGATATCATCGGTTCTGTGTTTATCCATGCAGACTACACGGTTCCAGTCGGTCTTTTGCGTGAGGAGCTCAATCGCCTATGCAAACAGTTTCAACCGCTTTGGGATGGGAAGACCTGCGTTCTGCAGATAACTGATGCAGGTCCTGAAACCATTACTTTGCGTGCAATAATGAGTTCGCCGGATGCATCTTCAGCCTGGGACCTGCGTTGCAAAGTCCGGGAAGGACTTGTTCAGTATATGCAGGAGAACTATCCCGACAGTTTGCCGAGGCGACGTATTGCAATGGAATCGGGAATACCAGCAAGGCCAGAATGATGAAGGTTTTTTCAACGTCAGGGTTTTCTCCTATCTCCTATTGCAAAGGCAATACGTGCCATGCACAACGACATCTCCAGATGAAGCGAAAGAGTATCTGGATACACAGTGTTTCAGTATAAAAGATGATATGAAATGAACATGCAGCCTCTGTTGATATGGATCGGTATAAGCTTTCGCTTGTCTCAGTCTGCTATCTTTTCAGGCCTCAATCATTCTTACTTGATTGAGGAACCTGAACCTCGGCCCAATGCTCTTTGTGGTCATTGGTCAGGGGAATGTAGCCGTTGTGCTGCAGTACCTGATCCAGGCTCACGCGCATCTTTCCGCTTTCTCTCGGAATCTGCACGACCGCGATGTGGTATACCGTCTCTCGGTATCGGTAGTGCATGGTGAATCCCTTCCACGCCGGCGGCAGGCAGGGTTCAACATGCAGCCGGTCCACCTCAAGTCTGAGACCAAGGAGCGACTCCAGCATCAGCCGGTACATCCAGGCTGCAGAGCCCGTGTACCAAGTCCAACCACCGCGGCCGGTATGAGGCCTAACTCCATAGACGTCAGCAGCCATGACGTAGGGCTCAACTTTGTAAATGGCGGATTGTTCGGCCGTGAGCGAATGGTTTATGGGGTTGATGATGTCAAAGAGCTCCCAGGCGCGTTGGTTGTCGCCCAGCTTTGCATAGGCCATAGCCGCCCAGATAGCCGCATGCGTATACTGGCCTCCGTTTTCCCGCACCCCCGGGACATAGCCCTTGATGTAGCCGGGCTCCAACGGGGAACTGTCGAAAGGTGGGTCCAGCAATTGTACCAACCCATGCTCACGGCGTACCAGACGCTTGTCCACCGCCTCCATGGCTCGACGCGAGTGTTCCGGTTCCCCAGCTTCGGAAAGCACGGACCAGCTTTGAGCAATGGAATCGATTTGGCACTCTATGTTTGTCGAGGATCCGAGTGGCGTTCCGTCGTCGAAATAAGCGCGGCGGTACCACTCTCCATCCCAACCGTTGGCCTCGATGTTGCGGCGCAGTTCCGCCGCTTCGTTGTCGCAGCGTTCGGCAAAGGCCACCTCGCCATGAGCGCTGGCAACCGGGATAAAACTCATGAGCACGTCGAAGAGAAAGAACCCCAGCCACACGCTCTCGCCCTTACCATGTCGACCCACAAGGTCCATGCCATCGTTCCAGTCTCCGGAACCCATGAGTGGCAGCCCGTGTCCTCCATAACGGAGGCCGTGTTCGATGGCTCGGGTGCAGTGCTCGTACAAACTTGCCATCTTTCCGGAGTCTTCGGGCATGTCATAGTAGGAGTCCTCACCTTCCTTCAACGCCCGGCCCTGCAGAAATCCCACGGGTTCATCCAGCACACCTGTGTCTCCGGTGGAACGAACATAGCGAGACACGGCAAGTGGCAGCCACAGGTAGTCGTCAGAACAGTTGGTTCGCACTCCTCGGTCTGTTGGAGGGTGCCACCAATGCTGTACGTCGCCTTCCTCGAACTGTCGGCCTGCACAGAGTAACAGATGTTCGCGCACCAACTCTGGTCGGGCGTGGATAAGGGCCATTACGTCTTGCAACTGGTCACGGAAGCCGAACGCACCGCCGGATTGATACGTGGCGCACCGTGCCCAGAGGCGGCAGGTCAGGGTTTGATAGATAATCCACCCGTTGGCCAGGAGATTGAGAGCCTTGTCCGGGGTTTCCACTGTCACTGCCCCCAAGGTGTGCGTCCAGTGCTGCCTGACTTCGTCCAGAGCCATGCGTGCGGCGGTTGGTCCACGGAAATGCTGAACCAGACGCCTAGCGTCCGCAGCGTCGCGTCCCACGCCGAGTCGGAAGATTATTTCACGTTCTTGCCCGGCTTCCAGATCAAAGTTCACCTGAATGGCTGCACAGGGGTCAAGGGCGGCCCCTACCTTGCCAGAAAGGTGGGTACGGGTCATGGCGAATGGTGCATTGAGCGTACCGCTGCGGCCCAAAAATTCCAACCGGTCGCAGCTCACAGTGCGTGTAGTTTCGTCAACATCGAAGAAGGTCGTACGGCCATTGAACTCAGTATTGTAAGGGTTGCGGGCAAAGAGTGCACCGCTGTTCAGGCCGATCTCGGTGACCACATGTTCGGCGGTTTTACTGCGGAGATCACCCAACACCCATTCGACATAGCCAGTAGCCGAAAGCTTGCGGGATCGATCCGACTCATTGCGCACTTTGAGCACCGTGAATTTAATGGCATCGTCGAGCGCTACGTATGTCCAGAGTTCGGTGGCAATGCCGTGCTCGACGTGTTCGAAGACGCTGTAGCCGAAGCCGTGGCGGGTGACGTAAGGCGTGGTCCCGCGACAGGGCAAAGGCGCGGGCGACCAGAATTGGCCGTTTTCTTCGTCACGGATGTAGAAGGCTTCGCCTCGCGAATCGCTGACCGGATCGTTGCCCCAGGGGGTCAGGCGAAATTCATGGGCGTTTTCACTCCAGGTGCAGGCCATGCCGCTCTCGGAGATGACGCTGCCGAAGTTCGGGTTAGCCAGTACGTTGATCCAGGGGGTGGGTGTTAGTTGTCCGTGGGCCGTCGTGATAACATACTCACGACCGTCTGGGGTGAAGCCGCCCACGCCGTTGGAAAAACTCAGATCCTGACGCGGCAACGGGGCCACAGCCGGAAGAGAGGAACTTAAGGGCCATGTCGGGTCGAGTTGGGGTGTAGTGGTTTTCGCCAGGCTCCGGCCGCTAATCTGTTCCGCCAATGTTCCTCGGGTGTCAGTGATGACGGCTCGGGCCACGGCCTGGAATAGAATGCGGTCCTCTTGGGCTATGCGGTCCCCGGCGCGGACGAAGATTCCACCGGGCCGGTCGATTCGGTTGGCCGTGGTGCCTGCGGCAATGAGCTCTATAATTTGGTCGTGAAGGGTTTGCCTGTATCCGGAGTGGTCTTCGTTCCAGATCACCAAATCAACGGGTAGTCCCTTGAGCCGCCAATACGCGTGGGCTTGCACCATTTGGCGTACCAAATCGATGTTCTCCACATTCTCAATTTGCAACAGTACGATCGGCAAATCTCCAGAAATAGAATAGCCCCAGAGTCCGGATTGGCCCCGATGGTTCTTGATGAGCACACTCGCCTCGGCCCGTAGTGCGGCATTGGTGTACAGGATCGAACCGGCCAGCCTTCCGTAGATCTGCGCCTCGGTCTCAGTGGCGTTCAATTGGCGCAGCTGTATCTGGTCGTGGGTCCAGGCCAGGTCGAAAACGCGATCTACCATATGTCTGTCCTGGTATTTCTCCATCAGGCCAAGGGTCGCTTCGCGGGTTTTTGAAATGCCGGAAATCATATCGATGACCACAAACTCGCCCGGCTCAAGAGTTATCCTCTGGCGAATGGCGGCAATGGGGTCGAGCACCGATCCTTCGCTGTCCGAAAGCAAGTCGGAATACTCGGCATCGTCCGCATGCAATGCCAAAGGAGCGGCAGTTGTATTGCCGCGGCCGATGAAGCGCATGCGGTCGGTCTCATAAGAGACATCCTTGATCCAGGGGCTGCGAACAGCCATCATGTGCAGCATAAAGGGCGGTTCTTCGCCCTGGGAGCGGGGCCTGCGAGTGCAGAGTATGGCGCGGTGTTTTCGGATGATCTCGGTCTGCACGAAAAGATTGCTGAAGGCCGGGTGCAGCGCGTCTGCCGCCTGCGGTGCTAAGGCCACTTCTGCATAGCTGGTCACATCTATGTCACGACGCGTGCGTGCGCGGTTGGTGATGCGTAGACGACGCAATTCGATGTCGTCCTCAGGCGAAACGGCGATTTCGGTATGCGCGTCATAGTCCTGCTCACGGCATTGAAATTCAGCTTTGCTTTCCGAGAAAATTGCCTCGAAATGCTTTGAGTGCTTGAGCGTCGGCTGATGGGTGGTAGACCAATACTCACGACTGTTCACATCGCGCAGGTAGCAGAATGTACCCCAGTTATCGCAGGTGGGGTCCTCGCGCCAGCGGGTCACGGCGAGGCCCTCCCAGCGACTGTAACCACCTCCGGCATTGGTGACCATGACATGGTAGCGGCCGTTGGAGAACAACTGCACCTCCGGACTTGGTGTGTCGGGAGTGTCGTAAAGACGCATGGACGTGTCCGTAGCACTGGCGCCTAAGTGAAGGTCGGCCAGTTCCGTGGTATGGGCATGCAATACCGCTGATTGGGGAATTCGCTCCTGGAGTAGAGGAAGCGTGGACAGGAATCGGACGTCGGATTCGAAGCGGCGCTGCATCGGTCGATCAAGCAATGCCCCTGCCAAAGACAGCAAACTCATACCCTGGTGGTGGGCCATAAAAGACCGCACCATGGCGTTTGTCTGCCCGCGCGGCAGGCGCGACGAGGTGTAGTCTATGGCTTCGTATAGGCCGTAGCGGGCCTCAAGACCTTCGTTGGCTAATCTTTCAAGGTTCCGGCACGCCTCCATCGGGGCCACCATGAGCGCTAGAGCCGAGGCATAGGGCGCGATGACCAGGTCGTCACCCAAGCCGCGCTTGAGTCCTAGACCGGGCACTCCGAATGCGCGGTATTGGTAGTTCTGGTGTGCGTCGATGGCGTTGTACCCGCATTCCGAAATTCCCCAGGGTACATTTTTTTTCCTGCCGTAGTCGATCTGCCGGGCCACGGCTGCCTTGCAGGTCTGATCAAGCAAAGTGTGCGCATAACCGGGCATGACCAAGTTGGGCATCAGGTATTCGAACATGGATCCGCTCCATGAAAGCAAAATCGGTTTTCCTCCGGCGGAGGTGAGCAATCGTCCAAAGGAGAACCAACTCTCCTGCGGCAGTTGGCCCAGGGCGATACCCACGAAGGTGGCCAACCTTGCCTCTGAGGCCAGGAGGTCGTAGTAGCTCTGGTCTCTACGGAGCGTGTCCACATTGTAGCCGATGGCCAGCAGGTGCCGATCTCTGTCATAAAGGAATCCGTATTCCATCTGGGATAGGGTTTCGCAGAGTTGAGCGAATGCGCTCAGAGTTGCCCTTCTAGACTTGGCTTGCCGACTCGCAGATCTGACCATGTCCATCAACTTGGCATCTTGCGCCACTGTTGCGATGCTTCCGACTCTGGCCTCCATCGCGGCCAGACCATCTAACGTTGGCATTTCGTTCATGAAGGCCAGATCTCCGATAAATTCCTGGGAAGACGCCGTCCATGGGGTCAGTAGGTCAAGTTCGTCAAGTGCGTCCCGACATTGCTCGGCAAAGGCCTGGATACACCAATGAAGTGAACTGTCAGGGGCGGCAGACTGAAAATCCTGGCTGGCGGGAAAATCCGCCACGGACGCAATCAACTGTTTCAGGCACAGTCGTGTGCCACCCAAGGTAATGGGCGGAGCGAGCGCAATCGAAGTCATGTTCTGGCATAGAGCTACCAACTGGGCTGGTGGAGAGGGCTGTAAGTCTTCAGGTAGGTCTGCCAAGGCGATCATCAGGATGTCGTTCAGGCTTTCGAATAGTCTCGGACTGATGAGGGGGGCTTTGGTCAGGGAGAGCAGACCTGCACGAAGTGTCAGGAGATGCCCTGCCAGATTACCGGAGTCAACAGAGGAAATATAGCGTGGTGAGAGTGGCTGCAATGTACGGGTATCGTACCAGTTGAAGAAATGCCCCTCGTACCGTTCCATACGGTCCATGGTTTCAAGAGCCTGTATGGTACGCTCAATTAGGCGACCGGAGGAGATGAAGCCGAAGTCATACGCGGAAAGGTTCGCCAGGAGGGCCAACCCCATATTCGTGGGCGAGGTGCGGTGTGCGATGGTGCCCACGGGTTGTTCCTGATAGTTGTCCGGAGGCAGGAAGTTGTCTTCCGGGCCTACGAATGTCTCAAAGAAGCACCATGTCTTGCGGGCCAGCCTGCGCAGGAAAAAGGTCTGGTCTTCAGAAAGCCGTTCTTGGCTGTGGGAGATCGGTAGACTGAGCCACCAGGCCAGGGCCGGGGAGATGAACCATAGAATCAGTATCGGCCCAGCTGCGAGGAGTACGGACGGGCTGGTCATGATCAGGGCAAGGACTGAAGCTATGGCAAGAAACGGCCCGATCCACATGGTTCGGTACGAGCTAGTGAGATCCATGGACTCTTTGCTTCTTTCTCCGTTCGAAGCTTCCCACTCCAAGAGCCTTTTATGCGTGACGAGCATTCGCCAAGTCGTTCTCGTTAATGCACTTAGGCTGTAAAATGCCTCATAGGGTAGACAGGCCAGGGCAAAAATTTCCTGAGCGAAATGTTTGGTGAGCAGGTTCATGGTCGTAGCTATGTGCTGGCCCATGGGGAGGTCTGCAGGCTTCTGCAGTGTGTTTAGCGTCGCTGCGATGAGAGATGGCAGCAAAATTATGCCACTGACGGCTAAGGTCCAGAACCAAGCCGAAGCCAGAACATTCCATCCGACCAACAGAAGCAGAGTCAGTGCAGCCGCAGTCAGGCTGCGTCGCAAGTTGTCCAAGATCTTCCAGCGCGACAGGGACGACAGCGGGTTTTTTCGTGAGCAAGAGTCAGCACCAGGAACGCCAGGCAACAGCCAGCGAGATATCTGCCAATCGCCGCGAATCCAGCGTCTTCTGCGCTTCACATCCTCGCCGTAGCTTGAAGGGTACTCCTCGTACAGCTGAACGTCGTTCAAAAGTCCCGACCGGACGTAGCAACCTTCAAGGAGGTCGTGGCTCAGAATGCGGTTCTCCGGAAAACATCCACCAAGAGTGCGTTCAAAAGCGTCGACATCGTAAATCCCTTTGCCGATGAACGAACCTTCGCCGAACAGGTCCTGGTACACGTCGGAGACTGCGCGAGTGTAAGGGTCTATGCCTATCTCACTGGCACACATTCGCGCATACCGTGACCTGTTAGTGCCGGGCAGGCTGGCTTCCACCCGTGGCTGGAGAATGCCGTAGCCGCTGACCACACGCTGACCGCCAGCGTCGAAGCGCGGACGGTTCAATGGGTGCGCCATGGAGCCCACAAGTTGTCGAGCGCAGTCGCGGACTAGCTGTGTGTCGGTATCCAGTGTGATGACATATTCCACCTCCCGCAAGATACTTTCGTCGCCGACAATCAAGGCAAAGGGAGAAGAATCGCCTCGACGCAGTAGGCCGTTCAAATCCGCCAGCTTGCCGCGCTTGCGTTCATACCCCATCCAAAGTTGCTCCTGGGGATTGAAGCGTCGCGGCCGGTGGAACAGATAGAAAATGTCCCCCCTCATGCTTGGGTATTGTTTGTTCAGTCTCTCTATACATTGTTGCGCCATGTGGAGCAGGGGAACATCATTGGCCAGTGTTTCCTCTGCCGCATCACGGAAATCAGTGAGCAGTCCAAAGTGTAAGTGTTTGTCCCGGTTACCGAGAAAACGGACCTCAAGTGCCGTAGCTAGGTCTTCGATGTTCGGGGCGCTGGTGAGCATGGTTGGGACCACTACCAGGGTACGTTGACCTCTTGGGATGCCCTTGGAAAAATCTAGGCGCGGCAAGGGATGGGGCGTGGTCATCATATTTGCAAGCCAATTTATCAGGGCCACCGCCAGGTGGCTGGAGCATACGAGCAAGAGCAGGCACACCAGCGCTATACCCCATCCGTGCAGCCCGTCGGCGTGCGCCTTGGCCGTTAAACTTCCGGCAAAAAGTATCGTCAAGAGCAGGATGCCGCCACCATAGAGCAGCAGCGGAAATCGTTTGAGCAGCGCGCACATGGACTCGACTGAAGAGTCGCGTACCTGCGCCGATCCCTTGAGTTGGGCCAATCCCTTGTCAATGAGGTAGAAGCCGACATGGGCCGTGAGAGCATTGTTGCCATTTATTGTTGCACCTTTCTGGGCTAGTTCGATGACCTTGCGCGCAACTTCAGCTTCGGAAAGAGGGCTGTTCTTGGCCTCCTTCTCTACTACGTGGCGATATCGGTCACGTGTGGCGAAATCCATGTTGATATAAACGTTGGCAGGGTCCGTTCTCAGGGTACTCTCGACAAGGCTTGTGGATTCGACGAACCTGCCCCAGTCTATTTCGCCGAGGGTCCGCAGACTGCCGATGCTGTTACTTATGGAAGCCTGGTCAGTGGATTGTTGCTGTGTCTCTGAATGAACCAACTGTTCGATGGTCAATCCCGTTTCGGATAACTGTTGCTCGACCCAGGTTAGTGGCAAGCTCAAGGCTAGCCCTTTGCCGTGCAGGCGGCGAGATAGTTCCGCCACGAAGGAACTTACCATGGGCGGGTTGGAACGAGCCATATCGGCAATGGTCAGGATTAGATTTTGCGGCTGTTTGACGGCAACCTTGATCATCTCGTCGGCCCAGGTTTCAGCGCGGTTGCGGTCAATCCTATTGCTGGCGATGCGGGAGGTGACCCGACGCAAATTTTCAATAAGTGCCAGACGCATCATGATAGGGATGGCCCAGAGTTCGCCCAAGTTCAAAGGGGTTGCGGACTGATAGGCGGTCACGATGCTATGCAGGCTCTCCGGCCCCGCTTGCCCGTCACTGTGCGAAATGCTTTCTAGGACCAGGTCATATACCCTTGGGAGCCCGACCGAGAGACCGTTTTCTAGGCATGGCAATTCACGGCTGTATTTCTTTGGAAGGTGAAGGCGGGCGGTACGAATTTGTTCTTCGATCACATAAAAGTTGTCCAGTAGCCATTCTCCGGCAGGGGAAATCCGGCGTCCTTTTTTCACGTCTTCCGAGAGCAGAGCTTGGACTTCGAACAGCAAGGTCTCGTTCTCGGATAGCCGTGCAAGCAAGCGGTCCATGGAACGCCCTGCCTTAAGCCTGTGTGAAACCGCGAGAATCTTACCGTGCTGCGCCATTTGCTCGGTGCTGAAGAGCTTTGAGCGCAAGGGGTGTTCCTCGTCAACCTGCTGTATCCCGCCTACTCCGCGCAGGCGAGCCCAGAGGCGAGAAATATTTTCGTGGACGATATTGTGGTTCAGACTCATGTGAATGTCTCCTGTCGCCGAAACTGTGACGGGTTTCGTGCAGACTGAAATAGGGCAGACTCAGGAAATGGGCTGGCCGGTTAGACGAGGGCCAGCGAGTTCGGATCCATAGCCTGATGACAGTTTTCATGAAGAGTTGGTACGGACATGGAGGGAATTCCTACCAACCAGGGCGTCGTGCTCGTAACGCGTCCGGGGGGCGAGAGTGTCCGAGGGCTATTTTAAAAATAGCACACACTCATGTTCGTAGATAGGAAAAAATCAAGACTCGATCTTTCCTCTTCGGCACAAAGATGGAACAAGGTATGTGGCTAAGTTCTAGGGAGACTGTACCAGATAACCCAGAAGGGTTATCTGGTACAGTCTCCCTCTGATTTAGTGATTAAAGCCATAAGCAGCGATTGGTTTCATGTCCGCTATGTGTCCGCTCAGCATTCGATGTCTTGCAAAACTATTAATATACTGCGCCTTATGCACACTATGCTGCAATGAGCTTGAAAAAACTTGGTGGCGAATAAGTCGAGTTGTATTAAATGTTTAGAATTATTTTAATGTTGAATGCCACCAAGAATGGCATTCAAGAGGTCGCTCCGTACCGAATGGAAATCCTTTCAGTCCCAATTAAACAAAAAAGTTGAGATTAACGCTACTTTTTCCCCACAAATTTCGACTCCATAATCTTTTCCCAATCAAGCCCGAAATCTCCAATCTTGGAAACCACCAAGCCATACAAAACATCGGGTGCGAATTTCTTCAAGTAAGCTGGGTCGATGCTTGTTTCCTTTCTGCTGTGACCAGTCACACCGACAATATATTTGTCTTCGACCCCCTCTAGGCGATCCGCTATGCCAATAAATGTATGGCGGAGGCTGTGCTGAGACTTGTTTTCGTCTGTCTCCTTGACTCCTGTATTTTTTACCAAGCGGTTGAACCATGCGCCGACAGCATTGCCATACTTCTTTCTTTTTGGGGTATGCTTGAGAGCCGGAAACAGTCGTTTTGTCTTTGTACGGCGTACTTTGGCTACAAAGGCGGGGAAGTTCAGCGTGTCTCGTAAAATGGGATGAAGCGGCAGTACCCGCTGTGAAGGAGCATTCTTTGTGCTCTTCTCCGCCTTGTCATTGATGTCGATGACAATGTGTCCATTCTGTTCGTAGATATCGTCCAGATGAAGCTGTGCCGCTTCCTCAAGCCGCATGCCTTGCAACAGACACAGCATGGAGACCCAGAAGCGTTCAGGGCGATTGAACACACGGTCGATATGCTTGTGCGGATGAAAGAGTGCGTGCAGGTCTTCCTGCGTAAATGGATACCGTTTTTCATCCGGCGATTTCTTTTCCTTGACCTTGAGACCCTTGGCAAAGTTGCGGTCCATTTCCTCAAGCTTGATCGCATAGTCGAACATAGTGCCAATGCCGCCGATGATGTTGTTGATGCCGCCAGAAGTGAGAGGCTTTTCAACATCACATGCCAATATTTCTTCGACGGTCAGGTCTTTGTATGCCTTCAGCTTTTTTCTGTTTTGGGGCATCCGGGTTAACTTGTCTCGGAAATCCTCCATGAGCGCAAAATCAATCTTGGATACCTCAACATCGTTTGTGATGAAAGTGAGCCAGTTGAGCCGTCCTTGATAGGTGCTGATGTCGTTTTCTTTCCAGCGTCCACCGTTGATTCGGTTGTCACTGAATCTTTTGATGAGTTCGGAGACTTTCATCGTTTTTGGGGTGGGGCAATCCTTTGCTTCAGTGGCTTGCTCCTGCTGGATTGTGTACTTCTCCATAACGGTTTCTTCAAAGTTGAAGTCGCCCTGTTTGCGGTGGAGCATCACTTCCACAGCGTCAGCCAGTGCTTTTGTAATTTCCAGATAAATCTTTTCATCAGCTACGCCATCAAGCGCAGGATCAAGACTGTTGTTGACCATGTGTTTGAGGAGCTTTGCCTTACCTGTCATGAGTTGGCCCGAAGCCATTTCGAGATGTAGCTCCTTTTTTAGCCCTTCGAGGCTTTCCATGGATTGCTGCAAGGTCAGCTGTGAGCGGTGGGGCAGTTTGAGGCGCAGGGCCTCATCAATCATGATTTGGTCATGGAAAAAATGGGCTTTTAGTTCCTTTAATTTCTGTTGTGTTATGGCGTTTGGCATATTTTCTACTTCACGGAAAAATTCAAGGCCGTTACTATGGAGTCGACTGGCAATGCGCCGCGCTTGGTAGAGATAGGATGTACCAAGGCTCAGTCTTATTTCTCGTTGACCAATAATGTTCCGCAAATGCATGGGGATGGCAAGGCGAAAGTAGTAGGTGGTTCCTCGCCGGAACAAGTGGTTTGGTGATCTGGCAAGCTCTGGCATGCGTGCGCTTCTCCCTTGGATTGAAACCAGGGAGTGAGTGATGGGTTTTGTCCCATCTCTTTGCCCCAGTTTTCGGGTTTGCGGCGCTCTGGTAGTGTCGGACTTGCTCGGACGTTAATACAATAAAAAAGCGAAACGCTTTCAGGGTGTTATCTGAAAGCGTTTCGCTTAATTTGCAAATGGTGCCGAAGAGAAGACTCGAACTTCCACGGAGAAACCTCCACTAGACCCTGAACCTAGCGTGTCTACCAATTCCACCACTTCGGCACGTTCAGAGGAAGGTAGAGATACCCATACGCTTCGCTTCTGTCAACCGATTATTTGCTGTTTCGCAAGGAAAAGTTGAGAGCGGGGAGGGACTTCGCTGTCGGGCGTCCTCAGGCAGGGGACTTGTTGTTTCCGAGTGGGGCGTTTCGTTTTATTTCAATTGAAAAGGCCCCCACTGTTGTCGTGGGGGCCTTTGGCTTGTTGTATGGTTGCGGTGGGCGGTTTAGAATTTTTCGAAGCCGTCATCCGACATGTCGTTCATATTCAGCGCGACGCCGGAAGGCGCTGCTGGTCTGGCTGCGCCTGCGGGAGGGGTTGGTCTGGCCGGAGCCTGTTGCGGTTTGGGCAGGGCAGCCTGACGCCTGACGACGTTGACCGATGCCTTACGCATCTGGCTTTCGTCGATCTGGAAGAAGGAGATGGCAGTCTGTAACTGATTGGACTGACCTGCCAGTTCCTCGGATGTGGCGGACATTTCTTCGGCTGCGGATGCGATCTGCTGAATCATCTCATCAAGCTGTGCCACGGCCCGGTTGACCTGTTCGGCCCCTGCGTTCTGTTCGCTGGATGCGGCGGAGATTTCCTGAATCAGCTCTGCGGTCTTCTGAATGTCCGGAACCATCTTGGAGAGCATGTCTCCGGCGGATTCGGCCACGGCCACGCTGGAGGCGGAAAGCTCGCTGATTTCGGCTGCTGCGTTGCCGCTGCGCTCTGCAAGTTTGCGGACCTCGGCGGCGACGACGGCGAAACCTTTGCCGTGTTCGCCAGCTCGTGCGGCTTCAATGGCCGCATTCAGGGCGAGCAGGTTGGTCTGACGGGCGATTTCCTCGATAATGGAAATCTTGTCCGCGATGTCACGCATGGCTTGCAGGGTCTGGGCCACGGCTTCGCCGCCTTTTCCTGCGTCTTCGGCAGACTGGCGGGCTATCCTTTCCGTTTCGCGCGCGTTCTCGGCATTCTGGCTGATGTTGGCTGCCATCTCTTCCATGCTTGAAGAGACTTCCTCTACGTTGGCGGCCTGTTCGGTCGCGCCTTGCGAGAGGGTCTGTGCCGTGGAGGAGAGTTCCTCACTGCCGGACGCGACGCGACCAACGGATTCCCGCACATCGCCGACAACGTGGCGAAGCTGTGCGCCCATGCCGGTCAGATCACTGGCCAGTTGCCCGATTTCGTCTTTTTGATCGATTTTCAGGGAGGCGTTCAGGTCGCCTGAAGCAATTCGGCGCGAGAAGGCTACACCCTGACGGATGGGGGTGACGATGGAGCGGGCAAGGAAATAGACGATAATGATGAGGCCGAGAATGGATGCGACGCTCATGATTATCGAAAGCCATACGGCGTCGTTGGCCTTTGCCATGACTTTGCTCATGGGGAGGGCCACGCCGAGTGACCAGTTCTGCCCCGTATTGCCGACTGCGAACGGTGCGATGACCAACTGATACCTTTCCCCGTCCTTTTCAAAGTAGGTCGAAGCAGTGCGTCCGGACTCCATGGTGTTCATGACCAGTTGAGACATCTCGGACCCGATGGCGTCCCGGGTGGATTTGCCTACGAAGTCCGGGTTCGGGTCGGCAACGATCATGCCTGTTGAGCTGATGAGAAAGCCATAGCCGGTTTCAAACGGCTTGATGTCGTCGACCATGTCGCTGATGGACTGCATGTTGAGATCAACACCGCCGACGCCGACAATGCCGTTCTTACCTTTGATAGGGACGCAGGCCGAGACCAGAGTCACTTTGCTGCCGTCAAAGTCGTATTCTGTGGGATCGACCAGAGTTTCTTTTCCTGAGCGGAAAGGTTTCTGGTACCAGTCGAGTTCGATTCCCGTGGCATAGGACATTTTTTTCCCGGCGAGATACCAGGGAGAATAGCGGCCGGTTGAATCCGCGCCGGGAGTGCCGATGGCGGCGGTATCGTTGCCGTCGAAGGCGTCTGGTTCAAAGGCGACCCAACTGGAGTTGAGAAGCGTGTTGGAATCGGCAAATCCCTTGACGATGAAGTTTGCCAGTTCCCGGCTCGGGGTGGCCGTATGTTTCTGGATACTTTCGAACGTCTGGGTCAGTGAGCGGGCCGCAGCAAGCGTTTCGTCCAGATCTGTCTTGATGGCCTGTCCGTATCGTCCAGCCATTTCTTCACCCATGAGCAGTGCGTCTTCTTCGGCGACTGTCTGGAACTGGGAGACCAGTACGGTCAGGGTTGTTCCCATAACGAGCATTACCAGGAGCCCTACTGGGATCATTATCTTGTTTCTTAGACTGAGATTCTTGTACAGTTTCATATGGAATTCCTTCAATTTGAATGTGCCGTTACGAACAAACATCTGTTTGAAAGTGAGTGCTTAATCGGCGTTTTCTAGAAATACTGTAGATAGCTGTCCATTATATTGTGAAATAAGTGAGGCAGGCAGAAAAGGATATTGGAAGGCTGGGTTTCCGAGTGTGAACAACGGCTTCTTTTCGCCGGGGATAGGTTAAAGAAAAAGGGCCGCAACTCTTAGTTGCGGCCCTTGTTTTCGGCTTGGTGCCGAGGGGGGGATTCGAACCCCCACGGAATTTCTTCCACTGCCCCCTCAAGACAGCGTGTCTACCAATTCCACCACCTCGGCATCAGGGAGATTCTTTGAATACTAATTTCCGCCGTTTGGCAAGTAAAAATTTAATTTTTTTTGAAAAAACTTACCACTCAAGCGGCAGCCGTTTCTCGATAATGTCCGCCACTCCGCCATTTGAGAGGAATTTGGCCAATCCGGCAATATCTTCGGAAAGGTAGCGGTCATGCTCGACTATCGGAAACAGTTTCTTTTCCGTGACTGTGGCGAAGAGTGCTTCACATGCGGGACTGAGTGTTTTTTCTTCATCCGAGAGCGGGTGTTCGCGTATGACATTGGCGTCGAATCGTACCCCTTCTCCATGTCCGTTCATGCGGCCTTTGAGGTCGATGAGTTCATCCGTTACCCATTCGGGCAGTTCCGCCTCGGTGGGAATGGTGTCGAGCTTTTTGCGGATTGCCACGGCCTGAAGAATGTAGGCCAACTCAATGGACAGGATGTGCGACGCCTTGGGCAGGGTGTGCATCAGGCGCACGGCAAGGCCGGTTCCCATGCTGACGTGGTCTTCCTGCCCGGAGTTGGTCGAGATGTTGAACAGGTGGCTCGGCATGGCGTCGCCCCACAGGGAGTTGAGCAGTGACGCCGAGGCGTATTCCAGCATCATCATGCCGCTCGAGATGGCCTTTTCGTCTTCTGACAGTCCGGGCCATTTGAGGTCGCGCCCCAACCCCTTGTTGCGGTTGGGGTCCACGAAACGCACGGAGCGTTGATGCGAGAGGCTTGCCATGATGCCTGTCGCCTGCATCAGGTTGTAGACCTGCACCGCCACGGGCATGCCGTGGAAATGTCCGCCGGAAACGACGTCCACATGGTTGCCGTTTTCATCGGGCAGCAGAATGGGATTGTCCGTGGCGGAGTTCGCTTCGATGAGCAGGCTTGTCTCTGCCTGAGTTATCAGGTCATGCGCCGTGCCAAGAATCTGGGCCGCGCAGCGGATGTTGTACGGGTCCTGCACCTGCCCGTCGGTCTTGAAATCCCGGTGTGCGTTGCGGATCGGCGAATCCTGCATGAGCCGCCAGATCCAGTCGGCTACGTGCTGTGCTCCGGGGTGCGGACGGACCGCATGAAAGTCTGCCCTGAAATAGGTGTCGGGTGCAAGCATGACCTGCGCGGTCAGGGCGGAGTTGACGGCTGCCGTCTTGAGCAGGGTTTTCAGGCGGTGGCAGCAGTACAGGCCGATGCCGTTCATGAACTGGACCCCGTTGTTCAGGGCCAGTCCTTCCTTCATGGCGAGCTTGATGGGCTTCAGGTTCGCTCGTTTGAACGCTACCTCCGTGGGCAGGGTCTCGCCTTCAAAAATGACTTTGCCTCTGCCTATGAGCGCGAGAGCTATGTGAGAGAGCGGCGCAAGGTCCCCGCTGGCTCCCACTGAGCCGAGTTCCGGCACCACGGGGGTGATGCCTGCGTTGAGCATGTCGAGGATGGCCTGCACCAGTTCGGGACGGATGCCGCTGTAGCCGCGTGCCAGTGAATTCGCGCGCAGCAGCATGGTGATGCGGACCACGGTCTCGTCCATGGGATCACCCGCGCCCACAGCATGGGAAATGATGAGATTTTCCTGAAGGTCGGCAAGGTGCTCGGCCTTGACTGAAAGGTCCACGTTGTGCCCGAAGCCTCGGTTGAAACCGTAGGCCGGAAATTCCTGATCAATGATGGACGATTCTATTTGTCCGCGTCGGGCGGCGAGGAGGGCTTTGGTCGATTCGGCGAGAACGGCTTTGGCTCCGCCTTTTGCAACGGCCATGATGTCGTCGAGCGTCAACTGTGCGGTGTGGTCGATAGTGATGTTCATGGGGTATCCTCGATGCGATTTAATAGATGCCGTATGCGAACGTGTAAAGAGCTTGTGCCGCCAGTCGTGCGGTGCGTCCGTCGATGTCGAATGCCGGGTTGACCTCGGTGATTTCGAATACCGCCGTTCTTCCGTGTTCCCGGCAACGGGCCGCGAAATTGATGACGTCGTTGGCCGAGAATCCGATGGGACTGGAAGCGCTGACTCCCGGAGCATGGGAGGCGCGAACGGAATCCATGTCGAGTCCGGCGAAGAGCAGCTTGTCTTTCAGCGTGGAAAACAGGCCGTTGAAAAACGATGTTTTTCCCTGTGTCCGAATGTCGAGGTAGGTGTGTATGTTTACGCCTAGCTCTTCGGCTTTTTCAAGGTAGATCGGCGAGTTGGCCCATGGCTGGATACCGACCTCATGGAAGTTTTCCGGTGTGAGGAACCCGCCTTCGATGAGGTTGCGGTATGGTGTGCCCGAGTGCACCTGATCGCTGATACGCATGTCGAGGTGCGCGTCCATGTTGATGGCTGCAAAGTCCGGGTGTGTGGCGTGAACCGCCTTGGCATCCGGCAGGGAACAGTCGTTGCCCCCGCCCATGACCATAACGTGTTTGCCGTCTGCCACGGCCTGCCTGACGACAGCGTGCAGGGTGTCGTGGATGGCCTCAAGGTTGTTGCCGGTAATGATGTCGCCGAGGTCCAGAACGGAACCGCTGCCGAGGTTTCTGGGTGGCTTGAGTTTGTAAAGAATGTTTCGGATTGTGGCCGGGGCCTCGGCAGCACCGGGACGGCCGTGATTGCGCTGTACTCCGATATCCTGCGGACACCCTATCAGGACGTGAGTGGCCTTGTGGTAGTCGTGGGTATCACGGGAGATGACACTGCCCACGAAGATGTCATTGGGGTCGAGCGGGCCGTCCGGTTCCGGGGCGGGCGTCAGGTGCGTGTTCCATTCGATCATTATACCACGACTCCTTTCTTGATGACCGCGTAGGCATGGTTCTCGCCATAGAAGTACGGCATTTCCCGGTAATCAGCGCAGTCGAGCACCACAAGGTCTGCCTGCCAGTCCTTCTCAATGCATCCGACCCTGTCGAGCCGCAGGGCGTGGGCCGCGTTCTGCGTCACGCAGGCGAGTGCTTCCGGGACGGCTACGTTCATACGCATGCAGGCCAGAGACATGACCAGTTGAAGCGACAGGGACATGTTCGAGCCGGGGTTGAAATCCGATGCAAGCACCGGAATGCAGCCGGTATCAATCACTTCTCGCGCCGGGGCGAACGGGATGTCGAGGAACAGCGATACTCCCGGTAGCATGACGCAGGCGATGTTCGTTTCGGAAAGCCGTGCGACCTCGTCCGGCATGAGCACTTCCAGATGATCGACCGAAACCGCCTCCAGATCGACCGCCGCTTCGATACATCCGACCGAGTGGAACTGGTTCGCGTGCATGCGGGGAAGCATGCCCTGATTGCGCGCGTCTTCCAGAATGACGTAGCTTTCGGCAGGAGTGAAATAGCCGCGTTCGCAGAATACGTCACAGAATTTTGCTATCTGCGCCACTTCCGGCAGCATCTCCCGGACCTGCGTTATATAGTCTTCCTTGGACATGGATTTCGGCACAGAGTGTGCGCCGAGAAATGTGGGGATCAGGTCGACCGGGTGTTCTTCGTTCAATTCCGCGATGACCTCAAGCATCTTGAACTCGGTGGCCGGGTCCAGACCATAGCCCGTCTTGACTTCCATGGTCGTGGTCCCTTGGCGGACGGCCCTGTGCAGCCGCTGTCGGGCCAGCTCCTTCAACTCGGATTTTGATGCTTCACGAGTGGCATTGACGGTTCGGGCGATGCCGCCGCCCTGTGCCGCGATGTCTTCATAGGTCGCGCCAGCCGTACGCATGGCGAATTCGTCTGCCCGGTTGCCGCTGAAGATCAGGTGCGTGTGGCAATCCACGAATCCCGGTACGACAGCCCGGTTCGAAGCATCAAGAATTTCGGCATTGTCGACCTGTGCCCGGTTTTCGAGTTCCGCCAGCGGAGCAATGGCGTCAATGACACCGTCCACGACATAGATCGAGTCGCCGGTTCGGATGTTCAGCTCCGAAAGCTCCGGTCCGCGAATCGAACCGACACGGGGAGAAGCAATCTGACTTGGATTTTTTATCAGCAGAGCAGGCATATTTTATCTCCGGGATGAGGACAGTGTAATCCGTTTTCTTGAAATTGAGGATTATACAGTGTGCCACCTGTCAACATGCAGTGAAGGTCCGGGGACAGCGTACGAACAGGCTGCCCCCGGAGTCATTTGTCAGGCTATTTGATCATGGGCAGGTTGAGGCCTTTTCCCTTGGCGCAGTCAATGGCCTTTTCGTAACCGGCGTCAGCGTGGCGCATGACGCCGGTGGCCGGGTCATTGTAGAGCACCCGTTCGATTTTCCGGTCCGCTTCTTCGGTTCCGTCGCAGAGCATGACCAGTCCGGAGTGCTGTGCGTATCCCATGCCCACGCCGCCGCCGTGGTGGAAGGAGACCCATGTGGCACCGGAAGCGCAGTTGAGCAGGCAGTTGAGCAGGGGCCAGTCGGAAACCGCGTCCGAGCCGTCTTTCATGGCTTCGGTCTCACGGTTCGGGCTGGCGACCGACCCGGAATCAAGATGGTCGCGGCCGATGACGATGGGGCCTTTGAGTTCGCCGTTGCGAACCATCTCGTTGAAGGCGAGGCCCACGCGGTCCCTGTCGCCGAGGCCGACCCATGCGATGCGGGCGGGCAGGCCCTGAAACTGGATGTGTTCCTGCGCCATGTCGATCCAGTTGTGCAGGTGCTCGTCATCCGGGATGAGTTCCTTGATCTTGGCGTCGGTCTTGTAAATGTCTTCGGGATCACCGGAAAGGGCGGCCCAGCGGAAGGGGCCATGGCCGGTGCAGAACAGTTCACGCACGTAGGCGGGCACGAAGCCGGGGAAGTCGAAAGCATCCTTGAGGCCCATGTTGAAGGCTTCCTGACGGATGTTGTTTCCGTAGTCGAAGGTGGGAATGCCCATCTTCTGGAAATCGAGCATGGCCTGAACATGCGGGACCATGGACTCGCGTGCGGCCTGCATGACACCGGCCTCGTCGGTCTTCTGTCTGGCTTCCCATTCCTCGACGGTCCAGCCTGCGGGCAGGTAGCCGTTGAGCGGGTCGTGGGCCGAGGTCTGGTCGGTGACCGCATCGGGCCGCACGCCGTCTTTGACGAGCTTCGGGTAGATTTCGGAAGCGTTGCCAAGTACGCCCACAGTGATGGCCTTGCCCTCGGCGCAGGCGTTGTTAATGAGCTCAAGGCCGTGTTCCAGCGAGTCGGCCTTCATGTCGAGGTAGCCGGTGTCGATACGCTTCTGGATGCGTTCCTCCCGGCACTCGATGGCGAGCATGGATGCGCCCGCGAATTTGGCTGCCAGCGGCTGCGCCCCGCCCATGCCGCCGAGGCCCGCAGTGAGAATCCACTTGCCCTTGAGGTTGCCGCCGTGGTGCTTCTTGCCCATGGCGACAAAGGTTTCATAGGTGCCCTGCACGATGCCCTGCGAGCCGATGTATATCCAGCTGCCTGCGGTCATCTGGCCGAACATCATGAGGCCCTTGCGGTCCAGTTCGTTGAAATGTTCCCAGTTCGCCCAGTGAGGGACGAGGTTGGAGTTGGCGATCAGCACGCGCGGAGAGTGTTTGTGCGTCCTGAATACGCCGACCGGCTTGCCGGACTGGACAAGCAGGGTTTCATCATCTTCCATGTCCTTGAGTGTCTCGAGAATGGCGTCAAAGCAGTCCCAGTTGCGGGCTGCGCGGCCTATTCCGCCGTAGACGATGAGGTCTTCGGGGCGTTCGGCCACGACCGGGTCCAGATTGTTCTGGAGCATGCGGAAGGGGGCTTCGAGCTGCCAGCTCTTGCAGGAAAGATCGGTGCCTGTGGGGGCGGTGACGATACGTTTGGACATGGGTACCTCGTAAGATGTTTTATCTGCCGGGGGTAAACTCGCCGCCGAAGCTGTACCGCGAAGCCGGGTAGAGCAGTTCGGCATAGGAGACGAGTCGGTCGCCCGACCATGTTTTCCGTTTGAGAAGCAGGCACGGTTCATTTGCCTGCACCTTGAGAAATTTTTGCTGTTCCGGGTCCGGGAGTACGGCGGTCAATTCGTGCTCGACTTTCTGGAGCGGGGCCACGCGCATGAGGTGGCGATGGGCGGAGGTCTGCGTGAAATCAACGTCGAGATAATCCGGGACGGTATCCAGATTCACCCATCGGTCTTCGAGTTGCAGGGGAATGCCGTTCTCGTAATGCACCATGCGGGAGAAGGCTATGGTTTCGGTGTGCCCGCTGAAGACATGGGCAGTCAGGGCCGTGAGCGGTTGCGGGGCGAGATGTTTGACCTCTCTGAAATAGGTGCCGCCGCGCTCCTCGATTTCGTCAGCGATGTCGCCGATGTTCAAAAGCTCACTGCGGGGAATCTGCTTGGCGACGAATGTGCCGCGTCCACGTTCGCGGATGAGGTGCCCTTGAGTTGCCAGATCCTTGACGGCCCGGTGGACGGTCATTCGACTGGCTGAAAACGTTTCCATCATCTCCGCTTCGGAAGGGATGCGATGGCCACTGGGCCATGATCCGTCCGTTATGTGTCCCATGATGTGTTCACGAATACGTGTGGAGAGGTTCTTTTTCTGCATGATGGTTTCTTTGTTTATACGTTTAGTTCAAATGTATATACATTAAGCACGGCATTCGGTCAAGACGGGGTGCCGCGAACTGCTGTTGCTATGGATGTTCGTATTTTATATTAGGATATGATTCAAGCGAAGTGAACACGAACACTGGAAAGAGAATGGAAATGACGAGAATCGAGTTGATCAATGCGCTGTGTGAAAAGATCGGGGCCAAGAGATATCTGGAAATCGGCATTCGCGAGGGCGAGGTTCTGAGTCAGGTTCGGACGCCTGTACGGGTCGGTGTGGACCCGAGACCGCTTATTGAACGGCTGGACCCGCAACTGCAATCCGGTTTGGATGGTGTGCAGATACACCCGTGTGAGAGTGATGTGTTTTTTGCCAAGAATACAGAGCGGTTCGATATTGTCTTTGTGGACGGACTTCACCTGTACGAGCAAGCGATCAAGGATATTCTCAATGCGTTCAACGTGCTTTCGGCAGGAGGGTTTGTCGTGGTGCATGACCTGTTGCCCGGAACGGCTGCGGAAGGTTCTCGGCAGGTGAAGCCGGGGGCATGGAACGGCGATGTCTGGAAGGTCATGCACGATATTCACGAGAATCATCCCCAAATCAAGTCCGTCACCGTGGACAGTGATTTCGGCATGGGCGTGCTGTGGACCGATGAACCGGAACACCGTTTCGATCCGGTGTGGCGCAAGGGGTATCCGCGAATGCCGTTTTCCGTTTTCGAGGCGGAACGGGATGTGTTCATGACCGTTCTCGAACCGGACTGGTCGGTCATCGAGGCACGGATAGACCGAATGCGGGTGGCAGGGTAGCGTTTGTATATACTGCTGGCAAAACCGGGTTGCCGTTTCTAGTCTGGCATGATTTTGCAGAGATAGTCTGCCACGCGCCGGGAGGAATCGCCGTCGGGATGAAGGAATGCCTTGTCCCGTAGCGCGATGCGTTCCTGCTCATACCCGTCATCACCTGACGCCGCTTTCGCCAGTGCGGCGTGCAGTTCGTCCTGCGTACGGCACTTGGGGCCGGGAGTCATTTCCTCGTAAGGGAACTGGAGCTTGCGGTTGTTCGTGACGTAGCGGTCATAGTCGGGACAGAAGAAGACCACAGGCCGGTTCAGCATGAGATAGTCCATGTAGATGGACGAATAGTCCGTGAGCATGACGTCTGCTAGCTGCATGAACGGGTACACGTCGCAGGCGTTGTCGTAGTGGGTGATGTTGGGCAGGTTGTCCGGAATTCTTTCTTCCAGAATCGGGTGCGCCTTGATGACCAGATGCAGGCCGGACTGCACGAGAAAACTGTTCAGGCGGTCCAGATCGAGCCTGCCCGCGAATGAGGATTCCCTGTCGTCACGGAAGGTCGGGACATACAGTACGGTCTTGAGTTCTTTCTTCAACATTCCTGTTTTTCGGAATGCCGCGTAGTCACAGTTCAGCATGGAATCTTTGGTGACTCGCTGGAAAAGGGCGTCGTTTCGGGGATAGCCGAGATCGACGAAATGCTCGGCTCGGAAGGATTTTTTGAAGACTTCCTGAGTGTAGAACGGGGAGGTCGAAACCACCGTGTGGTAGCCGGAGTACAGGTGTTCGAAATCCAGTGACATGTTCTTGTGTGCCGGGTTCGAGTCCTTTTCCACGAACCCGATTTCCTTGAATCCCACGCCGTGCCACAGTTGGATGACGTGGGCGCATTCCGTCAGCGGCGCGTAGAGGTCTTCCTTGAAATTGAAGTGGTCCACGACAATGGTGGAGGCTTCGGCGATATGTGCCACGGCATCGAAGTCCGGGAACAGGTGGACCGGCAGGTCGGCGTCGCGGAGCATCTTGAAGGTTGGCGGATGGCAAGTGAAGAAATGGGCGTCGATCTCGGGGCGGTGGCGTACGCAGTAGAGAAACAGATGCTTCACGTTGCCGGTGAACCGTCCCCCGGCCGGACCGATGAACACGACACGAGAGGGTTTCTTGAGGGCGAGGCTTGCGATCTGGCCATACGACAGGCTGATCTCATTATGTGTCATGAATAAACTCCTATGTATCCCGGCGGACATCGACGACCATGCCGGAGAATTCGGCCATGAGCGTATCCAGTGTCGCTTGTGCCACCTTTTCCGCCGTGAGCAGTGTGTCTTCCGGTTCGACCCCGAAGTTTTCTCTACGCATGGGCGTGTTGGTGCGTTCCGGGTTGATGGCGTTGATTCGCACCTTGTTCTGGTGCAGTTCTTCGGCAATGCCTTGCACCAGATTCACGACTGCCGCCTTGGTGGACGAGTAGATGGAGAACAGGGCGCGTCCCCGTGTGTATGAACTGGAAGTGAAAAGTGCGATGGAACCGCGCGATTCCTTGAGGTAGGGCAGGGCTGCTTTGACCACGTTGATGGAGCCGGTATAGTTGATGGCTATCTCCCGTTCAATGTCCTCGATATCCCGGCTGAGCAGGGTGCCGGAACGCAGGATGGCCGCGCTGTTGACGATTCCGTCGATGCGTCCGGTCTTGGCGTGCAGTTGAGCCAGAGCATCACTGACGGCCTCGAAGTCCCGGATGTCAACGCCGTTTCCGCGTGAAAAGCCATGCATGTCCGCGCCGTTTTTCTGTCCCATATCCATAATGCTTTCGCCGATTCCACGGCTAGCACCGAATACCGCCACCACCTTGTTTTCCAAGGGGTTTTTGGTAAGGGCATGGTCCGGGGTGACCGTCTTTATCTGGAAAATCTTGTCCGCCAGAAACAGGTCTTCGGGGTAGGTGATCTTGATGTTGGATTCCTCGCCCGGAACGACATGCACGTCTCCCAGTCCGTAGCGCAGGATCAGGCCGCAGTCGTCAGTGACTTTGACATCGGGATCGTCCATGGCGCGCTGATGCGCTTCACGAATTGCCTTTGCCTGAAATCCCTGAGGTGTCTGCCCTCGCCGCAGTGCGGCTCGACTGGGAATGTCCACGATGCGGTCATTCTCTGTCTGAATGATGGTGTCCACGGCGGGGATGGCGACATCCACGGACACATGGTTTTTGAGGCTTTCGTAACAGTCGGAAATGATTTTGTGATTCAGGAAGGGTCTGACTGCGTCGTGGAGCAGGATGAGCGCGTCGTCTTCTTCCACCGCAAAGATGCCGGATGCAGAGCTTTCCCGGCGGGAAGCGCCGCCATTGAGAACCTTGGTGACCTTGAGGTAGCTGTTTCGCAGCAGGACTTCCTCAAGATGGGACCGGTACTTGCTGTCGATGACGATGAATATTTCATCTACTTCAGGGTGGCTGTCGATCACGTCCAGCGTGTGTTCGATGACCGTCCTTCCGGCAATCTTGAGAAATTGCTTGGGGGTCGTGAATTTCATGCGGTTGCCGGAACCGGCCGCCAACAGAATGCAATATCTTTTTTGTTTACCCATGTTTTCCCCCTAGTGCGTCCTGCCGACAATGGGCAGCAGATCATAAATGTTGTCACTGGGACTCAGTTCCAGAACATATGAAAAATTATCAGCCATTCCCGGCGATGCGAAAACGACCGGGTTGCTCACGAGCCATTTCATCAGGTGATGGCTGTGTAAGACCGTGATTTCAGGATAGGCGGGGTCGGCAACTTCGGCAACGGTGTGCGGGGCCAACCTGGCTTCCGGCAGAATGCGGCCGATCTTTTCCCTGATTTCCGGCAATTCGCGTGGAAGACAAAGTACCGGTATCGGTTTGCCTCTTTGGACATTGGTCATTCCCCGTACGAAGAGGAAAGCGGTATTCAGTTCCATTTCCCATTTTTTTGCCAGACGGGCAGCCACGCCGATGGCGTCCACATCTTCCTTGAATACGGCGTCGCGCATGGCTTGCGCCACTTTGGTCATCATACTCGTTTCCAGAATGTCGTTCATGCCGGGATCATTCCGCATACGGTATGCCCGAGCCACCTCTCTGGCGTCGGCAAGCTGTGTAATCAGTTGCTTGCGGGTATTGACCATGTCCACGTTTTCCCGTTGTTCAAGCACGGAATCAATGGTTGAGCGATATTGTTCGCGGTCTATTTCGGGAAGGGCGAGCAGCTCCTTCATCCCTTTGAAGGGGAAGAATTCCTTTGAAAGCAAGGTGGAGTCTGTCGTGCTGTAAAAGCGGGTCCCGGAGGTTTTCCGTATTTCGCGGACAAACTGGTCGGCTTCC
Source organism: uncultured Pseudodesulfovibrio sp. (assembly GCF_963664965.1). Lineage (NCBI taxonomy): Bacteria > Pseudomonadati > Thermodesulfobacteriota > Desulfovibrionia > Desulfovibrionales > Desulfovibrionaceae > Pseudodesulfovibrio > uncultured Pseudodesulfovibrio sp. The sequence continues at coordinate 3,112,199 of NZ_OY761823.1, read as the reverse complement.
GAACTGGTTGCTATGTACCAGTCCTTGCTTTGTACGAGACGTCCGTCGCGAGTGCTCAGAAGATAATTTCCATTGAGGTTTGCCAGAGGGTAAATACCCTCATGTTGTTCTCCATAGGGATGCGAGGCCGCATCACCTTCAAAGGAGAGGTCGACTCCTGCGACGTAGGCTTCCGGTGCCCAGAGGGCTTCGGCTAGCCCGAGGCAGGCGGTGAGGGTGCTGACATAGCTCTCACGAAGCCGTGCTGGGTTGGGGAGCAGGTTCATGTCGAAGCTGTCCATCATGACGACGCCGCGAAATTTGTGAGCATAGGGATAAAACGGTGAAATGGACAGCGGAATCAGCAGGGTGTTCGGCAAAGGCGGAATCTGTGCATAAAAGTGCCGCTGCACCTGAAATGTGTCGAGCTGTATGACGATATCCGGTTCGACCCCGGCGGAGAGGCATTTCTGAATCGTTCTGGCAATGCAGGCGATGAGACAGTGCTTCCGCAGTTCCTTGAGATGGGGAAGTACTTCGTTGACAGAGGGGCCGGGCAGGAGCAGCAGGACCGGGAGTCCTATGCGGGCGTTTGCCAGTTTGTCGGCTATCGGGGCATTGAGCAGCCAGGGATAGTTCTTGAGCTGGTTCATGCTGCGTCGAATGTCGGGAATGGTTTCCTTGCGGCTGCCTAAGGGGTCTTGGGTTGAATGAGAAAAGTTTGGGAAGTACACATACTTGTAGTGAATGTGCAAAATCTTTTTCTGTGTCTCCAGAATGGCTTCCATGTCGATGGCATCATTTTTTTCAGGCAGAACAAACAGGATGCCGTCCTGTAGTGAGGCATAGTCCAGATTTTTCAGCAGTTCTGCCGAAGCTGACGCGGAAGGAGTCTCCATTCGGCACACTTTGTCGAGAGGGATGGTTTTGTCCACCCGTACGTCGCCAAATGCGAATACGGTCTGGCCTTTCCACTGCGAGGAGGAGAGTTCACCGACATGGCAGGGATAACGATGTGACATTTATATAAAGCTCCAGAGACATTTTTTTGGCTGTTTGCAAGTTGATTGCAATATTTTTGCCAATTAACGCAATAGAGAAGGTGCGGCAAGGCGATGTTTGGTCAGGGGGAGGTGGGATGAAGATTGGTCGAAGGAGGGCATGCGCCGTATACGTGAATAATGAGGCGGAATATCTTTTCAAAAGACATTCCGCCTCATATTTTTCAGGTGGTCGAATAGTGCTGATCGATACTTTGACTAAAGATTGGCAGAGCGCTCGCATTGAGTCGGTTGCCTGCTGGGCGGTAGGTTTTCTGCTTCCGGTTCCATGCCATATTTTTTCAAGGCATATTCCTGCAAGGGCTTGGACCCGATGTGCAGTTTGAGTTCGGCAGGATTTGGTTTGCGGACCCGGCAGTTTTTGCAATACGCCGGTTCGTCGGGCGTGTTGACCACCGCACGGAGCTTTCTGGCGGCTTTGCCGTTCCATATTTCATCGAAATCCTGTTCCAGCAGGTTGCCGATTTTAGTGGGACCGCCACAGCAGAGTGTTGCGGTTCCGTCTACGTCAACGAGCAGTTTGGTCCATGGGTCGGCGCAGAAAGGCCGTGTGCCGGAAGCTTCCATGTCCGCGCATTCCGAGAAAAGAGGAGGAAGGCGGAGTTTCATGTCAATACTGTCGGCGACCATTTTTGATTTTGCCAGCCAACTGTCGCTGTATTCCTGACAGAACCAGACGCATTCATCCACCATCTCTTTCGTGCTCATGCCGGGATAGAAGACGTTGATCTGTGTCGCGCCCACTTCTTTGGCCATGGTGAGGAGTTTCGGAAGCTCTGAAACGTTGGAGCGCATTGCGAGGAAATTCAGCTCCATGCTCGGGAATGGAGACCCGTACTTCGCTTTCAACTGGCTGATTTTGGCGATGCCTGCCATGACCTTGAAAAAATTGCCGCCTCGAATTTTCTTGTACGTTTTTTGGGTGCCGGCATCTATGCTGAACTTGATGTGCCCGACCTGATTGGCGACGATGGATTCACAGGTTTCATCGGTCAGCAGGGAACCATTGGAGATGATGTCGATGCGGTTCTGATACTTGTGGGCCAGTTTGTAGAGGTCATGAATTCGCGGATACAGCATGGGCTCTCCGCCGAAAATCTGGAATCCACGGGCAAAGGGAAGAATGTCTTCGAGTTTCTTGTAGATGGACCAATCCAGCTCCCCTTCATAACTCTTTTGATAGCACATGACGCAGCGGTAGTTGCATCGCAGCGTGGTCGTTACCGTGATGTGTTCAGGAAAACAGATACTCTGCGGAGTGTTGGACTGCGCGAGGTTGCTGTTGATAACCGCATTCATGGTTTTCATATTTTGCAAGTATTTCAAAATGATCTCCCGATGCTTTGGGTGCAGGATGTGCTAACTGACAGTAGCCTAAAGCAATAACCATGCCGGGTGTTTTTTAATGCGCGTTGCTTGGGATTGTTCCAAAGTTTGATAAAAAACAGCGTGTTATGTCTGGTGGAAAAAAATGCCTACACGGGAGGGGGAGTCAATGCGCTGACAGTGCCTTGGGAGAAAGGGGGGAAATGCGACTGTTCCGATTTTTGACGGCAGGCACATGTTCGCTGCGTCAGAAAACAGCCACTACTCGTCTGATTGATGCAGCATGCCGTCCCGGACATGGGAAAGGAGTCGTCCGCTCAGATTGCTCCAGCCCAGTGATTCGGCCAGTTCCCATATGGCGGTGAGTTGATCCTGCCGCAGTGAAGCCGCGTCATCGTCTGTCGTATTCAGGCCGGTCTCCACGATCGGGACAAGTGCTTCAACCGCATCGCGGATGGCTTTGGACAGTTCGATGAGCTGTTCCCGGCACACCTCGTCGTCAAGTCGGGTGGTGAAGAGAAAAAGACCGCCCAGTTGTCGAAGTTTGGCAGCGAACTCGGCTCCATTGCTTTCGGTGTCCGACGCGGCCTTCATGAGCTCTTCTGCGCTGACGTTTACCAGCAGCCGTGTGGCGTCGATGAATTCGATGACGATGTCTCGTCCCAGTGTTTTCTGGTATCCCGCGTCATCCTGGGTTTCCAGAGTGCGTTCCCCGATGACGATCAATTCCTCGATCTGGTAGAGCAGGCTGGCCACGTCGAATCGGGCCAGTGCGTCCCTGCTTTCTATGAAATCACGTATGGCGGCGGAAACACGTTTCAGGACCTGCCCGGAAAGCATGTTGATCTGATTGGCGATCTGCTGCATTTCCATGTTGCCGCCAAGGACTTCCAAGCCCCATTCCAGAATATCAAGCCGCATGAAGTCTGCCGCGATCTTGACGAGTTCAAGATGGTCCGGGGAAAAAAGCATGGCATTGATCTGGCCAGTGTACATCATGGAGGCGTTGAGCAATTCGCTGCGTACGGCCATTCCGAGAGTCGCGCCGTTGCCGGGGCGGCCAAGGTTTTCCAGTGTTCTGACAAGGGTCATGAACATGTCGATGCAGCCCATCCAGTCCGAGCGGTCATCAAGGCTGGGCTGCTTGCCTGGTAACGGAGCGCCTGAAATAATCAGTTCCTTGAGGCTGGGCAGCACGGTATCGGCGAAAACCGAGCAATCCCGTTCCAGAACCGCAGCCAATCGAGGATCGGCAGGCGGCAGGCTTCCGCCTGAGGCTTCGACAGCGGATTCGACATATTCATTCAGCAAAGCCTGACAGTTGTGTACTGTGGAGTCGGAGAAGGTGTCGTCCAGTCCCGTTTGGAGCAGTTCCCGGATTTCCTTGCCGAGTCTGGAAATGGTTTCCGGACCGTTCATGTCCGCGAGCATGGTACCGTCGTCGAGCATGGTGGCATCGGTGTCCATCAGAACGGTCGCTTCGTTGGCCTCCTCTTCCTCGCGTGCATAGGAGAAGGCTTCGGCCAGTGCCGCGGAAAATTCTCCCGCATCCTGAAAACGTCCGTCCCTTTCCTTTGCCATGGAACGGGCCACGACGGAATCGAATGCTCTTGAGACGCGGACGTTCACGGCGGACGGTGCGGGGGGCACGTTGTTCAGCACCTGCTGCATGACTTGGGTCAGTGAACCTTGGAAGGGCTTTCTGCCCGTCAGCAGTTGGTAGAGAATCACGCCTGTCGAATAAATATCAGTCCGGCGGTCCACTTTCTCGCCGATGACCTGTTCCGGGGACATGTAGGAAGGGGTGCCGAGCATGGCCCCGGCCTGTGTCATTTCGGACGACTCGATACGGGCGATGCCGAAGTCCATGACTTTTACGCCGTCTGAACCGACGAGCAGGATGTTGGCCGGTTTGATGTCCCGGTGAATGATGCCTTGTTTATGGGAATAGCTCAGGGCGGAAAGGAGTCTGGCGAATAACGCCTCAGCCCTGTCCAGATCAATGGACGAACCGGACGCAAGCAGTTCCTTGAGCTCTTTTCCGAGAACCAGCTCCATTGCCATGAAGACGTCTTCGCCTTCCTGCCCGGAATCAATGACATGGATGATGTTTTCATGCCTGAGGCTCTTTGAGATATTCGCTTCGTGCAGGAACCGCTGGAGCAGGGTGTCCCGCTCATCGGATGACAACAGGTCCGGGCGCAGTGTCTTGATGGCGACTTCCTGACCGGAGCTGGCGTCCATTCCCCTGTATACGACGCCCATGGCACCGCGTCCAAGGACCTTGCCGAGACGGTAGCCGCCCAGCTCTTTTTCAGGGGGTGTATCGGAATTGGTCAAAATATTTCTCCCATCATGTGCGGGCGGCGAGCACAACGCCTATGTTGTCTTTCCCGCCGCGCTCCTTTGCCCGGTCCACCAAGGCTTGAGCCGCTTCCTGCAATGTGTCGGGACGCGCCTGCCTGAGTATTCTTTCAATGTCGTCATCTTGAACCATGCCGGTGAGGCCGTCCGAACAGGCCAGCCAGATGTCACCCTGCAAAACGGCTTGGACACTGAGTTCCGGGTTGGCGGAAGGGTTGGGGCCGACGGCCCTGAGAATGAAGTTGCGGAACGGAGCCTTGCCGTTTCCGCCTTCCCTTTTCCATTCTTCATACACGGAATGATCGCGCGTCAAACGTACCAGCACTCCGCCGCGCAATCGGTAAACCCGACTGTCACCCACATGGAATACCACTGCCCGTGACAGGTTGTCGAAGACTTTGAATCCGGCCAGGGTCGCCCCCATGCCGGAACCTTTGGAGGCACCACGGGAAGCGTTCAATGAGTAAATTTCGGTATTGGCCTGTTCCACTGCATCGCGAACGGCGTCGGACATGGGGTCCGGAGCTTCCTGAAGCGTCATGTCGTTGTCCTGTGCCGTTTCGACGGGAACGGGTGGGGGAGGCTCGATTCCTTCCAGTGTCTGTTTCAATGTATCCAGACACATCTTGCTTGCCACATCGCCCATGCCGTGTCCGCCCATGCCGTCAGCTACAGCGAAGAGTCCTGATGCACCGTTTGCAAAGACCGCGTCCTCGTTCTGTTTGCGAACCAGTCCTTTATCCGTGAGGCAGGCCGCATGCATCATTGTTCACTCCATGTTTTTACTTTGGCTGCTGCCTTTTCCAGACTTTCTGTCGAGGCGTATTCGACCAGATAACGGGCCAGTTGGCGGAAGACGAATTTTCTGTTCTTTTCACCGATCCACATGACGAACGGGCCGGGGTTGCAATCGAGGTAGACATATCGCCCGTCATCTCCGGCAATGATATCCCAGGCCGCATAGTGCAGCCCCATGAATCGGGTGGCCGCGACGATCCGTGCAGCTTCCGCTTCCGGCATTTCAAAATGATCGAACCCGGATGTCGCGGTACGGCTGTCCACATCCGGGGCGATGATTTTCAGTGCGAGAACCATGGTGTCGCCGACCACATGAACCCGTAGGGTCGAGCCATGGATGCGTTCCTGAAAAAGGACGGGACATTGCGGCAGGTCCGTGGAATTCCGAACCTCATCAACCGTGACACTGCGTGTGGAACCGACGCCTGCGGAAGGCTTGCATACGGCCTCGCCTATTGTTTCAATGAAGGTTGCTGCCGCTGCCGGGTCATTGGTCATGATGCTTTTCGGGGCGTCGAAGCCGTTCTCCCTGAGTTTAGAGTAAAGCTGTGCCTTGGAGTCGTGATCCACATAGGCCCCGAACGGGGAGTTGACGAGCAGGCCGCCTCGGGAAGCGAATTCCTCGAAAAAGCTCAGGGTCGCCCCCTGAAAGAGCTGTTCCCGCCGAAAGGCGGTGCGGAATTCTTCATATTGGATTGCGTTGGTGACCGGGGGCATGGAGAAGGGGGTGTTCTGGGAAATACAGCGGATGTGCAGGGCGCGTATGTCGGAGAAATCAACGTTGTCCCATGAAAGTTCGAAGGAAGAAACAGTCATTTTGTTTCCCTCAGGTCCTCCCAGCCCTGACCGGAAGATCAATGGTATTCCACCTGCCTCGGTTACGGCTTGGCCTATTTCTGCCACTTGGCGGCAGTCAGTGCCGGAAAACAAAGCTATCTTGGGCTGCATTCTACCTACGCAGTTGCTGTCGGTGTCGGATATCCAAAAAAAAGGCTACCCGGAGACAATTCTCATGCTCCGGGCATCCTTTGTTTTCGGGCAATGTTCAAAATCGTCTGAAGTGTCTTGCAGACCTTCCGGTTACGAACTGATGTTGATGGAACCGATGTCGACGTTATCTGTCACATCGCCGCCCATGGCACCCTGTGCTCCCATGGCAGCCTGATCCGTCACGGTTCCCCAGCCACCATCTGAGTTGTCGGCCTGATTGCCGGCAAATGTTCCGGCTTCCATGCCCTGATGGGTGTCGCCACCGCGTTTCAAGCCGGTGTCTACTTCACCGCTGGTAAAGTCGCTCATGCTGTGCTCCTTGACCTAGCTTGAAATGTTGATGGAGCCGATGTCGACGTTGTCGGTCACTTCGCCGCCCATTGACATCTGTCCACCCATGGCACCCTGTTCGGTCATGGTACCCCAGCCGTCCTGCGAATTGTCAGCCTGATCGCCTGCGCCTGTGCCGACCATCATACCTTGATGAGTATCTCCGCCAGACTTGCCACCTACTGCGACTCCGCCGCCAGTCATGTCGTCAGTCATTGTAATGTCCTCATTGTTGTTTTGGATTGATCCCCTTGCTGAAATCAATCGGAAATTTGAAAAAGGGTAATCCCTTACAGGGGTGCTACGAACTGATGTTGATGGCACCGATATCAACGTTGTCGGTTACATCTCCGCCCACGGCTCCCTGTTCTCCTGCGGCAAACTGTTCGCCATCCGCGCCCCATCCACCGGCGGAGTTGTCCGTCATGTCACCCATGAAATTACCTGCGCCCATTTCCTGATGGGTATCGCCGCCGGACTTGAATCCTACTTCAGTGCCGCCGCCTGTTCTATCTGTCATGCTGCTCTCCTTCGTTGAAATGGTTTTTCGAAAAAGCTTTTTGACTATATTCACCCGTAACATAGGCTTGGCGAAGATGTACAGTGAGCAATGGTTTTTTGTGTTTGTTTGATGCTATATTGTTATAACAGCTTAAAAATATTCATTTTTAAAAATTACAAAGGTGTGCATGGTGTCTTTTTACTCATTTTGCCAGAACTCTTGTTTAATATTTTTTAGATTATTGCTTCATGCAAGAAATTAAGGCATTGATACTCACAATAGGTGGTTTTGATAATTATTGAATAACCCACAGAGAAATAACGGTTTCCATGGCAGTCGACGAAAACAGTCCCATCATTTCGCAAGGTCCCCGGGCGGGCGTTCGCCATCCCATCCGGGCGGCCCGACTTCTGTATACTGTCCCAAGTGTGGTTCTTCGTGGTCCTATTTATGTGATTTTCATCATACTTTTTGTTGCAATCGTCTATTCGTTCTGGGCCAGGAAGGACTCTCTTGTCCTCGCACCGCTTACATTGGACACGCGGTCCACCACGGTGGAAGCCATTTCCGGCGGGCAGGTGACGCGTGTTGCGGTCAGTCCCAATTCTCATGTGCAGTTCAATGAATTGCTGGTCGAAGTACAGGAAAAGACCCGTGCCATCATGGATACGGAGATGGAGACGTTCGAAGGCCGGATTGCCGAGGCCGAGAGGGAACGCGAACGGCTGACGGACGAATATGAATACAAGCTTGCCCAGCTTCGGCTGGAATTGGCCGATTCCAATCAGGGGCGCAGCACCAAGGCGGTTTCCATTCAGGGCAGGATCGACCAGTTGAATGAGCGGCTTCGATCCGCGCAACGGGAACTGAATCTGCGGAGCAAGGAATACAAAACGGCCCAGTCCCGTTGGGAACGCGCACAGAAGCGGTTCGAGAACCGTGATATCACCATCACCCAGTTCGAATCGGCGGAACAGGAAAATGACAGGCGCAGAAAGGCTGTCTCCGATGCCCGGGCGACTGTGGCGGAAATCGTGGTTTCCCTGCGTACCGCCAAAAAGGAATTGTCCACGCTTCAGGACATGCACAGTCTGGAGAAGATCGAGGAAAACATTCATCAGCTTGAGGAGCGGCAGGCCCGCGAACTCAAGTTGCTCAACGACAGCATTCTTTCTCTCAAGCGCAGGAAGGCTGCCAGTCAGGAACTGGTGGGCGGCGTCACATACGATGACAACATCACCGCCTACAGGAGCATGCTGGACGGGCTGGTCACCGAAGTGCATGTGAACAGGGGCCAGATCATTTCTCCCGGTCATTCGCTGGTCACGCTGGTCAAGGATACTGCGGCTCTCGAAGCCCGTGCCATGGTCGAGAACAAGGACATCGGTTCCATCCGTATCGGGCAGTCGGCCAAGCTCAAGTTCTGGGCGTATCCCTATCAGGAGTACGGCATCCTCGAGGGCGTGATCTATGAAATCGACAAACAGCCCAGCAAGGATGAGACGACCAGCGCCTACCAGATTCGTATCGCCCTCGACAGCGAGTGGATTCAGCGGATCGGCAGCAAGGTCCGCCATCCGTTGGCCATTGGTCTGGAAGGGACCGCAGAGATCAAGACGGGCGAGAAGCGGTGGATAGAAATCGTGTTTACGCCGCTCTCCAAGTTCTTTGGCAGTGAGGAGGGGAACTGATGGCTGACAGGCACGACGCGGTCCGCGATATTTTGGCGTCACACGTCATGTTTGCCACGCTTCCGGCTGACGACAAGGCAGCGTTGGAACAGCTTTTCTCCATGCGTGAATTCGCTCCGGGTGAATATCTGGCAAAGCAGAATGAACGCATGGAAGGCGTTTTCCATGTTTATTCCGGCACGGTGCGGGTCAAGCAGACAGTGGCTGGCCGGAGAACCGCGCTGGGTGATAACGGGCCGGGTTCCACTTTCGGAGAGATGAGCCTGCTGGGCGACACGGTTTGGGAATACGAGCTTGTGGTCGGGCAGGAACCGGTCAAGGCGTTGTTCCTTCCTGCCGGGGCCGCCCGTGAATTTGCTGACGAGCATCCCGAAGCCTTGGCGCTGTTCCGCAAGAGTATCGGACAGATTGAATTGAGCCAGCGGCTTCGGTCGCTGCTCGGACAGGCGACCTGCACACCGGATCAGTTCTCCGTGATCTTGAATAATCTGGGTGTGAAGCGGATTCCCAAGGGAACCCCGGTTTTTTCCCAGAACGATGCTGATCCCCGTCTCTATTCCATAGAGCAGGGGACCGTGGACATGATCCGGGAGGAGGACGGTGATCCTCTGGCTTTGGACCGTTGTTCTCGGTTCGAGGTGCTCGGTGAAACAGCCGCGCTTGCCGAGGCGGATAACGACGGACGTCATTTCTACACGGCCATGGCAGTCACGGACGTGACCGTCATCGTCATCAAGCAGCCGGAAGTCATCAAGCTGACGGCCCTGAATCCCGCCCTGCATGAACAGCTTCTTTCGCGGGCGAGAGAATTACGCAAAGTGGCCGCATCCGAGATCGCCGCCCGCAGTCAGGCGGTCAACACGGACATGCGTATCCGTTTGGCGCGGGGATTGACCGAAGAGGAATATCAGGAGCTGGAGGAGCAGGAACCCGGAGGGGACACGGATTTCCCTCTGGTGCATCAGGGAGACCCCAGCGAGTGTGGCGCGGCCTGCCTGACCATGATTACCCGCCATTACGGGAAGAATTTCAAGCTCGGGCAGATCAAGGAACTCGTCAACGTTTCCTCGGCTGATACCTCGCCGTTGCCGATCATTACCGGAGCGGAGAATCTCGGTTACCGGGCCAAGGCGTATGCCCTGAACAGGAAGGAGCTGCGGCGGGTCCCCACCCCCGGCATCATCGGCTGGGAAGGCGGCCATTACGCGGTTCTGTGCAAGGCGACGCATACCCATGTCCATCTGGCTGACCCGCTTGAGGGGCGCAAGGTCATGCCGGTCGAGGAGTTCATCACCGGGTGGACCGAGGCCGAGGTCCCCGGCGCTCCCACGGATGACGACCGGGGGCTGTTCATTGCGCTCACTCCCACGGAGAAGTTCATCCATCTGGAGCCGCCCAAGCGTCCGGTGCTGCACTTCGTCCGTTACCTGCTGCCCTACAAGAAATACTTTTTCGAGGCGTTTCTGGCCGCGCTGGTCATCAACCTGCTCGGGCTGGCTTCGCCCCTGTTCGTCCAGACTATTGTCGACACCGTGGTCGTGCACAAGGACGTGAGCCTGCTCAACATGATGCTGGGCGGCATGGTTTTGGTGACCATCTTCACCACCTTGACTATGGTGGTGCAGCGGCTGCTTCTGGCCCATACCACGGCCCGTATCGACGTCCGGCTCATGAGCGAGTTCTATCGGCACGTCCTTTCCCTGCCCATGGCCTTTTTCATGACGCGGAACAAGGGTGAAATCATGGCCCGGTTCGGCGAGAATGCCAAGATCAGGGCGATCCTCACCGGGTCGACCATCACGGTCATTCTCAACACGCTCATGCTCGTCATCTATTTCCTGATGATGTTCACCTACTCGCTGCCCCTGACATTCATCGTGCTTATGTTCATTCCGGGGTATGTCGCGTTGATTTTGTATTTCACGCCGCGCATCAAGGCGCTGGCCCAAAAGATTTTTCAGACCAACGCCCAGTCGCAGGCGTATCTCATCGAAGCCCTGACCGGCATTGAGACCATCAAGGCCACGGCCAACGAATACATGGCCCGTGCCCGCTGGGAGGATTCGTTCGTCAAGAACGTCAACAACACCTTCAAGCAGGCCAATCTGGTCCTTACCTCCACCAGCCTGCATTCGCTTCTGCGTCTGGCTTCCAGTGTCGGCATTCTCTGGTACGGTGCCAATCAGGTCATCGCAGGCGAACTCTCCATCGGTGAGTTGATGGGGTTCAACATGCTGGTGGGGCTGGTCATGAACCCTGTGCAGCAGATGGTTCAACTGTGGAATCAGTTGCAGGACGTGCGTATCTCCGTGGACCGTGTCAGTGAAATACTCGACATCGATCCTGAATGCCCGCCCACTTCCTCGCCCGAAGACATGCCCGTGGTCCTTACTGAATGCACGGGGCGGGTGGAATTCAGGAATGTCGATTTCAGCTACATGGCCGGGGACAAGGAAAATCTGGTCATGCGGGATTTCTGCCTGAAGATCGACTCCGGCGAATATGTCGCGCTTGTCGGGCCTTCCGGGTGCGGCAAGTCCACCATTGCCAAGATGATTCTCGGCTTCAACCTGCCCAAGGATGGCCAATGCCTCATTGACGGGAAAAGTCTGGCGAGTCTCGATCTGCCGTCTCTTCGCAGACATATCGGCGTGGTGTTGCAGGACAGTTTTCTCATGGCCGGAACCGTGGCCGAGAACATCGCTCTCGGTGACCCGGAACCCGATCTCGCCGCGGTCAAGCGTGCCGCCCGTCAGGCAGGGATCGAGGCCGAAATTCTTCGCTGGCCCCAAGGATACCAGACCGCCATCGGTGAAAAGGGCATGGGCATATCCGGTGGTCAGCGTCAGCGTGTCTGCATTGCGCGCGCCCTGTACCGGCAACCCCGAATTCTCATTCTGGACGAAGCGACCAGTGCTTTGGACAACGAATCGGAAAAGCTCATTCAGGCCAACATGCGCGAGATTCTCAAGGGGCGGACCTCCCTGACCATCGCCCACCGCCTTTCAACCATCGTGGATGCCGACCGCATCTGTTTCATCGTTGACGGCAAGGTGGCCGAGCAGGGCACACACAAGGAATTGATTGACCCTGCCTATATCAAGGCCAACGAATACGAAGGAAAGTATTACGCCTTGGCCCGTGATCAGTTCAACCTGCCGCCTCTGGAGGAAATCTCCGGTGAAACAGGGGAGGGAGCATGATCGCCCGTCTGACGTGTCTTGACGATTCCCGCCTGCCTGACGATCAGAAAGGGTTGGTCATTGAGCTTGATGGTTCGGAAGTGTCCATCGGCCGGGGAGTGGACAACACCCAGGTCATCCAGCACAGCAGTATTTCCAGAAAGCACGCCCTTATCGTTCCTGATGATGCGGGGCTGCTCATACGCGACTTGAAGAGTACCAACGGTGTCTGGCTCAACGGTGAACGCACGGATGAGGCCTTGCTGGGCAATGGTGATACCGTGGGGTTCGGTTCGCTTCTTTTTCGTTTCGAGACTGTGGAAAAAATTGCCCCGGAACCGGATGAGGTGGAACCTGTCGTTCCTGAGCCGGAAGTGGAATTGGAAACAGAGGCCGAATCGGAACCGGACGTGACGCCGGAGCCTGTTTCTGCTCCTCCGGTGGAACCCGAAGCCGAGGTTGAAGAGGCTGCCCTGCCTGAATCGCAGGCGGAAGAGGTGCCTTTTGAGGACGACGGCGAAGAAGCCGTGGACAAGACCATGCTCTTCGGTGACTCCCGTGCAAGCGAGGCCATTCTCGATGCCAGAGAGCGGGACGAGGAAACGGATGACGTGACGGAAGCGCCGTCGGTCCGCGGCAAAGAGCCTGAGCCGTCTTCCGATCAGGAAGCCTCACAGCAACCGGAAAAGCCCCGGTTTGAAATTACCAGAAAGCATCTGGCCGTGGCGGGAGTCATTGTCCTGATTCTTCTCGTCTGGCGGATTGTCGTTGCCCAACAGGCTGCGGCGGATGAGCGATTGGTCCGCAACTACACGCAGGTCGTGGATGATTTTGTGGAACAGCATGAATTTTGGACGAAACGGGTTCGCCCCGCGGATATCCGTGAGCAGGTGGGAGAGCTGAATCAGGTGATTGATGCGCTCGATGAAGATATTCTTCAGTGTAGTGAGCTTGAACCGTTGATACCTCTTCTGATCGAGGCCCATTTTCTCCGGCTGGAGCGGGAAGTGCGCGAGTTGCTGTACAAGGACAGCCCTGAGGATGCCCTTGCTCTGGTGGACCGTGTCCGGACTTCGGCGCAGAAGTATCTGGCGGATGCGACCGTGCCCGATGTCAGGCATGCCCTGACGCAGTTTGTCAGTCTGGCCGATCTGCTCGATTCCATCGCCCGCTACAAGCTTTTTCAGAAACGATACCCCGATCCGTTCCAGTTCCGGGAAACGGGCGTGCCTGATGCCATGCGTCGGGACATTGCGGCGGCAAAGGAACTCAAGGTGCGGTTTGCGACCCTGCTTCGGGAAAACAATCTGCCGCTCAAGGTCCGCTTCCGTCTCTTGCGGGGCATGGCGGACGATGTGGATGAAAACTGCGTCCTCCTTGTGAACAGGTGGTACCACCTTGTTTTCGGAGACAATCCGGCAAACGGATAGGGCCATGCTCTTTCGTTCCGGTTCGACGTGGCTGAAGGGCATAACCCTGTTGTGCGCTTTGCTGGCGATCCAGCCTGTGGGGCTGTCTGCTTCGCAGGAATCCCCCTTTCAGCGACTGGAAACCGCCGGGGCTGAACTCGTCAAGGACTCCCTGTACAATCGGATGGTCAGGAAAGACCGGATCGAACCCGTGACCGTGGACATGGTCCGGGAGATGGCGCTGGAGCGGAATCTGGATATACAGATCAGCAGCATTCGCGGAAAGCGGGCTGAACTGGAAGAAGTTCGCCGTGACGCCGTGTTTGATACGGAGCTGGGGCTGTCGGGTACGTATACCCGCAAGGATACCTATGCCCGAGGGGCCGAGATAGGCCGGTCCCGCCGAATCTCGGGAGGAGATGCCGAAGAGGACTTCGCGGACCGTACGGATGACGATGATGAATTCAACGACGATAGCGTGGACGACGACAATCCCATGTGCGTGTACATCGACGGCGTTCTCATCAATCCGGCCCAGTGCAAATCGCAGTATGCCTATAGTGTGGAAACCGAAATGGCCAGCTATGAAATTCACGACAAGCGAATGCCGGAAGTCGCTGTCGGCACGTTCAGCCTGAGTCGCAAATTTCTCTGGGGGCAGGCGCTCAAGCTGGATTTCCAGTCTCGCTGGGAAGAGAAGAAGCATCCGTCCATAGGCAAATATTCCCATCTGTTCACGTGGGACGATGGAGTCGATGGATATCCGTACGGCAAGAATCCATGGACTTCATCGGTGAGCCTCAATCTGAGCACGCCGCTTCCGTTCTGCAAGAATTTCGGCGAAGACGGCAATTACAGTGCGGTGCTTCGCCGTATCAGTTCGCTCGATACCCAAGGGGTGAAATATGACCATCAGGCGCAGGCCACGGAAACGCTGGCCCAGACGTTCCGGTCATGGTGGGATCTGGCAGGGGCTTTGGCCCGGTTGGCAGTGGTGGTCAAGGCCCGTACTCATTTGGAAGAGCTTGAGGCCAGAACAACCAAGCTGATGGAGGCCGGAGAGCGGACGTCATATGCCCTGATTCAGGTTTCCGCCGCATTGCAGCAGTGGCGTGCTGCCGAGGAAAGCGCGTGGAGCGAATACCGATTCGTTTCCAACCGGCTGGCAGAATTGCTCGATATGGATCAGGCGCTCCTGTTTTTTCCCGTCGGATTTGCCGAGGCCATTCACGAGAAGTCCGCCGAGGTTCCCGACAATAATGAAGGGTTGCAGGCGGTCGCTCTTTCCAGACCGGAACTCAAGGCGGCGGATATCGATTTGCAGGCCAAAAAAACATTGCAAACGTATTACAGGTCAGGCCTCCTGCCCGATGTTTCCCTCTATTTCACCAGTTCGCTGAGCCAGAGTTCGGCGTATTGGGGATACGGCAGCTGGTACGAATCCGCCAAGCACATTACGGAGCCGGACTCCACGAATTTCTACTTTGGCTTTGTCTACACCCTGCCCATCGGGGACCGTGCTGCTGAATCTTCCTATTCCCAATCGCGCATTGAAAAGGAAAAGAGCCGGTTGCAATATGCCTCGATGAAGAATTCCATCATCAGGGAAATCCGCAAGGCGGGTACGGATATAGAGGCCAACTCCCGCAGCATGGAACACGCCCGACAGGGAATGCTGTTCAAGAAACTGGCGTATGAAAAGGCAGTGGAATTGAGTGAAGACGATCCGAATATCACGGAATTCCAATTGCTCCAGAAATTTACCGAATACGTGACCACGGAACTCCTGTTCATTTCGTCTGCCGTGAATTGGCAAAAGGCGGGGGTGGATGCGCTTCGTGCCATGGGCCAATTGCTGCCCGAAGACTGGAAGGACGCACCGTCTTCCGAACCGGAAGAGGAGGCGCACTCATGATTCGCTGGCTGTGCGTCATTCTTTTCCTGATTGTCATTGTTCCGGCAGTTCATGCGGGTGGCGTGGACATGGACGAGCAGGCCGCCAGAGAGCGGTTGCGTGTCCTGCTCAAGCAGACAGGGACCGACGGTGTTGACGTGAAAGGGCTGACTCCGCTGGACACCACCCGGATCGTGCTGGAGCACAATCTGGCGATCAAGGATTCGGAACTGGACAGACTGACCGCAGAGCAGGCGTTGCGCGAGGCCCAGTCCCTGTTTGATCCGCGCCTGTCCGCTTCGGCCGCCTATTCCAACAGCCTGAACTATTACCGTGAAACGGAAACATACAAGTACCTCAAGAATACCGTCACGTTTGCCGGTCCCAATCCCGTGTATGTCCTTTATGACGATACGTCGCCCGTCAAGTATCTGCGTTTCGACAGGGAGCGGGTTGCCGGGTATTATCTGCGTGACATAAAGGCCTCGGACCCGCCTCCGTGGGGGAACGTGGAAAGCAAGGATTATTCCCTCGGTCTGGGTACGGATATTCCATGGGGACCTGGCTTGAACCTGACCATGAACGTGAGGGAAAAGAAGAATTTCTGGAAAAACGATGACGGTTCATGGGGCGACTACAAGCGTCCATGGCGTTCGGCTTTCAACGAGAGCCTGACCTTGCCCCTGCCTTTCACCAAGGACTTCGGGCCGTATTCCTCCCGTGACACGGAGGTGAAGCTGGCAAAGGTCATGCAGGATGTCGCGGATTGGTCTGCCAAGGCTTCGACCAACAACGCCCTACTCGAAGGGGAATTGGCGTATTGGGATCTGGTCGTCCGTTTGCAGAATCTTCTGGCTCTGGATCGCCATAACCGGAACCTCAAATCCCTTCTGGATAAGACCCGTCGCCTTTATGATGACAGGCTTTGCACGGAGTATGACCTTGCCTTGGTCAAATCCGCGTATACCCGGTCGCTGGACGGCATGGAGCAGGGAGCTGCCGCCTATCGCACCGCGTCCAACCGGTTGGCTGAACTCACGGACGCCGGAAGCGGGACCCTCTTTTTCCCCAAGGGGTATGCGGTTCTTGCCGATCTGCCGCTTTCCCCGATTCCGGGGGAAGACAATCCCGGGGATGTTTCCAAAAATCCGAGCTATGGCCGTCAGCTTGCTTCTGTCGCGCTTGCCGAAATCGAGGAGAAACACCGCAGCAACCAGAGCCTTCCCGATCTGTCCGCAAGTCAGTCCCTCACTTTGACGCAGGGGTATTCCAATTTTGGGTATGCCGATCCGGGCCGGTCCATGAATGAAGTCTTCACCAATCCGGACATGGTACGGCAAGACTACGGATTGTGGTATACCTATCCGCTTTTCAACCGTGCCGCCAATGCCAGCCATGGACAGGCCATGCTTGATGCCAGGGAAGAGCGGACCAGAGCGCGGCAGCTTGAAAACAGTCTGCGCCGGACCGCAGCCGATGCCCTGACCATGCTGGAAGGAGCGCGGCGGCGTGTGGCCATAACCGCCAAAGGTGTCGAATTGGCCCGGGAAGCTTACAGGAAGGCGCTGGATATGCAATCGGACCGGGAGGTTACGGAGTATGAAATCCTGAGCAAGAGTTCCAATCAACTGACTGCTGAATTGGCGTACATCAATGCCCATATGGATTGCCAGAAGGCGGCGGCGCGTTTTCAGGCCGCATTGGGTGCATATCAGGAGCGTTACGCGACACGCGACGGAGGGGAATCATGAAATACCGGGTGGTGATCTTCGTTATTCTTTTGGTGTGTTGTTTTGTGCTCACGGGCCATGCTCAGGATCGGGACGATTCGGTTGCGGTGAAGACGGTGCGTCTGGGTGATTATTTTGCCGATACTCCTGACAAGACCGAGACCGAGCGATTGGCCACGGTACTTGGTGAGTTTGATGCCTTGCGTGATGAAGGATCGAAACTCCGTTTTTCCAACAGGAAAACGCGGTATATTGCTCCGCGCATGGTGTACCTTGAGGCGTTGAAAAAGAACCTCGCGCTTCAGGTGGACGAGCAGGACGCGGAAGTTGCCAAGGCTGCCATCATGGAGGCGGAAGCGGTATTTGATCCGGTGCTGACGCTTTCCTTCGCGTATTCCGAATCCGATACCAATACGCGCTCCAAGGAGATCGTCTTGCAGACAAAGAAATTTCAACCGCCGCCGGAAACAGCGATCCCCATTGATCCGGGCAACCCCGAAGCCCAGATTGTGGCCATCGGTTGGCAGAATCAGGTGGCGGGGATAAAGAGTGTCCGCACTGTCTATGCCTCCGAGCCTTCGGAGCACGGTCCCACAAAGGTGTTCAATTATTCTCTGGACATCTCTCAGCAACTCCCGTGGGGATCAGAGTTGGGACTCGGTCTTTCCCTTCAGGACAAGGATGTCTACTACGACTCCAGCAATCACTCCTACGACAGGCCGTGGTCAGCCTCATTCATGGCGAATCTGGTCGCCCCCTTGCCCATGGCCAAGAACTTCGGGCCTGATTCGTCCAATGAATCCGCCATACGGATGCGTGAGAAGTCCAGCGAAATCAGTGCGCTGAACGTTCAGGCCGCGATCAACCAAATTCTTTATGAAGCGGAAATGGCGTACTGGAACGTGGTCCGACGTTTTGAAAATCTCAACGTACTCATCAAGCGCCGCCAGCTTCTTGAACGGCAGGTCGCATCGGTGAACAAGCGGTTTGAGAACAGGGAGGCCACCAATTATGATCGGCTTCAGGTGGAGGCGAGTCTGGCCCGGACCAAGGTGCTGGAAGTGGATGCCGCCAATGCGTTGCTCGACGCTTCGAATGTGCTTGCGGCCTTGATCGAGAGCGAGGATGGCGCGCTGGAGGGGAATATTTATCTGCCGTATGCCTATCTCGGATTGCTTGCGGAGACTGAAACACCGGATACGGCAACGGCGTTGGCGCGGGCTGTGGAGCAGCGTCCTGAGCTGAAAATGGGGCAGGCCGGAATCGAGTATTCAGAGATCAATCGTGCCTTTGCCAAGAATCAGGCGTTGGCCGATCTCAAGGTGTCCGCACGATACAGTTCCAGTCAGGATGCGTCGGTGTACGGGTACAGCAGTCCATGGAGTTCCATGGGATTCATGGCGAATCCGGACAAGGAAGATTACTCGTTCTCGCTGGATTATGAATACCCCATCCTGAATCGTGCCTTGGACGCCCGTTTCGAGCAGGCGAAGATCGGTGTCCGCCAAGCGGGGCTGTCTCAGAGGATTACCAAAAACAGCGTCATTCGTGAGGTCGAAGATGCCACCGCCCTGGTTCGCACTTCCCGGTCAAGAGTCGTGGCAGCCGTGGAGTCGGAGAAGTTCGCCTCTCTTGCGTACGACAAGCTTGTTGCCAGACAGGAATATGGGGATGTCAGTGAATTCGAATTGTTGCTCGCCTTGCAGCGGTTGTCCGAAGCCCAGATATCAACGATATTGGCTCACATAGATCACCGGACCGCCCTGACCGGGCTTCTTGCGGCAACCGGAGAGATCGCCGTGGCGAGTGCCGACAACACTTCGACGCCGTTGGATAATCACCGTCTGGCGGTCATGCGGCACAATTCCCTGCTCACCAATTTTATTCGGAAACCACACGGACAGGAGCGATAATGACGACTGCTGCCATTGGAATTTTTGCCCCCGGAACCAGTGAACAGGCCAAACAGGTGCACCGTCGGCTGGTTGAAGACGGCGTGAACGCGGTGCTGTTCGATACGGATATTCCTTCCACTGAACGTGTGTCGCTCGATGAAGAGGGTGCCCGGTGGAACGGATACAGGTTGGAAGAACTGGAAACGGCGTATATCCATGGCTATGACCACGAGTCGCCTATTGTTCCAGCTCCGGGTGGAATGCGGGACTGGAGCGTCTGGCAGGCTGATTACCCGGCCCGACAGCAGCGGCAGAGCTTTCTGACCAGCCTGTTCATCCGGCTGGCTCACCATGGCGTCCGTCTGGTCAATCCGGTCGAGGCGGCTCAGGTCATGTTTGCCAAGGCGCATCTGCTTGCCAGTCTGGCGGCAGAAGGTTTTCTCATGCCGGATATGATCGTTTCCAATGATTCGGAAACAGCCAAGGCGTTTTGCACTGAGCATGAAACGGTTGTCTGGCGGCCGCAGAATGGAAGAGCAGCATGGCAGCTTTGTCAGGAAAAACAGCGGAAGGATATCGTGCAGGCGGGCAAGCCTCCGGTCATTCTGGCAAGAGGGATTTCCGGTCTATATGTCCGGGCTTGGGTTTTTGAGGGAGAACCGCTTTTGGCCCTGCAAGCGTCTCCTCCGTCAGATAGTGTCCCGGAACGGCTTGAACAGATGACTCGTATCGATCTCGCGCCTTATGTCGAGTGTCTTGGACGTCTTGCCGAGACATTGGATATCCCGTGGTTTCAAGTCGCGTTTGTCCCGGTGGATGATCAACCCTGCATTTACGATATTGACGCCGATCCGGTCATTGATTGGCTTCCCTCTGCTTTCGGAGAACATCTGACAAACTCGTTGGCAGCCTGTCTTTCCGGCAGCAAATTAGTGGGGGCCGTCAAAGTGGACTCCCAAAAAAGACCGGCGCTTTTTCTGCGTCGCATGTTGCGTGTTCTCTTCGAATTCGAGCAATGCAAATACGGGGATGCAAAGTCGAAGTAGCATCGGTCGTTTTTCGCTGTTGTCGTGTGGTTCGGCAAAATACAAGCAGCCCCCGGCCTAGGCTTGCCGGGGGCTGCTGAGAGTATGCATCCTTGGGATGCATTCGTGCGGAGCGAGGTGAAAACCCCGCACTAGGTTGAGGGTCTGATCTGGGTTAGGAGCAGATCAAATCAGCATTGTTTCCAGTGGCGCGAGGTCAGTTTGACGCCGGAGTCGCCGATGATGAGTGTCTCGCACTGGGGAAGAGTGTTGATGAACCGCACGCCGTCCTTGGGATGCATGACAAATGCGGCGGTGGACAGGGCGTCTGCCTGCATGACGGTGGGGGCGACCACTGACACGGAAACGCTTCGGGTGGGCGAGAGTGCCGTGCGCGGATCGATTACGTGGTGACGGGAGCCTGATGCATTGTAGGATGCCTCGTATCCGCCTGAAGTCGCTATCGCAGCGTTCCTCAGTTCGATGAGTGCCGGATATTTCCCTTTGCCTGCGGGGTCTTCGATGGCCACGGTCCACGGTTTGCCCGGTGTGCGTTCGCCTCGGGCGCGCATGTCGCCGCCTGCGTTGATCATGTGGTTGGCAACACCGGCCTTGTTCAGGACGTCGGAGGCGCGGTCCACAATGTATCCTTTGCCCATGCCGTCGAGCGTGATGCCCATGCCCTGCTTGTCGAAGCGGATTTCATTTCCGGAAACATGGATGGCTTTGGCGTCCACCAGTGCCAGCGCTTCCTTCAATTCGGCCTCGGATATGTCCATGCGGCCGGTCGGAGCGGCCTTGTCGCGAAGCATTTCCACCACGGGGAGAACCGTGGGGTCGTATGCGCCGACAGTCAGTTCCGTGTAGGCAAGTGCTTCGCGCATCATGTTGTGCAGCTCCGGCGTGATGTCACCCAGCCGACCCTCGTCGTTGAGACGGGAAACAGGGGTGTTGTCGCGGTGCCTGTCAAAGATGGCGGACAGCCGTTCGATTTCCTCAAAGGCGAGTCCCACACCGTGTTCGGCGAGCGTACGGGATTCGTGAATGGCGGTAATGGCCACAAAGGTTCCCATGAGAAAGCGGGTCTCCGAAACCTTGACGCGGTTGCCGGTCAGGCGGGTGACATCGGCCATCTTCACGGCAGCAAGGGCCGGGGCCGGGATGCTGGCTCCCAGCCCGATCAATCCGAGTGTGCGTAGGAAGGCACGTCTGGAATAACTGTTTTTCATTCTATCTACTCCTTGCCCATCTCATTGAAGCGTTGGACGTCCGCATCCTTGGCGTATTCGGCTCCTGCCTCGGAGTCGTAGCAGGTCAGACCGCAGCGCAAGCAGCGGCTGCCTTCCTTGCGGGCAGACTCGTAAGCGATGCTGCCCTGTACTTCCTCTTTGAATGTGGATTTGCGGTCTTCCACACTGATCTCCGGGACCTGAATACGCGGGATGCTGTAGGTCACCTGCATATTCTTGAGAATGGATTCCGGGATGACGCGGAGTTGCGGGTTCTTGGGCTCCGGGATTTGGCCTTCGGTGATGTAGTGATGGATGGCGCGGGCGGCACGGCGGCCGTCGGCAACGGCCTGAATCAGGATGTTGCGCCCCGTGTATGCCTCGCCGCCGACAAAGACGTTCGGCAGGGATGTCTGCAACGTGGTGGCATCGGCCTTGATGCCGCCGGTCTTCTTGTCCATTTCGAAGAGCGGGTTGCCTTCGGCGTCCTTGAAGGCGTCCGTGTCAACGAGGCGGTCAGTGGCGACCACGATGATATCAGCATCAATGGATGCTTCGGTGCCTTCCACCGGTTTGGGTTTGCCCGCAGCCTTCTTGGGATCGGCATAGGCGACTTCGCAGAAGCTGATGCCGCTGACTGTACCGTCACTGGCCTTGACGGCAGTGGGTTCGGTCAGGAATCTGAGATCGGCTCCCAGTTCCGTGGCGCGTTTCACTTCGTTCTTATTGGCGGACATCTTGCGTTCGATGCAGCCGATGAGGGCGGTGACGTCTCCGCCAAGGCGGACTGCACTACGCACAACATCCATGGCGGTATTGCTGTCACCAACGACGACAACCTTTTTGCCCTTCAGGTCGGTGTATGTCTCACCCACTCCGGCAAGGAAGGATATGGAATCAACCACGCCCGCGGCATCGTCGTTTTCAACGCCCAGCGCCGGGACATTCCATGCGCCAGTCGCCATGAACACGGCTTCAAAACCAACGGCTTCGAGGTCGGTCAGCGTTATGTCGGTGCCGAAGGCCGCGCCGGTGCGGACATCCACGCCGAGGTCGAGGATGGTCTGGACTTCCCAGTCCACCACCTTGTGCGGCAGGCGGTATTCCGGGATGACGCCGCGCATCATGCCGCCGATATCTTCACGTTTCTCGAAGATGACCGGTTCGTGCCCGATGCGGCGCAGGAAGTACGCGCACGAAAGACCGGCAGGTCCACCGCCGATGATGGCGACTTTGTGACCGGAGGGCGGGTTGCAGTTGAGCTGCACGCGAGAGCCGGAGTTCATCTCCCAGTCCGCCACGAAGCGATGCAGGGTGTGGATGGCGACTCCGTTGTCCGCGATCTTGCGGCGGCAGATGTTTTCGCACGGCGCAGGGCAGACTCGTCCCACGGCCAGCGGAAGCGGGTTGCGTTCCTTCATGGTGATGAGTGCGCCGCGCAGGTCGCCCTGTTTCATTTGCTGGATATAGGTGCGGACGTCCACCTGTGCCGGACATTTCTGCATGCACGGGGCGAGACAGTCGTTGATCTTGTTCAGGTGCAGCAGGTCCATGGTCATGCCGGATATGCGGATGGCTCCGGTGGGGCAGACCTCGGCGCACTTGCCGCAGGACCGGCATGCCTGCCAATCCACTACGGGCAGGCCGTCGGCGTTCAGGCGGATGGCGTCGAAGCTGCACACCTTGACGCAGGTGCCCATGCCGATGCAACCGAGGCCGCAGGATTTTTCACCGCCGTAGAGCAGGGCTTCGGCGCGGCAGTCATTGATGCCTTCGTATTCGAAGAGCTGGTTGGCGCGGAAACCACCGGTGCATATGTTGCTGGCTATCTTGGGTTCTTTGAAGGAGACTTCGGTGCCCATGATGTTTGCGATATTTTCAGCGATTTCGGGACCGCCCGCCACGCATATTTCCGGGGCTGCATCGCCTTTGACGATGGCGGCGGCAGCCGCCGAGCAGCCCGGATATCCGCAGCCGCCGCAGTTGGCGCCGGGAAAGCAGCCTTCAACCTGTGCGATGCGGGGGTCTTCTTTGACGTGGAGAACACGGGAAGCGGCTGCCAGTACGGCGGCAGCAGTCAGCCCGAGCAGGAATAGGACCAGAATGGAAGAGGTAACCATGTCAATTGTATCCTTTGACTAGTTCGGTTAAGCGGCCATGCCTTGAAAGGCGAAAAAGACCAGAGACATGACACCCGCCATGATGAGCGCGACAGGTACGCCGCGGAACACTGCCGGAACCGGCGAGATGTCGAGGCGTTCGCGAATGGCGGAGATGATGACCAGAGCGATGAGGAAACCTATGCCCGAGGCAAGGCCGTACATCATGGACTTGAAAAAGGAATATCCGTTGCGCTGCACCATGATGGCCACGCCCATGACGGCGCAGTTGGTGGTGATCAGCGGCAGGAACAGGCCCAGTGATTTATAGAGGGGCGGTACCAGTTTCTTGAGAAACATCTCTACGAACTGGACAAGCGAGGCAATGACCAGAATGAAGACGATGGTCTGGAGGTACTCGATCCCGTGGGGAATCAGTACGAATTGATGCAGGGGCCAGGTGATCGCCGTCGCCATGAGCATGACGAAGATGACCGCGCCGCCCATGCCGAGGGCTACATCGGTGGACTTGGATGTGCCCATGAACGGACAGGCTCCAAGATATTGTACAAGGACAATATTGTTGATGAATATCGCCGATATGAAGAGCATGAAGTATTCCACGTTCTATCTCCCTATTTGCCGTCGCAGGCGTTGCATGCGCCGCATGAGGCGCAGGTGGAGTTCTGGGAAACGGGTGCGATTTCACCCTTTCTGCGGCTCTGCCAGCGGTTGAAGGCATTCATTCCCGCGAGGATCATTCCCAGGGCGACGAATGCGCCTGGAGCCATGACCATGAATTCAGCGGGTTTGAAGCTTTCCCACATGACCGGGATGCCGAAAATGGTGCCGCTGCCGAGGATTTCGCGGATACCGCCGAGGAGAGTCAGGGAAGCGGCGAAACCGATTCCCATGCCCAGCGCGTCCGCAATGGACAGAAGGATGCCGTTGCGGGAGGCGAATGCCTCTGCGCGGCCGAGGATCAGGCAGTTGACCACGATGAGCGGCACGAAGATCCCGAGCTTCTGATACAGCGGATAGGCATATGCCTGCATGAGCAGTTCCACCGAAACGACCAGCGATGCGGTGACGACGATGAAGCAGGCGATGCGGACCTTTTGCGGGATCACTTTTCGCAGGGCGGAGATGATCACGTTGGACAGGGTGAGCACGAAAATGACGGCGGCACCCATGCCGAGACCGTTTTCCGCCGTGGAAGTGACCGCGAGGGTCGGGCACAGGCCGAGGAGCACCCGGAAAGGCGGCAGCTCCGCCCAGAGGCCCTTGAGGAATTCTTTGCTGATTGAACTCATGACGTCTCCCTATGAAGCCTGCCACATGGAGGCGAGTTGCGGCTTGATGCCCTGATAAATTTCAATGGCCTTGCGAACCGCATCTACCGTGCCGACGGATGAGAAGGTCGCGCCGGAGATGGCGTCGATGTCGCCGCCGCGTGCCATGGTGTCCATGGATTCGAGGCCGTGCGCCTTGAACTGCTTGGTGAAGGACGGCTTCATGATCTTGGTACCCAGTCCGGGAGTCTCGGTCTGGGTGGTGATGCCGATGCCCATGAGGACGTCGTTTTCAATGTCGAAGCCGACGATGACGCCGATGTCTCCGGAGTAGCCCGGTGCAAAGGTCTCAAGGGCCACGCCCACGAGCTTGCCGTCGCGGGTGGCAGGGAAGACGGTGACGTCACCGACTTTCTTGCGTTCGGCAATGGGGTCGTTGTCACATCCTTCAAGCACGGACATGAGGGCCGGTCCCTGCACGTAGGTGAGGACCTGCTGTTCGATATCGTTTTTCGTGGCCTGCTTGAGATTCACCAGCACCGCCCCGGAGGTGGCGCAGATGAGGGACAGGACCACAAGCATGTGGAGTATTTCTTTCATGGGTTACTTGCCTCCGAAGAATTTTGGACGGACTCGTTCCAGAAGCGGGCTCAGGAGGTTCGCCACCATGATGGCGAACGGCACGCCGTCCGGGTACACGCCGTAGACGCGGATGATGATGACCATGGCCCCGGCCAGCAGGCCGAAGATGATCTGGGGCAGCATGCCCACCGGGCTGGAAGCGGTATCTGTGGCGAGAAAGAACGCGCCGAAGATGGTGCTGCCTGCCAGCAGGTGAAACAGCGGGTCGGCGTACATGGACGGATCGATGTACCAGTAGATGCCGGATGTGACGAGCACGCCCGCGATGAAGGACGCGGGGATGAATATTCGAATCCAGCCGGTTGCAAGAAGGAAGATGCCGCCAGCCAGAAGTCCCAGTACCTGTGAAGCGCCGAGGCCGCCGAGCTGCTGGCCGAGAAGCATGTCCATCGTGTCGAATTGGGCTATGGAGTCCACTCCGAAGTGCATGAGCTGATCCACGGGGCTGTTGATAAGGAAATGGGCCAGGTTCAGGTCGATATCCATGTCGGCGGGCCATGAAAGCCGGCAGAACGCCCATGCGATGAGCGGAGCGCAGACCGGGTTGCATCCGAATCCGCCGAAGACCGTGCGCCCGAGGACGATGGTCAGGGCCGCGCCGATGCTCACGAGCCACCACGGTGCCGTGGCGGGCATGAGAAAGGCGAACAGAATTCCCGCGTACAGTGCGGAGTAGTTGTCCACATCCACGTCGCGGTTCTGGAGGCGGAGGCAGAGCGCCTCGACCAGAACGGCAACTGCGCCAGCCAGTCCGATGACAGCGGCAGCGTGCAGTCCGTACATTACTACAGCCATGGCTGCTGCGGGAACCAGAGCGAGCAGGTGTGCCTGCATCATGCCCTGTATGGTCCGGCCGCTGCGCCAATGCGGTGCCGGGGAGACCGTCAGCCGCGTGGCGATGTCAGACATCGCCTTGATAAGGGGAGGAGTCATTCTCTCTTATCCTTTATTTCAAATGTTGGTTTTGATTCCGACAGGAAGGGGCTACGCCTGTTCGCTCTGGCCCGAAGCCTGAAGCTGGGCCTTGGCGAAACGGATGTACTGGAGAAGCGGTCGTCTGGAAAAACAGTTGAACGAGCACAAGCCGCATTCGAAGCAGCTGTTCAGTCCGTGTTTTTCGGCTTCCTCGAACCGCTCGTATTCCGCGTACCGGCTGATGAGGTGCGGCTGGACCCGCGCGGGGCACTGGAGCACGCACTCACCGCAGTTGATGCACGCGGCATCCTGTACGGCAGGGAAGTCGGCGGACGGGATGATGAACAGCCCGTAATCATCTTTTTTCACGCCTTCATCGAGGCTGTAGACTGCCTCACCCTGAAACGGGCCGCCAAGAATGACGAGGTCACCGGAATTCACTTCCAGATCGAGTGTCTCTTTCAGGTGGCGGATGGGTGTGCCGAGGGGCACGCGGTAGTTCCGCTTGTTGATGGTGATGACCGTGTCCGTGATCGGGAGTCCTGTGAGGGCGACGCGACCGAGGTCGCAGAGATCCATGACGCTTATGACCTTGGTGTCGGCAGGGAATTCCTTGCCGGTGACCTTGCGTACGACAAGGGCATCAAGGGAACCGGGATATACGGCCTTGACGCCTACGGTCTCGGCACCGGATATCTGAAAGGGATCATTGGGGGCTGCCGCCAGTACTGTGCGTCCCGGCGTGATGAGCTTGCGGGCCATGTCCAGTCCGGCCTCAAGGTATTCGTTGCAGTCCTTCAGAATTTGCTGTGCGGCGGAGATGCCGGGTTCGGGGTTCAGGCCGTTGATGACGAGGACGTCGGCGTGGCCTGAAAGTGGTGCGATATCGATTCCCAGTCCCTGAAGTGTGCGAAGCAGCTCTTTGCCGGTCCCCATTGACTGCACGTCTACCGGCTCGATTTCAGCATCACTGTCGTCGCATTTGAGGGTCAGGTGATGGTAGTTGACCTTCATGACCTTGCCGCTTGCTGCGGCATGGTATGCCCCGCCGAAGGCAGAAGGATGCTCGGCAATGGTTTCGCCCTTGGCGACTGCCTTGCCTTTTCTGGTTTTCAGAACGAGATTTCGTACCTGAATATTCAGTTCCGAAGGCGCGGGAATCTCGGCGATTTCAATATCCAGTTCGGAATCAAGAGAGTAGTCTATCTTAAGCATGGATTACCTCGCGTGGCATTGGTAGCAGGCGTC
The DNA here is from genome assembly GCF_963664965.1 of uncultured Pseudodesulfovibrio sp. Taxonomy (NCBI): domain Bacteria; kingdom Pseudomonadati; phylum Thermodesulfobacteriota; class Desulfovibrionia; order Desulfovibrionales; family Desulfovibrionaceae; genus Pseudodesulfovibrio; species uncultured Pseudodesulfovibrio sp. The sequence goes on along the minus strand of NZ_OY761823.1, from coordinate 3,084,598 downwards.
TTCTTCGTAAGGTCCGCCATCCTGTTCATGACAATCCATGCACTGGGTATGGAAGGCGTCGGCACGAAGCGGAATGCTGTCGGTGTCGGGACGGTCCTCTTCAGCCAGTTCGCCTTCGGGGACATCGTCGTGACAACGGAGACAGGCTTCCTCGGAGGGGAATGCCTTCTGGTGGTCAGCGCGGAATTGTTCGTTGAATTCGGAGGGGTGGCAGGAACCGCACGAAAGGAACGTGTCGGATTCAATGTCGTCGTGATGACAGTCGGTACAGTCGTAACCGTAGTCCTCGGCATGAAATTGATGGTTGAAAATGACTCTGCCGCCGGTGTTGTCCATGACGACACGCGCCGGGACCTCCTGCTCCTCAACCGGGTTCAGGTACCCGGCCACGGCTACGGCCAGCATAATTGCGACTATTGTCGCGATGGGGATGTATCTTCTCTGCAACGGGTCAAGCCTCACACTTGAAGGGTTTCATGTGGCATGAATCAGAGGGGTACGCCGTATGCATGGGGTGTACCCCTTAAACAAAAGTATAAGTTGATCGATCAATCAACCCACTTGTGGCGCAGATAAGCAGAAAATGTGCCGGGGAGTTAGCTTTTGTGAAAAATGAGACAAGCGTGTTGCCAGTGCCCTATTTTTACTGAGAAAAAAACATGATGAATGTGTGTTCGGGTGTCCGAATTTCCTTCGAATGACACGTATAGCAATGAGACTGTTGTATGTTTCGGATTTGAAAAATACGGAATGGTCCGAAAAAGTGGACTGAATTTGTGTGAAATTTGTTTAACTGTCCGTATTTAAATGTGTTTTTATTGTATTTAGTGTGATGGCGGTTTTCCGATTTTCAGGAAAAACACTGCCTTGCCTCAATATTCTAAAATATTTCGATATGTTAACTAGTGTCCAGAATACAGGATTGCGTTGTAAAAATTGATGCGTCCGGCTGGTTGAAAAACGAACAAATCGTTGACAGGCCTTGTTTTCCCGCACTAGAAGGCGCTTCCGATTTTTGCGGAAAGGTTGGCATATTCCCTTGTCTCGGGAAACGGAGAGGTAATCGATTCAAGGGAGTTGCATGAATTGTCAATTCAAATACTTTTAGGAGAGAAATGTAATGAACGTAAAACTTGCCAATCCCGCTCCTCTCGGGCTGATGGGGTTCGGCATGACCACCATCCTGTTGAACATCCACAATGCCGGATTTTTCCCCATCAGCTCCATGATTCTTGCCATGGGGATTTTTTACGGCGGTATCGCTCAGGTCATTGCCGGAATCATGGAATTCAAAAAAGGCAACACCTTCGGCACCACCGCCTTTACGTCGTATGGACTGTTCTGGCTGACGCTTGTCGCCTTGATCGTCATGCCCAAGCTGGGCTGGGCCGAAGCGACTCCTGAAGGGTATATGGGGTGCTATCTGGCAATGTGGGGTGTCTTTACCCTGTTCATGTTCGTGGGAACCCTCAAAGGCAACAAAGTGCTACAGTTCGTCTTCTGCTCACTGACCATTCTTTTTTTCCTGCTTGCCGCCCGCGATTTCACGCACAATGCATTCATCGGCACACTTGCCGGGTGGGAGGGGATTGTCTGTGGAGCGTCCGCCGTCTATCTTGCCATGGCTGAAGTGCTGAATGAACAGTATGGCAGGACAGTCCTGCCAATTGGCGAATAAGCGTACTTATTTCTTGTACCCAAAAAGCCGCACAGTTTTGCTGTGCGGCTTTTCCTTTTGGGGCATGAGTCTTTTGCCAAAGAAAAAGGGTTGCAGCTATTGAGCTGCAACCCTTGTTTCATTCTGGTGCCGAAGAGAAGACTCGAACTTCCACGGAGAAACCTCCACTAGACCCTGAACCTAGCGTGTCTACCAATTCCACCACTTCGGCACGTTCAGGCGAAGAGGCTTATATCTGGATAGCCGGGAGAATGGCAAGTGTTTTTTTGTGCTTTTTCGGAAGTTTTTATGTGGAAGGGGACAGACATTTTCCTTGTGAGTGTGTTATGGTGGTAAAGTGGAGTGCAATTCTGTCGCGTGACGCCTGATACCAAGGAGTTTTGCCGTGCCTTCTTTCGCCAAATCGACACCCGAGGATGTGGGCAGTTGTTTTGCCTGTGACGCGCGGATCATGGAAACCGGGGGCGGCCTAGTCGAGTATGCCGTTCGTGGGCAGGGACCGGCCTTGCTGGTTCTTCACGGTGGTCCCGGTGGATTCGATCAGGGGCTTGGGCTGGCGGAACCATTCCGGGCCAGTGGATTTACTGTCGTGGCAGTCTCACGTCCCGGATATCTTGGAACGCCTCTTGAGACCGGAGTATCCTGCGAGGAACAGGCCGACGCCATGGCGGAGTTTGTGAACGAACTTGGCATGGGGCCGCTTCCGGTTGTGGCGGCTTCAGCCGGAGCGCCGGTGGGATACCTGCTTGCCGGTCGGCATCCCGAGAGTGTGAAGGCGCTTGTAGTCATCGATGGCGTGAGCCGCCGCTACGATCCGGACATATCTTTTCTGGATGAGGCGTTCTTTTTGAGCCGGACAGGGTTATGGTTTACGGCATTCATGGCCCAGCATTTTCCAGCGACCACCCTCAAGAGCATGTTCATGACCGAGAGTACACTCGACAAGCAGAGTATTGCGAAGCGGGTGGAATCGGTTCTGGCTGATCCGCTCAAACAGGCCTATTTCAAAATGATGTTCTGCTCTCTGGACAAGAAGTTCAAAAGTCGCAAGCAGGGACTGGCTAATGACCTCAAACAACTTGCCGCGATAGACATGCTGCCGCTTGAATCCGTTTCCTGCCCTGCATTGGTCATGCATGGGGCCGCTGACAGGGATGTCCCGCCCAGCCATGCGGTCCATGCGGAACGACTGATTCCGGATTCGGAATTGTACCTTATCGACGAAGGCTCACATCTGGGATTCTGGCTTTCCGATGAAGCCGAAGACGCGCAGTTGCGTGCTGTGGAGTGGCTGTCCGAAAAAGTGTAAACGTTTTCATTTTTTTAGCAGGCGGGTGAGCGCAAGGCGCAAGAACACGACAGGGCCGCCGTGTATTCCAATACGCAAGGGTCTGCTATTTTCGCAGCAACGCCGGATACCTTGGCATTGCCTTTTGTCTTTTCCCATATCTTTCAGAGCGGAGATGTTTTTTGGCGGGAGGGGCGGGTGAGCGCAAGGCGCAAGAATATGACAGGGCCGCCGCGTATTCCAATACGCAAGGGTCTGTCATGTTCGCAGCAACGCCGCGATCACCCGTCCATCCCGCCAAAAACGAGAAGGCTTCTTTGGACCGTCCAAAGAAGCCTGTGATTCTCGTTGTGCAAAATAAAGGAAGAATGATGCTTTGTTTATAGCAACCCGTGTGCCAACCTTTTTAGGAGAAGCTGAATAAAAATAAAATACTGTTTTTGTAGGTGGTTGCAGGTATTTTTTGTTGTTGTCAGAAAAGCCGCATCAAACTGCGGTTGGTAGAAAAATTTGAACCACCGGAAGAAACGGTTTGAGACGGTACAGTTTTTTGTACGGCTTGCTCGTCTTGTTTTTGGGCGAATATGAAGTGGCGAAAAGGCGGAAAGGAAACAAATGCAAAAAAGAGGAAAATGACGACTGTTATTGTTCCTGTTCTGCGTGCTGGATGGCGTGGTGTCTGTAAATGCGGCGAAGTGTCTCAATTATTTCAACGGAGTAGTAAATGAAGAAGATGCCGCAGAAGTAGGTGACAAGATCCTGGGCTGTAAACAGGGAGCCGAGATAGAGCAGGAAGAAGAGGTATTTCGAGCGAATGAATTTACGCAGGGGGATCTTCATGCCGTTGGCGTAGACCGTGAGGCCTATGAAGATGAGGTAGGATGAGGCGAAGAGCACCATGGCCGGACCCCATGCGCCGAGATGGTAGATGGCCGCGGCGGGCAGGAAGGCGATGCCGAGATGGTCGGCGATGATGTCGATAAGTGATCCGCCTGCATGGACCTGATTGGTCTGGCGGGCGAGAGGGCCGTCCAGACCGTCGCAAAGAACATACATGGCCATGCAGGCAGTAGCGGCCATGGCCAGTGAAGGCGGCATGAAACAGACGAGCATCAGGAACATGACGCCGGTGAGGGAAATCTGATTGGGGGTGATGCCTTTCTTGATGAGCAGGGTGACAACAGGGCTGAACAGACGATCCCGCATGGCTGCGAAGTGCTTTTGGGTGGGCCGTTCGTCGCTGTTGAAGAAATCCATCTGTTTCGCTGCTGTTTATTTCGGTATGTAAAATCCGTAGTACACGCATGCTGCCATGAGCGCCTGAGCGCGGCCTCTGGTCTTGAGGAATTCCTTGATGAGTCCTTCCTTGAGCACGCCTTGAAAACTTCTGAGTAACCTGAAGTTGTTTACTATATTATCTGTGGAGGGTTGTGCAAGCAGATGGGGGGCGAAACGTATTCTTTTTTGCAGATAGTCGAAAACATCCATACCATCGGGGATGGGGATATCGGTTTCGCCGACAATATACTGGTCGCCGGGATAGTGGGCATCGCTGCTGACTGCCCAGCCGAGTCCTGTGCCGCGGCGTTCCGGTGGCAGGTCGATGGTTAGATCGATTTTCGCCTGTGTTCCGGGAAGCTGATGTCTGGCTGCGCTGTGGGAAAGGCGTTCGTCGATGGTCAGGGCCGATCCGTTGTGGATTTCCACGTAGTCGGCCTTTTTCAGCAACTGTCTGTAGGCTCTGCTGGAAAGTATATTGCCTGCTGAGGACCGGCCTATGTGGAAGGGATGCGGAATGATCGAGATGGCGTCCGTGTCTTCGGAAATGCGGGCGACGTCGCGGATGGTCCAGTTGAGTGTCGAGTACTGCTCAAGAGCGTGTTTCAGGTGGGCCTCATCCCGGTAAAGGAAAATGATGTCAATGCCTTCGGAGGAAACTGCCTCGACGCCGGGAATGATGGTCGTCTTGATGTCGGCTGTAGCATCGGCAAGACGCTGGTATGCTTCGAGCGGTTTCTTGTAGGAATGCTCGGTGGACGCCAGATAATCGAGTCCTGATTTTTCAAGGTGCTGCCGGATCTTTTTGAGCCGGCGCCGCTTGTTCAGGGCTGGCATACGGTGAATATTTGCGTGAAAATGCAGGTCAAAAGTAGTCATATTGGTGGAGAGAATCTCCCAAGATAAAATATTTCAACACGTTGGGGTGTTGGTGATAACTATTCGTTCTTTGTGCAAGTCCCATTTTGCTCATCCGTGAGGTCTTGTCAAGGGAAACCGATTGGGGATCAAATGATAAAACATATGTTTAATGGGCTTTTTCTCGTGGTATACTTTGGGTAACTATAGAACTTTTAAGTGCGTACTTGTGCTAATCATATGAAGTGTTCATATTACTCCCGAGTCTATCTGAGAGAATAAGCATTTTGTTTGACGATGCAACAACGGTTCTATCTAAGGAGATTTTTTATGTATGTACTCGCTATTAACGGCAGCCCGCGCAAGGGCGGCAATACCGACACCATGCTCCAGCACGTCCTCAAACCGCTTGAGAGCGCTGGCTGGGAGACTGAATTGTATCAGCTTGGCGGCAAGAATATCCGTGGCTGCATGGCCTGCATGAAATGCTGGGAAAACAAGGATATGAAATGTGTCGTGGACAACGACAAGTTCAACGGCCTTTTCGAGAAGATGGTCAGGGCGGATGCCATTGTCATCGGTTCCCCCACGTATTTCGCGTCGGTCAGTGCAGAGATCAAGGCGCTGCTGGACCGTTCCGGCATGGTGGCCTTGGCCAATGGCCGTCAGTTCGCGGGCAAGATCGGCGCAGCTGTCGTGGCCGTGCGTCGAGGCGGTGCAATCAACGTATTCGACACCATCAATCACATGTACCAGATGTCTCAGATGATCGTGCCGGGGTCGACTTACTGGAATCTCGGCAGGGGGATGGACAAGGGAGATGTGCTGGAGGACGCGGAAGGTTTGACCAACATGAAAAATCTTGGCGAAACCATCGCGTGGCTCGGCAAGGCCATAAATCCGAATATGGATTCATTTCCGCAGGTGGATGAAATTACTCGTTAATTCGCAGATTGTGGATAACAGAAAGCCCCCTTGCGTCGTTTGGTCGCGAGGGGGCTTGTTTTGTCAGTTAAAAAACTATGCGAATACTTTCGGTGGCATGTAGGAGTGTGTGCCCTCAACGACTTCGATTCCCGCTTTGACCTGAATTTTGGTGACCACGTCGTCATAGTACTGGCAGTGGTCTGCCAGACAGGGGCCGATGTGGATCTTGGTGGGCTGCTCGTTGAGCGGTGTATTCCACAATTTGACCTGTATCAGGCGGGTGATGATGCTGACACCCGGACAGCCGCCGCAGTTCAGGATGCCGATGAGTTCGGCGTCCACGTCCTTGTAGCGCTCAAATGCGCCTTCCCTGCGGTTGAAGGCGACCATACATCGCGAACAGCCGATGCAGACGTCGTCCATGGTGTTTTTGCAGCCGACAATCAGAATCTTTTCCATGTCATTCTCCCTGTTGGTGAATCGTATCGAAAAGCAGAAGGGGAAACACTTTCTCCCTACATGAATCGCGCAAACAGTTCCTTGAGCTTTATGCCGTCTTCTTTTCCGGCAGCCGGGACGATCGGGGCGAGTACGCCGAGACCTTCGCTGTAATCATGGAAATCCTTGTCGCTCATGGAGCTGAATACGGCGGTATTGACCATGGCGTTGATTTTCATGATTTCGGTCACGAGCGGCAGCGGCTCGAAATCAGACAGGTTCTCATCCACGATGACGAATTTCGGGGCAAGGTCCTTGACCTTTGCCAGCGTGTCGGCACCGTTTTCCACGAGGAGCAGCTCGGCCTCGGGGAGTTCTTTCAGTGGGGCGAGGAAGTTTTCGAGTTCGCTGGCCCGTGTTGTCGCAACAACGATATGCATATGTTCTCCAGAGCTATGTTGTTCGGGCGGAGGCGTCGCCTCTAGCCCAGATTTTTCCCGCAGCAGGAGCCGGGACCGGCGCAACCGCTGTGACCGGGCGTTGACCCGCAGCAGCCTGTGTCGCCCGGACCGGGCATGCTCGGTCCGCTTTTGCCGGTCATGGAGCTGGTGGCCGACATGACGCGCTGTGTATCCGTGCTTTCACACTCTGGACAGACGATGTCGGCGTTGCTGCTCAGAACGACTGTTTCACCTTCGAACCCGCAGTCGTTGCAGAGGATTTCATAAATCGGCATCCGGTATTCCTTACTTTTGTTCCTTGGCGCGCAGTTCCGCATAACAGTCGGCCACGGCTTCACCGAGAGAATTCAGGGCGAGGCGGGCGCAGTGCAGGTGGTCTTCGGGCAGGCCGCCGACCTCCTTGGCGATGTCTTCGGGTTCCAGTTCCAACGCCTTTTCCACGGTCAGCCCCTGAGCCAGACGGCTCATGGCTTCGGCACAGACAAGCGTATAGGCACAGCCGTCAGGCTGGACCCAGATCTTTTCAAGGACCTCGTTTTCAATGGATACGTGAACACCGATACTGTCGCCGCACTGCCCGGTCATACGGGCTTTGCCGCTGGGATCAGGCATTTTTCCGATATTGAGCGGATTCTGCATGTAATGAAGAAACCGCTCACTCACACCTTCGGGCGGAGTGTCTTTTGAGCTCATTGTCTTTCTTTCACATCAAAAAGTTGGCCCGTCTGGCGGGCATGGGCAAAGGCAGTCAAACCGGAACATCCGCCGAACCGTATAACAGCGAATTCCCGACCATGGATGCGGCCCCGTCGATCTGTTGGGAAATCGACAGTGCTACAGTCCGGCGACTGCCCCTGCTCAAGAATGTTAGCCTCGACCGCCGCCGCAGGTGTGTTCCTGGCTGAACACGGGCAGGCTGTCGTGGAGAAAAGCCTCAATGGCAACACCGACGGAAGGAGCGCCGCTGCCATGGTAGACCTTGATGCCGACCTGATTGAATCCCATGAGCGGGCGCATGCCCATGCCGCCGGAGATGAGGGCGGTGACGTTGTTGTCGGCAAGGTACTGGACCGGAGCCATGCAGCCACCCTGTTCGTGCGGGCAGCTGGGGACGGTGGTGACGTTTTTGACTTCGCCGTTGTCGATTTCGACGAGGGTGTACAGGCCGCAGTGGCCGAAATGTGCGTCAATGGTGGCTTCGAGACCACCGGGCTGTGCAGAGGGAACTGCTACAAGAGTACTCATATCAATACTTCTCCTTAAATTGTTATTGCCTGCATTCGGACATCCGCTGTCCGGAATTTCCTATTTATCTTCCAGCAGGGACAACGTGGTCGCCCATGCTGATTTCAGCGTGTTTGCCAGCTCGCCGTCGTCGTATTCCGTCAGTACCTGACGGTTGACCATGGCGTCTGTGACTGCGCGGTCATGGGGAACGCGGCAGATGACCGTATACCCTTTGTCCTTGCAGAAAGTTTCGATTGTATCGGCCATGCCGGGATTGATGTCCCATTTGTTGATGATGACCGCGACCTTGGTTCGGAAGCCGGTGCAAAGTTCGGCCACCCGTTCCATGTCGTGCATGCCCGAAGGGGTCGGTTCCGTGACGATCACGGCGAGGTCGGTTCCGGCAAGGGAACTGATGACAGGGCAGCCGATGCCCGGTGCGCCGTCGCACAGGACAAGCTCCAGTCCTTGATCCTCAGCCATTTCCCGAGCCTGTTGTTTCAGAAGGGTGACCAGTCGGCCGGAGTTTTCTTCTCCCGGAAAGAGCTGGGCGTGAACCATGGTCCCGAAACGGGTGTCGGACACGTACCATTCGCCGCAGTGGCGCGGGGGAAAGTCGATGGCGTCCGCCGGACAGAATTCGACACAGACCTTGCAGCCTTCACAGCGGAAGGGGAGCACGGTGTATTGGCCGTCTTCTTCGCCGATTGCGTCAAAACGGCAGCGTTCCATGCACTCGCCGCACTGTGTGCAGCGCTCCGGATCAATGACGGCTTCGTTGCCTGACCGGAATTCCTCTTCCGAGGTGTGTTTGGGGGCAAGGAGCAGGTGCAGGTCCGGTGCGTCAACGTCGAGATCGCAGAGGATGGCCTTTTCGGCCAGATGGGCGAAAGCACCGGTTATGGACGTCTTGCCCGCGCCGCCTTTACCGCTGATGATGACTATCTCATGCATGGGACACCTCCCGTGCCGCCTCGGCAGCCTGCTGCATGTTGCGACGGAGTTCGTGGAACGTGTCGCGCAGCGGTTCGAGGGCTTCGGCGATGACCTTGCCGTGTGAGTAGGCTTCGGCAATGGCCCGGTCATAGGGGATTTCCGCCCAAATGGGGATATTCTTTTCCTTGCAGAATTTCTGCACCGAGTCGTCGCCCATTCCGGCACGGTTGATGACCGCGCCCATGGGTTTGCCGAACGGGGAGAACGCTTCCCATGCCAGTTTGAAATCATGGAAACCGAAGGGGGTCGGCTCGGTGACAAGCACGATACAATCCGTATCGATGACCGCGCTGACAGCCGGACAACTGACGCCCGGAGGGGCATCGACCACGATGTCGGTTTCGGCGTCGGGGCGCATGTATTGGTGTTTGATCTGTTCCATGAGCGGCGGGCTCATTGCTTCGCCAATACGCAGTCGGCCCATGACGAAGTCCTTGTCTCCGGATTTTCCGCGAAGGATTTCACCGAGTTCCCGTTTGCCGGGGGTGAGTACGCCTTCCGGACAGACGGCAAGACAGCCGCCGCATCCGTGGCACATTTCCGGGAAGATGAGCAGGGTGTCGGCCATGACGGTAATTGCCTTGTACTGGCAGATATCGGCACAGGCACGGCACTTGGTGCATTTGTCCTCGTCCGCTACCGGGATCTCCATATAGGCCTTTTCGGTCACGTCCAGTTCCGGTTTCAGGAACAGGTGCAGGTTGGGCTCCTCGACGTCGAGGTCCACCGCTGTGACCGGGCGATCCCAGAGGGACACCAGCGAGGCGGACACGGTGGTCTTGCCCGTGCCGCCTTTTCCGCTCGCTATGGCGTAGATCACTTGGGGCCTCCGCCCGTCGTGTTTGCGCCCTCGGCGACTGTGACTTCGCCGTTCTTGAATTTTTCAACTGCTTCGCCCACGGTCATGCCGTCAACATCCTGAATGATCTGGATGCCTGCGGCGGTGAGTGCGTCAAAGGCCTTGGGGCCGACGTAGCCGCTCATGAGGACGGTGCCGCCTGCGTTGGCCACGTTTTCGGCAGCCTGAATGCCGGCTCCCTGTGCCATGGCCTGCGAACCGCCGTTGTCAACGTAGGTGAGTTCCATGGTCTCGGTATCCACAATGGCGAATCCGGCGCAACGTCCGAAGCGGGGGTCTACTTTGTGGTCAAGGGTCGGGCCGTCTGTGGTTACTGCAACTTTGGTCATTGTCATGCCTCTTTATTGTAATGTGACGTGTTGTAATGTGGGTGTCAGTGCTGTTTCGCTACTCGCCGCAGGGAGCCATGGCGGCCATGCCGCGCCCCCGTCCGCGTCGCTTTCTACAGGGCGGCGTCTCGGAGGCTATGGTGTAATGGCCTCCTTCGATGCGAATGGCGAGGCCCTTGTTGAGCGCCTCTGCCACGACTTTTCTTGCGGCTGTGAGCACACGCCCGAAAGTCGGGCGGGACACTCCCATTTCCTGTGCCCCTTCTTCCTGCGAAAGACCTTCGGCATCGGCGAGCCGGATGGCTTCAAGTTCTTCGAAGGACAGGGTGGCTACTTCCAGATTACGCATGGGAATCCCCTGCGGCTTGTAGAAAGTCGCGTCAGGTTCCCGTTGGACAATCCGTCTTTTCTTTTTCCTACCCAAATCCCTTTTCTCCCTACATGAATCTCTTTTCAAATGAAGATACGCTCATGCTTTACTTCGTCAAGGAAAAATGAGCATATGCTCAAAAGTTTTTATTAAGTGTTATATTTCAGGGGTTAATCAAGCCTTATTTTGTCACTTCCAGCCATTTTTGCAGGCCGGAAATATCAAAATCAAAGGCGAAAGACAGCATAAGCTATGACTTTTATCGGCAGAGTCAATCTCCTATTTCATGTTTTAGGAGCTGTATTCGGATAGCGGGATGAGTGATGGGGCGTGGGTGAATGCTTTTGAAAGTCGGTCACGATTGCAGCCGGGGATTGTTTGATATAGCAATTGAATCGTTGTCGGGTTTCCTGCTGCAATAATGCCGCGTTGCCGGTGTCCGGCAAGTTCAACATCGTATTGAGGGAGAGGAATGGTAGACAGATCAAGTCGCCTTCCGGTGGCGGCTTTTGCGCTGCTGGGGATTATCTGGGGAAGCAACTTCATTTACATGAAGCTTGCGGCAGAGCTTATTACCCCCATGCAGATTGTCTTTTTCCGCGTTCTTTTCGGATTTCTGCCCGTCTGTCTGTATGCGAAGTTTTCCGGCGTGCTGCGTCTGGAGCATTTGCGTCACTCGCTGCACTTTGTCGTCATGTCCCTGCTTGCGACCTCGGTGTACTATTATGGATTCGCCAAAGGGACATCACTGCTCCTGTCCGGCGTCGCCGGTGCGCTCAGTGGAGCCATTCCGCTTTTTGCTTTTGTCCTTGCGATCTCCTTCATTGCCGAAGAGAAGGCGTCCCTGATGAAGATTGTCGGCGTGGCTGTGGGCTTTGCCGGTGTGGCGCTGGTTGCGCGGCCTTCCGGTGACAGTCTGGTCTCATCGAATCTGACGGGCGTGCTGTATATGGTCGGCGGTTCACTCAGTGTGGGGGCGTCTTTCGTATACGCGCGAAAATTCATCACGCCGCTGAAAATTCCCGCTGCCGCGCTCACAACGTATCAGCTTGGGTATGCCATGGTGATGCTGTCACTGTTTACGGACTATGACGGGATGACCAATCTTTGGACGGACATGCATGCGTCGCTGGGGCTGGTCATCGGCCTCGGCCTTTTGGGAACCGGCCTCGCGTACATTATCTACTATTATATCGTGGAGAAAATGGGTGCCGTCACAGCGGCGTCAGTGACCTACATCCCTCCCGTGGTGGCTCTTTTCGTTGGTTCCGTTCTGGTCGGCGAACCTATAGGTCTTCTGGATTATCTCGCGGCAGTGTTTATTTTTGTCGGTGTGTATCTGCTCAGGCGGCGATAACGCCTAGCTGATGTATTCCAGTATGCGGTCGATTCGTTTCCGGTTATTTTGTTCCCGGTCACCTTCGCAATACATCGGAATTGCAACAACGTCATACCCCAAGTCGCGGTAGAGTTTTCTGGTACTTTCTTGGATATCCTGCCGCTGTTCCCATGTGAAGCGTCGTGATTCATGGACGTCAGGAGTGGTCAGGTCCATGCTTTTGACGGGAGCGAGCAGGAAAATGGGTGAGTCATACCTGATTTCCGCATTGAAATCGTCATACCATGAGGGAAGGGGAATCCCGCTGTATCTGCTCAGCAGTGCCCAGTGGTGAAAGCATCGGTCATAAAAATTGATGTCATCTGTGGCCGTAAGGTATTTGTCCCTGTCGATTTCGATGATGGCCCGAAGCCATAATTCCTTTTCCTGATTGAAGTCGATTCCTTTCCGCGAAAGGATGGCGTGGGCGCGGGCGACGGATTCGTGGATACAGTTGAAACCCCGATTGCTGAGGGTCTGCATGGACGCTGTGCCCGTGGAGTCGTCCGAGATGCCGAAGAGGAGCGTGGTTTTTCCTGATCCGGGCGGGCCGTCCAGTACAAAACGTCGTGTCATGATGAGGTCTCCATTGGTTGCATCGGAGGTCTGTCATTATTCATCGGATTGTGCATTTTTTTTGTGAGAAAACCAAGGTCTGATATTCTCTCAAGAGAGAAGCCTCGAATATTTGTTGACTCCTGTTCGTATTTTGTACATTAAACACGCCGCTTGAAAGCGCGCCGTATTTGTATGCGCGTCATCTCGATTATCCCGTCTTCAGTTTTCCGTTTTGTTCTCCAAATGTAAGAGCAACCATTCCGGCTGACGGTCCGATCAGGGCTTTCATTACTCATGCAGCAGTCTGTATGCCTGCTGTCGGTCCTTTGCTGTTGCCTTTCGGCAACCATGTTTCACTCAGATTATTCAAGGATTGTTCGTGGAATCAAACGACTCTTTTGTTTCGCACTCCGGAGGCTCCATTCAAGGAGATGTCTTTTCCGGTCTTACTGTCGCGCTGGCGCTTGTGCCTGAAGCCGTGGCCTTTTCCTTTGTTGCCGGAGTCTCTCCCATGATCGGCCTTTTCGGGGCGTTCATGATGTGTTTCATTACGGCCGTACTGGGTGGGCGTCCCGGCATGATCTCCGGGGCTACCGGTGCCATGGCCGTCGTCATGGTCAATCTGGTCATGGAGGGCAACGCCCTTGGCGGGGCCGGTTCCCATGCAGGTCTGCAATACCTGTTCTGCACACTGCTCCTTGTCGGCGTGTTTCAGAGTCTGGCAGGTATATTCCGGCTGGGCAAATTCATTCGGATGGTGCCGAGGTCGGTCATGATGGGATTTGTCAACGGTCTGGCTATCGTCATCTTCCTGTCCCAGTTGAAGATGTTTCAGTCCGGCGGTGTCTGGATGCAGGGTATGCCTCTGTGGACCATGGTTGGTCTGGTCGCTCTGACCATGGCGATTCTTCTGGTCGTTCCCCGTATTTATTCCAAGGCTCCGGGGGCATTGATCGCCATCATTTCCGTGTCGTTTCTCGTGATTTTCTTCAACATCGATACCATGACGGTCCTGTCGTTCATCCAGTCAAACGGCGGCAGCGGGATTGAGGCCGGATTGCCTTCCTTTGCTGTTCCCAGCGTGCCACTGACATGGGAGACGCTTGCGTTTGTCACGCCTTATGCGCTGATTCTCGCCGCCATCGGCCTCATTGAATCTTTGATGACCCTGACGCTTATTGATGAATTGACCGAGACTCACGGGTCCGGGAATCGTGAATGCGTGGCGCAGGGAATTGCGAATTTCGTGAACGGTCTCTTCGGCGGCATGGGCGGGTGTGCCATGATCGGCCAGAGCATCATCAACATCACTTCGGGAGGGCGCGGACGGCTTTCCGGAATTGTCGCAGCCAGTGCCTTGCTGTTTTTCATCCTGTTCACTTCCCAGTACATTGAAAAGATTCCGATTGCCGCGCTTGTCGGTGTCATGTTCATCGTGGTCATCAAGACGTTCGCGTGGAGCACGTTCAAGATCGTGAACAAGGTTCCCAAGGGGGACTTCATGGTGATCGTGCTGGTGACGGTCCTCACCGTGAAATATGATCTCGCCATTGCCGTTATCTGCGGTGTGGTCATTTCGGCCCTGATTTTCGCCTGGGAGAACGCCCTGCGGATTCGTGCCCGAAAGATGGTGGATGAACGCGGCATCAAGCATTATCAGATTTACGGTCCCTTGTTCTTCGCCTCGACCACGCTGTTTCTGAGCAAGTTTGACGTGAAAAACGATCCGCCGGAGGTCATTATCGATTTCGCTGACTCCCGTATCATGGACCAGTCCGCCATCGAGGCGGTCAACAAGATCGCGGAAAGGTATCAGCGTGTCGGGAAGACGATCCATCTGTTGCATCTCAGCAAGGACAGTGTGGGGCTTATACGGAAGGCGGAAGAAATCTGCGTCGTGAACGTGCTGGAAGATCCCGATTATTTTGTCAGTATCGACAATTATCACCAGTACCTTGAGAATCTCGAATTCGAGGCACTGTAGAAATTACAAAGGCCTGCCTGAATAATCGGGCAGGTCTTTTTAATTGTCGTTGTTTGGTTGTTGGTCCGGTAGCTTGGGGGGCAGATAACCGTATTTGTTCAGGATGTAATCTTTCGTGCCGTCGCTTTCCATGCTTTCAAGCCCCTTGTTGAACAGTTCCAGATTTTTCTTCCAGGTGGGAAGGGCTTTTGAAAACATGACATGAACGGTTTTCTGAGCCATCGGAGGCTGGAGAAAATAAATGTCTGCCAACGATCCCTGTAGTGCCGGGCTGTTTTTTATGAGATAAAGAGCCTGATACAAGTCTATTACCACCAGATCAATTCGGTCATTCAGCAGCTTGTTTAGGTTCAGCAGATCGCTGGGCCCGACATCCTTGTCGAGATAGTGTGCAGCGTCGAATTCAGGCGTGTTCACGAATCCGAGGACCACGCCTATTTTGTATGGAGCAAGTGAGCGGATGGAGCCATCCCAGTGGATGTTGGTTCCCCGCTTGGCGCATAATACGAGCTGGCTGCTAATATATGGTTTTGAAACCGCATATGTTTTTGACCGGCTTTCGCTGTAGTACGCGCTGTACAGTGCGTCATATTTTCCTGTTTTGACATCTTCCATTGCCCGTTTCCACGGCATGAAATGAAATGTGGGCCTGATGCCGACACGGCTGCATGCTTCGGCAATGATGGCAGAAGCGACTCCATATCCCGGAAGGTTTTCGCCCGAGTAGGGGTCCCATTCCAATGTTGCAAATGAAACATTGTTTTGTGCTGCTGCAGCGCAGTTCCAAAAAAGTATCAGTGAAATGACAAGGTGGAATAGTCTCAACGCCCCTCCTTGGATGATTCGTATGTCTTTGACCGACATATGCTGTTTGTTTCCTAACATGATTTTGATGTGGAAGGGTAGGGGGGTGTCCAATGCCCTGGAGATTTGTCATGCCTTGGGAATAGATGGTGATGAATTCTTTCACCGATTCATATGGGAACTTTCCGAGATCAAAGTGACAATTTATCTGCTGGTGAGGGGGGATAACTGTTTCGTGTGGTTGAAAGTGATGTTTTTTTGATGGTGTGCCGGAGTGTATTTGAAAAGGTATATGTTGCCGTAACGAATGAAGAGGGCCAGCAACAGATCGCTGGCCCTCTTCGCTGTCGGTGGGCATATGCTTTCTCGTTCTGATTTGTGGTTGGTTATCAGCAGGTGCACATTAAACGTGTCTCGATATTATGACTGCAAGCCATCTGGTGCTCAGTGCTGTGGGCAAGTTGAATTCCTGCTGCACCGCCGCAAGTCCAGCAGACGGTTCCGGGGATGCAGCAAGCGCATAATTCTTCGTTGACCACGAGGTCGACAGTTACCTGACTCCCCTTTTTCAGGCCGTTGGGTGACATGTTCACTCCAATTCCTGTGGCTGAATAGTCAGTCACTTCGATGGGGTGAGGCGATCCATTGACAAACGCAAAGGTCTTTCTTTTGGGGATCCCTCTTGGACGCATTCGACGCTCCATGGAAACCTCCTTGTTTGGAGTTGAGAATCTTTCCGCGTTGCTCCTGCGGACAGGGCAGCGCGGAAGATTCAGGACTATACTTCAGCATGATCCGATTCATGCCTGAAGACTGGGGGACAGCATTCTGAGGAATTGGTGGGGCAGAACATTTTATGTGTTATTACAATTGTTTGGATGGTAGGGTGGCGACGTTCCGATACTGTCAAGAATGCAATGGGTGAAGTGTCATTGAAAGAGGAAATATGCAGAACGGTTGCGGTGTGGCGTGATAATGATGCGCTGTTTGTTGACTGTCTTATTATACCGGAGCATCGTTCTTAATATAGGGAAAGTCCATACTCACATGTGAGTATTTCGTCCGAGGGTGAGGGGGGGGGAATGCGAAATTACGTGCGAGCTTATCAGGATTTAACGAAAAGTGGTTTCGTCAAGGAAACCATCATTGAGAAACACGTAGAGCAACACATTGCCATTGATGCGTTTCTTCCGGAATCAGCATCGTTTTTTTATATCGTCGAACCGCCGGGTAAATATCGATTTCTTGGTCGGCAGCAGGAGAAGGTTTCCGGCTACAGCAATGAAGAATTTTTTGAAAGAGGCATAGAGTTGTTTTTTGAGTGCGTTCATCCTGATGACGCTGAAATTCTTGTGGACCGTGTGTATCCGTCTTTGGTTCGACTTGTAGGGGAGCTTCCCGGAGAGGAGGTGAAGGATATTCAGTTCCAATACAATTATCGGTTCAAGCGCAAAAACGGTGAGTATCTCAACTTGCTTGAGCAGGTGTATGTTTTGGAGTTGGACCAGTACGGTGTTCTCTCCCTTGCGCTGGGTAATGTCATCATCTTGGCAGACAGGGGCGTGTTGCCCATGAGGGCTTCATGCAAGCGGATAAATGATTCCGGTTTTTGTGAGACGTTCTATTCGGAGATATTCAATCCGTCATCAAGCGGTTTCAACAGGGTTACGGCAAGAGAGCTGGATATATTGCGAAATCTGGCTGCGGGAATGACCAGTCGGGAAATTGCCGAAGCGTTGTATATCAGCAAGCATACAGTGGATACCCACCGGCGTAACTTGCTCAGAAAGCTGGAATGCAAATCCGTTGTGGATTTGGTACAAATCGCCTTTGCCAACGGGATGCTGTGAATTCTTTTTTACAATAAATTCAATCGAATTGTTTTGTAGAGTTTCTGGGCGTTCATACATGAAAACAATTTACGCTCATTTTTTCGTCTGTTTTTCTCCGTCTCAAAATAAAAATACTGTCGAGCAGTCCCTGATATTTGCTAGTTTGTGAAGTGGGAATCTTTCAGGCGTGAAGAGGTTTCACTGCTGTTGTCTCAAGCGTTTCCAACGGGAGTCTTTCAATGCTCAACATGCAGAAAAAATCCGGAGCCATGCGTCTGCTGATTTTGGCAGGCTTGCTGTTCGTGTTTGTCGGGTGCGCGATGATGAATATCGGTGACGGTCTTTCCAGAGCCATCATGAATCAGGATGATCCGGAAACCGTTCGTGATGGCGCGCCTGCCTATATGCTCCTGACGGACAGTCTCATTCAGGACGCTCCCAATGACGTGGGGTTACTGATGGCCGGAGCCAAACTGTATGCCGTGTATGCCGGGGTGTTCGCCGAGTCTCCGGAACGGGCGGTGCGCTTGGCGAACAAGGCCAGAGGCTACGGGGAACGCGCGCTCTGCCGGAAGAATGCTGCGGCCTGTGATTTGGAAAAACTCCCGTTTGATCAATACATGGCGGCATTGGGAAAACTCGGCAAGCGGGATGTTCCGGCGCTGTATACATACACACTGACATGGCTGGTGCGGATTCAGGTGGGGAATGCTGACTGGAATGCCGTGGCTGACTTGCCCAAGGTGGAGGCGGCGTTGGAACGGATTGTCGCCCTTGATGCGACGTATGAAAACGGCAATCCGCAATTGTATCTCGGTGTGATCAATTCACTTCGGCCTCCGGCATTGGGTGGGCAGCCTGAGAAGGGTCAGCAGTATTTTGAACAGGCAATAGCCCTTTCCAATGGGAAAGCCCTTGCCGTCAAGGTTGCTTACGCCCGGTATTATGCCCGGTTGGTGTACGATCAGGAGTTGCACGACAGGCTGCTTTCCGAAGTGGTCGAGTCGAATCCTGTTGCCCCGGAGCTGACGCTGGCCAATGTTCTGGCGCAACGAGAGGCCGTGGTCCTGTTGGAATCGGGAACCGATTATTTCTGATTGAACTTCAAATACGATGGAGCCATTACGCATGCGACGACTTGTAATGATATTGACCATTCTTTTTGTGCTTGTTTCCGGCTCGTCCGCGCTGGCTGTGACGTTGAAGATTGCCACGGCTGTGCCTGAAGGTTCCTACTGGATGAACCAGATGCGGGCTGGGGCCAAGGAGATCAAGGAACGCACCCAAGGGCGGGTGTCGATCAAGTTTTATGGCGGCGGGGTCATGGGCAACGACAAGAGTGTGTTGCGAAAGATCCGCGTCGGTCAGTTGCATGGAGGCGCCTTTACCGCAGGCGGCCTCTCTGCCGTGTATGCGGACCTGAAACTGTACAGCCTGCCGTTCCTTTTTCGTAGTGCGGAAGAAGTCCGGACCGTCAGGGAAAAAATCGATCCGATACTCAAGAAGGGGTTGCTCGAAAAGGGGTTCGTCAGTTTCGGATTTGCCGGAGGTGGTTTCGCCAATCTCATGAGCAGCAGCCTTCTGCGGGGGATGGACGACGTCAGGGAACGGAAGGTGTGGGTCCCGGAAGGGGATATCGTGAGTTATGCTGTTCTCGAATCCCTGAACGTTTCCCCCGTGTCCTTGAACATGATCGACGTCATGACCGGCCTGCAAACCGGGCTTCTGGATATCGTGGTCGCAACCCCAACAGCCGCTCTGGCTTTTCAATGGCACACCAAGATCAGGTATGTGGTTGATACGCCATTGGTGTACGTTGTAGCCGTGCTGGCTCTTGATCGCCGGGTCTATTCCCGGATCAAGCCGGAAGACCAACTGGTGGTTGATGAAGTCATGAGCCGTATTTACAGGGAATTCAACCAGCAGGGGGCTGCCGATAATGGGCTGGCGATCGAGGCGATGAAGAAACAGGGCATCGAATTCGTGACCATCGATTCGGCGGATATCGAGACATGGCGGAAAGATGCCATATCGGTCGAATTGCGGTTGGCCGATGAAGGAATCTATTCGAAGACCGTTTTCGAGTTGCTGCTGGGCTGTCTCAATGAATGCCGTGCGGAATGGAGCGGGGCGCAGTGAGTAAGCGATCTTTTGTGCAGCAGCTTGAACGTGTCGGACGCATTCTCGAGGATGCGCTCACTGTCGGCCTTTTGGGGTTCATGATCCTTCTGGCGTCGATCCAGATCGTGTTACGCAATACGTTCGATCTGGGATTTTTCTGGGGAGACGAAGCGTTGCGTGTGATGGTTCTTTGGGTGGCAATGGCCGGGGCCGTTGCTGCCAGCCGGGCGGACAGGCATATCACCATTGACGTCCTATCCCGTTTCCTTCCTGCTCGGGTGAGACATGTGGTCAAGACGCTGACGGCTGTGTTCACAGCCTCGATCTGCGGTCTTGCGGCATGGTATTCGTGGGGATTTGTCTCCATGGAGATGGAGTTTGAGTCAACGCTTCTTGGCGGGCTGCCTGCATGGGCGTTCGAAGTCGTGTTGCCTCTTGGTTTCGCCATCATCTCCCTGTGCTATCTGTTCCATGCGGTAAAGAGCGTGACGTGTGTGCTGGGCCATTGCCCGAGTGAGGACGAACCATGATAGTGTTCGGCGTCATTTTTGCCTTGCTCGCGCTGCTGGGAGCGCCCCTGTTCGCCGTTATCGCGGCTGGGGCCATGCTGAGTTTTCATCTGGCTGGCATTGATCCGACCGTTCTGGCTATCGAGGTTTTTCGTCTGGCCGAGATGCCGGTGCTCCTTGCCATACCGTTGTTTACCTTTGCCGGATATCTGGTGAGCGAGAGCGGGGCTCCCGGTCGTCTGGTTCGTCTCAGTCAGGCGCTGCTCGGGTGGATGCCCGGAGGTTTGGCGGTCGTTTCTCTGGCTTCCTGCGCCTTTTTCACGGCATTCACCGGTGCGTCCGGAGTGACTATCATCGCTTTGGGTGCGGTCTTGTATCCGGCCCTGACCGAAGCCGGTTATGACGACAAGTTCAACCTTGGGTTGATTACCACATCCGGCAGTCTCGGCCTGCTGTTTGCGCCGTCCCTGCCTCTCATTCTGTATGGCATCGTGGCGCAGCAATCCGGGACCGAAGAGATGGTCAGCATTGATGCCCTGTTCCGGGCCGGAATCCTGCCGGGGATACTCATGCTTGTTCTGCTTTCGATGTGGAGCCTGTGGGTCAATCGGCATAACCGTAGTTCGTTCAAGTCGTTTTCATGGGCAAAGGTCAGGGCGGCGGTGCGGGAGAGCTTCTGGGAAATACCATTGCCCATCGTGGTGCTGGGCGGAATTTACAGCGGCTTCTTTGCGGTTTCCGAGGCCGCGGCAGTGACCGCCCTGTATGTCATCATTGTTGAGATTTTCATCCTGCGCGAGGTAAAGTTGAAGGAACTTCCTGCGATCATGCGAAAGTCCATGCTGCTGGTCGGCGGCGTGCTGATTATTCTGGGGGTGTCCATGGCATCCACCACGGCCATGATCGATGCCGGTGTGCCCGAACGGTTGTTCGAATTCGTCCGCGCTCATATCGACAGCAGGCTGACGTTCCTGATTCTGCTGAACTGTTTCCTGCTCGGTCTCGGAGCGATTCTGGATATCTTTTCCGCTTTAGTGCTGATCGTTCCGTTGATACTGCCGGTCGCCGCAGGCTATGGTGTCCATCCCGCCCACCTCGGGATCATCTTTCTCGCCAACATGCAGATCGGCTACATCACCCCGCCCATCGGCATGAACCTGTTCATCGCCAGTTACCGCTTCGAGAAACCGGTCCTGACTCTCTACAGATCGACCTTGCCGTTCTTCTTCATTCTGGCATTCTCGGTCGTCATCATAACATACTGGCCGTGGCTGTCGCTCTGGCTGATCCGGTGATGGGAGTGGATATTTCTTGTTATGTTGACGATATGTCCTGTTCTTTTTTGCTTTGTTTTTTCATGCTCTTGATGGCCCGTTCAACAACGATGGCCGTTGGACGCTTGCCGTCCCTATCCCGCGTCTCTTCTTTGGCTATGATCGCATAGGCCTTTTTCTGTGTATGCTTGCGGCTCTTGGTCAGTTCAAGGAATCGCTCCATCCATTTTTTATATTTGAGTTCTCTTTTTGAGCTCATGAGTTCTCCGTGTGATGTTTGTCGTCGTTGATGGTTTTGCCATGAAAATTGTTCTAAATAAGGTCTGCCTTGGTAGCCCACCATACTCTGTAAATGAGATTTGCACAGGTAAAAGGTAATATTTTTTTAAAATTGAATTTTATTTCATACAGATGTCAAATATTCAAAAATTATTAATTGAGTGAATTAATTAGGGCAGTTATTTGTCCGATTTGTTGTTTGTTTTTTACATAAAGCTGACGATTGGGCTAAAATAGAACATGTATTTTTATTTTGCATGATAATATCGCTTGACTTGTCTTCGGAAATGAACAATTAAACATCTCAACACCAGCCGCACCCGTGAAGGCGCGGTCTTACTGTGACTAGCGCTGGTTTGAATTTGAACAAGTCTATCGAGGAGCCGTGTACGCATCTTGTACACGGCTCCTTTTTTTTGCGCATGGGCGCTATACATTATCACTTTTTGGAGAATTTTGAATGTCTAAGAATCTTTATGTCGGCAATCTGTCCTGGTCCACTACTGAAGACGAAGTACGCGCAGCTTTTGAAGCTTTTGGCGAAGTTACTTCTGTCAAACTGATCGAGGACCGTGAAACCGGCCGTCCCCGTGGTTTTGGTTTTGTTGAAATGGATGACAACGGCGCTCGTGAAGCTATTGACTCTCTCGATGGCAAAGATATGGGTGGCCGTAACATCAAGGTCAACGAAGCCAAGCCCCGCGAAGAACGCCCCCGCTGGTAGTTCTTTGATTTAAGCCCTAATCGGCATTAAGCGCCTGTTTCTCTTCTGAGGGACAGGCGCTTTTCTTTTTTAATACTGATTTGGAAGTGGCCCCGGTCGCATAAGCAGGTCACATTGATGAAATCGTGTCAGTATTTCTACAATAACTAAAATATTATCAAGTTATTGTGTTTATGGGCTGGGCTGGCCGTGGGTTACTTTTTGATATGGTGTGTGGCAAACACATCTGAAGGTTTCGAATACGGTTAAGATATACGCTTCCTTTACTTTTGTTATAAAAAACCAAAGCGGTTGCAGTGTAACATTGCAACCGCTTGAAATAAGTGGTGCCCAGAGGGGATTCGCCCCCTCCCGTCGGTTTGGAAGAGGGCTGGTACGTGCTGGGGTTGGGTATATTACATGGTTGATTCGTTACTCTTACGTATCGCACGCACTGGATTCGGGACGTTTTGTGGTCGATGCTACTTTTTATCAGCAGGGGTGCTTCTTTTTTTGTCATACTCAACAATCCCGTAAACAATGAGACCGCAGGCCAGTATCTTGGTCCAATCCAACAGGTCGATAGGAGCGCTTGCGAACAGCGTGTTCATTACGGGGACATACGTGAACAGGCATTGCAGTAACATCATGGTTACAAAGCCGCCTATTATCCATGTGTTGGAAGTGAAGCCCAGCTCGAACGGCGATCGGCTGAATGACCTCGCATTGAACAGATAAAAGGCTTCAATAACGACGAAGGCGTTTACAGCCATGGTCCGGGCTTTTTCAATGCTTGCCCCGTTCATGAGCTCCCACTTGAAGAGGCCGAAAGCGCAGATCAACAACATGGCGCTGACAATGCCGATCCTGCGGAGAATGAGCTTGTCCAGTATGGGGCGCGATGGGTCACGGGGAGGCTGATCCATGATGCCGGGTTCTTTTGGTTCAAAGGCCAGCATCATGCCCAGGCAGGCTGCCGTGGTCATGTTAATCCAGAGGATCTGAACGGGAACAATCGGCAGGGTGGCGCCGAACAGGATGGCTGCCAGGATCACCAACCCCTCTCCCGCATTGGTGGGGAGCGTCCATGCAATAAACTTCACCAGATTGGCAAAAACGCCGCGGCCTTCCTCTACTGCGGCTTCAATCGTCGCGAAATTGTCGTCCGTCAGAACCATATCCGCAGCTTCCTTGGCCACTTCGGTGCCGGTGATGCCCATGGCAACGCCAATGTCCGCTTGCTTGAGCGCCGGTGCGTCATTTACGCCATCTCCGGTCATGGCGCAGACTTCTCCGTTCTTCTGAAGGGCCATGACCAGTCGAAGTTTCTGTTCCGGGGAGACTCGTGCGAAGACCGGGATGCCCGGGGCCTTTTCGATGAGCTCCGAATCGCTCAGCTCCGCTATTTCGTTGCCGGTCATGACAGGGCAATCCTCTCCGATGCTGCAGTCTCCGCCGCGCAAACCGAGCCTGAGTCCGATCGCTTCCGCCGTGAGGGCATGATCTCCAGTAATCATCTTGACTTTGACACCGGCGTCCTGACAAGCCTCAATCGCCATTTTGGCTTCTTCTCTGGGAGGGTCGATCATTCCTTGAAGTCCCACGAAGGTCATTCCCATGCAGGCGTCCGAGCGCACCAGTTCGCCGTCAGCGGACAAATCTTTCCGGGCAAAAGCCAGCACGCGCATTCCTTTGGAAGCCATTTCATGCTGAACCTTGGTAATTGCTTCCACATCCAGCGAACCTGTCTCCCCGGAAGCAAGCATGGAATCCATACAGCATTGGATGACCTTTTCAACCGCACCCTTCAGATACACGATTCTGGAGTCACCGTTTTCATGCAGGGTAGCCATATATTGCCACTCGGACTCAAATGGCAATTCGTCAATGCGATTGAAAGTGGCCTTTTCCTGGGCTGTTTGCAGGCCAAATTTTCGGGCGGAGACGATGAGGGCTCCTTCCGTTGGGTCTCCTTCCACTCCGGGGCGACCTTCTCTTTGCACAATGCGTGCATCATTACACAGGAGGCCTGCTCGGAAATTTTCTTCAAGCGCAGCGTTCTTTGGAATATTGCCGTCGCTGTCGAGGACCTCGCCCTCGAAGCCGTATCCGGTTCCCGTAACGGAATATTGTATTCCACCGCTTGAAATGGCCTGAACCGTCATTTGGTTTTCCGTGAGCGTGCCGGTCTTGTCAGAGCAGATGACAGTGGTTCCGCCCAGCGTCTCCACGGCAGGGAGTTTTCTTACGATGGCCTTTCTTGAAGCCATTCTGGAAACTCCGAGCGCAAGGATGATTGTCACGGCAGCGGGGAGGCCTTCGGGGATCGCACCTACGGCAAGTGCTACGGCTGCCATGAATATCTCGTTTATGGGTTCATCTCGAAGAAGGCCGAGAACAAAGGAGGCTGAAGCCAGCGCGATAATTGCTATCAAAAGCATGTGGCTGAAACGGGTGATCTTTTGCGTCAGCGGGGTGTCGAGTTCGTCGGCCGAGTCGATCAAGCCGGAGATGCGTCCGATTTCCGTTTTGTTTCCAGTGGACACAATAACGCCTTTGCCTTGCCCAAAGCTGACCAGGGTTCCCGCGTAGGCCATATTGTAGCGCTCGGCCAATACCGTCTCTGGGGTCAGGGTGTTTGAACTCTTATCGACCGGCAGGGACTCGCCTGTGAGTGTTGATTCGTCAATACGCAATTCCTTGAATGAAAGAATCCGCAGGTCTGCCGGGACCTTGTCGCCTGAGCGAAGAATAACAACATCGCCGGGGACGAGTTGGGAAGTCGGGACCTTCGTGGTCTTTCCTGTGCGAATGATAGTGGCCTCTGTGCTCATGCTGGAAGAGAGGGAATCGAGCGCTTTGGCCGCTTTGGATTCCTGGATATAGCCCACGATCGCATTAACCAGGACAACGCCAAGAATGACGAGAGAGTCAACCCATTCGCCCAGATAGGCTGTCACAAGACCTGCGGCTATCAGGATATAAACAAGCGGTTGATGAAATTGCAGGAAAAACCGTTCAAGCCCCGTTTTCGCTCTCTTTCCCGTGATAACGTTCTTGCCGAAGTAGTTGAGGCGTCGCTCTGATTCAAATTGGTCGAGTCCTCGTTCCGGTGTCGTCTCTAGCAATTGTGCGACTTCAGCTGCCTCCATATGGTGCCAGTGCTTATCAAGTAACGTTTCCATACTTCACTCCGTTTGGCTTTATGGCAGGATTAAAGAATTTTCAGCTTATAAGAATCCAATAATGCTGGGGTAGCGTCAAGAGCTTCTTTTTTTCCTGAAAGCGTAACTGGGGGGAGAATTGCCATATGCGGGGAGCATGTCGGTGAAATGCATGGCCAGAGCAGGTGAAATACCAGCTTTGGTCGGTCGATCCGGCTTGACAGGCTTTGAAGTGAGTCTTGGAAGCAGAAGAAGGTCGCTTCGTTCAGCGGCGAAGCAATCCCGAATATTTTGAAATCCGGGACGTTTGTGTGCTGTGTACTTTTTTTACACACAAAATCAAAGCGGTTACAGCTCTTCACTGTAACCGCTTTAAAAATTTTTGGTGCGCCAGGAAGGATTCGAACCCTCGGCCGATGGCTTAGAAGGCCATTGCTCTATCCAACTGAGCTACTGGCGCACTCGGGCTACCTGATAATAGAGGTTGAGGCGATTGGTCAAGGGGATTTGTGGCTAAATCTCAGGTGAACACAAGGGGTTTTCCGAAAGAGCGGTTCCTGATACAAGGATGGGCGTGACGCAATTTAACGATTATGACCAACTTGCAGAGTATATGGACAGGCTCGGCCTGTTTCATATGGACCTGACCCTTTCGCGCATGGAAGCCTTTTGGAAAGCGCGCGGACTGCCCGATATTCCGGTGGTTCACGTTGTAGGCACCAACGGCAAGGGGTCCACTTCCACGTTCTTCGGTTCCATTGCCCGTGCACATGGACTCAAGACCGGGCTGTTCACCTCGCCGCATTTCCTTTCGCCGCGTGAGCGTGTTCAGGTTAACCGCACCGTGTTGCCCCGTGCTTTATGGGTAGAACTCGCCAATGAGATTCTCTCCACGCCCGGGGGCGACGAACTGACATATTTCGAATTCCAGACATGCCTTGCCATGCTTGCCTTTGAGCGGCAGGAAGTGGATGTCGCGATCATGGAAGCCGGACTGGGCGGGAAATTTGACGCGACCAACGTGTTCAAGCCGTGCCTGACGCTGTTTACTCCCATCGGCATGGACCACGAGAAAATACTCGGTCCGACCTTGAAGGACATTGCCCGCGACAAGGCCGGGGCCATCCATGGCGGCAGCCACGTCATCACTGGCGTGCAGGTGACAGAGGCCCTGATCCCGTTGCAGGACCGGGCCAAGGCCGTGGGGGCGCGGTTCATGTATGCCGTGGACATGGCCGATCCCGTTGAGGATGACCTGCTTGGCCTGCCCGGTATTCATCAGTCGGCTAACGCTCGCCTTGCTCTTGCCGGGTGGCGGTACTATGCCGTGGAAAAGGATATACGGAGCGAACACGTTGCCGAACTGTTCGGGCTGGAAACCGCTTTTCTGCCGGGTCGGATGCAGTGGATTGAACTCGGCGGCAAGGCATTCATTCTCGACGGCGCGCATAACAGTCATGCGCTTGAGGCGCTGTCCGCTGCGTTGCATGCCGAGGACATCCGGCCGGGAGCCGTTGTCTTCGCCTGCCTCAAGGACAAGGACTGCACAGCGATGCTGCCTTTGGTGCAAGGCCTGACCGATGGGCCTATTCTGGTCCCGTCCATGGAAAACGAGCGGGCATCCGATGCCGAAACATTGGCGGGCCTGCTGGGTGAAACTGCCCGGAGCGCGGAGTCCATGGAGCAGGCGCTGGAGGCCTGCGAAGATGTCGAGGGGCCGATTCTCGTGTGTGGTTCCCTGTATCTGCTTTCCGAGTTCTATCTCCTTCATCCGGAATTTCTCAGTCCGAATTAAAGGATATTTATGAGTATTTTGTATCGCCATCTGCCGTCCATGGATCAGGTCCTTGCCGGACTTTCTTCCGACAGCGAATTGTCCGCATTGCCGCGTCCGCTCATCAAGGAACATGCGGCTGCTTTTCTTGATATCTGCCGTGAAGAGATTCGCTCCGGGGCCATTACCGAACCGAAACAACTGCACCTCGACAATCTCATGCCGAGGCTCGTGGCGTATGTCCGTTCCCAGTCGAGGCCCCATTTCCGTCGTGTACTGAACGGTACCGGCGTGGTCGTGCATACCAACCTTGGACGGTCATTGCTCGCCAAGCCCGCGATTGAAGCCGTGGTCGAGGCATGCGGTCATTATTCCAACTGCGAGTTTGATCTCACTACGGGAAAGCGGGGCAGCCGGTACAGCCACGTTGAGCAGATTCTCTGCGACATCACCGGGGCCGAAGCCGCGCTCGTGGTCAACAATAATGCCGCCGCCGTATTCATCATGCTTGAGACGCTTGCCAAGGATAAGGAAGTGATTGTTTCCCGCGGGCAGCTCGTGGAGATCGGCGGTTCGTTCCGTATCCCGGACGTGATGACGAAATCCGGGGCCATCCTGCGTGAAGTCGGGGCCACGAATCGGGCGCATGTGCATGACTATGAAAATGCCATCAATGACGACACTGGTGCGCTCATGCGGGTGCATACGTCGAATTTCCGTGTGGTCGGGTTCACCAAGGAAGTGACCCTGCCTGAAATGCGGGCGCTTGGCGACAAGTACAACCTGCCTGTCATCGAAGACCTTGGCAGCGGCACGCTGTATTCTCTTTCGGGCGAAGGGCTGCTCGGTGAACCCACGGTGCAGCAGGTCGTGGCACAGGGCGCGGACGTGGTGTCTTTTTCCGGCGACAAGGTGCTTGGCGGGCCGCAGGCGGGCGTTATCGTCGGGCGGAAGGAATACATTGACCGCATCAAGAAGAATCCGGTCAACCGCGCCATGCGTATCGACAAGATGACGCTGGCCGCGCTTGAGGCCACCTTGCGGTTGTACCTCGACATGGACGTGGCGCGGCGCACCGTGCCGACGCTCAAGATGGTCACGGCCTCGCAGGAATCGCTCAAGAGCAAGGCGCGGCGTCTGGTGGATGCCGTCAAGGACGAGCTGGGTGAAAAGGTAACTGTTGGCATGAAGAAAGGTTTTTCCCGTGTGGGCGGCGGGGCTTTTCCCGAATACGACCTGCCCGGAACCATGGTGACCGTGTCGCCGAAAGATATTTCCGTGGATGATCTGCGGGATGCGCTCCTTGATACCGATCCGCCGTTGGTGGCACGTATCGAGGATGATGTTTTTCTGATTGATCCCCGTACTCTCAATTCAACCGAAATCAGGATGGCGGCTGTCGCGCTTCGACAGGCCCTTACTGCTTTCGGCAAATAAGGATTCGCAATGAGCAAGAAACACGATCTCGAATACGAACCGCAATCGGCGTGGGATGTGTACTCGTCGAAAAAGGACCTCAAGGCCATGCATTCCATGGCAAAACGGTATGTGGATTTTCTGTCTGACTGCAAGACCGAACGGCTGGTCATGGATTACGTGCGCGAGCGCGTGACCAAAGCCGGTTTCGTGGATGATCTGAAAGCGCCGCTGGCGTATCGTTTCAACCGCAACAAGACATGCTTTTTGGCGCGCAAGGGCAAACGTCCCTTGAGCGAAGGGTTTCGTCTTGTCGGAGCGCACGCCGACTGCCCGCGTCTCGATCTCAAGCAGCGTCCGTTATATGAAGACACCGACATCTGCCTCGGCAAGACGCATTACTACGGCGGCATCCGTAAATACCAGTGGCTTGCCATCCCGCTTGCCCTGCATGGAACCGTGGTCAAGAAGTCCGGTGAAGAGGTGACCATCTGCATCGGTGAAGATCCCAAGGACCCGGTTTTCACCATTACCGATCTGCTGCCGCACCTTGCGTACAAGGAAGTGGTCAAGAAGGTGTCGGACGCCTTTGATGCGGAAAAGTTGAATATCATTCTCGGACAATCTCCGGCAGCCGCACCGAAAAAGGGTGACGACAAGCCGAGTGATCCGGTCAAGATCAAGGTGCTGGAGCTTCTGAACAAGAAATACGGAATCGATGAATCCGATTTCTTCAGCGCCGAGATTCAGGCTGTGCCCGCCGGCCGCGCTCGTTTTGTCGGTCTGGATGAATCCATGATCGGCGGTTACGGACATGACGACCGGTCCAGCGTTTTCTGCGCTCTTGAGGCATTTCTTGAGGAGCCGGAACCGGAGTACGCCCAGATCGTGCTGTTCTGGGACAAGGAGGAAATCGGTTCGGACGGTGCCACAGGCGCGAAGTCGCTGTTCTTTGAATATTGCATGGAAGAGCTTGCCGACGCATGGGAACCGGGCGCGCGCCTGTCAAAGATTTTCATGAACGGCTCGGCCTCTGTCGGCGGACGTGTCCGCCGCCATGGATCCGGACCATAAGGACGTGTACGAACCGCTCAATGCGGCACGTCTGGGCTACGGTCCGTGCTTCAACAAGTTCACCGGCCATCGCGGCAAGGTGGGGGCAAACGACGCCCATCCCGATTTCATCGGCTGGCTGCGCCGCATCTTCGATGATGCGGGCATTCCGTGGCACATGTCGGAACTCGGCAAGGTGGACGTGGGCGGCGGCGGAACTGTCGCCAAGTTCCTTGCGGTCTACGGCATGGACGTCATTGACGTGGGTGTGCCGGTCCTGTCCATGCACTCTCCGTTCGAGCTGGCCAGCAAGGCGGATATCTACGCTTGCACATTGGCTTTTCGTGAGTTTCTTAAAAATTAGAACGGAATTGGATACAAGTAGAAAAGGCATGCCGAATCGGCATGCCTTTTTTTATCGACTGCGGTGACGATGGGATGAAAAAACAGTTTTATTGCGGTGTAATTATGTGTCCTCGGAATCTCGATTCGATTTGTGTGCAGATTTTCATGTGTCCACAATATACTAGACAATTACCTACCTAAATGCCACGGATAAGGGATAATAATAGCTGAATGTTTACTGTTACGATTTTTCGTTCAGGGGAGAAATGATGAACTGGAGTACTGTTGTTGCGTGCATTTTGATATTCGCAGGAGCTCTTTTGATGCTGCGGAATATCTTCAGTCACAGACAATTGATGCTCACAGTCCGTGAATCTCTCAAAGCGCGTTCCCGGCGAACTTCGTTTCTGATCCGAACCCACATGACCTTCATGGTCTTTTTCTTTTTGTCTTATCTTGGTGTTATTTTTCTTTTCATCAATCAAATAGATATCGTCAGTAACCTGTTTATTGGCCTGATCTTCTTTTTTGGCGGTATTTTCGTCTATATCGGGATTGTCATTCAGCGGCAGGCATTCAGTTCTCTCAAGGCTTCCAATCAGGATTTGAAAGATTATTCCGTGAGGTTGGAGCAGGAGCAGGAAAAGCTTATCAGTCTGAATGAGGATTTGAAAAACGAGATTTCACGGAGAATGAAGGCGCAGGAATCAGAACAGTTGAAGTCGGACTTCCTCTCGCAGGTTTCTCATGAATTGCGTACTCCGTTGACGTCGATTTTCGGTTTTACCAAGTTGATGCAGAAGGATCTCGACGCGATTCGGGAGATAGAAGGAAAGCAGGCGCAAACTGCGCGAAAGCGTGAGCGGTTGGAAAAGAATCTTTCCATCGTATGCAGCGAGTGCAGCCGTCTGACACGGTTGATCAACAATGTTCTGGATTTGGCCAGAATCGAGTCCGGCCAGATGACGTGGGACGATGTGCCTGTTTCGCTGGATGATATCGTCGGGGCATCTGTCACGGCCGTGGAGGGACTGTTTGTTGAGAATTCTTCTGTTTCCTTGAAGGTTGATGTCCCTCGTAAGCTTCCTGTACTTCGTGTTGATCTGGATTTGATCACACAGGTTTTCGTCAATCTTATCAGCAACTCGTTCAAGTTTACGAAGTCGGGAGATATAACTGTCACGGTTACCCGTGAGCTTGGCTGTATACAGGTTTCAGTCTGTGACCAAGGTGTCGGCATGACGGAAGAAAACCTGAGCAGGATTTTTGATAAGTATTTTATCGCCAGAAAAGGTGACACATTGAGTTCAACCAAGCTTGGCACAGGGCTGGGGCTGCCGATCTGCAAGGAGATTGTCGAGCACTATGGCGGAAAGATTTGGGCTGAGTCCGAGTTTGGTGTCGGAAGTTGTTTTTATGTCACTTTTCCTGAGTCTCTTTTTGTGGATTAGCCTTTTTTGCAGCTATTCCAGCAGCTTGTCGTGTTGAAAGGCTCTTATCATTTTTCCGTCATTACTCGTAGGCTTTGGCTACCTGCTGGCGCAGGTTTTCGGTAAGGCTTTGTTTCGAATCGATGAAATCTTCAGCCGAATGCACGTTTGTCACGTTGCCGTTGTGATAAATCACAATGGTTTCGGCAAACGATTCGACTTCGTCGGAATCGTGGGTGACCATGATCATGGGGATGTCGAAAGCTTCCAGAATTCTGGCAAGTTCCTTACGCATGCGTATGCGTAGGGGCTGGTCCAGAGCGCTGAACGGTTCGTCCAGCAGGAGAATCTTGGGAGAGGTCGCCAGTGCGCGGGCCAGTGCCGTCCGCTGCTGTTGTCCGCCGGACAGGGCGATTGGTTTTTGCCCGGTGACTTTTCCCAGACCGAATATTTCTATCAGTTCCTCTACGCGGCGGAACTCCTTTCGTCCGATTCGACCAAAGAGCGGTTTCAGGCCGAAGGCGATGTTTTCCTGCACGGTCAGATGCGGGAACAGGGCATAGTCCTGAAACAGGTAGCCGACTTTGCGATGCCGGGTGGGGATGTTTATGCCTGCGCTTGAATCGAAGACCACATCGCCGTTGACACGTATATATCCTTCATCCGGGGTAAGCATGCCTGCTATGGCTCGGAGGGTGAGGGTCTTGCCTGAGCCGGACGGGCCGAACAGAACCAGAGCGCGGTCTGTCGAAGAAAACTGCGAGCGGAGGAGAAATTCTTCTCCTCCGCTGCACATGCGTTTCGTGATATCAAGTTCGAATTTCATGAATGTGTGAACTGGAATTATGGCCGGGTGAAGCCGCGTGCTTCAAGCAGGGCGATGCCTGCCTCACTGCGGACAAATTCCACGAATGCCTTGGCCATGTCCGGCGTGGTGGACTGCTTGAGCACGGCTATGGGGTAGGTAACCGGTTTTTTGAGAGGAATTTCTTCGATGATGAGGACGTGCTTGCCCGCCTTGACTGCGTCGGTGCGGTAAACGAAACCACAGTCGATTTCACCGCGGGACAGATAGTCCAGCACCTGACGGACGGATTCGCCGAAGATCATTTTGGGCGTCAGTTTCTTGTAGAGGTTTTTGGCCGTGAGCGCGCCTTTGGCGTATTGCCCTGCGGGAACGGTTTCGGGGGTGCCGATACCGATGGAGGTGACCTTGCTTCCGGTGAGGTCGTTCAGCGTTTTGATGCCTGCCGGGTTGTCTTCGGGAGTCGTCAGCACCAGCGAGTTGTGGGCAAAAATATGGGCGTCGGTATTTTCGATGAAGCCTTTGGCAATGGCCTTGTTCATCCATTTGGGATTGGCCGAGGCATATACGTCGGCGGGTGCCCCCTGCTCAATCTGGCGGTACAGAGCGCCGGATGATGCGAAGTTCATGATGATGTCCACACCGGGATGCGCTTTCTCGAAAGCGGGTTCAATGTCGCTGAATGCGTCGGTCAGGCTGGCGGCGGCTGAAACGATCAGTTCCTGCGCCAGAGCGTTGGTGACGGCCCCTGCGACAAGAAGGCAGGAGAAAACAATAGAGGTTAGAATGGTAGCGCGTTTCATTGATGGCTCCTTAAATGGTATTTAACATGGTGGTTTTAATAATTTGCTTGTTGTCATGAGAATAAGCACACAGACTATGCTGATGACCAGCACCAGCGTGTTGGCCAGTGCGTCGTTTCCGGCCTGAACCGCGGAATAGACGGCCAGCGAAAGGGTCTGGGTCCTGCCCGGAAGGTTGCCCGCCACCATAAGGGTGGCTCCGAATTCTCCCATGGCCCGCGCAAAGGCGAGCATCCCGCCGGATAACACACCTCTGAAGGCCAGAGGGAGTGAGACTCGCAGGAACACGGCCAGCTCACCCTGTCCGAGAGTGCGGGCCGCGTTTTCATATTGTGCGCCGACTCCCTCAAGAGCAGCGCGAGCGGATTTGAAGACCAATGGAAAGGCGACCACCGTGGCGGCGATGACGGCACCTTGCCATGTGAACATGAGGGTAATGTTGCAGTGTTCCTGCAACCAGCTTCCGAGAATCCCTCTGCGCCCGATAAATACCAATAGGTAATAGCCGAGCACCGTGGGCGGCATGACCATGGGCAGAGTGAAGATGGCGTCCAGAAAGTCTCTTCCGGGAAATTCCCATCGGGCGAGCACATAGGCCGCAGACACACCGAGCACCAGTGCCCACAGTGTTGCCAACCCGGCAACCTTGAGAGTCAGCAGCAGTGGGCTCGTAAAGGCTGTGTTCGAGAAATCAAGCCAGATTAAATCCATAATGGTACCAAGTGAAATGCGTTTGTTTGAATGTGTGCCCGATTGGTCTTTTCATGATTGGATGAAGATTTTCATTACCTTGCATCGTCATGGTTTTAACTCAGTATTATGCACACACGGAAAAATTTGTAAAGAATATATAAACAGTCACGGATATTACAAAATTCGTGACAGTTTTTGTTCAGTTTATGAGAAAAAGGCGTTTGGCCCGCACCCGCCGTTACGCCGGAGATGGAGGGAAAAAAGGAGGGCATGCCGGAAATGTCTCCGGCATGCCCTGTCTTTACGCGTTTGCCTGATGGTCCTTTTGGTGAAGAGGTTTACAGCGCATGCGCCGGTTTGCCTGTCGTTTCCGGTTTTTTATCAAGGTCGGGCATGCGAACAAGCGTCTTGCGGACCGCTGTGGAAAAGTCCGGGAAGATGTTTTCGGCTCCAACCAGTTCTGTCGTTCCAAGCCGATCCATTATCTGCATTATCTGCGGGTGAACACCGGAAAGAACCACTCGGATTTTCTGTGACTGGGCACGGCGTATGACCGTTTCAAGCCCTTCAAGTCCTGTCGCGTCAATTGTCGGTACTGACCGCATGCAGAGGACCAGCACCTCCGGTTTCTTGCGAGTGAACCGCATGACGTCCACGAAACGCTGTGCCATGCCGAAGAACAGCGGGCCGGAGATTTCATACACCACCACACGTTCCCGGCCATTGCGTTTGTCAAAGACTTCCTCTTCCGGAAGCCCGGTGTCGAGGTTGTGGATGTCGGTCAGTTCGCTCATCCGTTTCATGAAGAGCATGGCGGCCAGCACGACGCCGATTTCCACTGCAACGGTCAGGTCCACGAAGACGGTAAGGCCGAAGGCGATGACCATGACCGCGGAGTCGGATTTCGGTGCGAGAAAGAGGCGCTTGATCCGGTGTGGTTCGCTCATGTCCCATGCAACCACCATCAGGACCGCTGCCAGACTTGAAAGCGGGATAAGTGATGCCAGAGGGGCAAAGAACTTGATGAACAGGATCAGGGTGCAGACGTGAATGATTCCGGCCATGGGGGAGTATGCTCCCGCCCGGATGTTGGTGGCGGTTCGTGCGATTGCGCCGGTTGCTGGCAGGCCGCCGAAGATGGCGGAGAAGACGTTGGCTATACCCTGCGCGACAAGTTCCGTTGAGGAATTGTGCTTGTCGCCGCTCATGCCGTCAGCCACGGTTGCACTGAGCAGTGATTCGATGCCTGCCAGAATGGCGATGGTGAATGCGTCGGGTAATATTGCCCGAAGGTTCAGGTCGCCCGACCAGAACGGAACGATGCTCGGCAGGGTGGAGGGAATGCCGCCGAATCGGCTTCCGATGGTTTCCGTGCTCAGACCTAGCGCCCATGAAACGACTGTGGCAAGAACGATGCCTACGAACGGGGCCGGGATGCGGGGAATGTAGCGGCGGACGAGCAGCATTGAAACAAGCGTCAGCATGCCGATGCCGAGGGTCGTCGGAGCCATTGTGGGAAAAGCCTGACCGCAGGCCAGCATTTTCCCGAGAAAATCCGCTGGAACCTGTTGTAGTTGCAGGCCGAAGAAGTCCTTGATCTGTGATGAAAAGATCAGGAGACCGATGCCGGATGTGAAACCCGCAGTGACCGGGTAGGGGATGAACTGGAGCAGGCGGCCCAGACCGAAAAGGCCCATGACGATAAGGAAGAGTCCTGCCAGAATGGTCGCCGCGAGAAGACCTTCAAAACCATGACGGGCGACAACGCCCGCGATGATGACGACAAATGCGCCAGTCGGACCGCCGATCTGAAAGCGTGTTCCGCCGAAAGCGGAAATCACGAATCCGGCAGTGATTGCGGTAAAAAGGCCCATTTCCGGTGTAGCGCCCGAGGCGATGGCAAATGCCATTGCCAGGGGAAGGGCGACGATTCCAACCGTGACACCTGCGCCGAGGTCGCGTCGTGCTTTTGTCAGGGAATACCCTGAGCGCAGAAAGGATACGCTTGTCGGAAGGTTGGATTTTAGACGTGAAAAAAGAGAATGAACCATTGAGAAACCTCCTGTTTGGGTGGTGTCTCCGTGGGGCACAGTCGGTGGTCGATCTTATAAGAAAGGAGAGGCCAGAGGCTGAGGCTCGCGCGGAAAGCGCGCATTAAATGCCTCTGTAAAATGAAAGTCAACAAGTAATCCGAAAAATGTTTTTATCTCCGGCAATCGGGGCGGTCGGTGTTGAAAAGCGGTCAACCCGGGTATCCTTGTGAGCCGCGCGTTTTTTCTCTATTATGCACAGGCTGATATTGAAGAAAACGACTTCTGAAAAAAAGGATCATATATACATGCCGGTTATCATGGGAACCGCGGGACACATCGACCACGGTAAAACCACACTCGTCAAAGCGCTTACGGGCATCGACTGCGACCGTCTCTCCGAAGAGAAAAAGCGCGGCATCACCATTGAACTCGGATTCGCACACCTTGATCTGGGCGGCGGCAGCCGACTCGGCATCGTGGACGTTCCCGGCCATGAAAAGTTCGTCAAGAACATGGTGGCCGGGGCCGCGGGCGTGGACTTCGTCACTCTGATCATCGCGGCGGACGAAGGCATCATGCCGCAGACTCGGGAGCATCTTGAAATCTGCCAGTTGCTCGGCGTCACCACCGGCATCGTGGCCCTGACAAAGACGGATATGGTCGATGCCGAATGGCTCGAAATGGTCGAGGAGGAAGTGGCCTCGTATCTGGAGCCGACGTTCCTTGGTGGTGCGCCCATCGTTCCCGTGTCCGCGCATACCGGCGAGGGGCTGGATGCGCTCAAGGACGAGATCAGGGCGCTGCTCAAGGAATTCAAGCCGAAGCGCCGCTCCGATCTTTTCCGCATTCCGGTGGACCGCGTTTTCACCATGAAGGGACACGGCACGGTCATTACCGGCACCATGATTTCCGGTTCCATCTCGGTTGGGGAGGATGTGGTCCTTTACCCCAAGGAAGCCCCGTCCAAGGTGCGTGGGCTGCAATCCCACGGTGAGACAGTGGAGACGGCTCAGGCCGGACGGCGGACCGCCGTCAACCTGCATGGCCTTGAGGTGGATGATGTCCGGCGTGGCGACGTGCTGGCACGGCCCGGTTCACTGTTCCCGTCGGACGTATGGGACATCGAGCTGACCGTGCTGGAATCCTCGCACCTGCCGCTCAAGCATCGCAGGGAAATTCATTTTCATCATGGTGCGCGGGAAGTGCTGGCGAGAATCTATCTGCTCGACCGTGACGAATTGCAACCCGGTGAGACCGCCGTGTGTCAGGTCCGGTTCACCGAACCGCTGGCAGGGGTGTATGACGACCGTATCGTGTTGCGCTCATTTTCGCCTCTCAGGGCTTTTGCTGGCGGACGTATTGTCGGGCCTGTCGGGCACAAGATAAAGCGGTTCTCGGACGCAGTGGAGCTGTTGAAGCAGCTTTCTTCCGATGTGCCGGAAGAGGTCGCTGCCGCACAGCTTGAACTGGCAGGTCCGAAAGGCGTCACCTTCAATGAATTGCTGACCATGACCAATCTTCAGTCCAAGGCGCTTGAGAAGACGCTCGGCGTGCTTGGCGGGCAGCAGAAGGCGGTTCTGTTCGACAAGGATACACGCCGTTACGCAGGCGGAGACATGGCGCAGGCTCTGGCGGACTCCCTGCTTGAATACCTTGAAGCATTTCATAAAAAGGATTCCATGAAACCGGGCGTGCAGCGTGGTGAACTGGCGTCTTCCTGGGGCCGGGAGCTGCCGCCCAAGCTGTTTCATTTCATTGTGGAGCGGTTGCTCAAGAAGGGTGACGTGGTGGCCGAGCAGGAAGTGCTGCGGCTCAAGGACCACAAGGTTTCGCTGGCGTCCGATCAGGAGAAGGTGCGCGAGACCGTGCTCGGTGCCTATGAGAAGGGCGGGCTCACGCCGCCGAATCTCAAGGACGTGCTCGAACCGCTCGGCATGGATTTCAAGCAGGCCGCGCCCGTGTTTCGCCTGTTACAGGATCAGGGACAGCTTGTCCGCGTGAAGGACGATATGTACTACCATGGTTTGGCACTTGATTCGATCAAGGAGAAGATCATCGGTTTCTTTGCGGATAATCAGGAAATGTCCGCCCCGGACTTCAAGGGGTTGACCGGACTGTCCCGCAAATATCTCATTCCTGTTCTTGAGTATTTCGACAAGGAAAAGCTCACCGTGCGAGTGGGGGATGTGCGGCACCTCAGGAAACGGTCTTGACACCATGGGGCAACCCCTTTACCCCACACTTATGGCAGTTCGTTTCCCAACCCTTTGGGTCCTGATTCTTTCCAGCTTTTTTCTGTTCGGCTGTGCCGGGAAAAGCTCCTCCACTGTTGCGCGCAATGCGGCGGTCGGCCAGGAGCTTGTTGATTCCGCCACGGCTGTTTTGCGTTCCAATCTGGAAGGGGAGAAAAAGGACGTCCTGAACAGCCTGATCGCAAGAGCGAAAGGGGTCATGATTATTCCCGCCATGGGTGACGTGAGCTTTTTCTTTTCTCTTGGCGGCGGCAGTGCCGTTGTCATGGCGCGGACCGCGCATGGCTGGAGCGGTCCTGCTTTCCTTTCCAAGGGAACCGGCGGTGTCGGCGCTCAGGCGGGCGTGACCAGAATGTCGGGAATCATCCTTTACATGGATGCGGAGGATGTGCGTTACGTCCTTGAAACCGGCGGTGTTTTGCAGGGACGTGCGGCCATCACGTTTCTTGATGAAGATTATGAGGGTAACCGTACCCCGGAGTTCTACGAGACCGGAGATGTGGTCTTTATTGGCGAGACTTCCGGTTTGTTTGTCGGGATCGGTATTCGGGGCGGCGGACTCTCCAACCGGAATGGCCTGAACGCGGCGTATCACGACGTGAAGGACGGCAGCCCGGAAAATGTATTGTATAATACGGCCGAGGTTCCTGCGGGCGCACGTCACTTGTGCGATCTGCTGGACATGGCCGAAGCGGCGGCAAAGGCGTCTGCCGGTGAGAATAATGGCAGGAAAAAATAAAAGGGCGGTACCGAAGTACCGCCCGATTATGCTCTGGGGTGAGTGATGGGACTTGAACCCACGGCCACTTGGGCCACAACCAAGTGCTCTACCAACTGAGCTACACCCACCGTGTTGAGGAGAAAACTTCTAGCGAAGGTTTTTACTGCGGTCAAGCAAAAGAATAAAAAAAGGTAAACTATGGATAAACTTATCATTGAAGGTGGCGTTCCTTTACAGGGCAGCATTCAGGTCAGCGGGGCCAAAAACGCAGCATTACCAATCCTTATGGCGTGTTTGCTGGTCGAGGGAAAGGTCGAGTTGAGCAACGTTCCGCGTCTTGCGGATATTCATACTTCGCTCAAGC
Source organism: uncultured Pseudodesulfovibrio sp. (assembly GCF_963664965.1). Classification (NCBI taxonomy): domain Bacteria; kingdom Pseudomonadati; phylum Thermodesulfobacteriota; class Desulfovibrionia; order Desulfovibrionales; family Desulfovibrionaceae; genus Pseudodesulfovibrio; species uncultured Pseudodesulfovibrio sp. Next base: position 3,045,594 of record NZ_OY761823.1, on the reverse strand, counting down.
TTCTCAACATTCTCGGTTGCGAAACGACCTTTGACAAAAATGATGCGACCAGCGACTGCCTCGATCTCAAACCCGAGGCTCCGTACGAACTCGTCAAGACCATGCGCGCTTCCGTACTGTGTCTCGGCCCGCTGCTCGCCCGTCTCGGCGAAGCCCGTGTCGCGCTTCCCGGCGGCTGTGCCATCGGTGCCCGTCCGGTCGATCTCCATCTGCGCGGACTCGAGCGCATGGGCGCGGAGTTTGAGCTGACTGAAGGATATATCAAGGGGAAATGTTCCGGTCGCCTCAAGGGTGCCAGAATCACTCTTGATTTCCCGACCGTCGGTGGAACCGAGAACCTGCTCATGGCTGCCAGCCTTGCCGACGGCACGACTGTTCTTGAAAACGCCGCGCGTGAACCCGAAGTCGAGGATCTTGCCAATTTCCTCAACGCCTGCGGTGCGAAGATCACGGGCCACGGCACCAGCGTCATTACCATTGAAGGCGTGAAATCCCTCAAGGGCTGCAAGTATCGCGTCATGCCCGACCGCATCGAAGCCGGAACCTACATGGTCGCGGCAGCCATCACCGGCGGCGAGCTTGAGATTCTCGACTGTCCTTTTGATGCGCTTGACGCCGTGAGCTACAAGCTCCGCGAGATGGGTGTCTGGCTTCAGGAGGAGGACGGGTATGTTCTGGTCCGCCGAGCCAACGGACTCGTCAAGAATGTCGATGTCACCACGCTTCCGCATCCCGGTTTCCCTACGGACATGCAGGCGCAGCTCATGGCGCTCATGTGTTTCGGGCAGGGCGCGGGCACCATTGAGGAAAAAATATTCGAGAATCGCTTCATGCATGTTCTCGAACTCGTTCGCCTCGGTGCGGACGTGCGTCTCAAGGGACGTACCGCCATGGTTCACGGCGTTGGCAAACTGACCGGTGCACCTGTCATGGCGTCCGATCTCCGGGCCTCCGCTTCTCTCGTTCTTGCCGGTCTTGCCGCCGAAGGCATCACGACCATCGAGCGTATCTATCATCTTGATCGCGGATACGAGAATATCGAGGAAAAGCTCTCCGGCGTCGGGGCCAGAATCAAGCGGGTCAGCGAATAGAACTCATGTGATTGAAGGGCGGTCCTTCAGGACTCCCCGAAGTTGCGTTGAAAACACCGTAAAAGCGAGAAGGCGGTCGGAACACGATGTTCCGGCCGCCTTTCCCTGTGAGTGAGGTAGGATGTATGGTGTGATGCTCTATGCTTTGGTTACGCTGACGAAGTGCTCCTGCATGGAGACGGCTCCGCCACACTTGTCATATTTACGAATGCCCTTGGGCATGAGTTCGTTGTCTGCCACTCCCTTGCCCTTGGCGCGGGATTCGACAGGCAGGGTGTGTCCGAAGCCGTGGATCATGAAGATCGCTTCGGGGTGAATGAAGTCGGTGACGAACGCCCTGATGGAGCCGGTGTGACCGTTGCCCGTGACGTTGACATATTCGCCGTCTTCAATGCCGATGGCCTTGGCCCGCTCGGTATTGATCCAGAGAGTGTTCTCGGACATGCGCTCAAACAGGAGCTTGTTGTTGACGGTGTGTCCCTGCGTGTGCAGGACGCAGCGGCCGAAGGTAATGCGGAATTTGTCCATGGGCGGACGTTCCGGGGATTCATACGGCTTGAGGGACGGCAGGCCGTCGGCTTCGAGCTTGGCGTCGATGATCTGGATTTTGCCGGAAGGCGTCTTGAAGGAACCTTCCTTGACCGGCTTGTAGAGCGGTTCGGAGGCGAGGGTGACAAAGCCCTTTTCGTCGAAGTCCTCAAGGGAGACGCCTGTGCCTTCAAGCTGGAATTTCCAGATGTCTTCAATATTATCGTAATCCAGTTCGGACAATCCCATGCGCTTGGCAAGGCCTGCGTAGATTTCCCAGATGGCCTTGGTGTCGTAGATCGGCTGCATGGCGCGTTTACGCATGACGAAACCGGGCTTGGGACCATTTTTGGTCATGATGGTGTCGTCGCGTTCGAGGAACGGCGAGATCGGCAGGACCACGTCGGCATTCCACGCGGTATCGGACCATGAGAACGTGGGGGCCACGATGAGTTCAATGTCGTCCCACATGGACTTGACGTCTGCGGAATCCGGGAAAGCCATGAGCGGGTCGTGGCGGTTTACGATGTACGCCTTGACTGGGTAGGGCGCGCCGGATTCGGCGGCTTCGTACGCGAGGTGGACAAGGCCCGGACCTGCGTCAAAGTGCTTGCGGCCATCCATCCATCCCACACCGTCAACGCGCTTGCCTTCGGGCTTGGGATAGAGGTTCATGAAGCTGTTCAGCCCCTTGGCTCCGACGTCTCCCGGCTTGTTCATGAACGGCAGGCCGCCCTGTGCGCCGATGGCTCCGAGCAAGGAGTTGATGATGTAGATGGTGCGGGTCATGTAGAAGGAATCGCCGTAGCGGGCGGTCATCCAGCCGGGATGCCAGAGTACGCTCGGGGCGGCTTCGGCAAGCTGGCGGCAGAAGTCGCGGATGGCGTCGGCCTTGATGCCGGTTTCTTCTTCGGCCCATTCCGGGGTGTAGGGCTGGACGAATTCCTTGAGCTTGTCGAAGTCTTCCATCCAGTCGGCAACGAATTTCTTGTCGTACAAGTCTTCGTTGATAAGGGTATTGATGACCGCGAGGTTGAAACCATAGTCGGTTCCGGGGCGGATCATGAAGAAATTGTCGGCCTTGGTGGCAGGGACGTTGGCACGGATGTCGATGACCGAGAGTTTGCACCCCTTGCCCATGGCGTCGAGGAGGTTGTTGACCTCGGCGACGTTGACGGCTTCGAAAATATTGCGCTGTTGCAGAATGACGTGCTTGGCGTTTTTCAGGTCGTAGGAAACGCCCTTGCGTCCGAATCCGAAAACGGAAAGGGCCGCGTTCTGGACGTTACGGGCACAGGCGGAATCGTGGTTGTTGTAGTTGGCCGTGCCGATGCCGCGCAGAAAGGCGCGGTAGAAATCACGGAATGGGCCGCCGCGGTCAGAGAAGAGAACCGAGTCCTTACCGTACTTTTCCTGAATGGCTGTGAGTTTGTCCGCCACGTAATCGAGCGCTTCGTCCCACGAAACCCGTTTCCATTTTCCTTCCCCACGCTCGCCTTCACGAATCATGGGGTACTGCGGACGCTCATCGTCGTGAGTCAGCGCAGGACCGGCCGCTCCGCGAGGGCAGAGAGAGCCCATGAGGCCTGCCGCGTGGGGGTTGCCTTGAACGTATTCGGCTTTGCCGTCAACGACCTCGACTTGAATGGGGCAGCGCACCGAGCACATGCCGCAGATGCTGTAGACATATTCCTTACTCATCGTATCCTCCTCCCACGGGGGTGAAATTGTGACTCACGCAGGGCTGAAATATTAATACCATAATTCGTACGGTGGAAGCTATCAACGTGTGTCAATTGATCGCAATGATATACCCGCATGTGAAAAGTATCACATGATTTTTTTCGGCGAAAAGGAAAAAGTAAAAAAATAATGCCATTTGTATGAGAAATTTGTCACAAGCAGAAGTATCATTGACCAACCCCGCTTTTTTCCTCAGATGTTGATTCATCTTAGGAACTGCGCGCATAAACGACATACTTGAGGTGTGAAATGGCCATTTACAAAATCAAATTTGACAAGAAGCGGTGTATCGCCTGTGACGCCTGTCTCGTTCATTGCAAGGTGAAGAACAAGGTGCCGGTCGGCCTGAGTCTCAACCGTCTCATCGCCGAGGGACCCATCGCCGACAAGGACGGGAAACCTTCTGCCAAGCTGAAGTACGAAAACTGCCGGCACTGTAAAAAGCCGCAGTGTGTTCCCGCAAGTCAGGGAGCATTTTATGTCAGGGAAGACGGCCTTGTCCTTATAGACGAGACCAAGGAGATCACCAAGGAAGTCGCTGAGGCGATTATCGAAGCGTGTCCCTGGCACATTCCGGTTTTCAATGATGAGGCCGGAAAGATCATGAAATGTGATTATTGCGTGGACAGGGTAGATGCCGGTGGCACTCCTGCCTGCGTGACCGGATGTACGGCAAGTGCGCTGACTTTCGTACGACCGGAATAGATAAGGTACTTGCTTTGCCGCGTGTGGCGGCGAAGTTAATTTTCGGGGTAAACAACACGATTACTTTCTGAGGAGGAAAAAGTGTTACGTTCCAAAAAATCTCTTTTGATGCTGGCCCTGTTGGTCGCCGTCTGCTTTGTGGCGGAACCTGCGTGGGCTGATCGTCTGTCCGAGGCCATTGCCGAGGCAAAACCGCAGGGTGAAGTCGGGTATCTCGGCATTCCCGGCGCTCCGCAGTTGAACATTCTCATCGGTCTCGTCTGGGCCGTGTGGGTTGGCTGGATTTTCTCCACCGTCGGCGCATTCGGCGGTATCATGGCCGGTGTCGGTCACATCACCATCTACGGCCTCGGCGACTACGCCAAGAGCTTCAAGAAAACCATGAAGCTCAACAAGGTCGTCACCGACTCCATCCGTGTGTCGAACCAGTGGTTGGTTGGTTGCTCCGCCGCCCTGTCTTCCTTCAACTATTATAAAGCAGGTCGCCTTGTGCTGCCGCTGGGCGTTGCCCTTGCCATCGGTTCCGTTGCCGGTTCCTGGCTCGTGCCCTGGCTCACCGCAGGCAAGATCAGCCTGAAGGCCTACCTCGGTTACTTCGGTCTCTTCGTCCTGTTCCTCGGTTGCTACCTCTTCTACGAAACCACCCCGAAGGGTCAGGCCAACAAGAAAGCCGCCAAGGAAGCTGCCGCAGCTTTCCAGAAGTCCGTCAAGGAACAGCAGGCTGGTGCCGATGTCGATATGGCTGAAATGGGCGTCAAGGTTCAGAAGTTCACCCCGACTGCCTGTGAATTCACCTTCTTCGGCGTCGAGTTCAAGTTCAATCCCCTGATTCCGGTTGTCGGTGGTTTCTTCATCGCAGCGCTGGCTTCCTTCCTCGGTGTCGGTGGCGGCTTCCTGCTGGTGCCGTTCCTGACTTCCGTTGCAGGTCTGCCCATGTACCTTGTTGCCGGTACCTCCGCCATGGCGGTCTTCATCGGTATGGTCAACTCCATCGCATCCTACATGCTGCTCAAGCAGACTCCGGTTGAGTGGGGCCTGATCGGTGCAGAGCTTATCGGTATCGTCATCGGTTCCATCATCGGACCCAAGACCTCCAAGTTCATCCCGGACAGAGTCCTCAAGTACATCTTCATCGTACTCGCCGTTTACGTTGGTGTCCGCTACACCACCAAGGGCTTCCTCGGTTACTCCCTGGTTCCCCCCTTCTAAGTCGCGAGTCATAACGTAAAGACAACAGGGGCCGCCCAATTCCGGGCGGCCCCCATAAAAAACAGGAAATACAATGACCGGCCAAATGATATATGAGTTTCTCGATCCCTGGATGATCTGGGCGTTTCGTCTTACCGACAATCCGTATGTCGGTTTCGCCATCGGCATCTTCTGGGTCAGCCTTGCCGCCACGGTTCTGGGTGAACTGTGCATGGCCGGTATCTATTTTCTCAATGCAAAGCATTTCGCCAAGATCAACCGCGAAATGGTCGGCCACCACAATCTTTCCGTCAAGGCCATCGGGGCCAAGGACAAGAAAGCGTGGAAGGCCTGCAACTCCATTGCAAATGAAGCCTTTGGCAAAAATTTCTTTTCTCACATCGCGCTTTTCGCATCATCCCTTTGGATCGTTCCTTTCGGTATCGGCTGGCTTTTTTATCGTTTCGGAGAAGTTGACTTCGTAGTCCCCTTTATCGGTGAAGTCGGCCCCCCGTTCATCTTTATTCCCGCCTACATCCTGACCCGGTTCCTGTTCGGCAAGGCCAAGCCCTGGCTGCCGGTATTCAAGACCATCAAGCGCAAAATCAAGGAAAACGAAGGCGAAGAAGAAATGATGATGTTCTCCGATCTCATGAAAAAGTCTGAAAAACCGACAAGCAGTGATCCTTTGCCCGAAAGCTCATAGATGTGTGATTCAAGTGGAAGCCGTCCCTGACAGGACGGCTTTTTTGTTGTTTGATATTGGTGAATGGAGAGGGCTTTGCGGCCCTTTTGTCGTGCGGACAGGCCTGGACTGGTTTCGGTCCCACGCGGGAGAATTTCCTGCTGTGGGCAAGATGTCGGGAGTTGGCAACCAACAGGCAGCAGCAGGATGGGCTGTAAAAAAACAAGCCAACCTTGCCGTCTGGTGAGTCGGAAAGGCTGGCTATGGTTTGCTGACGAGATTGGAGATGTTTTATCCGTTCTATTTCTGGCTCATGACAGCGTCGACGTCCGTTGTGAAACCTTCGATGTCGCTGGGGCCGAGCAGGTAAAAACGTTCTTCCGTCTGGAGGCAGAGTACGTCGGGACGGTTGGCGACAACGACAGCTTCCTTGGAACCCTTGAGTTCTATGATGCCGGAGCGGTACCCTGCGAACTGCATCATTTTCTTGGTTTTGACGGCCTTGAAGTCTTCGTCGGTTACGAGATTGACAGGGAACGCCTTTTCAACGGCGGCCCAGGGAATGACAGCACTGGCAAAGGGGGGCGCGGCGAGAAGGACTCCTTCGTCTGCCACGGTGATGCTGGCACGCTTGGGATTGATGTACAGCATGTACCAGTAGAGAATGGAGAGCGGTCCAGCAACGGCAATGAGGCAAATGCCGGTCCACAGAAGTCCGGATCGGAAGCTCCAGGTAACCGCGGCGGCAACAACGGCAATAAAGGCGAGCAGCGCGATCAGAACGATTTTTTTCATGGGGATTTTGTATGTATTCGCCACAGGGTCTCCTTGGTTATGGGCAAAATGGCGGAATAAGTTGCGTAATGACCTGTTTATACGGTGTAATGGACGGGATGCCAAGTGGTATAATAGCTGAGATGCCGGTTAATTGTCGAATTGCCGGGGTTGAAGGCGAGTGGTGAACGTGTAAGGATTGACGGATGATGCGAGACAGATTGTTTGCAAGTGTTTTTCGACCGGTTTTGCTGGCTGTTGTGGCTGCCATGATGGCTTTGCTCGGTGGTTGCGGGGATGATGAACCCGTCATTCGTGTGGACCTGAACCGGAGAGATAAACTGGTTGCGCCGCAGAAGCAGGAAGCGATCACATACGCATACCTGCCGCAGTACTCGCATACTGTCTCATTTCAGCGGCATCGGGCATTATTGCAATACCTTCGGGAGACCACCGGGTTGCCGCTTCGTCAGATTTTCCCTGACACGTTTGATGAACATATCAAGATGGTCGAACGTGGCGAAATCGATATTTCGTATTCCAATCCTTTTGTTTACATCAAGCTCGCCAAGGCCGGGGCAACGGCGTTCGCACGGATATTGGAGCCGTCCGGAAAACCTGATTTTCAGGGCCAGATCATTTGCCGAAAGGACAATCCGACAATCAAGAGTATCGAAGAATGCCGCGGCAAGCGGTGGATCGCTGTGGACCCGCGTTCCGCTGGTGGGTATCTTTTCCCGCTCGGGCTTTTCTATGACCATGGCATTTACCTGAAGGATTTCGAGGAAGTCGAGTTTGCGCCGGGACCGGGGGGCAAGCAGGAAAAAGTCGTGCTCGGCGTTCATGCCGGTGCGTATGATGTGGGCACCATCCGCAAGGGGACACTGGATGTCGTGGCGGAGAAAGTGCATCTGGATGATATCCGGGTGTTGGCGGAGACTCGGTCGTATCCCGGTTGGGTGTATGCCGCCCGCAAGGGACTTGATCCGGCTGTGGTGGAAGCCATTGCACAGGCCATGTTCGCACTGAATCGTGAAGGGGGGCAGGCCTGTATTCATGCCTCGCAGATTCTCGATTCGGCTGGCATCCGGGGGATCATTCCGGCTGTTGATGCGGATTACGATCCGGTTCGTGAACTGGCGAATAAGCTTGGGCTGGATTAGGGGACGTCATGCGTATTTTCTCCAGACTCAAATTCAGGACCAAGCTGAACATCGGCATGTCGTCGATACTTGTTGTCATGGCGGCGCTGCTGCTGCCTCTTGTTGGAAGAATGACGGTTGAGACGCTTGTTGAAGAAAACAAGCTGCGTGGTCAGGCTCTTTCCGAAAGTCTGGCTGCGCGGGCCGTGGAACCCATGCTTGCGCTCGATTTTTTGCGCCTGAAAAACATGGTCGATGAGCAGATTGCCGTTGGTGATGTGGTGTATGTCTTTGTTCAGGACGGAGTCGGCCATGTCCTCGCGCATACCTTTCATAAAGGTTTTCCGCTTGATCTGATTCGGGCGAACAGCGTTGAAAACGGGCAAAAAATTCATATTCAGCTAGTAGCAGACGGTGCTTCCCGTATTTATGATTTTGCTTCACCTGTGGTTGTGGGGACAGATCGAATCGGGACTGTGCGTATCGGCTTGTCCAAGACGCGCATCAACGCGACGGTGCATCGTCAGTTAACCATGGTCGCCGGTTTCTTTTCCGGTGCGTTGCTTCTGGCCGTGATACTCGGAAATCTTTTTTCCAGACAGGTCGCCAATCGAATTGGCCGTCTCAAGGAGCATGCCGAGTCCATGCTCATGGGTGATTTGGACATGCAATCCGGACCGTCTGACGTCACCCATTGCTGGGAGCGGCAGCAGTGCGGGCTTGAGGCTTGCCCCGCATATGGCGACACCCGACGTCGGTGCTGGTATATTGCCGGAACCATGTGCCCGGAATGCAGTGACGGTGAGGGACATTCGCGGAAGCAGGATTCCTGCCGCATGTGTAAGGTCTATCGTGAAGGCGTAGGGGATGAATTGCAGGATCTTGCCGAAACGTTTGACGTCATGGCCCTGTCTCTCAAGACGCACATCGGAGAACTGAGAACCGTGGAGCGTGACCTGCGCGACCAGCAGCGCCTGATGCGTACCATTCTTGACGTGACGCCGGACCGTGTCTCGCTCATCGACACCCGGCTGCGATACATGGGTGCCAACCGGAGTTTTGCCCATCATGTCGGCCTTGAAGTGCCGGAACTTGTCGGGAAGACCGACTTTGATATTTTTGATGAAAAGCGTGCCGAGGAACGGCATATGGCGGCCCGTGATATCCTTGATTCGGGATTGCGGCTTGATACGCAGCTCGTGGTGGAGGAAAATGGTGTGGAACGGTGGTTTCATGTTGTCTGCATCCCGGTCCATGGCGATAATGGCCGTATTACCGGCATGTTGCGTACCGACCGTGATATTACCGATCTCAAGGGGTACGAACGCCAGATCGTTCAGGCGCAGAAAATGGAATCGCTCGGCCTCATGGCCGGAGGTGTGGCGCATGAAATCAATACGCCGCTCGGTATCATTCTCGGTTATTCCCAGTTGTTGCAGGAAGATGTGGAAGAGGGAAGCCAGATTCATCAGGACCTTCGTGTGATCGAAAAACAGACGCAGGTCTGCAAGAAGATCGTTGCCGACTTGTTGGGATTTTCGCGTCAGGCGGATTCCACCAAGCGGGAAATGTGCTTCAATAACTCGGTTATGGAAGCGATCAGCCTTGTTCGGCATACGTTCCAGCTCGATCATGTGGAAATCGTGACCGAACTCGATGATCGTTTCCCTGTCATTTACGGAGATCCCGAAAAGCTGAAACAGGTCTGGATCAACCTGCTGACCAACGCCCGTGACGCCATGCGCGAGAAGGGCGGAACCATCCTCGTCCGTACACGCCTTGATACCCCTGTGGGGATAGTCTCATTGTGGGTCGCAGACACTGGTGAAGGTATTTCCGACGAGGGAATCAAAAAGATTTTTGATCCATTTTACAGTACCAAGCCCGTGGGGCGTGGAACCGGACTCGGACTGTCTGTCTCGTTTGGTATCATTGAGGATCACGATGGTGACATTCATGCGACCAGCCCCGTGCCCCCGTCGTTCGAGTTCCCGAAGGAATATCTGGGCAAGGATGCCGGGGTGGGAACTTTGATCGGGGTGAATCTTCCGTTGGACCACGGCGAAGAGGAAGAGATGGAAGAGTCCGGTGAGAGTGTGGAGTACAAGGATAATGAATAAGGAGCAGAGATGGCTGATATAATAGTATTGGATGATGTTTCCGATGCCGGAGCGCTGGTCAAGCGCATCCTTGAGCGCAAGGGGCATAGTGTGACGGCCTTCACTGAAGAGGAAGATGCGTTGGACCATGCCCGGAAAAACCCCGTGGATCTCGCCATCCTTGATATCAAGCTCAAGAAGCTGACCGGTGTCGAGGTGCTTGAGGAACTCAAGAAGGTCAATCCGGGGATACGGGCCATTATGCTGACCGGATATCCCACACTTGAAACCGCTCGTGAATCGCTTCGGCTCGGCGCACAGGAATATTGTGTCAAGCCTATCAACAAGGACGAACTTGAAACCAAGGTCGCGGAAGTCCTCAACGCCTAGGAGACAGAATGCTGGTCACACAACTTTTCAAGCACTGGACCTATCAGGTGTTCGCACCGGGTACTCTGCTTCGGCGCAAATATGAGGCGTTCAAGTCGCTCTTGCGGCATGACGCCATTGCTCTGGAGCTCATTGCCGACCTTGAGGAGTTGTTTTACGGCGAAAAACTGGCTGACCGGCAGCGGGCCAACTGGCTTGCCGCCCAGTTGGCTGAAGCCGTGCAGACCATGGCCGGACAGCTCGTGGAGATGAATCCGTCCCGTTACATGGATCTGCCTGATTATTTTCGCAAGATTCAGTTTTATGTCCGTATGGCCATGGAGCTGGAACAGCCGGACGTGGGGCCTCCGTATATCCTTTCGCTGGAAGACGCTGCTTCCCTTCCCCGGCTTGCGGGCGGCAAGGCAGCCAATCTCGGACGGGCACGCAACGAGGCTCATGTACCGGTGCCTCCAGGATTTGTCATAACCGCCAATGCTTTCAATTATTTCATTGATTTCAATGGTATTCGTGACAAAATGGAAGAGATGCTCCGTGAGATGGTGGTGCATGACCGGGATATGCTCGCTCATCTGACGGCTGAAATGCAGGAACTCATTCTGGCGGGAGAGGTGCCGGAGGATATAGCCCGCGGCATTCGTTTTGCCGTGTCCGAGATTATCACCGGCGATGACCTAATTGCGGTTCGGTCGAGCGCTCTTGCTGAGGATGGTGAAATTTCCTTTGCCGGACAATATGCCAGCGAACTCAATGTACAGCCGAATGATGTGCTTGAGGCGTATAAGCGCGTTTTGGCTGGAAAGTATTGTCCCCGCGCTATAACCTATCGTATTTCCAACGGTTTGACGGACAGCGACACGTCTATGGCCGTGCTTGTCATCCCCATGGTGGATGCGGATACGGCAGGCGTGGTCTATTCCCTTGATCCCGACTGCATGGGGCAGGACAGTGTCGGTGTGTACGGTGTGCGCGGCCTTGCACACAACCTGGTGGACGGCAGCGTGTCTCCGTCCAAGGCGGTTCTTTCCCGTGACAGAAAACTGCAACTCGACGAAGGGTGTGCGCCGGACGAGGGCGGGCTGCCGTCCGAAGAAACTTTGGTGCGCCTTGCTGAATACGCCATGCGGCTTGAGCGTGTTTTCGGCGGTCCTCAGGATATCGAGTGGGCCGAAGACGTGACCGGCGAGTTGTTCATTTTGCAGACCCGTCCTTTGCAGCTTGAGCGGGACGAGGCCGCAGATGATACGATTCCCGTTACCGCGCCGCCGCTTATCGAAGGGCTGGAACGGGCTTCCACCGGGGTCGGGTGCGGTGAAATCTATTATGCCGATACCGGAGAGAGAATAGCTCGTATCCCGGATGGGGCCATCGTGGTCACGCCGACTTTGAAACCGGCACTGTTGACGTTTATCAGCAAGATGAGCGGCGTCATTGCGGGCAACGGCAGCAGGGCAAGTCATTTTGCTTCAGTGGCGCGGGAGTTTGGTGTTCCCGTGCTGGTAGGCAGTCAGGATCCTTCACTTGCACCCGGACGTCTGGTGACCGTGGACGGCACAAACGGCATGATTTTCGACGGCTGTGTCGAGTCGATCCTGACCCGTGGGCGGACAGGAGAGAAAATATCGGAGCGGGTGCTCAAACAGTATGAGACCGTGGTCCCGTTGACTGTTCGGCTTAACCTTACTGACCCGCAGGCCGAGGACTTTTCACCGGAAGGGTGCCGTTCATTGCATGACGTGGTGCGGTTCTGCCATGAAAAGGCCGTGGGCGAGATGTTCTCGCTCGTGGACAAGAGAGGTCGTGGCATGGGGGCGTCCCGGCGGCTCAGGACCAGCCTGCCGCTGGTCATGTATCTTCTTGATCTGGGTGATGGACTTTTTGCCAATGCGGGGGATGCGAAATACGTCATGCCGCAGGATATAAAAAGCCGTCCCATGTGGGCGCTGTGGTACGGGCTATCTGACCCTCGCGTACAGTGGCCGGAAAAGCTGACGCACATGGACTGGGAAGAATTCGACAAAATGGCGGGCGGCATATTCAGCTTCGATTCCAAGCTGCTGGCGAGTTACGGACTCATATCCGAAGACTATCTGCATTTGATGATTCGTTTCGGCTATCATTTTTCCGTGGTGGACTCCGTATGCGGGGCCGAAAGCGGTGCCAATTACATCAATTTCCGTTTCAAGGGTGGAGGGGCCGGTTTTGACCAGCGGCTTCTGCGGCTTGAATTCATTCGCCGGGTTTTGAAACATTACGGTTTCGAGATTCAGACGCGTGGTGACATGATTGACGCCAGATGTCATCGCCTCGGAGAAAACGAGACACGGCGGATTCTTATGCGGCTGGGATATCTGATGGCCATTACGCGGCTTATGGATATGCGTATGCAGAATGAGGAGCAGGTTGCCATCGAGGTCGAGCGGTTTATCGAGAGTGCGGAGAGTCGGGATGAAGCTGTTTCGTAATAAGCCGGTGTATCAGGTCACATGGGTGACCGATCAGCTAGGCGTGGGGCATGCTCCCATGAGTCATCCGCAGCTTGACGCCATCCGCAGTCAGGGAGTTGATGCGATTCTCAATCTGTGCGGTGAATTTTGTGACCTGCATGATATCGAGAGCGAGGCAGGGTTTGAAGTGCATTACCTGCCCCTTGATGACGAGGAAGCGCCGGGACTTATCGAACTGGAGAAAACGCTGGAGTGGCTCGACGAAGCCATTTATCTCGGCAAGAAGGTGCTCATTCACTGCCGCCACGGCATCGGACGGACCGGCACTGTGCTCAATGCCTATCTGCTGCGGCGTGGGTTGGGGCATAAACTGGCGGGGCGGGCGCTCAAGAAGCTCAAGTCCAAACCTGCGAATTTCGTGCAGTGGCGTACCGTTCGCAAATACGGCAAGAAAAGTGGGCGTCTTACGGTGCGGGAGCCGTCCCTTGAATTCAAACGCTTGGTCGATCTGACACCATTTTTCAATGATTATGAGGAATTGGTGCAACGGGTCGATGAGCGTCTCGTTGATTGTAGTGGTTGCAAGTCCTGTGGACAGGATCATGATATGTGCTGTCGGACTCCGGTTCGGTTGAGTCTGGCGGAGGCCGTGCATGTCAGCCATCGTATCAATCTGGAACTGAGCAGTGATGAGCGGGTGGCGGTCATCGAGCGTGCCGTTGCCACGGCTCAGGCCGAGCGGCAGGCGGCGCATGATCTCGGTGACGAGCGTGAGGGCGTGGAATACTGCCTTTCCGGTGTGGACGCGGTCTGTCCGTTGCTGCTTGACGGGCAGTGCATGCTGTTTGACCATCGGCCGCTTCAGTGTCGGGCGTACGGCCTTGAAGAAAGTGCCGGGGATTTGTTGTGGGAAGAGATGCTGACCCCGGCTCTCGCAAAGATTTCTTCGGAAATGTGGTTTGCGTATACGGGAGCCATGACCGGATCCGAGTTGCCGCTTTTTTCTCTGCCTGACGTGGCGTCCGGAAAATTCATGGAGACTGTTTTCAAGTTCATGATGCAGCAGGGGATTGGCGACGCTGGCTAACCGGATGGCTTCCTGCTATGCATCAGGCGACCGTAATACATGAGGATCGCCCGTGAATGACCGCTTTTCTTCTTTTGCCTCCCGCCTGAATGTCCCCGGCCTGTTGCCGTGGCAGAGTTATTTTCTCGCTTTTGTTCTCGGCGTCTTTTCATACCGTTATCCGGTTGCTTCCCTGACTGCGCTCGGTGTGGTCTTTTTTGTGGATGTCTGTTTTCGGGGCTGGCTGAAGCGGCTTCCGGTTTTGGCGTTTCTGATGTGCGCCGCGTTCGGCTTCAGCTATGCGGCACAGCGTGCTGCCGTTTCTGTGGAGGGCCTTGCGTGGATGGAGAAGCGAACGCCGGTCGTCGTGTATGGCATGGTGGACAGGAGTGAGCCGAGGACCGACCATCGGCGGCGGATTGTCCTGCGTGATCTCCGATACGAATTGGATGGGCAGGAACGGCCATTGCCGGGAAAGCTCGTTTGGAACTGGCGATCTCCCGATTATGCCCCTGTGCCGGGACAGTCGTTCAAAGGGCGGATGCGGGTTGTCCCGGTGCGCGGCTTCGCCAATCCCGGTGGCTGGGATTATGGCTGGTACTGGCTGCGGCAGGGGGTGCATTGGCGCGCATGGCCGCAGGGACGCAAGTGGAAAGCGACATGGGGCGAGCGCCCTGTTGTTTTTTTGTGGTCTTTGAAATCCGGCCTGCGAAGTGCCGTGGCCCGGAATGTTCCTGATACGCAGGGCGGGGCCATGGTGTTGGCATTGGTGACAGGAGACAGGTCCCTGCTCAACGCAGAGACGACTGACGCGGCACGGTCGGCAGGGCTTTCGCACACCCTTGCCTTGTCAGGGCTGCATGTCGGTTTTGTCGCGGCCATGGGGTTCGGTCTCGCGTGGCTGGTTGGATGGCTGAATCCGTCCGTCATGTTGTCCATGCCCCGGCAGAAGCTCGGGGTGCTGTTTGCCGCGCCGTTGGTGCTGGCCTATGCATGGATCGGACAGCCTTCGCCATCGCTTGTCAGGGCCGCGGTCATGTATGGCGTCTGGGGATTTTTTCTTTTTCAGGGGCGTGGACGGCTGCTTCTTGACGGATTGTTCTTTGCCCTGGCCGCTATTGTTCTCTTTGATCCGCTGTCCGTGTTTGATCTCAGCCTTCAGATGTCTGCCGTGGCGGTGGCGGGTATCGGACTCATGTTCCCGCAGGTGAGGCCTTTGTTTCGTTCCGGCGGCACAAGGTGGCACAAGGCGATTGGCTGGGCCGGTGGGCTGCTTGCCTTGAGTCTCTGTGCCAATCTCGCGCTGCTTCCTCTTGTATCATGGTATTTCGGCACATGGACACCGAACATCCTGTTCAATCTTGTATGGCTGCCCGTTCTCGGCTGTGCCGTCATGCCGCTTGGGCTTGTCGGTGCGCTCTGTGTGACAGCTCCGTGGGTGGCTCCGTTTGGCGTGTGGTGCCTTGGCACAGCCGCACAGATAATGGATTGGCTGCTTGCTTTGCTGCATTTGGCAGAGGGAGCCGGGTATCTTCCCGTGACGGCTGTTTTGCGTCCTTTGTGGCCGGAAATTGTCGGGTGTACCGTGCTGTTGGCTGTGGCCTTGACCGCATGGGCAAACCGACGATTGTTTCCCGGAGTGGCGGCTGTGGGATTTCTTTTCATGGTTGCGCCGCATGTTTCGATCATGGTGGCTGATGCCCAGGACGAGGCGCGGCTGACTGTCATTGATGTCGGTCTGGGGCAATCTGCCTTGATTTCGCTGCCCGGTGGACACCGCTGGCTTGTGGACGGTGGCGGAGGTTCAAGCCGGTTTGACATTGGCGAGGCCGTGGTCGCTCCCTATCTGACACGGGGGCGCGTTCCACGACTCGACGGCGTGTTCATGAGCCATCCCGATTCCGATCACAGCCACGGTCTGCCTCATATTCTATCACGTTTCGAGGTCGGGGCATTCTACACCAATGGCATGTTGCCGAGAGGACGGACCGGAAAGAAGATGCGGGCAGCCCTTGAGGAGTCCGGCCTTGTCCCGCAGCCGCTGTATGCCGGTGAGCAGGTTGTCTTGGGGGATGATACGTTTTTTGAAATTCTGCATCCTGCTGTAGAATATAGGAATTCTCACGCCAACGAACGGTCACTCGTGTTGCGGCTTGTTCGGGATGGAAGGGGACTTGCCTTGCTGCCGGGGGATGTCCAGACTGACGCATTGGCTTCATTTGTTGCTTCGGGGATGCCGTTAAAGGCTGATGTTCTTGTCTTGCCTCACCATGGCAGCAAGTCGAGCATCGATATGGATTTCTATCATGGGGTGGGTGCCGAGGTCGCGCTGTGTTCCAACGGATATCTCAATAGGTATGGGTTCCCTGATCAGAAAGTTCTCGATGCTGTCGGGGTGCCTGTTTTCAGTACTTCCCGGCATGGATTGATCCAGGCCGTATGGAATGCTGACAATGTCCTGTCGATACGTGCCTTTTTGCCGTAAGGCTCTTGCTAAATCCGTTCATTCCTGCAATAACTCTGTTGAGGTTTATAAAGGAGTGGTGTCTTTCGCGTTATTGCGCGGGGGAAAGGGTGACATACTATTCAATTTGCGGGACCAATGCAGGACGTTAAGAAAAAACTGATGACAGCGGTGGAGAAAATGCCCGCTTTTCCGAAAAGCGTGCATCAGGTCTTGAAACTCGCCTCGGATATCAACTGTTCTCAAAAGGAACTGGTTGATGTTATCAAGAAGGATCCTGTTTTCACCCTGAAAATTTTGCGCCTTGTCAATTCGGCCTATTTCGGATTGTCGCGTGAAATAACCTCCATCAATCATGCCAGCGTTTATCTTGGGCTCAACACCTTGAAAAACGTGGCCCTCGGGCTTGCTGCCATCGGTGCCATTCCCAAATCCAACGTCGCCGGTCTTGAGATGGGCAGTTTCTGGCTGCATTCACTTGCCGTGGCAGCGGCAACGCGTCTGCTCGGCTCCATGCTCGGCGTGTCGCGGGATGAAGCCGCGGATTACTTTGCCGCCGGACTGCTGCACGATATCGGCAAAATTGTTTTTGCGCTCTACATGCCGGATGAATTTCAACAGGCGTGCGAAAAGGCCAGAGATTCCAAACTGCCGTTGCAGGATGTGGAAACCGGGATTATCGGGGCAAACCATGCGGAAATCGGTGCGCTGCTGGCTGAAAAGTGGAATTTGCCGCCAGAGTTGTCCGAGGCAATCGAAAACCATCATCTGGTAGAGAGTGGAGAAAAGTCTTCCCAATTGGTCGATTGCGTTTTTGCCGCCAATCAGATCAGCAAGAAGCTCGCCTTCGGCTCTGCCGCGAATTACCATATTGACCCGTTGCCTGACTCTGTAAAAGACAGGTTCTCACAGGATCTGGATGGGCTTATCAAGGAATTGCCGACGCTTGACGAAGAAGTTGAGCATGCCCGTGTTTTCATCAAATTGGGGGAGGCAAACTGATGCGTTTTCGTTTCAGGGGTACGCGTGGGTCTTTGGCCGCTCCCGGGGCGGGTACTGTCAAATACGGTGGCAATACGACCTGTATCGAAGTGCGCTCCGATGCGGATGACCTGATTATCCTTGATGCCGGAACCGGCATTCGGGAACTGGGAATTGAGCTTGCCGCTTCCATGCCTGTCAAATGCCATCTGTTCGTGTCGCACACACACTGGGACCACATTCAGGGACTGCCGTTCTTCATTCCCATGTTTGTTCCGGGGAATGAGTTGATTATTTACGGCCCGCCGGACCCGCTGACCATGACCGGTATCGAGGCTGTGCTTGCCAAGCAGATGGAATATCCGCATTTCCCGGTGCGCGTTGCCGAACTGCAAGCTGATATATCGTACGATACCCTGTCCGACGGTCAGACTGTCGATCTTGGGTTTGCCACGGTATCCACTTTGCTCATGAATCATCCGGCAATGGATTTTGGCAGCAAGGTGCGCTGCGATGGAAAGACATTGTTTTTTACCGGAGACCACGAGCCGTTTTACAATATTTACCAGCCCGGAGAAGAAGATTACGACGATTACGAGAAAATCGTTCAGGAGCGGAATCAGGGCATTGTCGAATTCTTGCGTGATGTGGATGTGCTTATTGCGGATGCACAGTATTCGGAAGAGGAATATCCGATGAAGCAGGGATGGGGGCATTCCACTTTTGAGCGCACTCTTGCGCTGGCTCAGGAGGCTGGTGTGGGGAAGGTATACCTGACCCATCATGAGACCACGCGTACAGATGAGCAGATTGATGCGATTCTGGCGCGCCTTCAGGACGAGTGGAAGGACAGCGGAGTGAATTTCGATATGGCTCGTGAGGGCGAAGTTGTCGAAATGTAAAGACATGTGCAAAATTCGATTTGTTGCATTTGTTTGTGAAAAATGAGAACGTTTTATATTCTATCGGGGTTGAAGAGCTACTGCCTGGGAGGATGATGATGCGAGCCTTGATTGTTGATGACGACTTTTACAGCCGAAACATGATACATGAAATCCTTCGTCCTGTTGCCCACTGTGATATAGCGGTGAACGGCGAGGAGGCTATCGAGGCCTTTCGGCGCGGACTGGCAGCCAATGAACCGTATGATCTTATCTGTCTCGATCTGCTTATGCCGGAACTTGATGGTCAGCAGGCGCTCAGGGAGATACGGGCCATAGAAAAGGAACACGAAGTCGGACCCAATGACGAAGCCAAGGTTATTGTCACCACCATGCTGGACGATGAGAAAGAGACACACGATGCATTCTTTCTTGGTGGCGCGACATCATATCTCGTCAAGCCTATTGATGAAGACAAACTGATGAGCGAAGTGAAAAGTCTCGGGCTTCTGTAGTTTGCCCTGAACAGCAAATTTGAGAAGCCGGGCGGGTTCGATATGGACCTGTCCGGCTTCTGCCGTGACTGTACATTTGAAGTCGGCGGCGTTTTCTAATATGTTACGTCTTTCAAAGACACTTTCTCCCCTCGAAATTCGAGGGTTTATATATGCAGGAATACAACCAATGAGCCAAATTCTTGGTGTTAAATTCAATGATTACGGACAGGTATACTACTTTGCCTCAGGTCCGTTCGTCGTTCGCGAGGGCCAGCATGTCATCGTGAAGACGGATCAGGGCATGGGGCTTGGGCATGTTGTTCTCATCAAGCAGGCTCCTCAGGAAACCGAGGACTCGGAGGATGAAGGACACAAGGCCATTTATCGTCTTGCCAATGACAAGGACATGGAGGCCGTGGAAGAGAATAAGACACTTTCTCGTGATGCCTTCAAGTATTGCCGCAAGTGCATTGCAGAGCATAAGCTCGGCATGAAGCTGGTGGACGTGGAAGTCTTTTTTGATCGCAGCAAGATGATTTTCTATTTTACCGCGCCGGGACGTATCGATTTTCGTGAACTCATCAAGGACCTTGTCCGAGAGTACCGGACCCGTATCGAGTTGCGCCAGATCGGTGTGCGCCATGAGACGCAGATGCTCGGTGCCATCGGCAACTGCGGTCAGATATGCTGTTGCCGCCGTTTCATGCGTAAATTTGTTCCCGTGACCATCAAGATGGCCAAGGAACAGAATCTCTTTTTGAATCCGACAAAAATTTCAGGTATTTGTGGACGACTTCTCTGCTGCTTGAGTTTCGAGCAGAAGGGATATGAAGAATTTCATCGAATGTGTCCTCGAGTGGGCAAGAAATACACGACCGAATTGGGATCCGTGAAAGTCCTGCGGTCCAATTTCTTCAAGAAATCCTTGACCCTGCTTACGGAAAACTATGATGAAAAGGAAGTTTCCATTGACGAATGGAATGAAATAGTTAACAAGCCGCCGAGCGAAGAGGCCATGGCTGAGATCAGGACTCAGAGTGCTCGTGGGCGGCGTGGTGGACGCAGGCCTGCCAGACCGCAGGGTGGAGATTCTGCACAAAAGGCTGCCGGTTCTTCGGATAGCCGGAGTCCCGGTAAATCTCGCAAAACCGATGATGGGTCCGGCAAACGGGGCAAACCTGACAGGCAGCCTCGTTCTGATCGCAGGGGACGTCCCGGCAAACCGGATAAGTCCGGCAAGCAGGAGCAGGGCGGTAAGCCTGATCGTTCCGGCAAACCGAGTCGTCCGGACTCGGCGCGGAAGGACTCCGGTGCAGCGTCCGGTGAGGATAAGCCGAAAAAATCACGCAGGCCCAGACGGCGCAGGCGCAGACCGTCAAAGAAATAAAGGTTCGGGCGGGCAGCGTATCCCGCAGAACAAGGAGAATTGGTTTGAAACGTTTTTATATCACCACACCTATCTACTATGTGAACGCCAAACCCCATCTGGGGCATGCGTACACCACCACCGTGGCCGATTCATTGAGTCGTTTCCATCGGTTGATGGGTGAGGAGACGTATTTCCTTACCGGCACGGATGAGCATGGCGACAAGATCGTTCAGGCTGCCGAAGCCAATGGTCAGTCCCCGCAGGAATATGTTGACACCATCAGCGGACTCTTCCGGGATATGTGGCCGAACATGAATATTTCCAACAACGATTTCATTCGCACCACGGAACCCCGTCATGTGGAAGTCGTGCAGGAAATTCTGCAAAAAGTTTATGATTCCGGGGATATCTATTTTGGCGAATACGGCGGTCACTACTGTTTCGGCTGTGAACGTTTCTACACCGAAAAAGAACTGGTGGACGGCAAATGCCCGGATCACCAGACCGTGCCGGAATATATTGCGGAAAAGAACTATTTTTTCAAGATGTCGAAATATCAGGATTGGCTCAAGGAGCATATCCTGAGCAATCCCGATTTCATCCGCCCGGAACGATACAAGAATGAAGTTCTGAGCCTGCTGGAGTCCGGCGAGCTGGAAGACCTGTGCATCTCGCGGCCCAAATCCCGCCTGACATGGGGCATTGAGCTGCCTTTCGACAATGATTACGTCACCTATGTCTGGTTTGATGCGCTCATCAACTACCTGACGGCGCTTGAGTACCCGCAGGGTGACAAGTTCGAGAAATTCTGGCCCAACGCGAATCATCTGGTTGCCAAGGATATCCTCAAGCCACATGCCATTTTCTGGCCCACCATGCTGAAAGCGGCGGGCATTGATCCCTACCAGTCCCTGAATGTTCATGGTTACTGGCTCGTCAAGGACACCAAGATGTCCAAGTCCATCGGCAACGTCATTGAGCCGTTGGCCATGAAGGACACCTACGGTCTTGATCCGTTCCGTTATTTCCTGCTGCGTGAAATGTCCTTCGGGCAGGATGCCAGTTTTTCCGAGGATGCACTGGTCGGTCGCTTGAACGCTGATCTCGCCAATGATCTTGGCAACCTGTTCAGCCGTACCTTGTCCATGACCCACAAGTACTTCGGTGGAGAGATTCCCCGTCCCGACGTGGAAGACATCGTGGATGCCGAGATCAAGAAGCTTGGTCAGGACGCCATGAAGTCGTTTCAGGATAACTTCAATGATATGAAGTTCTCTCGCGCTTTGGAGGGATTGTGGACCTTGGTTCGCGGGCTGAACAAGTATATTGACGCCACTGCACCGTGGACGTTGTTCAAGGAAAAGAACACTGAACGCCTGTCTACCGTGATTTATGTGCTGCTGGAAAACATGCGTAAGATCGCGGTGCATGTCTGGCCCGTCATGCCTGATTCGGCTGAAAAGATGCTTGAACAGCTTGGTATCGCATTTGATGCCGAGAAGGTTAACCTGCCCAAGGAACTTGAGGTGTGGGGACTTCTCGAGTCTGGAGAGACTGTCTCCAAGACATCCAATCTGTTCCCACGTGTTGACGTGCCCGAGCCCAAGCCGCAGGATAAGAACGGCAACGGCAAGAGCAAAGCCAAGAAGAGCAAGAAGCAGGAGAAGAAGGCTGAGGCCGACGCTCCCGCTACCATCGAGTTCGAGGATTTCCAGAAGCTCGACCTGCGTGTCGGTACGGTCAAGGAAGTGGAAAAGCACCCTGACGCCGATCGGCTGCTGCTTGTTCGCGTGGATACGGGGGATGATGAACTTCGTCAGGTGGTCGCCGGTATTGCCGACTTTTTCTCACCTGATGATCTGCTCGGCAAGCAGGTTGTGGTTGTCTGCAATCTCAAGCCGCGCAAGCTTCGCAAGCAGCTTTCGCAGGGCATGATCCTCGCGGTCAAATCCGGCGACGGTTTGCAGCTTCTGACCACCACGGCCGAAGTCGTTTCCGGCAGCAAGGTGAGTTAAAAACTGTCACCGAAGGCTCTTCAAGGGCCGTATCCCGGATAAATAGGAAATTGAAATCCCTGAAAGCATTGGCTTTCAGGGATTTTTTCGTTTTTTCAGATTATCGATCAAACATATTGCCACTTCATCTCATTTTCTGATTTGGCAAATTCCTTGCAATTCACTGATTGGACGCGTCCAAAGCGACAAAAAACGGACGGTCCGGGGTGGAATTATGCATATTGAGATGATCGACGCCTTGCCTATGGGGAAAGATCGGAAGGCGATTGGCGCAGTGCAGGCCGTTGTGCGGTGGGACGCCGCCGGTACGGTCGCGGAATTGGCCAAGACCATTGAGGAAAAGCAGCTTTCGTCGCTTTTATTTGTTGATGCCGAGTTCTTTTCTGACGAGGAAAGCGGGATAGAGCTGTGTCTTCGGATGCGGACTTTGGATATCAATGTTTTGTGGAGTGCGGTCATTACAGATGACGTGAGTCGTGAGCTATTTCGGGAAATGCGTTTGTCCGGATGCCAGCGACTTGATATGCGGCTCGCTCCGGACGATGCCGAACGTGGGTTGGCGCATGCTCGTGAGTTCGGTTTTGATGTTTCCATCTGCAATGTAGACGGTACGCCGTATGCCTCGGACCGGATTACGTATGACGTCTCCGAGCGTGAAGCTATTGCCGAAGGGCTGCCCGGACTGCACTCGGTTCAGTTCGATCTGGCTGTGGCCTACTTCAAGGCTCGCCGATTCAGTGAAGTCATGTTGCCGCTTGGCAAGGCCATGACGCTGCGGTTTCCCATGAATGAGCTATGTCTCAATCTGCTTGCTTGCCTGAGTGCCGCCAAGCATTACCCGACCATGGCCGCAGGACTGCTCGATCAGGCCGGGTACGGCTGGCCTCATCCCGTTGTGCTGCGTAATCGGACACTGCTCAAGTCCTGGCTTGAGAGTGGCGGTGACGTCAAAGGTGTGCGGCTGATGCTTGACCCGGAAGGAACCGGAGCTTCGCTTGCCTATACGTGATTGAGCAGTTTCAGCTCGGTTTTGTCCGGGTTCAGGTAATACTGCTGCATCAGATACGGAATGTCGTATTTGCGTGCATAGTGATTGAGCACGGTCACAGGCACGAGCAACGGTAGTTCACCATTCTTGTAGTCCTGAATCATTTCCAGCAGCTCAGCCTTGTCGGCATGTCCCAGCTGTTTTTTGAAAAATCCCAGAACATGCATGAGTACATCCGCATTTTTTGTCGGAGTGGCCTTGAGTTTGAGCGACTGGAAAAGCTGTTGGGCATACAGGTCGAATATCTTGTCCGTGTTCGATACGGAGCTTTCACCCAGCAGTTTCCCCATTTCCCTGTATCCCTTCAGGTCGTGGGCGCGGATGAGCATTTTGTGGCGCGCATGAAAGTCCAGAAGACGACCGATCTTCTTTTCTTCCCGAATGAGGTTCTGCCAGCGTTTGTAGACGAAAACCCGGCGCAGAAAATTTTCGCGGGTGTATGGATTGTGGAGACGTGTGCTGGCTTCGACGGGCAGAAGCGGAAAGTGCTTGATCATTCTTCGAGCGAAGAATCCGGTGCCGCGACGAGTCGGCTTGCCTGTTGTGGAATGAATTTTCCCCTGAACCAGAGCGCATGAGGGAGAGTGGCTCTTGAATACAAAACCGCTGAGTTCATCTTCTTCCAGTCCGGGCAGAATTCGGTCGGCCCATTGGTTCATGCGATCAGTCCAGTCTTCACCGGAAAATTCACCTATGAGCCTGATGTCTCCTGCACAATCGATCTGGCGTACGCGTTCACGCGGGATTCGCATGCCGCATGCCAGCTCAGGACAGAGAGGAATGAATTCGACGTATTTTCTGAACGTTTCAGTGAGATAATGATTCTGTGCGTGGGTGCCGTCGTGGCGAACCTGTTCGCCGAGGGCACAGGCACTGACACCAATTCTGATGCTTTCGGACATGTAATGCGTGACCTCCACAGTCTTGGCCTTACTCTAGCACCGTGCGACGTCGTGATACAAGTATAATTCCGATTCGTCGCATGAAAATGTGTCGAGGCGTTGGTCTGCTGGTTCTTCCCTCATAAAAAGAAAAGCCGCCTGAACGGCGGCTTGGCAAGTATGCGTATGCGGTGAAAATCATGAAGCTTTTGCGTGTGCCTTTGGACAGCATTTGCAATGCGGTCCTTCCTTGGCATCATTTTCAACAGCCAGAATCTTCCCGGCCAGACCGCAGCACAGGACAACTTCTGAACCGCGTACGCGTACGCGACATCCTGTGGGGCCTCCTGAAAGGATTTCCACTGGGCATCCCGGCGTCATGCCCATGGCGAGCATGCGTGCCCGTGCCCGTTGTCCGCCGTTGATATCGGCGACACGGACGATAGTTCCTTCAGGATAATCTGTGAGTGGTTTTTGAGTCATTTTTCCCTTTTACCGTTGCTGTGTGTGATTGAAAATAAGTCTCAATTATGGGGGTGTCAATGAAGAATTGGATAAAGTTTTCATGTCTTTTTTTTGCGTCATATTTGTCGGTTTTTTCGCTGTGACAGGCGCAGAAATGTGTGAGGCCTTCGTCGTTGAACGACGAAGGCCTCACATTCCCAATATCCTCAAGCCATGCTTCCTCTAGCAGGGGTTGAGAAATGTATTTACGTTAATTGCACAGGCAGTCACTGAAGACGACGCGGTCGGTATATTCCGCCTGTTTTCCCTTGTTCCAGCGGGAGACCGGACGATAGTAGCCGACGATACGGGTGTAGACTTCGGCTTCCTGACCGCAGGTGGGGCATTCAAAGTGTTCGCCGAGAACGTAACCGTGCTCCTTGCAGATGGAGAAGGTCGGTGTGACCGAGACATACGGAATCTTGGTCTTGGAGAACGCCTTGAGGATGAAGTTCTTGAGTGATGCCGGATCGGCCACAGCTTCGCCAAGGAAGGTGTGGAAGACCGTGCCGCCGGTGTAGAGCGGTTGCAACTGGTTCTGATGCTCAAGGGCATAAAGCACATCCTCGGAGATGCCCACAGGCAACTGCGTGGAGTTGGTGTAGTACGGTGTGCCGTTGCCCTGTGCCTTGATGTCGGCATAGAGCGCCTTGTCGATTTTGGCCAGACGGTAGCTGGTTCCTTCGGCGGGAGTGGCTTCGAGATTGTACAGGCTGCCGGTTTCCTCCTGAAAGCGGGAGGTCAGGCGACGCAGGTGATTCAGTGTGCGACGCATGAGGCGGACGCCGGATTCGGTTTCGATGCCCTTGCCGATGAGATTGAGACAGGCTTCGTGTCCACCGAGCAGGCCGATGGTGGAGAAGTGGCCCTTGTATCCGTTTTTCAGATAGCGCTTGGACCACGGGAACATACCCGATTCAAGGTTGTTGTTGATGACCTTGCGTTTGTATTCGAGTGAATCCTTGGCGAGTTCCGCGTATTCCGTGATGAGATCGAGGAAATCGTCTTCACTCTGGGCCAGATAGGCAAGTTTGGGCAGGTTGAGTGTGACCACGCCGATGGAGCCGGTCAGGTCACCTGCGCCGAACAGGCCGCCTGTCTTGGTCCGCAGCTCACGCAGATCCATCTGGAGGCGGCAGCACATGGAGCGCACGTCTTCAGGATTGAGGTCCGAACTGATGAAGTTCTGGAAGTAGGGGACACCGTATTTGGCGGTGAGCTTCATGAGCAGTTCGCCGATTTCGGATTCCCACGGGAAGTCTTCGGTGACGTTGTACGTCGGGATCGGGAACGAGAAGATGCGGTCGTGGTGATCGCCTTCAAGCATGACCTCGATGTAGGCCTTGTTGATCATGGCCATTTCTTCTTCAAAGTCGCCGTACGTCAGCTCGTCGTCATATTTTCCGCCGATGATGATCGGTTCGGACGCGATATGCTTCGGCGCGACAAGGTCGAAGGAAAGGTTGGTAAACGGAGACTGCCCACCCCAGCGGGACGTGGTGTTCAGGTTGAACACGAATTTCTGCATGCACTGGCGGACTTGGTCGTAGCTCAGGCCGTCATGGCGGATGAACGGAGCAAGATAGGTGTCGACATTATTGAACGCCTGTGCGCCGGCCCACTCGTTCTGGAGTGTGCCGAGGAAGTTGTTCATCTGCCCGAGCGCGGTGTCGAAATGCTTGGCCGGACCGGCCGAGGCGCGTCCTTCCAGATTGAATCCTTCAAGCAACAGATCGCGTAGGGACCAGCCCGCACAGTATCCGGCGAGACCGAATGAAAGATCATGTATATGGAAATAGCCGTGCTCGTGGGCGAGGCGAATTTCTTCCGGGTATTTTTCCAGAGCGTAACGGGCCTGCACCGTTCCGGAAAGATGCAGCATGAGTCCCTGAAAGGAGTGCGTCATGTTTGCATTTTCATTGACGCGCCAGTCAGCCTGATCAAGGTAGGTGTCGATGACGTCCTTGATATCAAGATAGGCTTCCTTTTGCGAACGCAGCTGGCGGCGTTTCTCTCTGTAAAGAATATATTTCTTGGCGATTTCGAACTGGCGGGATTCCATGAGAATCTGTTCGACCGTGTTCTGGACGTGCTCCTGCTCGGGAATGTCGATGCCGTCGAGTTTTTTCTCGACCTTCTTTGCAAGACGTTTGGAGAGGAGGGGGTCTTTGATCCCGCTGGCGCTGAGCGCTTTGAAAATGGCCTGGGCGATGCGGTCAGTTGACCACGTTTCCAACCGGCCGTCTCTCTTCATGATCTGGCTTGGCATGCTCCGTCATCCTCCTTGGGGGCACATATTTTTGAATGGTGAGATCGTATTCCAGAGGCAGATAGCTCTGGGCAGTGGCGAGATCGTTCTCAGTGAGGCCGGGGACCCGTGTGATTCTGAAGTAGAATGCCTCGGGTTTTGTCTCGGCCAGCTCGAAAATACGTTCGAGATTGGCTTTGGCCGCGATTGCGGACACGGCGTGGCCTGTCAGGGACGGGTATTTTTCATACGGGCCTTTGACGTCCACGGCAAAGACATCTGCCAGCTCATACTTCATGAGATCCTTGACGACTTCGGGACGCATTCCGTTCGTGTCCATTTTTACGGGCAGGCCGGATTTCTTCAATTCATAGAGAAGTTCGCCAATGCCGGGGACAGTGGTGGGCTCGCCGCCGGTGACGGTTATCCCGTCGAGCCAGCCGGCGCGGTCACGAAGAAAGCCATTGATCCGGCTGTGGTCGATGACGGGCAGGGATTGCATGTCCCATGCGAGCTGAAAATTGTGGCACGTCGGGCAATGTAGATTGCATCCACCCAAAAAAATAACGCAGGTGTGGCGGCCCGGCCAGTCGCAGAAGCTTAGCTTCTCGAAACCGCGCACGTATTTCCAAACCTCATTGGGTTCATTCATTCTTGTCTTCTCCCTTTCCCCGGAAACAGTAAGTGACCGCGTGTGTTCTTTTGTGACGTTGCGTGAAGCATCATCTTTTCGGTCAGCCAACAGCCCTTTTGCACGTTTGGGAAGCTGTTGGCGCGTGTCTCTTTGTCTAACTCAGGAAAAGTTTTTTGTACAGGGGGTTCCAGTGTAAAAATAGCCTAGTCAGGTGTGTAGTCGCTGTTTTGAGCAGTTATCAGCAATTGTTGTCATTATGAAAAAGTTTTCAACAGTTTACCAAATCAGTAAACGCGAATATATTTAACTTTTTTCTAGATGAAGTTTAGAAAAAAAAATCCCCTCATTCAAAGGGGGCGGTTTTCGACAGGCGAAGGATGTTGCGACTTTGAAAAAAGCATGTCGCCAAGATGAAACTTACTTACCACAAGGGTTCCCGGTTGGAAACTCTTTTTTGGCCGGATTCCACAGGGAGAGAGTCTAAAAAAATGTGACTTTTTCCCGGTTTGCGGGAAGCGCAATAGCCGCAACCTCTCTCGGTTTGTCAAGTGATGTATGCCTTTTTTTCTGCTTTTTTTTGGCATGTCTTTTGCCTTTGCTTTTTGCCAAAAAATAAGGACGGGAGAGTTTTTTTGTGGGGGGGCGGTTGTGCAGCAATTTGACAAATATTGAATTGTATCCCATGTGGGCAGAAGGGGAAAAGGAGAAACTACCGGGAATGCTTATGTGGCTTGTTTTTGTTCTTACTGTCGCAACCTTTCTGATTGCCTACCTTGGCTGGCGTCTTGTCGAGCCCATGCCGATAAGCCGTGGGCGAAAACTGGCTGCGTGGTTCTGTATTGCCGTTCTGCTTTATGGACAGCGTGTTTTGTGGTTTGTCCGTCGAGAGTCGGTTGGCAGTGATATTTTCAATGTGATCGATTGGATCGGTTACAGCTTCCTTGGGCTGGTCTCGATTGTCGTGGTTTTCATGCTCCTGAGGGATTTCCCCATTCTGGTACGCAGGACCGTTCATTTTGCGAGAAAATTTTACATCAGGCGAAGCAGGCGGCCTTATTTTATCGGGCCAGACCGGGAGCGGCGGCGTTTTCTGCTCAATGTCACCAATGCAGGCATTCTTGCCGTTTCCATGCCGATGGCCGGGTATGCTGTCTATGAAGCTCGGCGCAAGCCTTCGATAGTTCATAATGAGTTACCTGTTATAGGTCTTCCCGCAGGACTCGACGGTTTCACCATTGCACAGATTTCAGATACGCATATCGGACCGACCATTCGGGGCGACTGGACTCGCATGGTGGTGGATGAGGTCAATTCACTCGGCGCCGACATGATCGTGCATACCGGCGATGTCGTTGACGGGTCTGTTGCGGCACTCAACGGTGCGGTCGGTCCTTTCGGGAGTCTTGCAGCTCCGCATGGCGTCTGGTTTTGTACCGGGAACCATGAATATTACTCCGGTGTGGAGCGATGGACTCACAAGTTGAAAGACCTTGGCATGAAGCCGCTCAACAATGAGCACACTCTCATAGAGACGGGCAAGGGAAGGATTCTTCTTGGCGGGGTGACCGATTTTACGGGCGGGCGCATCTATCCACCGCACGACTCCTCTCCGGCAAAGGCCATGGCAGATGCCCCTGAGCATGATGTTTCCATTCTTTTGGCGCATCAACCGCGATCGGTCTTTGAAGCAAGCCGTGCGGGGTTTGATATTCAGCTTTCCGGCCATACTCATGGCGGTCAGTATTTTCCGTGGACGCTCGCCATTCATTTTTTCCAGCCATATATTCGAGGGCTGCACCTGCATGAAAATACATTGCTGTATGTCAATGTGGGAACCGGCTATTGGGGCCCGCCCATGAGGTTGGGAGCCGTTCCGGAAATCACCCTGCATACGCTGCGAAGTGCGTAGCTGATTAACTCCTATATATTCAGTCGGTTCTGACTTCTCTTTTCGTCGCATTCCGGTGCGCTCGCAGGTTGTTGTTGACCTGTGGGGCGGATTGGTCTAACTGGATGATTGGTCCAACCAATAGCCGAATGCAGCACCAATCTGATTTTCAGAGGAAGGCGTTGGTTTGTCCTGAAACGTGGCAGAATTCATTCGAGGGCCGTCAGGCCGTGATTGCGTGGTTATGAGGAGATGGTTTTCATGGATGTAAAACCAGTCAGCAGAAAGTCTATTTACGAGGATATTGTTCTTCAGATTCGAGGGATGATTGATCGGGGCGAGTTGGTACGCGGGGACAGGTTGCCGCCGGAGCGTCGGTTGGCCGAATTGTTTTCGGTATCGCGCAACACCGTTCGCGAGGCCATTCGGGCTTTGTCTGAGCAGGGAATGGTCGAGAGCCGTCAGGGGGCCGGAACGTTCGTCAGTGACAGTGAGCCGGAGGATTTCGCTGTGTCGCTGGCCGGAGCGATCATGAGGATGCAGCCGGAGCTTCGTGATATTTTTGAAGTCCGCAAGCTTATTGAACCGGAAATTGCCGCAATGGCGGCACGCAATGCGTCTCCTGATCTGATTACTCGAATGGAAGCCGTCATCGCCGAGCAGTCCCGTCAGGTCAAGGCCGGTGAAACCGGTCGTGCTTATGACCAGAAGTTGCACGGGTTGCTTGCCGAGGCTTCAGGAAATCAGGTCCTGCGTGCCATGGTTGCGGCTTTGCACGATGATTTTTCCGATAGCAGGGCAGAGGGTTTGCAATCACCAAAGCGCCAGAAGGCATCGCTGGCCGCTCACCGACGCATTGTAGAGGCCGTGAAGGGCGGTCATGTCATGCAGGCTGAACGGGCTATGCGTATGCATCTTGATGAAGTCGAAGCCATTGTTTTTTCGAATAAATAACAGGTAGTTTCAGTTGGAGGTTCCATGAAAGAGGTCAAGGATAAGGCTCGTGAAATGATGAAAGGATTCTGTCGTGTCTGCAAGGTCTGTGACGGCAGGGCTTGTGTGGGCGAAGTTCCCGGCATGGGAGGTCTCGGTACCGGAGCGTCCTTCAAGAACAATGTTTCGGCACTGGCGAATATCCGGCTCAACATGCGTCTTCTGCACGGCGTCACTGACCCGGACACGACGTGTTCCGTCCTTGGTTACGATCTTGATATGCCTGTGATTGCCGCGCCGATCGGCGGCGTATCATTCAATATGGGTGGAGCCATTTCCGAGGAAGCATATGCGGATGCGGTTGTCGGCGGTAGCAGGGCAGCAGGACTCATTGCCGGTGTGGGCGACGGTGTGCCGCCGTTTATTCATGAAGCGGGTTTCTCGGCTGTTGAAAAGAACGACGGACATGGAATTCCGTTCATCAAGCCGTGGGAAGGGGATGAAATAGAAGAAAAGTTCGAAAAGGCCCGTGCTACCGGCTGTTCGGTCTACGGCATGGATGTGGACGCCGCCGGATTGATTACCCTGCGCCAAATGGGGCGGCCTGTGGCGCCCAAGACACTTGCCCAGCTCAAGGAAATTGTCGCCAAGATACATGGCTGGGGCGCGAAATTCATTCTCAAGGGGATCATGACCCCGGATGAGGCGAAACGTGCGGTCGAGGTCGGGGCCGATGCCATTGTCGTCTCCAACCACGGTGGCCGTGTGCTTGACCACGCACCGGGTACTGCCGAGGTGTTGTCCGGTATCGCCAAGGCGGTCAAGGGAGATATCTGCATTCTTGTGGACGGAGGTGTCCGTGACGGCAGCGATGTCCTCAAGATGGTGGCCCTCGGTGCCGATGCGGTCATGGTTGGCCGTCCTGTATCTGTTGCCGCCATGGGCGGTTTGCAGGAAGGGGTCGAGAAATATTACGCAATGCTCAAGGGGCAGCTCAAGCAGGCCATGGTTTTGACCGGCAGCGCCGACATCAAGTCCATTACTGACCGGGTACTCTTCAAATAATCATTACCAAAGCGGCCCGTCTCACTGAGGCGGGCCGGGATATATCATGATAACAACATATCTTCTTTACATCGTGCTTGGCGCGTTTGCGGGCGTGTTGGCCGGTCTGCTCGGTATCGGCGGTGGACTGGTCATCGTGCCGATGCTCAATATCGCATTTGAACTGCAAGGCTTTCCCGATGTTCATATTCAGCATATCGCGCTCGGTACATCGCTTGCGACCATCATTTTCACGTCCCTTTCAAGCATGCGTGCCCATCACAAGCGCGGAGCTATCAACTACAGTGCGTTCTGGCGCTTGGCTCCGGGGATCATAACCGGCACGTATCTCGGCGCATGGCTGGCCTCGATATTGTCCACCATGTTCCTGAAGGCATTGTTCGGCGTGTTTCTCTATTATGTCGCCACGAAAATGCTGACCGGGAAGAAAACGGAATCCGCCCGCGAATTGCCCGGTATGGCCGGTATGTTCGGCGTGGGGAACGGCATTGGTATTTTCTCTGCACTCGTCGGTATCGGCGGCGGCACGTTGACCGTCCCGTTTCTGAGCTGGTGCAACCAGACCATGCATACTGCGATTGCCACGGCTGCGGCTGTCGGTCTTCCCATTGCGCTCGCCGGAACCGCCGGGTTTGTCGTCAACGGTCTCGGTGTCGAGGGCATTCCCGGTCCGCATATCGGCTACGTATACATTCCTGCTTTCCTCGGCATTATCTGCATGAGTGTGTTGACCGCACCGCTTGGGGCGAAGCTGGCACACAGCCTGCCTGTGGCAAAGCTCAAGAAGATATTCGCGATCCTGCTGTTCGTGGTCGCGACAAGAATGCTCATTAGCGCGTTTTTTTAGTCGTCTTGGGCTTTGGGGCGAAAAGAAGCGTGTTTATTTGCGATTAGCAGAGTTGCTCGTTGGCAAGCGTGATTTTTGCCTGCTTCATTTCATGAAGGAATTTCGAAAGGATATGATCCCGGCTTTCCCGTATCATTCGGGATTTGCAGATATATCTCACGGTTAATTCTATTCCCCCTGTGGTAATATCCAGATAGGCGCGGGGGGAGAGTTGCTTGAAGAAGACCCGTTTCCTTTCGAATTCCTTCTTGATTCGAGTGAGATTGATTTTTTCCTGCGTGTAATAGTCTTCGATCGCCGACAGAAGAATGCTTTTGGCTTCTTCCCAATCACTTTCCTTGGTTATGGCAATCTTGATTTCATGCCATACGTGTCCTGCTCCCCGTGTGGCGTTGGAAACCGGTTGGGTCAGCGCCAATGCATTGGGGACCTTGATGAGGCGGCCTGTGCTGTGCCCTGTCGAGCCGGGAGTTCCTGCTTCCAGAAGGGTGAAGTACATGAGGCCTTTGTCTATGACATCCCCGGAGGATTCCCCGACCTGAACCCGGTCTCCTATTGCAAACAGTTCTCTCCAGAAGATAACGAATGATCCCAGAAAATTGAGAAGAAGCTCCTTGGATACGATCGTCAATGCCGCTGCTACAATTGTCATTGCTGTCAGTATGGGGCCGAACCCTTCCAGCCAGATGAAAATTAGCGTTATCCCGAACAGGCAGGTCGCTGTGAACTTGATGGCGAAAGAGGCTTCCGAGAAACGTTTGCCTTTTCTGGTGACGACGGCTGTCGTGATTTTGGTCAGAATGAATACGACCAGAGCGAGGCTTATGCTTTGTATTGCTTTTATTACATATGGATCATGAAAGAAATCATTCATTATTGCTCCGGACTGTGGCGCGCATTGTGTGTTTGTAATTGTGATGGAGAGCGGGAATATGGTCGATGACTTTCATGGATTTAAAATGTCTTTCCATCCCAGCCGAACAGATGGCGTTGAATGTCGCCGAACGCGATGTAGACGCGGTTGCCGGGAATGCCGAGATTGGAGGCAAGGAAGCCGCAAATCTCTTTTGAAAGATCGGTGGTGCGATCCTCGGGCAGGCCTATCGAATCAAGGGTGACGTACGCTGCCGGGGCGTCTGTTCCCCCGAAGAGCAGCGGTTTTTCCGGGGTCAGAATGGCAAGGACATAGGTTTCGGGTTTGCCAAGCATGGAAGCCGCGAGTTCGGACATCTTTTTCGTGACGGAAGGGATGTCCGCCTCATCAATGACAACGTTCGTTTCAACTTTGATGAATGGCATGTGAACTCCTACAGGATGATTTGTCCTTTCAGATAGGTAACGCATTTTCCAGCGATCTTGACGCGGTCGCTGAGGTGTTCGCAGTCCAGCCTGCCGCCGCGTTTCGAGGCCTGAAATGCCGCGAGTTCGGATTTGCCGAGGCGGTCGGCCCAGAACGGGACGAGCGTGCAGTGTGCGGAGCCGGTGACTGGGTCTTCTGGAATTCCCTCTTCGGGAACAAAGGTGCGCGAGACGAAATCGAAATCGAGAGCGGGCGCGGTGCAGATCATACACATGCCGTCAAGCTGCGAGACAAGGCGGAAGTCCGGAGTGAGTTCTCGGACAGTCCTTTCATTGTCAAAGACGGCCATCATGTCGCGTTCTCCCATGTAGAGCTCGGCGGGGCGTACGCCAAGCGCCTTGGCGACGCGCTCGGTTACCTGAATTTCGCGAACACCCCATGCCGGGACATCCAGTGAATACTTGTTGTCCTCGCGGTCTACGAACAGACGGCCGCTCTTGGTCTCGAAGACCACGACCGGATCGGCATAGTCGAGATGTTCATAGAGGACATGTGCGCTGGCAAGTGTGGCGTGGCCGCAGAGGTCGACTTCGGACTCCGTGGTAAACCAGCGGAGTTCGAAGTATTCTCCCTTGCGAACGAAAAAGGCGGTTTCGGACAGATTGTTCTCCGCAGCGATGTTCTGCATGAGATCGTCGCTCAACCATTCGAACAGTGGGACGATCGCCGCAGGGTTGCCGCTGAAAACATTTTCCGCAAACGCATCTACCTGATAGAGATCGAGTTCCATGTCGAATCCTTTTTTATGTGTTCATCGGCTCCTAGAATGTCTGCTTGAACAGATCGTCCGCCGATGCCGGGGTGTCGGAGCCTGCGCTGCCGCTTCCTGCTCTTTCTGTCGGCTGGGTGCCTTCCTTGAACGGCAGGAAGAATTCCTTTGATGAGCCGGACGAAGCGAGCTTGCCGGAATTGGCATCCACATTGACCATAACAATTCCCGGCGGCTGGGTGAAGTCCTGATATGGGTAATCTTCTTCCACGCCTTTGCGGTAGGATACCCATATGGGGCTTGCCGCACGGGAACCGGTTTCCCATTTGCCCATGGGCTTGAGTTCGTCAAAGCCGACATAGACGCCGGTGAGCAGGTAGGGGGTATAGCCCATGAACCATGCGTCCTGTTCGTTGTTTGATGTGCCGGTCTTGCCTGCGATGGGACGTTTGAGCACCTTGGCGCGCCAGCCGGTACCGTTCTGGACAACCTGCTTCATGAGTGAAGCCATGATGTATGCGGTCTGCGGGCTGATGGCATCCACTGTTTCCGGGACAGAGCTGTACAGTTCCTCGCCCCATGCGGAGTTGACGGAAAGTACGATGCGCGGCTTGATGTAGGAACCGCCGCGGGCAAATGCGGTGTAGGCCTCGCACAGGTTGACGAGCGAGACGACTGCCGAACCCAGGGATACTGACAGGTCTGCCGGGAACTCGGTGCGAAGGCCCAATGCCTTGGCGCGTTCGATGATTTTTCTGATGCCGAGTTTCTGGGCAATGCGGATGGTCACGAGGTTTTTGGATTTGACCAGCGCGGTCCGCAGCAGAGTGGGGCCTTCGAAAGTCCCTTCAAAGTTTTGGGGACGCCAGAGCTTGCCCTGTTCGTCGTTGGCATACACGATCGGGGCGTCCAGAATGATGGATGCCGGGGTATACCCGTTGTCGATGGCAGTGGAATAGACAATGGGCTTGAAGGCCGAACCGGGCTGGCGTTTGGCCTGCGTGGCGCGGTTGAACTGGCTCTTGTTGAAGGAATAGCCGCCGACCAGAGCCGGGACTTCGCCGGTGTCCGGCTTGATGGAAACCAATGCGCCTTCCACGAGTGGTTCGCGTTCAAGGTCGAGTTCCCAGATGCCTTCCTCGGCTTCCGGAGCTTTGTTGACAGTGACCCATATCACGTCGCCGCGTTTGAGTACCTTTCGGACATCCTTGGGATTCGGCGCGTCCTCATGGCTTTTCTTGATGTCGGGTTCACGCACCCACCAGACTGCCTTGAGAGGAATAATGCCCTGATATTTGCCGAAGCGGACAAAGGCCTTGTCTTTTTCCACCTTGGCGACCCATGCCTTGAACGGGTTGTCCTTTTCCATTATCTTTTCAGTATCCTGAGGACCTTCTTCCAGAATACGGGATACGTCACCGGGATTGATGTTTTCAATCGGGCCGAGCCAGCCTCTCCGTTTTGCCGAGTTGAGCAGCCCGCGCCTGAGTGCTTTTTCCGCGAGAGCCTGATGTTTCATGTCACAGGAGGTGGTGACCGTCAGGCCGCCTTTGTACACGGTTTCCTCGCCGTATTCATCAATGAGCCAGCGGCGCACTTCTTCAAGATAGTACGCGCCGGTTTTCCACGACGGGTCAGGCATGCTTGAGAGCACTATTTCTTCTGCCAGTGCTTCCTTGTACTGGGCAGTGGAAATCCAGTTCAGATGGTGCATCTGTTCAAGCACGTAGAGCTGGCGTTGTTTCGCCAACTTGAAGTTCTTGTAGGGATTGTAGCGGCTGGGTGCCTGCGGCAAGCCCGCGAGCATGGCGGACTGTGCGATGGACAGGTCTTTTGCATGCTTGGCGAAATAGGTGCGGGCCGCAGCCTCGATGCCGTACGAGTGTGCTCCGAGGAAAATCTGGTTCAGATAGATGGTGAGGATTTCTTCCTTGGTCAGATAGTTTTCCAGACGGAAGGCGAGAATGGCTTCCTTGAGCTTTCGTTTGTAGCTCTTTTCCGAAGTCAGGAGCAGGCGTTTGATGATCTGCTGCGTGATGGTTGATCCGCCCTGTTTGGTGCGTCCGGCTTTCATGTTTGCCACGAACGCGCGGGCAATGGCGGTAAGATCAACGCCGTCATGTTGATAGAAGCTCGCGTCCTCGGCGGCAAGGAATGCCTTGGGCAGCCACTCGGACATCTGGTCAAGGGTCACGAGAAAGCGTTTTTCCTTGTAAAAATAGCCGAGTACCTGATTGTCTTTCGCATAAACCGTGGTGACGAGCGGAGGATTGTAGTCGGTGATTTTCTTGAATCCGGGCAGGTCCTTGGCGGCCCAGTTGTAGAGGCCGAAGGCTGCACCGATACCGGCGACAAGGCAGATCAGAAAGATAACGAGCAGTATTTTCAATGTTTTCATGGAAATCAGAAACCTTTTTTTACCTTTGAGGCGCCTCGTGCGGGCGGCAGTCCCCAGACCAGTCGGAGTCGTCCGTAGAGGTCTTTGACTGTGGCCTTGTTCATATCAAGGCCTCTCAGCATTCGTGTCAGGGTCTTTTCCTCCCGTCGTGCGAGGCAGATGGGAGAATCGAAAAATATAATTTCATGTCCTGCCATCCAGAACGGGAAAAGACGGCAGTAGTATGGTCTGGCTTCCTGCGGGATTTCGCATCCTTCAGGGCCGAGAAAACGGCAGGCACCCATGGAGTCCACCGCCAGACGGAAGTGGTCCTTGCCTTCGGGGAACAGTTTGCGGACCGTGTCCTCTTCCCCGGGAAACAGACGGCAGGCGTTGTCTATGAAGGCAGCGGAGTTGGGGGACAGTTCAAAGCCCCCGGTATACGGAACATGCTCCTGAATCCGTTCCTTTTCGATCTGGGACAGCGGGAAGCAGAACTCTTCCTGTCCATGGGCAATGCGGCAGCACGTCGGTCCCTGGAGGGAACACCGTCTACATATATCGGAATCGCCGGTCTGGGTAAGGGACATTGGCTTTGTCGCCGGTTATCCGGCGCTCCTTTTACCGAGGCCATTGGAGAACCGCAGCGAGCCTTTGCCGAGCAGGTCGTGCAGGTGAACCATGCCCACCAGTTCGCTGTTGTCGTTCACCACGGGAAGCACCGTGATTTCATGCTGTTCCATGATGTCGAGCACATGGGCGGATGATTCGCCAACCGTGGCTCGGCGGGGTGAGGCCGTCATGACTTCGGTGACCGGGCGATCAAGATCGAACGGACCGCAGCAGACTTCGCGTCGTACGTCGCCGTCCGTGAAAACGCCTTTGAGCACGGAGTTCTCATCAACGATGCCGACCAATCCGAGACCGCCGGAATTGAGTGTCTCAAGTGCTGTTTTCAGCGTGACGTCATCCCGGACGACCGGAAGTCCTTCGGTGTGCATGAGCTGATCGACGCAGGTGGCAAGGCGTTGCCCGAGCGATCCGCCGGGATGGAATTTTTTGAAATCCTCTTTATCGAAGGACTTCCATTCCATGAGGCAAACAGCCAGAGCATCACCCACGGCCAGTTGCGCGGTCGTGCTTGACGTGGGAGCCAGTCCCATCCGGCATGCCTCGCGCGGGACCTTGACCTTGATGGTCATGTCACTCAGTTCGGACATGGCCGAGGCCGGGTTGCCCGTCATGGCGATGACCGTGGTGCCGAGAGAGCGCAGGGTGGGAATGATGGCGTTGAGTTCGTCAGTTCCGCCGGAATTGGAGATGGCGAGCACCACGTCTTCCTTGCGGATCATGCCCATGTCGCCGTGTGCGCCTTCCACCGGGTGAAGGAAGAAGGACGGCGTTCCCGTACTTGACAGGGTGGCTGCGATTTTCCGGCCCACAAGCCCTGACTTGCCCACGCCGGTAATGACGACGCGTCCGGAACATTGCGCCATGGCAGTGACTGCCTTGGCAAACTGTTCGTCGAGTTGTCCTTTCACCGCCTCAAGGCCCTCGATTTCTATATCAAGGACCTCGCGGGCCAGTTCAAGCCAATCTGTATTTTTGGACATGGTACCCATGCAGGCTCCTGCTAGCAGAATTCCTTGATGATTCCCGGAGCAGCCTCAAGGCAGTCTTTGCCCATCTTGTTGGCCAAAGGAATCGGGTAGTTGCCGTCGAAGCAGGCGAGACACCATGCGTCGTCGTCGGTGACCGAGTCGAGGAGGCCGGGGATGGTCAGGTAGTGCAGGGACTCGATTCCGAGGAATCGGGCGATATCTTCCTGTGTATGATGTGCTGCGATGAGTTCGCCCTTGGACGAGAAGTCAATGCCGTAGAAGCAGGGGTTTTTGATCGGCGGGCAACTGACCCGCAGATGAATTTCCCGTGCGCCGAGTTCGCGCAGCTTTTTCACTCGGGCGCGGATGGTTGTGCCGCGCACAATGGAGTCTTCCACGATGATGATGCGTTTGCCTTGCACCATGGACTTGACCGGATTCAGTTTCACGCGGACAGAGAAGTCGCGCATGTCCTGCGAAGGCTGAATGAATGTTCGGCCGACGTAGTGATTTCGAATCATGGCAAGTTCAAGCGGCACGCCGGATTCCTGCGAATAACCGACAGCAGCGTAGTTGCCGGAATCCGGGAACGGCATGACAAAGTCTGCGTCCACCGGAGCTTCCTTGGCAAGCATGGCACCCATGGCCTTGCGACGTTCGTACACGACGTCACCGAAGACATGGGAGTCAGGACGGGCGAAGTAGATCAGTTCGAAGATGCACTGGCGTTTCGGCTGAGAATCACAGTAGTGAGTGGATTTCAGCTTGTTGTCCTGAATGGTGATCATCTCGCCGGGATTGAGCGGGCGCAGGTATTCGGCCTCAATGAGGTCAAAAGCGCAGGTCTCGGAGGCGATGACGTATCGGTCGCCCACGCGGCCCAGCGCCAACGGACGGACCCCGTTGGGGTCCTTGATGGCGATGAGCTTGTCGTTGGCGAGAATGAGCATGGAGAACGCGCCGCGCACCCTTGAGCAGGCCTTGGCAATGGCGTCTTCAATGTCGCCGGAACCGTTCAGATACTTGATGATGAGGTGAGCGAAGACTTCGGTATCCATGGTGGTCTGGAAGATGGAGCCGCTTGCCTCAAGTTCTGCACGAAGCTCGTAGGTATTCACCAAGTTGCCGTTGTGCGCCAGAGCAAGACGAAGGCTGCCGTGCCGGACTATGAACGGCTGGGCGTTGCGAATCAGTGACGCGCCTGTCGTGGAGTAACGGATGTGTCCCATGGCGATGTCGCCCTTGAGTTCCTTGCCCAGATGCCGTTCGTTGAACACGTCGGCAACCAGTCCCATACCTTTCTGTTCGCGGATCTTTTCCCCGTCCCAGGTCACTATTCCTGCGGACTCCTGCCCGCGATGCTGCTGGGCATAGAGTCCGAAGTAGGTCATTCTGGCGGCCTCCTTGTGGCCGTATACACCGAATAGTCCGCAATACTCTTTTTTCATGGCTGGTCTCGTCGTCCTTTCTGACTTTTCAGCTAGGCGTTTACGCGCCGTAGTATTTTTGCAGGCTCTGAACCTGCAAGCCGGTTTCCTTGACTTCCAATATGGCCTGGGCAACGGCCCGGGCACCCGACACCGTGGTGGTGTAGGGGATGTTGTACAGAAGCGTGTTCTGGCGGATCATCTTGGCATCGCCGACGGTTTTTTTGCCGGACGGTGTGTTGATGACCAGATCAATCATTCCGTTCTTGATGTGATCGACAACGTGGGGACGCTGGCCTTCGTGCACCTTGTTGACCTTGGTGACGTTGACGCCTTTTTCCTTGAGGAAGTCCGCCGTACCGCCGGTTGCCATGACTTCGAAGCCCATGGCCTCGAAATCGCGGGCGACCAGTACGATCTTGGATTTGTCCCAATCGTTGACAGAGATGAAGACCGAGCCTTTGGTGGGCAGTTTCTGGCCCGCGGCAAGCTGAGACTTCATGTATGCAAGGCCGAAGCTCGGGTCCACGCCCATGACTTCGCCGGTGGAGCGCATTTCAGGTCCGAGCAGCACGTCCACATTGGGGAACTTGCTGAACGGGAACACGGATTCCTTGACGGAGACGTGTCCTTTCTTACGCATGGAGGCGGGGTTGAGGTCCTTGAGCTTTTCGCCCAGCATGACGCGGGTGGCGAGCTTGGCAAGCGGGACGCCCGTGGCCTTGGACACGAACGGCACCGTACGCGATGCACGCGGGTTGACCTCGATGATGTATACCTCGCCGTCCTTGATGGCGAACTGGACGTTCATCAGGCCGATGACGCCGAGTTCCTTTGCCATGGCAATGGTCTGGCGTTCGATTTCTCGTACCAGTTCGGAACTCAGGCTGTAGGGCGGCAGTACGGATGCCGAATCACCGGAGTGAATTCCGGCTTCTTCGATGTGTTCCATGACGCCGCCGATGTAGACGTCCTCACCGTCGGCCAGCGCGTCGACGTCGACCTCGATTGCGTATTCGAGGAATTTGTCGATGAGTACTGGATGTTCCGGGGCGACGCGTGCAGAGTGTCGGAAGTAGTGTTCGAATTCTTCCATGGAGTAGACGATGTCCATGCCGCGTCCGCCGAGAACGTAGGACGGGCGAAGAACCAGCGGGAAGTCGAGGCTTTCAGCGACTTCACGGGCTTCTGTCATGGACATGGCCGTGCCGTTCGGCGGCTGCTTGAGGTGCAGTTTGTTCAGGAACTGCTTGAAGCGTTCGCGGTCTTCGGCGCGGTCGATGGCGTCCGGGCTGGTGCCGATGAGCGGCACGCCCGCATTCATCAGGCGGATGGCGAGGTTCAGCGGAGTCTGGCCGCCGAACTGGACGATCACGCCGTCGGGTTTTTCGAATTCGACGATATTCATCACGTCCTCGAAAGTCAGCGGCTCGAAGTAGAGCTTGTCGGACGTGTCGTAGTCGGTGGAAACGGTCTCAGGGTTGGAGTTGACCATGATGGACTGCACGCCCATTTCCTTCAGGGTGAAGGAGGAGTGGCAGCAGCAGTAGTCGAACTCGATTCCCTGACCGATGCGGTTGGGACCGCCTCCGAGGATGATTATCTTCTTCTTTTCGTCGCGGACATTTTCCTGTCCGGTCTCGTATGTGGAGTAGTAATACGGCGTATAGGCTTCGAATTCCGCCGCGCAGGTGTCGACCAGATAGTAGGTCGGGATGATGTTCAGTTCCTTTCTCAGGGTACGGACAGCATCCTCGCTCGTGCGCCACATGGCGGCGAGCTGCGGGTCGGAATAACCGTATTCCTTGGCTTTCCGCAGCATGTCTTCCATGCCGTCAGCCTCGGCGGATACGCCTTCCTTTTTGCCGAACTCGATGAGTTCCTTTTCCATTTCGAAGATGTCGACGAACTGGCGCAGGAACCACGGGTCGATTTTGGTGGCCTCAAAGACTTCGTCTTCGGTCATGCCGCAGCGAAGCGCGTTACGCAGTGCGTACAGGCGTTCGGAGTTGGGCTTGCGAAGCAGCTTGAGAATTTCGTTCCTGTCAATGTCACAGGTTTCGAATTTCTTGCCCAGACCGATGTGACCGGTTTCAAGGGAGCGCAGGCCTTTCTGGAGAGCTTCCTTGAATGTGCGGCCGATAGCCATGGTTTCACCGACGGACTTCATGGCCGTGGTCAGGTAATCGTCCGTGCCCGGGAATTTCTCAAAGGTGAATCTCGGGATTTTGATGACGCAGTAATCAATGGCCGGTTCAAAGGAGGCCATTGTCTCGCGGGTGATGTCGTTGGGAATTTCATCCAGCGTGTAGCCCACGGCGAGTTTGGCCGCGATCTTTGCGATGGGGAATCCGGTGGCTTTCGACGCAAGGGCCGAAGAACGGGACACGCGGGGGTTCATCTCGATGATGATGACCTCGCCGTCTTCCGGGTTGATGGCGAACTGGACGTTTGATCCACCGGTTTCGACGCCGATTTCACGCATGACGGCAAGCGAGTAGTCCCGCAGGTTCTGGTACTCGTCGTCCGTGAGAGTCTGGGCCGGGGCCACCGTGACGGAATCGCCGGTGTGCACGCCCATGGGGTCGAGGTTTTCGATGGAGCAGATGATGACGCAGTTGTCTTTCTTGTCGCGCATCACCTCAAGCTCGTACTCCTTCCATCCGAGAATGGAGCGTTCGAGCATGATTTCGCTTTTCATGGATAGGGCGAGACCATTGGAGCAGATCTCTTCCAGTTCTTCCATATTGTAAGCGACACCGCCGCCGGAGCCGCCCAGTGTGTAGGCGGGGCGAACGATGATGGGGAACGGGATTTTCTGGCCCCATTCGCGAACATCGTCCATGGTACGGCAGATACCGGATTGGGGCATCTTCAGGCCGATGTTTTCCATGGCCTCACGGAATTCTTCGCGGCTTTCCGCCTTGTTGATGACGTCGATGTCGGCACCGATGAGTTCGACATTGAATTTGTCGAGCACACCCATGTCAGCAACGGCGAGGGCGGTGTTGAGACCGGTCTGTCCCCCCAGAGTCGGCAAAAGAGCGTCGGGGCGCTCTTTCTCGATGATTCGGGCAACTGTTTCCGGTTCTATGGGTTCAATGTAAGTGGCGTCGGCCAACTCCGGATCGGTCATGATTGATGCGGGATTGGAATTGACCAGGACTACCTCGTACCCTTCTTCTTTCAGCGCTTTGAGCGCCTGGGTACCGGAATAGTCGAACTCGCAGGCCTGGCCAATGACAATGGGGCCGGACCCGATCAGCATGATCTTCTTGATATCTGTGCGTTTGGGCATTCTGTGTGGAAACAGTTGAAGTTACGGCATTTTTTCAGACGGAAAAAACGAGCGGCTTCTCCATCCGGACGGGTAACGCCGTCACCCTCCGGACAAGCTCATTTACATACAGCCTTACCCCTTGGAACGCAATGTTTTTGTTTGCGTAAACAGTGTTTGCTGTAGGGGAGGGGGCGGTTGAAGGTTTTGCAAAAAAAGGCCCGTCATATGTATATGGCGGGCCGTTGACATTATAACAGTTTCAACTTCCAGTTGAAGGTGCTGGTCCGTTTGGGCCGGGGAACGGAACGGGGCCATTCTTCCTTGATGGTGATGAACGACCTGTATCCCATGCGTTCAAGCTTTTTGTACTCGTCGTTCAGGTCAAGTTCCCAACCGGGGAATATCCAGTTGTTCTGGCCGAATTTCTTGACGAATGCGACTTCGTGCATCGGGCTTTTTATCGGCTCTTCAAAACGCACTTCTTCCGACAGGAAACGTGCTATGCCGAACGGCCAGAGTCCCTTGATGACCATGCCGAGCGGTATGGGCGGGTTCTGGGATACGGCGTACACGTCTTCTTCGGGCAGCTCGGGGCTGATGATGGCAGAGGAGCACCCAAGGTCCTTGAGAACCTTGAGGCTCAGCCGGTTGGATGCGTTGCAGTACGGACCGGCTATGAGTCTGACATTTTTGCGATCCGTGAAGTACGCGGACTGCCACGGTGCGTTGATGACGAATTCGCGGGCACCTTTTTTTACTGCTTCCTTGATAAGGGAGCGGTATCTTTTGTCTTCATCAGGCCAGATGACGGGCGGAAGCCACCACTGGCTGCGGTTGACCGAAGCGCGGGGCACTTTGCCGATGGTGGGCTTTTCCAGCCAGAAGGCGACTTTGCCGTGAATCTTGCCGCGCGGTATCTGGCGGAAAAGCGTCAGGTTTTCCGGGCGGACATTGGCGCGAGACGCTGTCTTCGGCCATTT
Organism: uncultured Pseudodesulfovibrio sp.; assembly: GCF_963664965.1. Taxonomy (NCBI): domain Bacteria; kingdom Pseudomonadati; phylum Thermodesulfobacteriota; class Desulfovibrionia; order Desulfovibrionales; family Desulfovibrionaceae; genus Pseudodesulfovibrio; species uncultured Pseudodesulfovibrio sp. Next base: position 3,001,747 of record NZ_OY761823.1, on the reverse strand, counting down.
GGGCGTAAAGGTCGATTCCCTTGGCTTCGGAGCCGGGAAGAAGTCGAGTTCCTTTTCAAGGCCCTTGATGAGTTTCATCAGCTCCGGTTCGCGCCGGTCCACGAGAAAGACTTTGGTGCCGGACGGCAGTGCCGGTCCCTTGACGTGCTTTGAAAAGGGAATGTCCATGCGGCCGCGTTTGGGTACGCGACGGCGAATGGGGATGGTGCGGTGACCGGGTTGGTCCTCGTAGCCGATACGGACCAGATCGCCGGGGTGAAGCGGTTCGCGCGGCTGGAAGTATGTTTTCTTCTGTTCGCGCTTCACTTCGCCGATGAGTCGGCCGGAGCTGGTTTCGCCGTTGGGCGTGATCGGCATGAACGGGCGTTGCGGCAGGAAAGTCGAGTGGCTGGTGGGCCGTCCGAGAGCCTGGTCGAGCAGGTCCTGCGCCGCTTTTTTTGCCTGTGCATCCTTGGGATTGTCGCGGAGCATCTGATAGGCGCGGACTGTATAATAGACATAGTGCGGACCTTTTTTGCGGCCTTCGATCTTCCATGCCGAGACCTTGGGCATGGAGAGCAGGGGCTTGGTCAGCACGTCGAGGGAAAGGTCGGTGCAGGAGAAAAGGCGCTGGGGATTCTGCTTGTTCTGTGTGTACAGGCGGCGGCAGGGCTGTACGCAGCGTCCGCGCAGGCCGGATTTCCCGCCGAGGTAGCTGGACCAGTAGCAGCGTCCTGATACGCAGTGGCAGAGCGCGCCGTGAACGAAAATTTCAAGGTCCATGTCCTTGGGGCAGGCATCGGCCATGAGCTTGACTTCGTCGAGGTTCAGTTCGCGGGGAACGACCACGCGTTTGACGCCGAGCTTCTTGGCGATTTCCAGACCGGCCGGGTGGCTCAGGTTGGCGAGGGTGGATAAATGGATTTCACCCTGAAAGCCCACCTGCTTGGCGATTTCCACCATGGCGAGGTCCTGCACGATGATGGCGTAGGGCTTGACGGTTTTTTGCAGGCGGTCGAGAAGCCGTCCGGCAGATTCCACATCCCCCGGCTTGACCAATGTATTCATGGCAACGTAGGTCTTGGTCCCGCGATCGCGCCCGAGACTTGCCAGCTGGCTTAACTCGCTGATAGAAAAGTTAGTGGCCTGCATTCGGGCCGAGAAGTGTTTTAGGCCGACGTATACGGCGTCCGCTCCGGCTGCCACGGCAGCGAGGAAGGATGTCTTGTCCCCTGCGGGGGCCATTATTTCTGGTAAATGATTCATACTCTATAAGGGTTTAATACATGTCCTTGAGGAACTGCCGGACTGTTAAGGTATTGGAAGTATCCCCGGTCGGTCAATTAGAAAGACCGGACGAATTTTTTGAAATCACACTTGAGTACCCGGACTGGGCTGGGTGGAAGCCCGGTCAGTTCGTCATGATCCGTCCGACGAGCTGGGAGCTTGATCTCATGTGGGGCAGGCCGTTCTCCATTTGCTCGGCAGATGGCGAGACGCTTACCCTGTTCATTCAGAAGGTCGGACGCGGTACCAACCGCATCTGTTCCATGAAGCCCGGTGACACCGTGTCCATATGGGGGCCGCTCGGCAATTCGTTTGCCATGGAGCCCGATACACCCACGTTGCTTTTGTCCGGCGGCATCGGAATCGCACCTTTTCGCGGATATGTCGAGCAACATCCGCATCCTGAAAATTTGAAGCTCTTTCTGGCGCATCGCCTGCCGCTTGGATGTTACCCGTTCGGCATGCTTTCCGAAAAGGTGGATTGCCAGTGCATGATCGAGGAAAAAACAGAGGATTTGCAGCAGATTATCGCATCTCTCAGGGAGCAGATCAAGGAGTACGCTGATAAGGATGGACTCATTTTATCCTGCGGTCCCACGCCATTCATGAAGACTGTGCAGCAATTTGCAAACGAGTTCGGTGCGCGGGCTCAGGTCTCGCTTGAAAACCGCATGGCCTGCGGTGTCGGCGCGTGTCTCGGCTGTGTGACAAAGGACGGCGAAGGGCACCATGTTCAGGTCTGCACCCGCGGTCCGGTCTTCTGGACTGATAAAGTTGAGCTGTAGGAGCATATAATGGATATGAATGTTTCATTCGGTGGTCTGGACCTCAAGAATCCGATCATGACCGCTTCCGGCACCTTCGGTTTCGGACTGGAATTTTCGTCTTTCGGTGATTTGAAGAAACTCGGCGGCATTGTGGCGAAAGGGCTTTCCCTCAAGCCGCGTGAAGGCAATCCCATGCCGCGTATAGCGGAAACTCCCTGCGGCATGCTGAACGCCATCGGCATCCAGAATCCCGGTGTGGAGAATTTCATTACCAGAGCGCTGCCCGCGCTTCCGTGGAAGGACGTGGCGATCATTGCCAACCTGTATGCCTGTGATGCCGAAGAGTTCGGCGAACTGGCTGGCGTGCTTGCCGGAGAGGAAGGCATCGCGGCCCTTGAGGTCAACGTCTCCTGTCCCAACGTGAAAGAGGGCGGCATCGCCTTCGGGCAGGACCCGGCGCAGATCGGCAAGGTGACCGAGGCTGTGAAAAAGAACGCCGGAAACAAGCATGTCATGGTCAAGCTGTCACCCAACGTGACGGACATCACGGTATGCGCCCGCGCTGCGGCAGAGGGCGGAGCCGATTCCCTGTCGCTCATCAATACGCTGTCCGGTATGGCTGTGGACATCCGTAACCGCAGGCCGCGCATTGCAAACGTCATTGCAGGACTTTCCGGTCCGGCTATCAAGCCCGTGGCACTCCGCTGCGTGCATCAAGTCGTACAGGCCGTTGATATCCCGGTTGTGGGCATCGGGGGCATCGCCTCGGCAGAGGATGCGTTGGAGTTCCTTCTCGTCGGCGCACAGGCCGTTCAGGTCGGTACAGCCAATTTCCTTCGTCCCGACTTCGCATTCGACCTCGTGGATGAGGTTGAAAAGCTGCTCGAAGAGGTCGGAGCCGAGAGTTTGGAAGAGTTTCGTGGAAGTATTCAATTACCTTTGTAAAAAAAAATGAAGAATCTTGCATTTTTCACTTGCCAAGGCAGATCATATTAGCTAGAAACTGCCTCTCGACGCGGAGAGGTGTCCGAGTCCGGCTTAAGGAGCACGCCTGGAAAGCGTGTGTACCTTCACGGGTACCGGAGGTTCAAATCCTCTCCTCTCCGCCAGCGACACCACAAAGGCCTACCGAAATTTCGGTAGGTCTTTTTTCGTTGTCTCAGTTCAGGACCTTTATTTTTTCTGCATGAAGGAAGGCGATTTGTTGTTTTAAAAAAAATAGGGTGGTAAGCTTGAAAGTACCATTTTGAGGCTGAAATGTTACAATTGTGTGACATTAATTGGTTTCTTCGGTCCTTTACCAAGAGAGGGTGTCATGTCGCTGAGTAAACTGTTTGCCGATTTTCCCATGGCGGCGAAGCTGGGGATAGGGTTTTCCGTTGTGGCTGCGGTGTTTCTGCTGGCTTTGGGGAGTTTTGCGGTTTCCCTTGATGCGACAAAGGACTCCTATGGTTTTTTGGTCAACAATACTGCGGCGAAAAAAGCGGTTGCCCAGACTGTCTCGAATGAGATGTTGCAGTGCCGGAGAAATGAGAAAGATTTTTTTGCCCGCAAGGATATGAAATATGTTCCCCGGGTGACGGGGTTGGTTGAAAGTATCCGGAAGAACGCGGCACAGCTCGTTCAGCTTGACGAAGCCACCGGTATGAGCGGTGACGCCAGTGTTGCCAGAAATATCGTTCAGTACATCAGTGCGTACCATGCGGCATTCATGAAGGTCGTGGGATATTGGCAGGCCCGGGGATTGACGCATGATACGGGGCTACAAGGTGATTTCAGGAAGGCGGTCCATGCCGTCGAGGCCAGAGTCAAGGAATTGAGTGGCGAAATGTCCCGGTATGAGAGCCGGGACCTCATGGCTGAAATGCTCATGTTGCGGCGCTATGAAAAGGACTATCTACTCCGTGGGAGCGAGAAATATATCAAGCGGGTGGACAAGCAGCTCGGGCTTCTTGATGAAAAGGTTTCGACTCTTTCCATCAATAGCGATTATCGAAGTGAACTGTCAGTTCTTTTAACTGGATATGGCGAGAAATTTCATGCGTTGGTGGCTGAGGATGCACAGATTAGCGAAGGAACGGCTGCACTCCGTAAGGCTGTGCATCAGATTGAGCCGTTGGTTGAAAGCGTGATGAAAACCGCTGAAGAAGAAATGGTGACCATGGAACAGGCCGTACTGGTTGATGTTGATAGCAGTTATGTCCGTTCCGTGACGATCACTCTTGCGGCATTGCTCGCCGCAGTTGTTTTGACAGTGCTGACCACGCGGCAAGTCACCAAGCCGCTCGGGCATGGCGTGACGTTTGCTTCGGATATAGCTGACGGCGATCTTTCTACGGAAGTCGATATTTACCGGGCGGATGAAATTGGAAAGATCATCGAAGCCATGCGCGGCATGTCATTTCGACTGCGTGAAATCATCGGGAGTGTTCAGGAGGCGACCAGCTCCGTTGCCGCCGGAAGTGAGGAGGTGAGTGCCTCGTCCGAAAACCTGTCGCAGAGTGTGTCGGAACAGGCCGCGGTTGTGGAAGAGGTCTCTGCGAGCGTCGAGCAGTTGTCCGCCAATATCCGTCAGGCAAGCCACGCCGCCGAGGAGACGGAAAACATTGCAAGGGCGAATGCCAACGATGCGGAGAATGGCGGCGAGATCATTTCGCAGGCTGTTTCCGCCATGCACAAGATCGCGGAGCGGATCACCATCATCGAGGAAATCGCTCGGCAGACCAACCTGCTGGCCTTGAATGCCGCTATTGAGGCGGCGAGGGCAGGAGAAGCCGGCAAGGGTTTTGCCGTTGTCGCGGCCGAAGTCCGGAAATTGGCTGAACGAAGCGGCGTCGCTGCCGGAGAGATCGGAACCCTGTCTTCCGACTGTGTGGATATCGCGGAGCAGGCCGGTGAGCTTTTTGATCGGATGATACCTGAAATCCAGAAAACCGCGCATATGGTGCAGGAGATCAATGCCTCCAATGTGGATCAGACGACCGGTGTGGACAATGTGGCAAATGCCATGGGCCAACTGGATCAGTCGGTTCAGGGGAATGCTTCGGCTGTCGAGGAGCTGGCGGCGACAGCGGAAAATCTGGCGCAGCAGGCGGCTGCCGTTCAGCAGGCGATGAGCTATTTCAGGCTCGATCAGGAAGCGGGCGTCGCTGACAGGTCGGTTGTCGTCCGTAAGGAGGAGATGGTTCCGCTGCCCGCATAATTTTTGGGGTATGTCTAAAAAAGGCCGTTCTCTCTGCGGGGACGGCTCAGGAAGTCAGTTGGGCATGAAAAAAGGCGCGTTCATGATGAACGCGCCTTTGAGTGGAAACCGGACACCCGGCAGCAACCAATACCGCTGCTTCCTTTCGGACCTGACGGGGTTCTCAGCGCAACCGCCATCCGGCTTCCCTCGATTCGGGAAAAGACTTCCTACAGTGTTCCGGGTGGTTTCGTCAACCATCCATTGCGTGTGAATTTTGAAAAAAACGATCTCGTTTGCCTGCTTTTCCCTGAAGTCGTTGACACAAGCCTGTTTCTCAGCCAAATCATGCGCTATGAATATATCAGCCATCCCTTGGTTTATCGAGAGGCATTTCGTATTGATCGCCGTGATTTTGTCCGGCGTAGCTCTGGCTTATCCTCCATCATTTATCTGGATCAAACCGCATATTCCGCTTGGTCTGGGAATCATCATGTTCGGTATGGGGTTGACGCTCGATTTCGAGGATTTTCGTGATATTTTGCGTAAGTGGCGACTTGTCGGTCTCGGTGTGGTCCTACAGTACGCTGTTATGCCATTGCTTGCTGTGTGTATTTCATATGTTTTGGGTCTTCCGCCTGAAGTTGTCATCGGCATGGTCGTTGTCGGTGCGTGTCCGGGAGGGACGGCTTCCAATGTCATAGCGTATCTCGCCAAAGCGAACGTGCCGCTGTCCGTCACCATGACACTGGCTTCGACCTGTCTGGCTCCGGTGCTGACACCGGCCATCATTTACTTTGTCCTTGAGAAGCAGATTCAGATCGATTTTTGGTCCATGGTCCAATCCGTATTCTGGATCGTGGTGTTTCCTCTTGTTGACGGGTTGGTGTTACGCCGTATTTTTAGAAAGCGGCTTGAATCGTTTTTGAGATATTTTCCCTCCATCTCCATTCTGGTGATTGCCTTGCTTATCGCCTGTATCATCGGGTTGAATCAGAAGACATTGTTGGCGTTCCCGTTCCTTGTTCTTGTTGCCGTGGTGTTGCACAACGGTCTTGGGCTTGCCCTTGGATACGGTACCGCCCGGTTGGCAAAGTGTTCCAAGCGCGATGCTCGGACCATCGCCATTGAAGTCGGCATGCAGAATTCCGGGCTTGGCGTGGCGCTTGCTGTCAAGCATTTCGGCGTGGCCAGCGCCTTGCCGGGAGCTCTTTTCAGCCTGTGGCACAATCTTTCGGGTGTTTCATTGGCTCGAAAGTGGCGCAAAACCAAAGAATCCCAATAGTTCCTTAACTGGTAGAAGAGACATAATTCTGTTTTCTTGCTTGACTTGTGTTACGGGTTTGGTATTAGTATGCGTCAAATGATTATGAAGCTGTAATTCATATTCGTAACCTTTTTTTTCGGAGAATGACGATGAAAGCGAGAATCGGTCTGTTGGCAAGTGCTTTGGTGTTTCTTTTTGCGACGGTGGCGTCCGCTCATTTCGGGATGCTGATTCCCGATACTGATGAAGTGACACAGGAAAAACGTGACATTAATTTGACCCTTTCGTTTTCTCACCCGTTTGAGATGGTTGGCATGGAACTCGAAAAGCCCGCAGAATTCTTTGTCGTCGCGAACAATGAGCAGAAGACTGACCTGCTGTCTTCCCTCAAACCTGCCAAGGTGATGGGGCACGGTGCCTGGAAAACTTCCTTCACGCCTCGCCAGCCTGGTATGTATACATTCGTTTTCGATCCGGTCCCGTACAAGGAAGATGCGGAGAACAATTACATTCGTCACATCACCAAGGTCGTGGTTGATGCCTATGGTGAAGGTGAGGAATGGAATACCCCGCTCGGTCTCAAGACCGAAATCGTTCCGCTGACCCGTCCTTTCGGCAACTATGCAGGCAACGTCTTTCAGGGCGTGGTCATGCTCGACGGCAAGCCCGCTCCGTATACTCGTGTAGAAGTCGAGTTTTACAACAAGGACGGCAAGCGCAACGCTCCCAACGACCGTATGGTCACGCAGGAAGTGATGGCTGACGGCAACGGTGTTTTCACCTTCGCCTGTCCTTGGAAAGGATGGTGGGGATTTGCCGGTCTCAATGCTGATGCCAAGCCCTACAAGGGACGTGAGCTGGAACTCGGCGCAGTTATTTGGGTAGAAATGAAATAGTCTTTCGACATGGTGTTTGGGAGGGTGATGTCTCCCCGCACGGCTCGGACGGGAAACCGTTCGAGCCGTTGTCGTTGGGGCTAGTGAGCGTGTTTCTTGTCTGAGACCAGACGTGCGGTTTCTTCGGCGCGCATGAGTTGCAGGATGGGGGTGATGAACTCATCGGGAAATGCACCGAGCATGGCTCCGAGATAGGCACCGGCCATGGACCCGATAACGAGATTCGCGCCGTTGGCACTGTCTGCCACCTGAAACAGGGTGCCGAGAAATGATCCGAGAAATGCGCCCATCATCCAGCCGTCGTTGTTGACGCCCCTGTAGGGCGGACGTCCTTCCAGAGTCCGCTTGAGGTCCTTGAGGAAAAAGCCGGTGAAGCCGCCCAGAAAGCCGGCTACCAGAGTGAGCATCATTCCGGGGAACACCGTATGCAGGGTGAAGCCGTACTGCATGGAACCTTCAACGATTCCAGCCAGTCCTCCCACGGCGAGCATGCCGTGAAAATTTTTTTCTTTGATATCCAGTTTCGGCAACATATACTTTCTTATCGGCAAGATATGTTTTTACTTCAGACGTGATTTGCCAAAATGTGAATTTGGTGTATGAACACCGTTTAAACACGTGTTTAAACGGTACTTTTTTACTTTCTGTTTTACATTATAATACAGTTTGGTTATACATTCCCCGTTTGTGCAAAAAAACGTCGATACATTCAAGGCGGCTCTTGTCCGCCATATCTGGGAGGGTGTTGATTGTATCGCTAAAGTCATTGCTGCAAGGAATGCGGCAATCGCCAAGGGGGAAGGATGAAACGAGCATCCGTTGTTGTTTACTGCTGTCTTTTTCTGTTTACTTTAGCTGCCGCATCCACGGTACAGGCTGGCGGTTTTGCCCTGTACGAGTGGAGTAACCGCGGCATCGCCATGGGTACCACCGGGTACGCACAGGGCGTGGACGCATCTGTCGTCGCTACCAACCCGTCGCTCATGACCGAGCTTGAGGGCAAGCATGCTCTGGCCGGTTTTGCGCTCATTACGCCTCATACCACCGTTGTCGTGGATGGTCACAAGAACAAGACCCAGAACGATACGTTTAAGGTTCCGCATGCGTACTATGTGCAGCAGATGGAATCCAATCCGAACGTCTGGTTCGGTGTGGGCATGTTCACCCGTTTCGGTCTGGGAACCCACTATGAGGATAACTGGAACGGTCGAGGCGGCCTCCAGTTTGTTGATCTCGAATCCGTGTCACTCACTCCGAGCATGGCGTTCAAGTTCAACGACAAGTTTTCCATGGCGGTCGGTGTCGAAATTCTGAAAGGTGGTATTCACCTCAAGAAGAGTACTGTCTTCGGTCCTATTTCTGCCCGTACCAGTGGGTATGCCGTTGGTGGTAACATTTCCTTCAACTACAAGTTCGATGATCAGTGGTCTACCGGTTTCACCTACCGTGCGCCCATGACCATGGATACAACCGGTTCCGGGCAGTTCCCCGGTCAGCCCAGTTCTGAAAACGAGCAGAGCATCAAGGCGACCCTGCCGGGTAGTTACTCACTTGGCGTTGCGTACAAGCCTGCTGACAACTGGGTTTGGGAATTTGACGTGATTCACACCCGTTGGGATTCTGTTGACAAGATGACCTACAGTGGGACCATCGACAGTGAGCATTGGCTGCATTACAAGAATACATGGCGTGCCCAGCTTGGTACCGAGTACTGGGCAACCGACTGGATGGCCGTTCGTTTCGGTTATGTCTATGACCAGACGCCGACTCGCGGTGGTGATGCTTCGTTCATGTTGCCTGCCAATGACCGTCAGTTGTTTTCCACCGGTCTTGGGTTCAAATGGGACAAGTGGACGCTTGACGCTTCCTTCATGTACGTACAGGCTAAGGAACGTTCCAATTTGTCTATTTCCAACCCTGCGACGGCTCCCGGTGCGGTTTCCCGTGTCGACTTCAAGGACGGCAAGACCTGGATTACAGGTATGTCTCTTGGATATGCTTTCTAAGGTCGCATAAAAACGCATCATCAAGGCTCCCGCTTGCGGGAGCCTTTTTTTTGCCGTGTGTTGACAGAATGACAGGCCGTGGTGGAATGTGAAGACGCGCAAAAGCGCGCAGGAGATTTCATGATAACACTTACCGACGTTGAATATTGTTACCCCTCGGGGGAAGCTGCGCTTTCCGGGATTTCGCTTTCCGTCGAGCGCGGTTCGCTGGTCGGCCTTGTCGGGGCCAATGGCAGCGGCAAATCCACACTCATGGCGCTTCTTGCGGGACTGTATTCACCATCCAGCGGCACTCTGAATCTATGTGGGTATGTCAGTCCCGGTGAGGAAAAGGCTGTTCGTTCCGCGAGCCGTCTTGTCATGCAGGATGCGGATTTGCAGATTCTCGGTGCAACGGTCGAGGAGGATTTGCTCCTTGGTCGCAAGCGGACTGGGAATGCGATTGATTCGGCGCGCGACATGGCTCGTCGTCTTGACATTCTTGGATATTGGGAAAAGCCCGTGCAATCGCTGTCATGGGGGATGAAACGCAAGCTATGCCTTGCCGCGGCCCTGCTTGATGAGCCGGACCTGTTGCTTCTGGACGAACCCTTCAGCGGGCTCGACTATCCCGGCAAGCGTGAAATGCGTCATCTTATCCGGGAGCATCAGCGTGCCGGTTTGACGCAAATCGTTTCTTCCCATGATCTGGAATGCCTTGTGGACATGGTTGACGAACTGATCGTGCTCCATGGCGGCAAGTGCGTTTTGCGCGGAAAACCGGAGAATCTTTTGAGCAAAATCGCGGCATATGGTGTGCGTCCGCCGTGTTCATGGAATGCGGGATTGGGAATCGTGCCATGGGACGGTGAGGACTAGATGCGTCGGGAAATTGCGGCATATGTGCGTGATCTGGACCCACGGCTCAAGCTCGGCATCGCATTGGTTCTCGGACCATATTTATGGCTGATGCCGTGGGGAGCGGCCCTTGCGTGCGGCTTGATACTGGCTGCGGTGCTTGTTCCTTTGGCTGACGCCCAGCCTGTTGGTCGAAAAATGGTGCGGACTCTGTTGATGTTCGTTTTGTTTTGGGTGGCGGCAAAAGGTGGACTTGATGCCTTTTGGGGGATGCCGATCTTACAGGTTGCGGCAGACTGCGGTGTGCTGGCGGTGCGGCTCGCATCGCTCCTGCTGCTCGGCTTGACGCTTTCCCTGTCCACTTCCGCCCGTGCGTTGGGGCTTGCCGTGTCGTGGGCGGTTACACCCTTTGCAGGGCGTGAACGTGCATGGAAGCTTGCGCTGTCGTTGGCTCTCATGATCCATTTTCTGCCCATGTGTCTGGAGACAATGGCTCGTGTGAAGGAGAATGTCGGACGGCGGTGTCCTGACTGCGGATTCTTTCAGCGCATGCGTCTCATCCCGCAGGCGGTTATCCGGAATCTTGGGCAGAAGACTTGGAACCAGACGCTCTCCGTGGCCGGGCGTGGGCTGGAAAACGCTGATGCGTGGATACCGGAATTTACGTGGTCGGTTCAGGATTCCATTTGCGCGGGGGGCTGCACGATCATCCTTGCAGTGATCCTTCTGGCTGGCTGACGACTCTTTTTCTGATTATCAGTGCGTGAATGTTGGGAAGGGTGATTCCCAGAATGATGAACGCCACGCCGCCGATCTGGAGCAGCACCACGTGCTCGTCCAGAAACAGGGCCGCCGCTGCAAGTGTGGCAACCGGTTCGATAGACGAGAATATGGACGTGTAGGCGCTGCCGATTTTTTCGACAGACATGAACAGGAACGTGACAGCGATGACGCCGGGGAACAGGCCGAGGGCCATACCTATGGTCAGACTTTCCGGAGTTTGAGTCAGCCATGCGGCAGGTTCGCCTGTCAGGTTGAATGAAATTGCGGCGAAGATGATGATGTACAGTGTTGCGGTCAGAGGCCGCATCTTTTTGAGCACCACCTGCATGACCACGAGATAGATGGAAAAGAAGACCATTGCCCCGACGGCGTAGAGCAATCCTATTGTCTCGGCTTTCTTGAGGAATGCGTCATAGAAAACCAGACAGCTGCCGAACATGATGAGCGCCAGTGCCACCGCAGTGAGTCGTGTGATTTTCGCTTTCAGCAGGACCGCGGACATCAGGGCTACGGCGACTGGATAAATGTAGAGGATCAGTGCTGCCGTGGAAGCCGGAATATAGGCCAGCCCCCGGACGAAACAGGTCGTTTGCAGGCCGTAGATGACTAGGCCGATGAATGCACATTTCCAGAGATTGGACCACGATATTCTGAGCAGGGAGCGGTCCTTGAAATACAGGATCGGGACAAGTATCAGCGCGGCGTAAGTGAAGCGGTATTGCATCATGACCGCGCCGTCGAGACCTGCGGCGTAACCGAGTTTCACGAGTATCGCCATGGAGGCGAAGGCGAGTGCGGAGATGGTGGAGTAGATGAGGCCTTGGAACATGAGATTGCGACTCGGTACAGGCTAGTATTTTTTCATGTATGCGAGATATTCCTGATTCCCTTTGGGGCCGAGGATTTTTGACGGGACCACGCCTTCTACGACAAGATCGAGTTCTTCCTTGCAGAAGTTGCAAACCATATCCACGGCTTGCTGTCTCAGCGATTCGTCGCGAACGATGCCTTTGTCCGTCTGGCCGGGGCCGACTTCGAACTGCGGCTTGATGAGAACGACCAGTTCTCCGCCGGACTTGAGAAACTGCATGCAGGCCGGGAGAATCTTGGTCAGCGAAATAAAGGATACATCTGCAACGACAACGTCTACCGGTTCGGGAATGAGGTCCGGTTCGGCATGGCGGACGTTGGTTCGTTCCAAGTTGATGACGCGATCATCCTGCCGTAGCTTTTCATGCAGTTGTCCATAGCCGACATCAGCGGCATATACGCGCACGGCTCCGTGCTGGAGCATGCAGTCGGTGAAGCCGCCTGTGGACGCCCCGGCATCAAGCGCGATCTTGCCGGTGAAGTCGATGTTGAATTCATCGATGGCCGTGAGGATTTTGTACGCACCGCGCGAGACATAGCGGTTGTCGTCCGGCACCGTGAATTCGGTGTCGGACGCAAACTGCTGTCCGGGCTTGGACACGGGTGTCTTCTGCCCCCGGTCCATGTAATGAACCTTGCCGGCCATGATGAGGCGTTTTGCCTTTTCGCGGCTTTCAGCCAGTCCCGATGAGGCGAGCAACTGGTCTGCGCGTTGTTTTTTTGCCACGGAAGCCCTCGATTATTTCTTTTTCAGGCCGAGCTTTGCAACAACGTTGTCCGCAGTGGTGCGGGTGTATTCTTCGGCAGACAGGGCGTCCTTTTCCTCGGGGGTAATGACCAGCTCCGGCTTGTTGGCGAGCGTGGTGTCGGGTGCGACCTCGAATTCCGGGGGAAAGGCGTTGTCAAAATACATGTTCTGGAAATCAACGAACTTGAGCTGATGGGCCGTGGAGTCGAGGATGCAGAGCTCCTCGTCGGTGACGAGACCGAGTTCCTTGGCGCGTTTGGCTCCGGCAAAGGATTCGCCGCCCTGTGTACAGGCGATGTGCCCGTTGCGGTTGGCCTGAATCATGGAATCCATGATCTGCTGTTCGGTGACCTGAATGACCTGGAAGGCATCCTTGCCACCGACGGCTTCGAATTTCTCGGCAAAGTATTTCACACGCGGGAAAGAGACCGGGTTGCCGATCATGGCTGCCTGCGCCACGGATGCGGCCACGGTCACCGGCTCGTACTGGCGTTCCTTGGGATCGTCCACGGAGTAGTAACGGTAGACCGGGTCGGCATGGTGGGACTGGACGCCGAAGATGCGCGGAAGGTCGGTGATGATGCCGAGATCGTACAGTTTGAGGAAACCGGCCATGATGGCGGTGATGTTGCCCGCATTACCGATGGGCACGAAAATGCATTTGCCCTTGAGGTCCCAGTCGAACCACTGGGCGCATTCGAAGGCGTAGGATTCCTGACCGAGGATGCGCCATGCGTTCTTGGAGTTGAGCAGCGCCACGCGGTAGTTGTCGGCCAGATGTTCGACTACTTTCATGCAGTCATCGAACACGCCGGGGACTTCAAGCACCACTGCACCGGAACCAAGGGGCTGGGCAAGCTGTGCCGGAGTGACCTTGCCGTGCGGCAGAATGACGACGGACTTGATGGCATCTCCGACATAGGACGCATACAGCGCCGCTGCGGCCGAGGTGTCACCGGTGGAAGCGCAGACAGTGAGAATCTGGTCCCAGTCGTTCTGGCGAATGAGAGAGCGCAGGTACGAGAAACCGCAGGCCATTCCGCGATCCTTGAAAGAAGCGGACGGATTCTGCCCGTCATTCTTGTACGCGGTGCGGAGGCCGGTCTGGGAATTGAGTGCCGGACTGGATTCGACGAGAGGGGTGTTGCCTTCGCCGAGGTAGACGATGTCTTCTTCCTCAAGTACTGGAGCCATGAGCTCATAGAACCGGAAGATGCCGCGCAGAGCGGTTTTCTTGGACGCTGCACGCGCATCGAAAATTTTACGCCATTCTTCGCCGGACGTTTTTTTCAGCTCGTCGAAGTCAAGGTTGTCGAGCAGAAATACCCCGCCGCAATCAGGGCAGGTGTAGTACAGTTCGTCGGTGGGAAAGCGTTTTCCGCATCCGAGGCAGAAGTACTCCATGTGTCCACGATAGGAAGGAAACAGATCGGCAGTCATTTTTTCATCCAGGTTGAAGGTCTCTCTCTCATAATACCATCGCCCCTTGCGGGCCTCCCAAAGTCGCTCAAAACGCATCGGTGTGCAAGCCAAAAAATCACGCTGGATCGACTTGGAAGGCCTGAATTTCATTTTTGGCTGAAAAGTGCATGATATTGACCTTTGCATGGAAAGGATGAATATTCATTTACAGGCGGCATCCATCTGTAACTGCGGTGAAAAAATGAAGAACAGAAAGACGACGGTTTCACTGGTCCTTGGCAGCGGAGGCGCACGAGGCCTTGCCCATATCGGTATTATTCATTGGCTTGAGCAGAATGGCTACGAAATCCGTTCCATTGCAGGCTGTTCAATGGGAGCCTTGGTTGGTGGCATGCATGCCATCGGCAAGCTGGATGAGTTCGAGGAATGGGTGCGGGCCATTACGGTAACCAATATGCTTGCGCTGCTCGATCTGTCGTTGGAATCCAACGGGCTTTTCAAAGGCAACAAGATTATCAATACACTGAAGAATCTGGTTGGCGAGGAGTTGATTGAGGAACTGCCGGTGCCTTTTACCGCTGTGGCCGCCAATATCGCAGAGGCAAAGGAAGTCTGGATTGACGAGGGGCCGTTGTTTGACGCCATTCGGGCATCCATTTCCATGCCGTTGTTCTTCACTCCGTTCAGGTTCAAAGGAGAGGAACTTATTGACGGGGGCATTCTTAATCCTGTCCCTATCGCGCCGACATTCAGTGACCGTACTGACATCACCATTGCCGTGAATCTTTGCGGTAAGCCGAGAGATGGAATCGTCCTTAAAAGCCGGACAGAAGAGGCTCAACCGTCTTTGTTCTCCCATGCGATTTCCGAGTTTTCGGACAAGATCAAATCCTCTTTGCCACAGCAGAAGGGCGGTTTGAAAGCCCGTAATATCGTGCTGCAATCCTTTGATGCCATGCAGGGAACCATCGCGCGGCAGAAAATTGCGGCGTATCCACCTGATTATGTCGTTGATATTCCGAGAAATCTCTGCATGATTCTCGATTTTGACAAGGCGGCAGAGCTGATCCGTTTCGGGTATGAAGAAGCGGAGCAGAGTTTGGCGGAAATGCTCGATTAGAGAGCAATGCCGATCTGATTGGCGATGAAACCGGCAAATATCGAAACGACTTCCGACCGGTTCCCCGGTTGGAAACGAAGTTCCATGTTGCCGGGTTGTATCGGTGGAAGACCGTCTGCCGGGGTTGCGTGGCGGCATCCTTCTGCTCTGGTGTCTCTCGTGACCGGAGCGATGGCCAATCCTCCCTGAACGGCTGCAAGTACTCCTGCCAGACTCGGGCTTCCATACGCTATTCGGTATGCTCGTCCGGATGCTTCGAGTGCATGCAGAGCGTTGGTCCGATAGCAGCAGTCTGGATGAAACAGTGCCAGAGGGAGGACCGGGCTGTCTGCCGGATTCATTCGTTCCGGGAGAATCCAGACAAGTTCCAGCGGAGCTGAGTACGTTGATTTTTCATTGCTGGTGGTGATTGTCAGATCGAGTTGCCCCTTGTTGAGCTTGTCTGTCAGGCAAGGTGCGCCTTCGCAGAATACTTCGATCTGCACCAACGGATGGGTGAGGGCGAATTCCTTGAGTACCGACGGCAGGTGTTGCGTTGCATAATCATCTGGAGCGCCCAGCCGCACGAGGCCGTTGAGTTTCGGCTGGGCGATGGCGGCCAGCGCTTCGTCATGGAGTTCCAGAATCTTGCCTGAGTAGCGGTAGAGAATTTCTCCTTCCGGAGTGAGAGTCACCCCTCGCCCCTGCCGGTTGAAGAGTTCGCATTTCAGTTCCGATTCCAGTCGTTTCATCTGCATGCTGACAGCGGCCTGCGTACGATGAACGAGTGAGGCTGTGCGGGTGAAGCTGCCCGTGTCGGCGGCTACCATGAACGAACGGAGAAGGTCGGGAGGAAGCTGTCCCATTTCATTGGTATCAATCATCCTTATTCAGTATATAAAAAACATTAGCTTGTCTAATGGCATTGAGTCGTCCAGTCTTAATGAAAAATGGAGTTTGAATGACAGAAAGCCAATTGGATTTGAAAGAAAAGATCGGTGAGAATTGGGCAGCTTACGCGAAGCTGATGCCGGAAGTCATAGATGTTTATGACCCTCTGATGGAGGAAGTGTATAAGGACGGTGACGTCAAGGCAAAGTATAAACGGCTGATGGCGGTGGTCGGAGCGTTGGTTCATGGTTGCAGGGCTTGTGTGCTCTACCAGACCGAAGAAGCCCTCAATGCCGGTGCGACGGTGGATGAGATCATGGAAAGCTGTGCGGTTGCCGTTTCTCTCGGCGGGTCCATGGCAGGAGGCGAGGTGACCCGCGTCATCGCTTTTCTCAGAGAAATGGGAAAGATTGATTAAATGAAAAGGCTGCCTTCGTCATGAGGGGCAGCCTTTTCATTCGTCGAACGATTGTAGATATGTTTTACGGCCAGACTTTCGGAATTGATACGGCCACGATGACTGCCCCAAGGGCTGTCTTGACCGTGAAGCCGAGTGCCTTGCCCACGAATGCGCCTTTGGCGGCGCGAAGGGCTTCCGGTTTGGTTCGGCCGGGGAGTTCGGCCACAAAGCAGCCGAGATAGGCTCCGCCGAGAGCTCCGATGAGCGCACCGAGTCCGAGAAAGAAGGGCGCTCCGAAGATAGCTCCGGTTATGGCACCGATAATACCGCCCACGTTGCCGCGGGTGGATGCGCCGTATCGTCCTGCGCCCCATGCCTGAAGACCGAACTCAAGTGCTTCGGCGGCTCCGGCCACCACCGCGAGGATGATGACGAAGTTCCAGTCCATGGATGCCGGATAGAGGTATTTCCACAGGGCAACGAGTCCCAGCGCGACCCAATTGGCGGGCATGCTGAATAATTGCAGTACCTGTGAGATGCACAGGCCGAATATGAGAAATATGGCCCAGACGTATTCCATTTATTTCTCGCGGTTGTCGACCACGCGCACGGCCTTGCCCTCTGTCTTGGGAATGGAGTCGTGCTGGCAGAGTTCCACTCGCGGTGTGAGCAGAATTTCGCTGCAAAGGTTTTTGGCGATCTTTTTCTGGAGTCCTTGCAACACACGCATGTCTTCCACGAAGAATTCGTCCTTGATTTCGACCTTGACCTTCATTTGATCGCTGACACCTTCGGTCACCAGTTCAATGAGGTAGTTCTGGCCGACTTCGGGCATGGACATGAGGCACTGTTCGATCTGCATGGGATAGATGTTGACGCCCTTGAGGATCATCATGTCATCGGCACGTCCCGCGATGCGGTCGATGCGGCGATGTTTGCGTCCGCAGGCACATTCACCGGGAATGAAGCGGGTCAGGTCGCGGGTGCGGTATCGGATGATGGGCATGCCTTCGCGGGAAATGGTGGTCATGACCAGCTCGCCGATTTCGCCTTCGGCAACGTGTTCACCGGTCTGCGGATTGATGACTTCGGCGATGTAGCAATCTTCCCAGACGTGCATTCCGTTTTGTTCGACACATTCAAAGGCAACGCCCGGGCCGTTCATTTCGGACAGTCCATAGGAGTTGTATGCCTTGATGTGCATCATTTCCTCGATTTTCCGGCGGGCTTCCTCTGTGTGAGGTTCTGCTCCGATGAGCGCGATTCGCCATGGCATGTCTGCCGTATCAAAGCCTTCTTCCTGTACCTTCTGTGCAAAGTAGAGCGCAAAGGACGGGATGATGTGCAGAACCGAGACGTTGAAATCGCGGATCAGCTTGATTTGGCGTTTGGTGTTGCCCGCGCCAGCCGGGACGGTGAGCATGCCAAGTCGTTCGGAACCGTAATGGATGCCGAGGCCGCCGGTAAAAAGGCCGTATCCAGACATGTTTTGCAGCACGTCAGACTTGCGGCAGCCACAGCAGTGCATGCTGCGCGCCATGAGATCGGCCCAGGTGTCGAGGTCTTTCTGGGTGTAGAAAATTGCAGTGGGTGTGCCCGTGGTGCCGGAAGAGGCGTGCAGGCGCACGAAATCATCAAGAGAGCGGGTCAGCAGACCATAAGGGTACTGGCTACGCAGGTCGTCCTTGGTGGTGAAGGGCAAGTCCGTAATCTGGGATACGGAGGTGAGATCATCGGGGTTCACGTTGGCAAGACGCTCCGCATAAAAGGGGGAGTTCTTGGCGTTGGTGATTGTCTCTTTCAAGCGTGTGAGCTGGAGTTCTTCCAGTTCCGCACGGTCCAGGGCTTCCACTGAGTCGTAGTACATGGCGGTCTGCGGGGTAATAGATTAAACGCCTTCGGGAAGTTCCGAAGGGTACGGAGTAGCATCCATGTTCTCGAACAGGGTGTACTCCTTCTTGAAGAAGAGTTCGCACTTGCCGACTGGGCCGTTACGCTGTTTGGCAATGATGATTTCCGCGTGATTCTTGAGCGGATTGTCCTCGCTCTTGTTGTACGCGGCGTCGCGGTAGAGAAAGATGATGATATCCGCATCCTGCTCGATGGCACCGGATTCACGGAGGTCGGACATCATGGGCCGTTTGTCCGTGCGCTCTTCAACTTTGCGGTTAAGCTGCGACAGGGCAATAACCGGGACGTTGAGTTCCTTGGCCAGAGCTTTGAGGCTTCGTGAAATTTCGGAGATTTCCTGCTCTCGGGAATCGGTACGACCACTGGCGCGCATGAGTTGCAGGTAGTCGATGATGATGAGACCGAGATTGTGCTCGGCCTTGAGGCGTCGGCAACGGGCCTGAAGCTCCAGCGTGGAAAGAGCCGGAGTATCGTCAATGAAAATAGGAGCCTGCGCCAGAGTGTCTCCGGCCTCATAGAGTTTCTGCCAGTCCTGATCTTCGATATAACCGGTACGCAGGTTCTGGAGACCGACTTTGGCCTGAACTGCGAGCAGACGGGTCATGAGCTGTTCCATGCTCATTTCCAGCGAAAAGACGACGGTGGGTGCTTCGGAACGAGCTGCGGCACGCAGGGCCACGTTCAGGGCGAATGCGGTCTTACCCATGGAGGGACGGCCTGCCATGATGATGAGGTCCGAATTCTGGAGTCCGGCGGTCATGTTGTCGAAGTCGTGGTAGTGCGTGGCGATACCGGTGATGGCGGACTTCTGTTCGTATTTTTTGGTCAGGTCCTCAAAGACACGGTCCAGCAGGCGTTTACTGTCGGACTGGTTGGTTGAGGACTGCTGCTGCGCGATGTTGAAAATTTCTTTTTCGGATTCGCCGAGAAGCGTATCGACGTCTGTGGCCTCGTAGCAGTTGGTGATGATGTTGCTTGAGGCGTCGATCAGTTTACGCAGGATGGATTTGTCCCTGACGATCTGGGCGTGGTGCAGGGCGTTGGCTGAACTGAATACGGAGTCGGCCAGCTCGAAGAGATAGACCGGGCCACCTATTGTATCCAGTGTTCCGCTACTTTCCAGATGATCCTTGACCGTGACGAGGTCAATGGGCTTCTGTTTGTTGTAGAGGTCGATGAAGGCCTGAAATATGGTGCGGTGGGCAGGCGAATAGAAGTCGTCTGCATCAACAATATCCACGAGTTCGTGGAACATTGTGTTGGACTGGAACACACCGCCAATGACGGCCTGTTCGGCTTCCAGATTCTGTGGGGGGACTTTACGTAGGAGATCGGAAGAGGCCCTTTCCAGGGCCTCTTCCGGATTAGAATCGTAACGGCCTGATCTAGGCCTCTGTTTCGGCTTCTGCGGCATCGGTCTCTACTGATTCCTCGACAGCTTCGGCTTCAACGGTTTCTTCGACTTCTTCTTCAATGGGGCCGCCGTGACGGGTGACGGAGAGCTTCAGCTCGCCGCGGACGTCCGGATGCAGCTTGATTTCGATGTCGTATTCGCCAAGGGAACGGATCGGCTCGGGCAGGAGGATCTTCCTGCGATCGATGTCGAGTCCTGCTGCTTCCATGGCGTCGCCGATGTTGGCGGTGGTGACAGAGCCGTACAGCTTGTCGCCTTCACCAACACGCACTTCGATTTCCACCGGAGTGGAAGCGATCTTTTCAGCCATGCCTTCGGCCTGGGCGCGAAGGGAATCAGCCTGTTCCTGAAGTTTGCGGCGTTCGAGTTCGAAAGCCTTCAGGTTGGCGTTGGTAGCCGGTTTGGCAAGACCCTGGGGAACCAGGTAGTTGCGGCCGTAACCGGGCTTGACACTGACAATGTCTCCGAGTCGACCAAGAGCGTCGACGTCTGCGCGTAAGATAAGTTTCATTTGGTTTTCCTCCCCTACATGGAGCTACGCTTTTTCACATCGGCGCTGTGAACGGTGGTGTAGAACAGGAGAGCCATCTGACGAGAGCGCTTGATTTCGTTGGTCAGGCGGCGCTGGTGCTTTGCACAGGTGCCGGTGATGCGGCGGGCAATGATCTTGCCGCGCTCGGTCACGAAATCGCGCAGGATATCAGGGCGCTTGTAATCCAGGGGGAGTTCCTTGTCCGCACAGAAGCGGCAGAACTTTTTCCTCGGTGTGAATTTTTTGCGAAATGCCATGGTGGGACCTCCTAGGCAGCCAGTTTGACGGTCATGAACTTGAAGATGCCGTCGGTGATGCGGATGTTACGTTCCAGTTCAGCCACCAGCGCACCGGGGGCTTCAAAGACCAGACGTACGTAGTAGCCGCGGGTCTGCTTCTGGACAGGGTATGCGAGCGGGCGCATTCCCCAGTCGTCGGTCTCAACCATTTTGCCGCCTTCGCGATCCACGATGGTGGTGAGGCCTTCCAGGATTTCTTTCCTGTTTTCCTCAGCCAACTCGGGAGAGAGAAGCACGAGCGTCTCGTAGTTGTTAGCCATTTTTCAGTTACTCCTTTTGGTCATTGGCCCTTCTCCAAATAAAGAGGAGAGCAAGGCAAGAGGGGTTACATATTGGGTTTCGCTGAGCCTGTCAAGCGACCCATCCCCTCATGGCAACTATTTGTTTTCATCATTTTTTTCAGGCGGCGTCCAGCCACATGAACCGTTTTTCGGTCCTCAGCCGCCTCCGCCGCCGATTTTGGTGCGGATAAAGCGTCCTACGACGAGTCCGAGAATCACCAATCCGACGAGTTGCAACCATTCTTGCATGACTGCTCCTTAAATTTCAAGTTCACTGCCGGTGAGCAGCTTGTACGCTTCCATGTAGTTTGCACGGGTCTGGGCTGCAATGTCTTCCGGAATGCTCGGCGCCGGGGGCTGCTTGTTGAAGCCGATTTCCACCAGCCAGTCGCGGAAATACTGCTTATCGAAGCTGGGCTGGGACTGGCCCGGTTTGTATCCGTCCATGGGCCAGAAACGTGAGGAATCCGGGGTCAGCACTTCGTCGATGAGGATGAGTTCATCACCGAGCATGCCGAATTCGAATTTGGTGTCTGCTATCAGGATGCCGCGCTCCTTGGCGTAATCGCGGGCGCGGGTGTAGATGTCGAGAGCGAGTTTTTCAACTTTACGCATCATCGCTTCACCGACGAGGGCGGCTGCCTGATCAAGGCTGATGTTTTCGTCATGATCGCCCAGCTCGGCCTTGGTGGACGGAGTGAACAGGGCGGTTTCGAGCATCTCGGATTCTTGAAGATTCGCAGGGAGCTTGTGTCCGCAGACTTCGCCAGTCTTCTGGTAGTCTTTCCATCCGGAACCGGTGATGAAACCGCGAACGATGCATTCGATGGGCAGCGGCTTGGCTTTTTTCACCAGTACGCTGCGGTCCTGAAGTTCGGCTTTGTACTTGTGCAGCGGTTCGGGATAGTCATCCACGTTTGTGGCGATGATGTGGTTCGGTACGAGGTCTTTCATCATGTCCATCCAGAACAGGGTGATCTGGTTGAGCACTTTGCCCTTGTCCGCGATGGGGTCAGGCATGACCACGTCGAACGCAGAGATGCGGTCGGTGGTTACAAGCAGCAGGCTGGTCTCATCGATTTCGTAGATATCGCGGACCTTGCCCTTGGATACGAGTGGATATTCGGTGATTTTTGTTTCCAGTACGGCCATGAGTCTTTCCCCCTGGTTGGTGTACGGTTATTTATTTAATGTAATGTTACTTGTTGCGGCACTCAACGCTGCGGGCGTGAGCTTCCAGTCCTTCCAGACGCGCAAGACGGGCTATCTTGTCGCCATGCTCGGATACGTAGCCGGGACTTGCCGCGATCACGCTGGATTTCTTGCAGAAATTTTGTACCGACAGGGCTGAGGAAAAACGGACGGTCCTGAGTGTGGGCAGTACGTGATTCGGACCTGCGAAATAGTCTCCGACCGGTTCGGGTGAATTGTGTCCCATGAAGATGGCTCCGGCGTGACGGATGGAACCGAGCAGCGCCCAAGGATCATCTACGGAAAGTTCAAGGTGCTCGGCGGCGAGCAGATTGACGAGTTCGGTAGCGGCTTCCATGTTCGGAACCGTAATGACCGCTCCCCAGTCTTCAAGTGATTTCGCGGCAATTTCACCACGCGGAAGGGCTGCACACTGTGTCTTCAGTTCCGCTTTGACGGCCTCGGCCAGTTTCGTGTCCGGCGTGACCAGAAGTGCGGCGGCAAGCGGATCGTGTTCCGCCTGAGACAGCATGTCCGCAGCGAGCCACGCGGGATTGGCGCTGGAGTCGGCAAGAATGGCGATTTCACTGGGACCGGCAACCATGTCGATTCCCACATGCCCGATAAGCTGGGATTTGGCCGTGGCCACGAAGATGTTTCCGGGACCGGCGATGACGTCACACGGGGCAATGGTTTCTGTGCCGTATGCGAGTGCGCCGATGGCCCATGCCGAACCCGCGAGATATACTTCATTGAGCCCGAGGAGGGCGGCAGTGGCGAGAATATATGGATTCAGCGTCCCGTCCTGACGAGGCGGAGATGTCACACCGATGGACGGAACTCCGGCTACCTGTGCCGGGATCGCGTTCATGATGAGGCTGGAGATGAGTGGCGTTTCTCCCCCCTGGCCGCCGGGGACGTATAGTCCGACACGGTCGACGGGACGGACCATCTGGCCGAGAATTGTGCCATCTTCGGCTGTGGTCCACCAAGATTTCTCTTTTTGATTGAGATGGAAATTACGGACGCGGGAAATGGCCTCTTCAAGAATGGCGATATCTGACTCGGGAATTTCGTCAAGAGAGGCTGTGATTGACTGAACGGGGACACGAAGCTTGTCCGCCGTGAAATTTTTGCAGTCAAATTTGCATGTATATTCGACGAGTGTCTTGTCGCCGTGCTTTTTTACGCTCTCCAGAATGTCATGAACGATTGCATCGACCTTGGTGTCGGGGTCCTTGCGTTGGGCCATCCATTTTTCAATGGCGGGCCAGTCTTTTCGGGTGGAGTATTCGAGGGTTCTACAAGGCATGTCGACCTCTATGGCTGTGGTTGTCGGGAAATATACGGGCATCCCGGTGTTTCCGTCAGGGGAGAAATGTATATCCGACCGGAAATGAAAAGTCGAGTCGGTGAGAGTCGGTTTTCTGGCAGAAGACAAAGAAAGAGGGCCGGGGTTTGCACGCCCCGGCCCTCGGTGTCACTTGGGTTGGTTTTTAGCTAGAAGCGAGTTTTCTAAGCGAGCTTAGAAAGCGTAGACAACACCAGTGCTGACCTTCCAGGCGTCGCCGCCCTTGCGCTTCTGATTGGCACCGTTGAAGTTCCAGACGGAGGACTTGGCATCCAGGTTGATGTAACCGAGATCCAGAGTCAGGGTCAGTTCGTCGTAGACCTTGTAGGCGGTGTTGAAATCGATCTCGATCAGAGAGTCTTTTTCAGTCAGAGTGCGGCCATAAGCAACGTTGGTGTTGGTGGTTGTGGCACCAGCATTGAGGTTGGTGTAAGCAGAACCGATGTTCTTGTCGTTGGTACCCTTGGCGTAGATGAAGTGAGCGGTGTGGGTCAGACCATCAGCGAAGGACTGGATGTCCTTGAGGGACAGGCCCAGGGCCCAGAAGCCGAGGTAGGTCGGACGACCGGCGCCAGCGCCGGGGAAGGAACCGTCAAGCAGGGTGTCGCCACCGAAGAAGAAGGAACCGACAGCCCAGTTGGAAGCCTGGATGATAGGCATACGCTCGGAGCCGTTACCCTTGGAGGAGTTGTCATCTTCACCAGTGGTGTAGACGAAGAACAGTTCCGGGGTCATGAAGTCGAAGCCCTTGTATTCAAGAGCTGCGTCAAACAGCCAACCGTCTTTTTCGTTGTTCTTGATGTCAGAGGTGACCTTACCGTAGTTGACGTCGGCTTTCAGCACGAACGGATCGAAGAGATCCATGGTGAAAGCAGCGCCGAGCCAGTAAGCAGTGTCAAAGGTGTCCTTGCCAGCAGCAGTGGTGGCGTTCAGGGACTGCAGGCCAGCGGAGTTAGCGCCGGTGAAGCCTTTGCCCAGAGCAGCAACAGCACCGAAAGGTGCAACGTTGAAGCCTTCGAAGTTCATCGGAAGAGCTGCAACCCAAACGTCGGCGTTAGCCTGGTTCTGCTGCAGAGTAGCAGCAGTGGCGTCGAGGTCGGTGCCAGTGGCAGCGCGAGCGAAACCGAAGAGGTAGCCAACGTTGTCAGTGATAGCACCGGAAACGACTGCGGAAGCAACTTCTTCGTCCAGGATCATGGAGCCGCCGCCGAAAGCGTTCGGCAGGGTGACAGCCTGGTAACCGGCTTTGACATTGATGGTGGTGTCAGGCCAGTTGAAGTCGATGTAAGCGCGACGGACAGCGATGCGGCTGCCGGAAATGGGTGCGCCTGCAGCAGCAGTGGACAGAGTCTGACCGCCGTCACCAGCGCCCAGAGCGAAGGAGCCCTGGCCCCATTTGCCTGTGCCGTAACGCAGGAAGAGAACACCTTTCAGGTTCTCGTTAGCGATGAACTCGAAGACAACGTCAGCACGCTGTTCGATGTCAAAAGCGCTGGAGGCTACATCGTCACGGCTACCGTCAGTGAAGTTCCAGTTGGATTTCCAAACAGCTTCAACGGTGAAAGCACCGGAAGCTTTGATGTCTGCAGCAGAGGCTGCAGCAGCGCTGAGCACGAAGGCGCACAGAACTGCGAGCATGATAAGACGTTTCATAATTAATCTTCCTTTTTTTGCAATTAACACCAAGTGAACACCTAAACTGCTATTCCTTTAACCCGACTTGGGATGTCTTGGCAAGGGGAATCAGTGAAAAAAATGCATTGAGTAAAAATTTTTTTACCGTACAAAAAATTGAATCTTGAAGTGTTGTTGTTTTAGTTTATTGGCTTGAAATTTTTGAATAATATGTGAAAATAATTTGACGTGATTTGCGAAGATAAATCCAGTATAGTGCTTTGAAACGAAATTTATGTCGAAAAAATACAACAGTGTCATGAGTGAAGAGTTCAAATTTTTTGCCGCTGATTATCCCGACTCCCCCGGCGTCTATTTAATGAAGAATGGACGCGGGCGTATTATCTATGTGGGCAAGGCCAAACGTCTTCGCAGACGGCTTGCTTCCTATTTTCAGAAGAACACCGGACATACCCCGAAGACCAAGGCGCTTGTCGCACAGGTACGGTCCGTGGATATTTTGCTGACCGGCACGGAAAAGGAAGCCTTGTTGCTTGAATCCGGGCTGATCAAGAAGCACCGGCCTCGCTACAACGTTGTTTTGAAGGACGACAAGCAGTATGTCCTTTTCAAGCTCGACAAGCGTTCGGAATTTCCTCGTCTGTCCATGACACGCAAGGTCGTACGTGACGGGTCTGTCTATTTTGGGCCGTTTACTTCATCTGCCGCTGCCCGCACCACACTGAAATTGCTTGGCAAGGTGTTTCCGTTGCGTAAGTGTTCGGACGGGGCGTTCAGGAATCGTGTGCGTCCCTGTCTGTATTACGATATCCATCAGTGTTTTGCGCCGTGTGTTCGGGACGTAGATTCTAATATGTATATGGATCAGGTGCACAGGGTGGAGATGCTGCTGTCCGGCAAGTCTGGTGAATTGGTCGGTTCGCTGGAGAAGAAGATGGCGCAGGCTTCGGCAGAGATGCGGTTTGAGCAGGCCGCTGAGTACCGGGATCAGATTCGGGCTGTGAAAAAGACCGTTGAAGGTCAGGTTGCGGTCATCCATGACAGGCGGGATCGTGATGTTGTCGGTCTGGCCGAAACGGATGCTGGGCTTGGGTTGGGCCTGCTGTTCATCAGGCAGGGGCGATTGCTTGATCAGAAACATTTTTTCTGGCCGGGACTCACGCTTGACGAGGGGCCGGAAGTACTCGAAAGTTTTCTTGTCCAGTTCTATGGCGCAGGTCGGTTTATTCCACCGCTGATTATCGCGCCGCATGATGTGGATAACGAGGTGCTTGCCGAGGTGCTTGCAGACCGCAGGACCGACAGTGTCCGCGTGGTCGTCCCGCATTCCACTCAGGAGAAGAAGCTTCTCGATATCGCCCGGAGTGTTGCGCGTCAGGCGAAGGAGAAGAAGGATACCATCACGGCGCGGCTCCAGAAGGTTTTGCGGCTTGTCGAGGAGCCGCTGCGTATTGAGTGTATCGATGCTTCCCATCTTGGCGGCACGGACATGCGTGTCGGGCAGGTTGTTTTTGATGCGGGGCGTCGGGACAAGGCCGCGTCGCGTTTGTATGCCTTCCCGGAACTTGAGGGCGCGGCGGATGATTATGCCGCTCTGGCCGCATGGACTGTGCGACGTGTGGAGTCGGGACCGCCGTGGCCGGATTTGGTTCTTATTGACGGTGGACGCGGACAGATTTCGGCTGTGGAGAAAGCGCTGTCAGAGTGCGTTGAGCCGGTTGATTGGGAATTGGCATCCATTGCCAAAGGGCCGTCGCGTCGGGCCGGAGAGCTTGAGGACCTGATTTTCCGTCCCGGTCGCAAGAACCCCATGCCGCTCAAACCGGGCAGTGCGGAGTTGTTGTTCTTGCAGATGGTGCGTGATACAGCGCATCGTTTCGTGATTGGCAGGCAGCGCAGGGCACGCAAAAAGGCTGTGCTCAACAGTGAACTGACCTCTTTGCCGGGAATCGGACCCAAGACCGCCCGTACATTGTGGGACTGTTTCGAGTCGCTGGATGCAATGGTTGAGGCTGGGCGTGGAGATATCGAGTCGCTTCCCGGTATCGGCAAAAAGAAAGCCGCACAGATTCATGCGGCTTTACAGGGATTAAAAAAAGCCCGTTCCAGTTGAGCCGAAAGAGAGAGTTTCCCGGATCGTCGAGGGAGTTCTATATTTCTGTCGCTTTTCCTATTTCAAGTTCCATCAGTTCGGTGTCAGGCGAGAGTAATGCAAGTTGCTCGGCCATGGCTTCGGTATTTTGGGCGAGAATCGGCCATGTGCCCCAGTGTTGCGGGATGACTTTGCGGCATCCGAGCAGGCGGCATGCGTAAGCGGCTTGCTTGGCATCCATGGTGAAGCGTCCGCCGATGGGCAGCATGGCGATGTCTATGTCGTTGAGTTTGCCGAAAAGTTCCATGTCACCGAACAGGCCGGTATCGCCGGAATTGTATATGCAAGTTCCGTCGGGCAGGGTGATGATGTAGCCTGCGGGATTTCCGGTGGTGGAGGAATGTATGGCCTGAACCATCTGTACGGAAATGCCGAGGCGTTCAATGGTGCCGCCGATGTTCATGCCCACGCCGAGGCGTTCCGGCAATCCCTGCACGATCAGGCTTTGGATGATGTCGAAAATGGCAACGACTTCCGCATCGTGTTTTACCGCCAATTCAAGGGTCTGGCCTATGTGGTCGCTGTGGTCGTGGGTGACGAGGATGAGATCGCAGGCGTCGATGTCCTTGTGCGTGCTCTGCGCTGCCGGGTTTCCCACGAAAAAGGGATCGATGAGGATTGTGGCGTCGTCAGTCCGTATGGTGAAATTCGCATGGCCGTTCCAGGTGATTTTCATGAGTGCCTCCTGATGGACTGTTATTCTCCCCATCGTTTGTAGAGCGAATGGGGGATGTCCAGTTGGTCGAGGATTTTTCCGGCCAGATGATCGGCGATATCCTCAATGGTTTCCGGGCGGTGGTAGAAGCCCGGACATGCCGGTAAAATGATCGCTCCGGCGTTGTCAGCCGTGAGCAGGTTTTGTAAATGGATGGTGTTGAGCGGTGCTTCCCGCGGAACAAGGATGAGCTTGCGGCGTTCCTTGAGTGTAACGCTTGCGGCGCGGTGGATGAGTGTGTGCCCCGAGCCTGTGGCGACTGCGGACAGCGTGGCCATGGAGCAGGGGCAGATAATCATGCCCGCGTGTTGCCATGAACCGCTGGCCGGTGGTGCGGCGATATTGGATGGATCGTGTATTGAATGAGAACCGTCGGTCAGTGCGTCGAGCGGAAAGTCTGTCTCCATGGAGAGTACTTTCTGCGCTGCGGCGGAAATGATGACATGCAGTTCCACGTCGTCGCGGTCAGCAAGAGCCTTGACCAGCGAGATTGCGTACACAGTCCCACTGGCTCCGGTGACGGCCAGAATTATTCGTTTTTTGTTCATGGCTCTCCTGAAAGCTGATGCGTTGACACGTGCGTTCAACGCTCATTTCCTATTATATAGATTTGTTATAGGTATTTTGGCAAGTGGAATGCACGATCAAGGGCATGTCGAATCTTGCTTTTGTTTTTTATCTCATGGGTGTAGCCTTGACAAAGGAAGAGGTGAAGGATAGCTACTTTCTTCTCGCGGGCCATTAGCTCAGTTGGATAGAGTGCTTGCCTCCGGAGCAAGAGGTCACAAGTTCGAATCTTGTATGGCCCGCCACGATCATCAGGGACTTACGCATATTATATGCGTAAGTCCTTTTTGTTTTTCGTGATGGGGTTTACATCGGCAGCCGTTGCGTGTTTAAAATGCAGTGCGGAATAGGAACATCCCGACAATCGTCAAGCGTGAGGTCTATCATGAGAAAAATGATGTTGTGTATGGCGGCTTTGGCTTTTTTTATTTGCATGCAGTCGTCTGCCATGGCCGGAAAAACCGAGGATTTCAAAAAAATTGAAATTCTCGATGATGTTATGGTTTTTGTGGATGTCGAAGGCGATGCACTTGATGCCGTGGATGTTCAGAAATACGCTATTGAGGCCTTCAAGAAGAATATGCGCGGCATGGAAGTGAACAATGATGCCGTGGTCAATAATTATCCGGCTGCCGGTTATGAACTGGAAAACGTCGGGTACATTATCATCAAGATCATGGATATTCGTACCAAGAGCGGCATGAATGTGTACCATCTCAATTTCGAATTCGGTATTCCTCCGCGTGAAGTCTATTGGGATACTGCTACCATGGGCATCGCGCCGACGAGTCTTCAGTTGAAAAAGGAAGCGTATGAGGACGTGGATGAAGTCATGAAGGAATTTGCTGACGCCTTTTTCAAGATTCGCGGCGAGTAAGCCAATCTTGCAGATAATGAAAAAGCCC
Organism: uncultured Pseudodesulfovibrio sp.; assembly: GCF_963664965.1. Lineage (NCBI taxonomy): Bacteria > Pseudomonadati > Thermodesulfobacteriota > Desulfovibrionia > Desulfovibrionales > Desulfovibrionaceae > Pseudodesulfovibrio > uncultured Pseudodesulfovibrio sp. Next base: position 2,972,361 of record NZ_OY761823.1, on the reverse strand, counting down.
GCATCTTGCGGGCTTTTTCGTTTTGAGGGGGGGGATGTCAGGATTCTTTCTTGGGTAGATAAGGAACATATTGCATGTCTTCCTCCATGATGTGCGTCGTGAGCCAGCGACTGAGAAAGACAAATATTTGTGACAGGTTCATTGTGTCGAATTGCTTTTTCTGAAAATCCTCGACGGTTTTGTTGAATTTGGCGTGCTGCCATTTGTGTTCCGTCATTTTGGGAAAACCGTAGTTTTCAATGAGCGTCTCTTCTGTTGTGAAATGCATGGTTGCATAGTCGCGCATTTCGTTGATCAGTGAGACCATCATGTGCTCGTCATGTTTTTGCATGGCCTTATATGCCCGATTGATAAGGCCTATGAGTTTTTTATGCTGGTCATCTATTTCATCATGTCCGACGGACATGGATTCGTCCCATTGTATGAGCGTCATGGCTTTGTTCTCCGATGAAAGGTGTCTGTCCTGCTGTTCATAGCATAAAGATTTTTGATGGCAAAATTTGTTCGACAGAGGTTTCTCAAAGGTTGCTCGTTATTTCGGAGTGTTACTTTGAGGTTACATATTCAGTTCAGGCTGGAGGGGGAATTGTACCGAAATTATAATACCGACTTATTCGGAGGTGTGTTTTTCTCGGATACTGAGAAGACACCCGAAAAGGAGGTGGGTAATGCGAAAAATGTTAATTGTGTCAAACAATTGTCTCGAGTGCGTGTTCTATCAGAAGAAGTGCGTACTCGGACATAGACGCCCTTGGAATTCTTTAACGTGCGATGATTACAGACCGTATTGTCTTGTATGCCCGTATCCAAAGATTTATTGTAATACTTGCCGCAACCGGGCATCCTGCAACATGAAGCCGCTTGAAGTGGACATCAAAGAGAATATCCTGCGTTCCCGTCCAGTGGAGTATGCGTGCGTGTGGAGTCCTCCGCAGGTGATGCAGCAGTGATTTCGGCCAGAGTTCTTTCGGTTCCCGGATTAGTAGAATCTTTCCTTAACTTTTCCGCTCTTTCCGTCTAGATTGTTCCGCCAGCGATACAACAACGGGAACCATTCATGGGATACAAGAATACCAAAGAGTGTCTTGACGCACTTGAGGCTCGCGGCGAACTCGTTCGAATTGACAAGACAGTCGATGCGAACATCGAGGTCGGGGCCATTCAGCGCAGGGTTTTTCAGGCCGGAGGTCCGGCGCTTCTTTTCACCAGTGTGAAAGGGTGCCGGTTCCCCATGGCTGCCAATCTGTACGGCACAAAGCAACGCATGCATTTCATTTTTCGCGATACCATAGAGATGGTACAGCGATTGATGAAATTGAAGCTTTCCCCCATGGAGGCATTCAAGCGTCCATGGAAGTATCTGGGAGCGCCCAAGACTGCTTGGCACACCATGCCGAAAAACGTTTCATGGGGGCCTGTCCTGCAAAATGAAACGACGGTTTCCCAATTGCCACAGCTTGTTTCATGGCCCATGGACGGCGGCGGATACGTGACATTGCCGCAGGTCTATTCGGAAAGTCCGGACAATCCCGGGTACGCCGGTTCCAACATGGGCATGTACCGGGTGCAGTTGTCGGGGAATGACTTCATTCCAGACAAGGAAGTCGGCCTGCATTACCAGATTCATCGTGGTATCGGTCACCACCATGCACAGGCCATCAAGAAGAATATCCCACTCAGGGTGAATGTTTTCGTGGGCGGCGCACCGGCCATGACTTTGGCTGCCGTTATGCCGCTGCCTGATGGACTGGCTGAAATTTTCTTTGCCGGTGCCATGGGTGGGCATCGAATTCCCATGGTTACCCGTGAGGGCGGTCTGCCCGTTCCCGCCGAAGCGGATTTCTGTATTTCCGGCACCGTGGTCAAAGGGTTGGAAAAACCTGAAGGCCCGTTCGGTGATCATTTGGGGTATTACAGTCTGGCTCATGATTTTCCGGTTCTCAAGGTGGACAAGGTCTTTCATCGCAATGATGCCGTCTGGCCGTTCACCACGGTGGGACGGCCGCCGCAGGAAGATACCATGTTCGGTGAATTCATCCATGAATTGACTGCCGAACTGGTGCCGTCAGTTTTTTCCGGCGTGCATGAGGTGCATGCCGTGGACGCTGCGGGCGTGCATCCGCTGCTGCTCGCTGTGGGAAGTGAGCGATATGTGCCTTACGCCGAGGAGCGGCAGCCGCAGGAATTGCTGACCAATGCCATGGCATTGCTTGGCAATACACAGACCTCATTGTCGAAATACGTGCTTATCGCCGCACGCGAGGACATGCGTCAAGGCGCGTCATGCCATGATATTCCCGGCTTCTTCAAGCACATGCTTGAGCGTGTTGACCTCAAGCGGGACCTGCATTTTATTACCCGGACGACCATCGACACGCTTGATTATTCAGGTATCAGCCTGAATCAGGGGTCGAAGCTTGTGTGGGCGGCTGCCGGGTCACAGAAGCGTGAACTGTCAACGGAGATGCCGAGCAACATGAACCTGCCTCGCGGGTTCCGTGATCCTCAGGTCTTTGCTCCCGGTATTCTTGTTATCAAGGGGCCGAAGCATCAAAAGAAGCGTGACCAGCAGGACGCGGCTTTCGACCGACTTGGTGCAGCGCTGGAAAAGGCTGTGGGAATTGAAGGGTTCCCCATGATCGTCGTTGCGGACGACGCCGGTTTCACGGCTCAGAACTGGGATAATTTCCTGTGGGTCACATTTACCCGTTCCGATCCGGCCACCGATATTTACGGGGTTCACGGTTTCACTCATGCAAAACACTGGGGCGCGAAGACTTCCATTGTCATCGATGCCCGACTCAAGACGTACCACGCTCCGCCGCTCGATCCCGATCCCGAGGTCGAGAAACGCGTTGACGCCCTCGGCGCATCTGGCGGCCCCTTGCACGGAATCATTTAGCCACGGAGTTGCATCATGGACGAGAAAATTGTGCAGGACCTCAGGCTCGCCTTTGCCTGTGATCTTTATGAAACCATCAAGGCGGCACGCAAGAATCATGGTGAGACCGTCTTTCGGCATACCATGGCCGATGAAGACGGCCAGATGGTCTTTGCCAGTGTGTTTCCCAAGAAGGACATCATGGAATTCCCGGACATGACCGATGAATTCGCAGCCAAGCTCAAGACGTTCAACCTGCTCGGCGTGGTGACGGATGGCGAGAGCGGACTGGATATGTTCTTTCTCGGAGGGATGAACAAACCGTTTACCTCTGTTACCGATGCGGTAGGGCTGACCAAGTGTCTTGAGGAAGATTCGCTGATGAGTTTTCTTCAGTTGTATTTCAAGGTGAAGGGTGTGATGATCGATTTCACCCAGATGAATTATGATGAATTCCTCAAGGCCGTGGAGAGCGAAGTGTTCAGCAATACGTCGTTTTCCAAAATGCAGGATGCTGAAAGTATTCTGGAAATGTTCAAAAATTAAGAGCGAGTCGGTTTTTAAGACACAAAGAAGGCCGCTTCCTGTATGGAAGCGGCCTTCTTTGTGTGTTTGATGCGAAAGTTGTCTTAACTCTGTTCAAGGGTTTTTTTTACCGACATTTCAAGCATGGCGGTATGCAGTCGGATGCTGATGGATTCGCTGTTTTCAATATTGTCCACCAGCTCGCGTAGTTTGTCTACGGACTCCAGACTGGCGGTTATGATCATTTCCGTTGCGTCCAGCTCACAGCGTCGGATCATTTCAAGAACATTTTCGAGCTTGTGCGAAAGTGCCTCGATATTCTTCAGTTCGAGAAGGTTGGCCCCGGCCTTGACGGAGTGGGCATCACGAAAAATGGAATTGACCAGCGACGGATCGCATTCCGCCTGATTTTCAAGCTTCAAGAGGCCCGATTCAATGGAATCGAGCCTGTCGGTTGTTTCTTCGAGATAGACTTCGAGAACTTCATCTCCGCGATATATCAATCTTTACTTCCTTCAATCAGTTCAATGGCTTTTTCAGGGATAGTGTGCAGATCCGGTTTCGTGATTTGCAGGTCGGCTCCTACGGAATCCCCTTTGTGCTTCAGTTCCTTTGTGATGATGGAGGAGTACAGTATGACGGGCAGTTTCTGCAAGACGGAATCGTCCTTGATATTTTTTGTCAGACTGAAGCCGTCCATGAGGGGCATTTCGATATCGGAAACAATGACATCCACGAATTCGGTGATTTCCTTGCCCTCTTCTTCGGCTTGGGCTTTCAGCGCCATGATGGTTTTGAGAGCCTCACTGCCGTTGTTCGTGATGATCGGCTTGAAGTTGGCCGCAGTGAGATTTTGTTCAAGCATCATGCGGATGGTGGCGGAGTCGTCGGCCACCAAGACCTTGTATTCCCTGTCGGCACGGGTCATTTCCAGATCGCTGGCCGGCTCGATCTGGGTGAGGATGGTTTCGAGATCAAGCAGCTGAATGAAGTGGTCTCCCTTGTCCACAAGGCCGACGATGGAGTCGGTGCTTTGGGAGATGACGCTGGTCGGAGGAATGACCTCGCCCCAGCCCACGCGATGAATTTCGGTAACACCGGAAACAAGGAATCCGGTCACTGTCTTGCTGAATTCCGTGACGATGACAATATCCCGTTCCGTTTTCGGCATGTTGAGCTCAAGCCAGACGGAAAGATCAAGCACGGGCAGAATGAGATCCCGCAGGGGAATGGTGCCCATGAAAGACGGGTGTGGCGCGGATTCCGGCGGTTCAAGGTTGGGTGTTTCAATGACCTGCATGACTTTGGCTACATTGATGCCGAAGTAGTTTTTGACGGGCTCTTCGCCTTCCTTGAGGGTTTCATTGATATAGAACTCAAGGATTTCGAGTTCATTGGTGCCGGTTTCCAGCAGAATACCAGTGTCTATCGCGGTTTTGCTCATGGTCGATCCCTCGTTGCCGAATTCTTGCCGTGCCCCTATGGCTCGGTCTTTATTTCATATATCGCGCGATGTGTTTTATGTCCACGATATTAGATTGTTAATAGTCACATTTATAATGCGTCTAATGTGTGAAAAATGATTTTGACAAAATCTTGACTCATTTCCAAGGGGCATGCACAAGGATATAGGAGAAAATTTTAAATTTGCCAGATGAGGTGAATAATGAACGTTGATGTGGTCGTCAATCCGTCTGATATTCAGGAAAAGGTTGAGAATCGGCTGAAAGAATCTGCGGCAGACCTTATTCCCTGGTTTTATGGTTCAATGCCGGAGTATTATTTCAGAACGCATAATGAATCCGAGCAAATTCGCCATTTAATGGCGCTTCTTTCCGGAAATGTCCGCCGCGAAAAGCAGTCTCTGGCACTGCGAAGTCCGTGCGGTTCCATGGTGACGCATATTACGCCGGGGGGTGACATGAAGGCGCTCGGCGGGGTGCTGAGGGGGTATCTCGACAAGGATATCCAGATTGCACGCATCTATTCTAGCCGGGACGATTCGTTGCGGCTTGATACGTTTATTTTCGGCCCCCAGCCCCAATGCGCGGTTGACGGCGACAATTATAAAAAGGCCCTTGCCAGCGTCCGTGAGGGAGCCGTTTCCGTTGAGTCGAAGGATGTTGAATCCTTCGAGCAATTCCTGTCTTCTGCCAGTGAAGACTATGTAGAGAAGTTTGAGGCTGGGCGGGCGGTACGTCATTTCCGGACCTGTGGGTGCGTTGAGGGATTTGAGCGGGTGCAGGTCCAGCTTGAAAAGGGTGTGCATCCCGGTTTTGACCGGATTACCGTTGCCATGGAAAACCCGCCGCGAAAGGGCTTGCTCTTGAGGGTCGTCAACGTGTTTGCACGTGAGGATATTCCGGTTGACCGGGCATATTCCGATGAATTCGATCGTGGTGAGAAGTCCACCATAGCGATCATGAGTTTTTATCTTGATACTTCGCGTATTGATTTGCAGGAAGACTCTGAACAGTGGCGTCGTCTTGAACGGCAACTGCGATTGACCAAGTGGTTCGCCTTTCATGGCCTTGAAGCATTGGCTGATGAAGACGGTTGGGAGCTTAGGCAGGTCATGCTCATGCAGGCCGCCAGCGAGTTCGCACATCAATTCCTCATCAGCAAGGACATCCATGCGTATACGTCAAGCCGAATCCTGTATGCCATCCTCAAGCATCGGGATGTCAGCGGAATGCTGATGGAATATTTTGATACTCGTTTCAATCCTGACTTTGTGGGCGATCGTAGTGCCGCTCTTGCCGAAAAAAGAAGCGAAGTTCGCAGTGCCATCAGCATGATCGGAAATCCGGTTCATCGAAAGATCATGACCTACATATTCAAGTTCTTCCGTTACACCATGAGGACGAACTATTACCTGCCGCACAAGCTCGGTCTGAGTTTCCGGCTGAATCCGCTTATCTTGTCCCCCATGCCCAAGGAGGAAAGGCCGTTCGGCATATACTGCTTCCACGGTCCCTACTGTTTTGCTTTCCATGTGCGGTATCGCGATACGGCCCGTGGCGGTGTCCGGGTGGTGCGTACATGGTCGCAGGAACACTTCGAGATGGAATCGAACAGGCTGTTTGATGAGGTGACCAAACTTGCCAGCGCCCAGCAGTTCAAGAATAAGGATATCCCGGAAGGAGGGTCCAAGGCGGTTGTTCTGCTCGGCCCTGAAGCGGATATTGATCTGGCAGTGAAAAGCATGGTCGATTCATTCCTTGATCTGCTCGTCATCCCGGAAGGTTCGGAAGGTTTTGTCCAACCCGGTATTGTGGATTACCTTGATCGTGAGGAACTGATCTTCCTTGGGCCCGATGAAAATATTACCCCGGCCCATATCAACTGGATTGCAGCGCGGGCACAGTTCCGCGGTTACAAGTGGCCGAGCGCTTTCATGAGTTCCAAGCCCGGAGCAGGCATTGCTCACAAGGAATACGGCGTGACCAGCGAGGGCGTGATCGTTTTTGCGGATGAGCTGCTGCATACCCTCGGCATTGATCCGAAGAATGAGCCGTTTACCGTGAAGATTACCGGTGGTCCGGCAGGGGATGTGGCGTCCAACGTCATGAAAATCCTTATGCGGGAGTATGGTGAAAACGCGCGAATCGTTGCCATGACCGACGGGCACGGAGCGGCCTTTGATCCTGATGGAATGGATCATGCTGAACTGATTCGGCTCATGGATAATGAACTCAAGGCGTCTCATTTCGATCCGGCAAAGCTGAAGGGGGAAGGGGCGTTTGTCGTGTCCACCGAGGATGCTCACGGAACGCAGATTCGCAATGAACTGCACAATACTGCGGTGGCGGATATTTTCATTCCGTCCGGTGGCAGGCCTGATACCATCAATATGTCCAATTGGCGTGAATTCCTGCAAAAGGATGGGACGCCTTCAGCCAGAGGACTGGTGGAAGGGGCGAATATCTTCATTTCCACGGATGCGCGTGCCGAGATGGAGAAAGCGGGAGTGCTTGCGGTTCCCGGTCCTTCTGCCAACAAGACGGGCGTGATATGCTCGTCGTATGAAATACTTGCCGGACTGATCCTGAGCGAGAAGGAATTCCTCGACATCAAGGACTATTATGTTGTGCAACTGCTGGATATTCTGCGGTTGAGAGCGCGTGCGGAAGCACGGGTACTCATGCGCGAGTTCAAGCTTGCGGGTGGGGCGAAAACCATTACCGAACTATCCTATCAATTGTCCGAATCCATCAACTCTCTTGCCGACAGGGTGGCTGTCGTTCTGGAAGAGGAGGTCGATAGTGTGGCGGATGATCCGCGTTTGTGTGACGTCGTGTTGTCTTATTGTCCGGCAATCCTTGTGCAGAAGTACCGGGATCGTATTATCAATGACATTCCGCGCAGACACCAGTTGGCGCTTGTGGCTTCCTTTGTTTCTGCCAAGATGCTGTATCAGGAGGGTATCGGCTGGGCGGACCGTCTTGTTTCAGTCAAAGGGGTGCGTGATGTCGTGCTCGGATATCTTGAAGAAGAAAAGAACGTTGCGGGACTGGTCGCCGAGGTCCGGTCAAGTGGGCTTGAGCATGCCGGACTCATAGAAGAGATCGTCGATTGCGCCGGACGCAAATATCTGATCCAGAACAGGCTTGGGTTGGGCTAGTTTCATGATTCAGAATCTGGCGGGGGCTGTTTGAAGACAGTCCCCGCTTTTTTTTGTTTCAACTGTGCGATATCAAATAGTTTCAATAAATTCTTTTGGATAAGGGCGTTTTATCGACCGCTTGACAGATGCATGGCGCATGGTTACATTTGTTACATATGAGTGATTAATCATTTAAGAGAGGTGCGGATGTCCAACGTAGCTTGTGGTGATACTTCCAGCCATGCGGAAAATGTGAGCATGGTCAAGGAACGAATGCTTTCGGAACGTGAGTTTCTGTTTCTTGCCGAGTTGTTCAAGGCGCTCGGGGACTATACCCGGTCTCGAATTCTTTTTGCCTTGTCTGTTCATGAGTTGTGTGTATGTGCACTTGCCGAGGTTTTGGATATGTCCCAGTCGGCCATATCGCATCAGCTTCGGTTGCTCCGCGCGGCAAAGCTCGTTCGCTATCGCAAGGAAGGGAAGAATGTATATTACGCTCTGGATGACGATCATGTTCGTACGTTGATCGTGCAGGGTATTGACCATATTCGTGAGGAAAGCTGAGGCTTTCCTCCTCTTTTTTTTGTTATTTTATATGAACAGGTGTTCATTTTTAATAATTGTTTAGAGAGAAGAAAAGTATGATTGATGTAATGTTGAAGATAGTATTGGAATCATGGCATGTCCTTGTCGAGGCTTCGCCGTATGTCCTGTTCGGTTTCTTTGTGGCAGGGCTTCTCAAGGCGTTCGTACCCGATGTGTTTCTTGCCAAGCACCTTGGTGGAAACAGTGTCGGTGCCGTGGTCAAGGCATCGGTGATGGGAGTGCCCCTGCCCCTGTGCTCCTGCGGAGTGCTGCCTGCCGCGCTTGGGCTTCGACGGCAGGGTGCGAGCAAGGGGGCGACCACAGCCTTCATGATTTCCACCCCTGAGACGGGTGTGGATTCAATGGCGGTGACCTATGCGCTTATCGACCCGATCATGACGGTCATTCGACCGATTGCGGCTTCGATAACGGCGGTATTTGCTGGTGTGCTGGTGAATGCGTTCCCCGAGAAGGAAGAGCCGTCATTGCCCATGAACGGACTGTTGAAAATGAGTCATGACCATGAGCATGACAAGTGCGCGTGTGGTTGTGATGCAGAAGGCAAGCCGAGTGTGCTCGGGCGTTTCCGTTCCGGCATGGAATACGCTTTTGGCGAGATGATTGGTGACATCGGCCGCTGGCTTCTGGTTGGCGTACTCATTGCCGGAGTCATTGCCGCGGTCCTTCCCGACGACGCTCTGAACCAGTATGTCGGTGGAGGCGTTTTGTCGTATCTCGCCATGTTGGTCATAGCTTTGCCTCTCTATGTCTGCGCGACTGCTTCGACGCCGATCGCGGCCTCCCTGTTGTTGAAGGGGTTGTCTCCCGGTGCGGCACTTGTTTTTTTGCTGGCCGGTCCCGCCACCAATGGAGCGACCATCACTGTCATGCTCAAGACGCTTGGAAAGCGTGCCGCCGGTCTGTATGTTCTCGCTATAGTGGTTTGTTCGCTCGCTCTGGCCGTGATTGTGGACCATCTGTATGTTGCGCTCGGAATTGATATTCGTGCCGTGGTGTCTGAAGTCCGTGAAGTCTTGCCGCATTGGGTGGGAATCTTCGGTGCAGTTGTCTTGCTGTTGCTTGTAGTGCGGAGTTTTATTCGACCTCATGGCGGTGGTTGAGGCAATTGAATACTGCCGGTTCGGCAGGTCAGGTAAATCAAGGGCGTTGTCATCATGGCAACGCCTTTTCTTTCCGGTTTTGTCGTGTTACATAACCGCCATCAAAATCAGGGAGAATTTCATGAGAAAGATGGTCCTTACGATCATGGCGATTGCCCTTTTCAGTCTCAGTGCTCATGCGGCTGAGTCCAAGATTCGTTTCGGTATCCTGCCGGTGATTGACACCCTGCCGCTTCAGGTCTGTGTGCATGACGGCCTGTTCGCCGAGCAGGGGCTGGATGTGGAGCTTGTCAGATTCTCTTCGGCTTTGGAGCGGGATACGGCCATGCAGGCAGGACAGCTTGACGGGTATTTTGGTGATCTTATTGCCACGTATCTGCTTATCAGCCGGGATGTCCCCATGTATATCGCCATGACTTCGTGGCGCACCACGCCCGGGTATCCCATGTTCGGCATCGGCCTGTCGCCAAAGAACAAGGACGCCGGTATCGGTGATCTTGCCGGGAAAAAGCTTGGCCTTTCCAAATCCACCATCATGGAATTTCTGGCTGACAAAATGGAAGAGAAGCTCGGCGTCGGCAGCTATCATTTCGAGCGAATCGAAATCAAGAAGTTGCCCATCCGGCTTCAGATGCTCATGACCGACCAGATTGATGCCGCTTTGCTGCCCGAGCCGTTGCTCTCATTGGCAAAATTCAAGGGGGGCGGGGCGCTTGTCACTGCGGACGATCTGAATATCCCCCTGACGGTTTTGTGCCTGCATCGTAAATATTTCAAAGGTGGAGCCGGGTCCTATATCCGATTCGTAACGGCGTACAGGGAGGCAGTCAAACGACTGACCGAAAAGCCGGAGGACTACCGGCAGTTGATGGCCGAGACATGCCGCATCCCCAAACCGTTGGTTTCGGAATTTCCGGTTTACCCGTATCCCATGCCCGAACTTCCAACTGATGCCGAACTGAATGAGGTACAGGACTGGATGCTTTCCAAGGGGCTGCTCAAGGAGCGGTTGCCGCAGGAGCTGGTCGTGTCTCCGATCATTCCCTAGCGTATGCTGAAAGCTGAAAATCTCGGAAAAATCTACGGTGGAAAGACCGTTCTGGACGGCGTCTCCTTTTCGCTCGGGCGGGAGGAGACGCTGGCTGTTGTCGGGCCTTCCGGGTGCGGCAAGACGTCACTGCTGTATATCCTGAGCGGCCTGTCTCCCGCGGACACCGGGGCCGTGTTTCTCGATGGGAATGAAATCGCCGGACCGACTTCGGATATTTCGATTATCTTGCAGGATTACGGCTTGCTCCCGTGGCGATCCGTTGTGGACAACGTCGCGCTCGGCCTCAAGGTGCAGGGTGTTTCGCGCAAGGAACGTATCCGTCGGGCGAAGGTTCAGCTTGCGGAAGTCGGTATTATCGGACGGGAGCGTGATTATCCCGCCAACCTGAGCGGCGGGGAGCAGCAGCGGGTGGCTATTGCCCGTGCGTTTGTCACGCGGCCTCGGTTGATGCTGCTCGACGAACCGTTTTCCTCTCTTGATGCCCTGACCCGTGAACGGTTGCAGTTGGCGTTGCTGGATACGTGGCAGCTTCGAAAGGTGCCATATGTCCTTGTGACGCATTCGCTGGAGGAGGCTGTCATGCTGGGCAAGCGGATTATGGTCATGTCTGCCTCTCCGGCCCGCCCCGTGGCAGTGTTCGACAATCCCGGTTTCGGTGATGCCGGGGTTCGTGATTCGGCGACCGGATTCGAACTGCTGAAACAACTTCGGCATACCGTGGAGGACGTATGGTAAACCTGCGTCCGTGTATTCGATACGCTGTCGTCATTGCGGTGATGGGAGGTCTGTGGAAGCTTACGGCCATGGCCATGGGTGGTATCATACTCCCGTACCCCGAAGATGCTGTGACGGCTTTTGTCTCCGCCGCCGGGACCCGTTTGTTCTGGGAGCATTTCGGAGTGAGCGCATACCGGGCGGTAGCCGCCATGATTCTCGCGTGGGGAGTGGCTTTTCCTCTTGGATTGCTGATGGGGTGCGTCAGGAAAGTGGACAAACTGCTCGCTCCTTTCGTCTTTTTGACATATCCGGTGCCCAAAATCGTGTTGCTGCCGATCTTTTTGCTGCTGTTCGGTCTGGGCGATGCCGCAAAGATAGCCATGATCTCGCTTATTCTCGGCTATCAGATTTTGGTGACCACGCGTGACGGCGTGCGCGCCATCAATCCGAAATACGCCGACTCCGTTCGATCTCTGGGCGGTTCCCGGTGGAACGTGTTCCGCGAAGTCCTGCTGCCTGCTGCGTTGCCGCACGGGTTTACAGCGCTTCGGCTCGGCACCGGAGTTTCGGTCGCAGTGTTGTTTTTTGTGGAATCCTTTGCCACCACGCGAGGGCTGGGCTATATGATAATGGATGCGTGGGGTGCCATGGACTACCTCCGCATGTTTACCGGCATCATCGCCATGAGCATCATGGGGGCGGCTTTGTACGAATTGGCCAATCTTATGGAACGCAGGGCGTGCAAGTGGATGTTTTTGAGAAAGAAGGGGTAGCCATTTTGGCTGCCGCATAACCGGATAAATCGGAGCTGTCAGCATTGAAACTTGAATTTGACGATAGCCAATTGGCGAGTCAGTTATTCGGCCCTCAGAATCAGCATCTCAAGTTGCTCAGTGAGCGTTTGGATGTTTCTATTGAAAGCCGTGGAAGCACACTGACCGTGTCTGCGGCTGATGGAGATGAAGGGCGGGTCGATACTGCCGGACAGGTGCTCTCGCAGCTATATGCCATGCTGAAGGCGGGCAAGAATATTTATCCGCAGGATGTCGATTTCGCCTGCCGGATACTTGAGCGCCAGCCCGCTGCTGACGTGAGTGATGTCTTCAAGGAAAGTGTCTACGCGACTTCCGGCAAGCGGACGATTTCGCCGAAATCCATCAATCAGAGAGAGTATCTGGACGCCATTCGCGAGAGTGATCTGACCTTTGGCATCGGTCCTGCCGGTACGGGCAAGACATATCTGGCCGTGGCCATGGCCGTGGGCGCGCTTCTCCGGCGCGAGGTCAAGCGCATCGTGTTGACTCGTCCCGCTGTTGAGGCCGGAGAGAAACTCGGGTTCCTGCCCGGTGATCTGGCTGAGAAAATCAATCCCTACCTGAGGCCGCTTTACGATGCGCTGCACGACATGCTCGATTTTGCCAGGGTGCAGGATTATCAGGAAACCGGCGTCATTGAGGTGGCTCCGCTGGCATTCATGCGCGGGCGGACCCTGAATGACGCATTCATCATTTTGGACGAGGCCCAGAACACCACGCCAGAGCAGATGAAGATGTTTTTGACGCGGCTCGGATTCGGTTCGCGTGCGGTCGTCACCGGTGATGTCACGCAGATCGATCTGCCGATTCATGCCAAGTCCGGCCTGTTGCATGCCCGTAGCATTCTGACGGACGTGAAAGGGGTCAAGGTCGTTGAATTTGATGAAAATGATGTTGTTCGGCATCCGCTTGTAGGGCGTATTGTTCGCGCCTATGACCGCTACGAGAGTGAGAAGGACAGGTAATGGATTCAGGTTTCAGGGTGATTCGAGAAACGCGGCTTGATCCGCATTTTCCCTTGTCCCGCCGAGAGCTCGGCGAGATAGGCGCATCCATTCTTGATGCCTTGGACCTGATCGGGCATTCCGTGACGCTCAAGCTGGTTGATGATGCGGAAATAGCTCGTCTGAACAAGGGCTTTTTGGGCTGTACCGGTCCCACCAATATTTTGAGTTTTCCGGCTGATGATGCGGCCGAGGCCCCGGAGGAAGGTTCGGAAGACGTTTATCTTGGCGAACTCGCTCTTTCCGTGGATGCGCTGTCGCGTGAAGCCGCTCTTTACGGCCAGTCTCCACTCGGTCATATGGCGAGGTTGATTGCTCATGGCACGCTCCATCTGGCCGGATATGACCATGGCGATGAAATGTATGATTTGACCGATGCGGCAGTTGATCGTGTCCTTCTTGAATTCTCCTGAACCGAATGCAGAGGTCGTTGATGTCGAGCCGAAATGCCATTAAGGGAAAGAAGCTTTACAATATCCTTTTTTACGGTGTGATTTTCACGGTTGTCGCCGTGGGGGCGCTGGCTTTCTGGGGAGTGCGGGAGGTTCGCCGCGATGCTGCTGCCGTGGCTGTGGAAAGCTCGGCGCGAGGACTTTCGGGAGCTGTGACCGTGCTTATTAACGCGGTGACCAGTTCCAACGACGAGATGGGAGTGGATGTTCTGGCGAGTCTCAAACCATCATCTTTGCGGACGTCGTTTTCCCGGGTGCTCAAAAAGCATGGTGCCCTGACTGCCGTCATGGTGTCAGACGGGGAAGGGCTTCGTTACATGCTTACCCGCCAGCAATCCGGTTTGCAGGAAGTGGTTCCGATGCGGGAAGATGGCGGTACGACGCGCATTACCCTGTTGAAAGCAGATGGTTCGGCGGCTGAAAAAGCCAAGAATATTCATGATGACAACACGGAATTCAATGATATTCTCGCCAATGAGTTCAAGCATCTCATGCCCGGTCAGGTCAATTGGCGCAGTTCGTATCGTTATTATGATGCCGGAGAGTCGTGGCTCACAGCATCGACACTGATCGTCGTCAATGGGCAGAATTACATGATGTCCTATGTCTTTCCTGTTGATACTGTTGTCAGTCGTCTTGGCGGGGCGGAAAGAGGCAGCGCGGAAAAGGTGTTTCTTTTTTGGGACAGCGGTAAGGTCTTGCCTATCGAAGGCGCTGCTCAGACAGAAATTCAGGGGGACAGGGCAAGCCACGCTCTGGAAGCGAATAATGTTTCAGATCCGGTTATAGCCCAAGCTTCGGCTCTGCTTGCTTCCGGTGGCAAGTACCGCAAAGCGCCTTTTTTATTTTCTGTCGATAAGGAAGCGTGGTGGGGATATGTCCTGCCGTTGTCCGTGTTTGGCGATACAATGTCTCTGGGCGTGGCTGTTCCGCGCAAGAATATAGTTTCCGCCTTGACGAGCGATACTTTTCTTCAGGTTTTTGGCGGTCTTCTGGTCGTCCTCGCGGCAGGAGCCCTTTTTGTTTTGCACAGAAATCGGGCTCGGATTCAGGCGCTCGGCCTCAAGCAGAAGATGCCGGTCTCCGCGCAGGATGTGCTTCGGCTTATCGCAGAAGGCGAGAGCAGTGAGCTTGAATTCAAGCAGACACTTCGATTCAACCTCAAGTCCGGCAAGAATGGCCGTGAGATTGAACATGCCAGCATGAAGACCGTAGCCGGTTTCATGAACTCCGCTGGCGGTACCCTGTTTGTGGGAGTCGCCGACGACGGTGTCGTGGCGGGATTTGAAGAGGATAAATTCGGTAACGCGGATAAGGCTCTCCTGCATTTCAACAACCTGGTCAATCAGCACTTCGGGGCAGAGTTTGCCCGGTATATTGATACCGCTGTCATCGAGGTGCAGGGGAAATCAGTTCTTCGTGTATTCTGCATTCCGGCTGCTGTTCCCGCCATCTTGAAGAATGGCCAGAATGAGGAATTTTACGTTCGGAGCGGCCCTGCAAGCCGTCAGCTTTCCTTGAGCCAGTTCTACGAATGGCTACAGAATCATTAAAATAATTCATTCCCTCTGTGGGCTATGCTAAGAATGGTCAGCCTTTTGGAGGGGGATGATGGGAAAACATTTGTTCGGAGCATGTAGTCACATTTTTCGAGTGGCTATTCTTTTGTGTGCTGTCTGGTCGCTGTTTTGGGCCGGACAGGCATGTGCTGCCGACAAAATCGTGAGGGTCGGAATTATTTCCGCCAAGACGGGTGATGCGGCTCGTTCCGGTTTGAGAATTGCCGATGCCGCACGGTTTGCCGCTGCGGAAATCAATGCCCACGGTGGTTTTCTCGGTCATCACGTTGTGCTCATTGAATTTGATAACAAGAGCACCCCCGAGGGCAGCATCAATGCAGCCAGACAGGCTGTCAAGGCCGATGTTCTCGCGGTTGTCGGTGCGGCGTGGAGTTCCAATTCTCTTGCTGCTGCGAAAATTCTGCAACCCGCAGGTATCCCGATGATCAGTCCGCTTTCGACAAATCCGGATGTGACAAGGGTCGGGGATTGTATTTTCCGAATAAGTTTCACTGACGATTTTCAGGGAAAAGGGCTGGCCCAATTCGCATTGACAAATCTTCAGGCTGCGACCGCAGTGGTGCTGGTGAATGAAAAGCGTCCCTATAGCGAGCACCTCGCCGAGACTTTCATTTCCACTTTTGAGTCTGGGCATGGGCGTTTGCTTTGGCGCGGCAATTATGGCTCTGATGTCGTTTTGCATGACGATATCATTCGTGCTGTAGCGGGACTCAAACCTGACGTTGTTTTCATACCCGATTCTTTCAAGCATGTGGGGGGATTTCTGGTTGCGGCCAAGCAGCAGGGCGTGAATTCGAAATTTCTTAGTGGTGACGGCATTGGGTTGAAGCTGTATGACGAAATCGGTTTTGATGCCGAAGGAGTATATTATTCGAATCACTGGAGTCGATGGGTCAACACTCCGGAATCGAAAGAATTCGTCCGAAAATTTGAATCGGTGTACGGACCGATCAAGACCAATGCGCCTGCTTTGACCTATGATTGCATGACCGTACTTGCCGATGCGGTTCGGCGCAGTGGTTCCCTGAACAGGAAGAAGGTCAGGGATGCTTTGAGTGAAACTAACGGGGTCAAGGGAATTACGGGGACGATTTCTTTCAATTCGCTTGGCGATCCGGTCAAGTCGATGACAATCAATCAGTTGCGATTCGGCGGCCTGCTTTTCGTGGAACAGATTACTCCTTGATATTCTTTTATTTCTTTTGTCTTCAATTTGTTTTGTTCCTTGGAATCACTGTTGTAAATTGCTTTACATTCATATGAATATGGGACAATCTTCATTCCTTTCACAATTATTGGCAATCAATGATGGAGCTGATGCACGATGACCAAGCATTTTTTGACAATTCTGGATATCCCCAGAGATGAGGCCCAGCAGGTACTTTTGCGTGCCAAAGAGATGAAGGACAACAATGTCCGCACTGATCTTCTGGCAGGGAAAACGCTGCTGCTGATTTTTGAAAAGGCTTCCACTCGGACCCGTGTGTCCTTCGAGGTGGGCGTCCGCCATCTGGGCGGTGACCCTGTTTTTATTACCTCCAGGGATTCCCAACTGGGCCGCAGTGAACCGCTCAAGGATACCGCACGCGTACTTTCGCGATTTGCGGATGGACTCATCGTGCGAACATTCGGCCAGGAAAAGCTCGAAACCCTGGTCGAATACGGCGATATCCCGGTGGTCAACGCGCTGACCGATGAATACCATCCCTGTCAGATCATGAGCGATATGCTGACCATGTATGAGCGGACTCCGAAGCTGGATGAGCTCAAGCTCGCCTGGGTCGGTGACGGCAATAACATGGTGCATTCCTTCATCAACGGTTCGGCAACCTTCGGTTACGAACTGTGTGTCGCCTGCCCTGAAGGGTATGATCCCGATCAGGCCATTCTGGACAAGGCCGTCAGCCTTGGAGCCAAGGTTTCCGTGACCCGCGACCCGGCAGAAGCCGTGGCCGGAGCACAGTATGTCCATACCGATGTGTGGGCGTCCATGGGACAGGAAGAAGAGCAGAAGAAGCGTGAAGTCGCTTTTGCCGGCTTCGAAGTGAACGAGGCGCTTATGGCAAAGGCCGTTGACGGCGCGAAATTCATGCATTGCCTGCCTGCTCACCGGGGCGAGGAAGTCAGTGAAAGCGTGTTTGAAAGTCCGGCTTCGATTGTTTGGGATCAGGCCGAGAACCGGCTGCACATGCAAAAAGCCATTCTTGAATGGATTTATAAATAATCAAGATAGATAGAATCGTAGGGAAATAATCAAATGAGTAAAATAGAAAAAGTCGTTCTCGCCTATTCCGGCGGGCTGGATACGTCCATTATCCTCAAGTGGATCAAGAACCACTATGACTGTGAAGTCGTCACCATGACCGCAGACCTCGGTCAGGGTGAGGAAATGGACGGCATTGATGAAAAGGCCATGGCAACCGGTGCCTGCAAGGCATATGTCGAAGACATGCGTGAGGAATTTGTCCGCGATTACGTCTTCCCTATGTTCCGTGCCAATGCCCTCTACGAAGGCCGTTACCTGCTCGGTACCGCTATCGCCCGTCCTCTGATCTCCAAGCGCATGGTGGAAATCGCCGAGCTTGAAGGCGCTCAGGCCGTGTCTCACGGTGCTACGGGCAAGGGAAATGATCAGGTTCGTTTCGAACTGGCGACCATGGCTCTCAACCCGCGTCTGCGGACCATTGCCCCGTGGCGCGAGTGGGAACTCAAGTCCCGCACCGACCTCATGAATTTTGCCAAGGATAATGGCATCCCCATTCCGGTGAGCCGCAAGAAGCCGTGGTCCATCGACGCCAACCTGCTGCACACCTCTTTTGAGGGTGGCGAGTTGGAAGATCCGTGGAATTCCCCCGGCCCGGACTGCTACCGCAACATCACGCCCCCAGAGATGTGCCCGGATGAGCCGGAAGAGATCACCATTGATTTCGAAGCCGGTGATCCCATCGCCATCAACAGCGTCAAGTACTCTCCGGCTGCATTGCTCGCCAAGCTCAACGAACTGGGCGGAAAGCACGGTATCGGCCGTGTCGATATGGTTGAAAACCGTTTCGTGGGCATGAAGTCACGCGGCGTGTACGAGACTCCCGGCGGCACCATCCTCGCTGCGGCCCATCGCGACCTTGAAGGACTGTGCATGGACCGTGAGATGATGCATCTACGCGACAGCCTGATTCCGAAATACGCGACCATGGTCTACAACGGCTACTGGTTCTCTCCGGAACGTGAAGCCATGCAGGCCATGATCGACAAATCACAGGAGAAGGTCACCGGTACTGTCCGCGTGAAGTTGTACAAGGGCAATTGCGTACCGTTGGGCCGCAAGTCCCCGTTCTCCATGTACAACCCGGAACTGGCGACATTCGAGGAAGACTACATTTACGATCAGGCCGATGCCGAAGGGTTCATTAAGTTGGTCGGATTGCGCCTCAAGGGCCGCATGCAGCAGTCCAAGTGGGGCGGCAAGGACGTCGAAGACACCTGCGAGAGCTAAAATATGGCACAGAAGAAAATGTGGGGCGGCCGGTTTGCCCAAGGTACGGCCGCTTCCATGGAAGCATATTCCGAATCCGTATCCTATGACTGGCAGTTGTATGCCGAGGATATTCGCGGGTCACAGGCTCATGCCCGTGTGCTTGCGAAGCAGGGATTCCTGACCAAAGAAGAGGCCAAACAGATTTGTGACGGACTCGATGCGGTCAAGGCCGAGATCGAGGCTGGTGAGTTCGTGTGGAAGACCGAAATGGAAGACGTCCACATGAACATCGAGTCGCGCCTGACCGAAATCATCGGTGCTGTCGGCGGCAAGCTGCATACTGCGCGCAGCCGCAACGATCAGGTGGCGCTGGATTTCCGTCTGCATGTGGCCGCACGGCTGGCTGCATGGCAGGAATATCTGCTTTCGCTCATTGAGACCTATATCGTTCGTGCCAAGGTGCATGGCGACACGCTGCTGCCCGGTTGCACGCATTTTCAGCCTGCCCAGCCCGTCAGTCTGGCGCATCATCTGCTTGCCTACTGCCAGATGTTCAAGCGTGATTACGAGCGCGTGACCGATTGCCTGAAGCGGGTGCGTGTCATGCCGCTGGGCGCTGCCGCATTGGCCGGAACCACCCATCCTGTGAATCCGCAGGCAGTGGCTGACGACCTCGGCATGGATACCATCTTTGCCAATTCCATGGACGCTGTTTCCGACCGTGATTTCGTGTTGGAAGCCGTGTTCGCGGGAAGTCTCATCATGACGCATCTTTCCCGCATGTGCGAAGAGATCATCATTTGGGCCAACCCCAATTTCGGGTATGTGAAACTGCCGGACCAATATGCGACCGGCTCTTCCATCATGCCGCAGAAGAAGAATCCGGATGCCTGCGAACTCATGCGTGGCAAGACCGGTCGCGTTGTCGGGTCCCTGACCGGCCTGCTTGTGCTTCTCAAGGGATTGCCCATGACGTACAATCGTGATTTGCAGGAAGACAAGGAACCGTTTTTTGACGCGGACAAGACCGTCTCGGCTTCGCTCGGCATCATGAACGGCATGCTCAGGCAGCTTGAATTCGTGCCTGAAAAGATGCTCGCTACGGTGGAACGAGGGTTTCTCAACGCCACTGAACTTGCGGACTATCTTGCCGCAAAGGGCGTACCGTTCCGTGAAGCACATCATATTACAGGGGCTGCTGTTGCCTTTGCAGAAGGGAAGGGTGTCGGGTTGGAAGACCTGAGCCTTGCCGACTTCAAGGAGTTTTCCGCAGAGATTGAGGACGATGTTTTCGAAGTGCTTGATTACAAGACTGCGGTCGAGCGCCGAACCTCGCCCGGAGGCACCGGACCGGCCTCAGTGGTCAGACAAGTTGCCGATCTTGAGGCATGGCTAGTGTCTTTAAAATAGGAAATTGTCAGAAAAAATGGGATACGGGGGTTTTTTTGCCTCGTATCCCTTGATTTTTCATACGAGGACATTACTCTAGACTCCAACATGTTTGCAAACTATGGCCGCAACCCCGTGCAGCGGTCCACTCAAGAGGGCGGCGAGGTGATCGACCTGCGCCCCCGGAGGAATTTCATTTGAACAACCACATGAAAAATCTGGTTATATGGGCGATCATTTTTGTTTTGATGGTCGTCTTGTTCAACCTTTTCAATCAGCCCCCGATGCCGCAGGACAATCCGTCCTACAGTGCATTCCTGTCCATGGTGGACAGCGGCGGCGTGGCTGAGGTCAAGATTCAGGGGCAGAAAATCATCGGTATGAAGAGTTCCGGTGAGAAATTTCAGGTCTACACCCCCGACGATCCCAAGCTCATTGACACGCTTATCAAGAAAGGCGTGGAGGTGAAGGCGGAGCCGCCGGATGAATCCCCGTGGTACATGACGCTCTTGTTGTCGTGGTTCCCCATGCTGCTTCTTATCGGCGTCTGGATTTTCTTCATGCGTCAGATGCAGGGCGGTGGAGGCGGTGGCCGCGGTGCCATGAGTTTTGGCCGGTCCAAGGCTCGACTCATCAACGAAGAGACCGCCAAGGTCACCTTTGACGATGTGGCAGGCGTTGACGAAGCCAAGGAAGAGCTTTCCGAGGTGGTCGATTTCCTGCGTGAACCCCGTCGGTTTACCCGGCTTGGCGGACGTATCCCCAAGGGCGTCCTTCTCGTGGGAGGTCCCGGTACGGGTAAAACACTTCTGGCGCGTGCCGTTGCCGGTGAAGCGGGTGTTCCCTTCTATTCCATTTCCGGTTCCGATTTTGTTGAAATGTTTGTGGGCGTGGGTGCTTCCCGTGTGCGTGACCTGTTCGCGCAGGGAAAGAAAAATGCTCCGTGCCTGATCTTTATTGACGAAATCGATGCTGTCGGTCGTCAGCGTGGTGCCGGTCTCGGCGGCGGGCATGACGAACGTGAGCAGACGTTGAACCAGTTGCTTGTCGAAATGGACGGCTTCGAGTCCAACGAGGGTGTTATCCTTGTTGCGGCTACCAACCGTCCCGACGTGCTTGATCCGGCATTGCTGCGTCCCGGTCGTTTTGACCGTCAGGTCGTGGTGCCCAACCCGGATCTCCGCGGTCGTGAGCATATCCTCAAGGTCCATAGCCGCAAAACACCTTTGGCGAGCGAGGTTGATCTTGAAGTTATCGCCCGTGGCACCCCCGGTTTCTCCGGTGCCGACCTTGAAAACCTTGTCAACGAGGCCGCACTTCAGGCTGCCAAGATCGGCAAGGACCAGGTCAATATGTCCGATTTCGAGGAAGCCAAGGACAAACTGATGATGGGCGGGCGTGAGCGCCGCAGCCTGATTCTGTCCGATGACGACAAGAAGACCACCGCCTATCATGAGGCCGGTCATGCCCTTGTCGCCAAGTTGCTGCCCGGTACGGACCCGGTTCACAAGGTGTCCATCATTCCGCGTGGCCGTGCTCTCGGTGTGACCATGCAGCTTCCGGGCGAGGACCGTCACAATTATTCCAAGTCATATCTTACCAATAACATGGCCGTGCTCATGGGTGGACGGGTTGCCGAGGAAATTGTCCTCGACCAGCTTACCACCGGTGCGAGCAATGATATTGAGCGTGCCACAAAGACCGCACATAGCATGGTCTGCATGTGGGGAATGAGTGAAAAGCTCGGACCGCTCAGCTTCGGTGACAATCAGGAGCAGGTCTTCCTCGGCAAGGAACTCATTCACAATAAGAACTATGGTGAAGAGACCGCGAAGATGATCGACTCCGAAGTCCGGAGATTCGTGGAAGAGGCCTATGAAACCGCCAAGCAGCTGCTCAAGGACAATCGTGATCATCTGGAAGTGATTTCCCTTGCACTGCTCGACCGTGAGACGATTACCGGCGAAGATATCAATCTGCTCATGGAGGGCAAGGAACTGCCTCCCATGAAGGATGACAAGCCGTCCGGCGGAAGTGGTCAGGGACAGACTGAAGGTGGGCCTGTTGGCGGGTATACTCCGGAAGGCAAGCCCTCCGGTCCCGGTTACAAGCCGGTGAGCGAAGGTGAGTCCAAGGATGGTGACGACTTCATTCTCGAAGAGGATGACGGCAATGACACCTCATCGACCGAAGTGTCTGAAGACGACGACAAGAAAATCCAGTAACGTTTGAAAATAAAGAAACAACCACTGATGAAAGACACGACGTGGATACTCAAAGGGGGCAGGGTTCTTGGACCCGCCCCCTTTTTTATTGCCGGGGTGGTCAATGTGACTCCGGATTCGTTTTATGACGGGGGCAGTCATGCCGGTGTAGAAGCCGGTGTGTCTCATGGCGTCGAGCTGGCTCGGCAGGGGGCCCACATTCTTGATGTGGGTGGAGAATCCACGCGGCCCTATGCGGATACCGTCTCGCAGGATGAAGAATTGGAACGGGTTGTTCCCGTTATCGAAGGACTGGCCGGACTGGACATATGTGATGAAAACGGCACATCGTTGCATCCGGTCATTTCCGTGGACACATACAAGGCCGAAGTCGCGGCTCGCGCACTGGATGCTGGGGCCGACATCGTGAACGACGTATCCGCCTTTGCTTTTGATCCCGGTCTGCTTGATGTGCTTGCACAGTATGCTCCGGGGTATGTGCTGATGCATTCTCTCGGACGGCCTGAAGATATGCAGGATGCGCCTAGGTATGACGACGTGGTGGATGAGATCCTGGCGTTCTTTGAACAGAAGCTTGAGACGCTCGATAAAGCCGGACTGCCCAAGGACCGCATCGTTCTTGATCCCGGTATCGGGTTTGGCAAACTGCTTGAGCACAATCTTGAAATATTGCGGAATCTGGAACGATTCAAGGTTTTGGGGCTGCCGATTTACATGGGGCTTTCCAATAAATCCCTTTGGCAGGGACTTTTGGGACTGGATGTCAACGAGCGCCAGAACGCCACGCAGGCGGCTACAGCGGTCACAGCCATGAAAGGTGCGGCCATTCATCGTGTGCATGAAGTTAAATTCGCACAGCAAACATTGACCATTGTTCAGGAAATAGCGTAGCAAATAATATGTTTGAACTTTTCGGGATACAGATTACTTGGCGCGTCATGCTCGATATCGGGCTGGTCGCTTTCATATATTACAATATTATTCTTCTGGTTCGGGGTACCAGAGCCGCAGCTGTCCTGTATGGAATGGTCGTGGTTCTGATCGTTTATTACGTCTCCGATCTGTTTAATCTGTATACGCTCAATGCCCTGCTTGGAGAGTTTCTTGCGTCAATCTTCCTTGTGGTCGTCATTCTGTTCAAGAACGATATCCGCAAGGCCCTTGCCAGTGTCGGTACCAAACGGTTCTGGACCAAGTCAGAGGTGCGCGATGACACGCTGGATCATTTGACCCGGGCGGTCATGAATATGTCCTCGACCAACACCGGAGCCATTGTCGTGATCGAGAAAAGCATGCCGCTTGGCGACATCATTGAACGAGGTATCGAACTTGATGCCAAGGTCAATCAGGAACTTATCGAAACAATTTTCGTGACGGACACGCCGCTGCATGATGGTGCCATCATTCTTCGGCGTGACCGCATAGTGGCGGCCGCCTGTATTCTGCCGCTGTCTTCCAAATTGCGAGGTCAGCCCATGTACGGCACACGCCATCGGGCGGCACTCGGCATCAGCGAAGGATCGGACGCCATTACTGTGGTTGTGTCCGAGGAGCGTGGCGAAGTTTCCGTCGCCATGAACGGCAGGCTGACGACCAGTCTGGACGAAGTCCGCCTCAGGCGTGTCCTGAGAAACGCTTTGGGACGATAGAATGACAAAGAATTGGCAAACCATGCTTCTGGCCCTTGCGATGGCCATATTCACCTGGTTTCTGGTTACGGGACGGGAAGTCGTCGAGACGTGGGTGGATATGCCCGTTGTCATGACCAATCCCCCAGAAGGCATGATTATCGAGGACGGACTTGTGGATAAGCTGCAAGTTCGTTTGCGTGGTCCGAAGGGATTGGTCGGCAATCTGGCGAACCAGAATTTGACCTATCCGCTGGACGTCAGTCACCTCAAAATCGGCAAACAGGTCGTGGACATCGATTCCTCGAAACTTCCTTTGACGTCAACCTATGAGATTATCGAGGTCAAGCCGAATCGGCTGAAGCTGACGGTTGACCGTCGTATTACAAAAATGATTTCGCTTGAAGCCGCTTGGGCGGGCAAGCTGCATCCTGACTACAAGTTGCAAGAAGTCGTTGTCTCTCCTGATCTGGTGGAAATTCGCGGGCCTGAAACCATGTTGCGAAAGATCGGCAAGGCAAAAGTCGTCATGCATGAGGATTTCCCGGACGAAGTGCCGCGTAATTGGGTTGAGGATGTCGGCCTTGAGCTGCCGGAAGAGGTTGAAGCGTCTCCCAGTCAGGTACGCGTGGAAGGCTTTTTTGGACCCAAGACGCGTGAAATCTGGGTCAAGTTACCGCTTGACATGGAACTGCCGGATGGCTTCCGGGCAAAGGTCGGGCAGGACTATGTGCGCCTCCTGATTGAAGGCCCTATTTCCCTGTTCCGCAACAATGAATATCGCAAGGCCATGTCGGCTGCCGTTGTTTTCGGACCGGAGACGGTTGCCGGGAGCTTCGATCTCGATTATGACGTCGTGCTGCCGGATGGCTGCCGTCTCGTGAAAAAGAATCCCGAGACCATCAAGACTACAATAAAAAAGAAATAAATCGCTTTATGCGAATAGCTGGAGCACTGTAATGAAGCAGAGGCTTTTCGGAACCGATGGCCTGCGCGGGCAGGGCAATATATTTCCCATGACACCTGAGATTGCGCTCAAACTCGGTTTGGCCGCAGGACAGTATTTTCGTAACGGCTCGAAGCGGCATCGTGTCGTCATCGGCAAGGATACCCGTTTGTCCGGGTATATCTTTGAAGCCGCTTTGACGTCCGGGCTGTGTGCCAACGGCATGGACGTTTTTCTTGTCGGCCCGATGCCGACTCCGGCCATTTCCTTTTTGACGCGCAATATGCGTGCTGATCTGGGCGTGGTTATTTCCGCCAGTCATAATCCGTTCATGGATAACGGCATCAAGTTTTTTGACCGGACCGGGTTCAAGCTGCCTGACGCTGTGGAGGACGAGATCAGTGAATTGGTCATGGCCGACGCGCCGCAGTGGGACTATCCCGCGCCTGAGAAAGTCGGGCGTGCATACCGCATTGAAGACGCCCGTGGTCGGTACATTGTTTATCTGAAAAACAGTTTCTCTCCGAAGCTCACATTGGACGGCATGAAGGTCGTTCTGGACTGCGCGCATGGTGCGGCTTACGGCGTTGCCCCCTATGTGTTCGAGGAGTTGGGAGCCGAGGTCATCAAGGTCGGCATGAAGCCGGATGGCTTGAATATCAATCAGAAGTGCGGTTCTCTGTATCCCGAAGTCATTTCCAACATCGTGGTGGATGAAGGCGCTGACATAGGCATCGCGCTTGACGGTGATGCGGATCGACTCATCGTCTGTGATGAAAAGGGCCGGATTCTTGATGGCGATCAAATCATGGCGCTCAGTGCGTTGGAGCTTATGGAAAAGGACAGGCTGCCCAAGAACATGCTTGTTTCCACGGTCATGAGCAACATGGCGCTTGAAATTTTCATGCAGGAAAACGGCGGCACTTTACTGCGGACCGCGGTGGGGGATCGCTATGTTGTCGAGGCCATGCGCCGGGAAGGTGCCATGCTGGGCGGCGAACAGTCGGGGCATCTCATTTTCATGGAGCATTCCACCACTGGTGACGGACTCCTTGCCGCGCTGCAATTATTACGTATAATGTGCGAGAAAGAAAAGCCGTTGTCCGAATTGGCCGGTCTGCTGGAGCCGTTTCCTCAGGTGCTCAAGAATGTTCATGTGGAGCGAAAGATTCCGTTTGACGAAGCACCCAAGGTGCAGGAAACCGTCCGCAAGGTTGAAGACGCCCTGTATGGCAAGGGGCGTGTCCTGCTCAGGTATTCCGGCACGGAAGCGGTTTGCCGGGTCATGGTCGAAGGCCCGGATATCGACAAGGTGGAGATGTATACCGACGAAATCGTCGATGCCTGCGAAAAACATTTGAGATAAGTCTGTTTCCCTCTGGAGGAGATCAATGGAAGTCAAGAAAGCCGTCATTCCGGTTGCAGGTTGGGGTACCCGTTCACTTCCCGCTACCAAGAATATTCCCAAGGAAATGCTGCCCATTTTCCGCAAGCCCATTGTCCAGTATATCGTGGAGGAGGGGATTGAGGCCGGTTTGAGTGACGTGGTTTTTGTCACCAACCAGAACAAGACCATCATAGAAGATCATTTTGATCGAAATTTTCTTTTGGAGCAGCTTCTGGCTCGTGCCGGAAAGGCGAAGATGCTTGAGGAAGTGCGCCGTGTAGCCGATCTCATCAATGTGATCGCAGTGCGCCAGAAAGAGCAGCTTGGTCTCGGACATGCCGTGCTTACCGCTCGGGAAGTCTGCAAGAACGAGCCGTTCGCCGTCATGCTCGGCGATGACCTCATGTTCGGTCGCAGCACCGGTATCGGCGAACTCATCAAGGCTGCGACTGCCGAGAACAAGGCCGTTGTCGGTGTTATTGAAGTCCCTGAGGACAAGGTTTCGAAGTACGGTGTCATCAAGGGTGAGAAAATGCGCGAAGGAATGTATCGCGTGACGAGCCTTGTTGAAAAACCGGCGGCAGAAGAGGCTCCTTCCAATCTTGCCATTATCGGGCGTTATGTCCTGATCCCTGAAATATTTGATATTCTTGAAGGCCAGAAGGCCGGTGTCGGCGGTGAGATCCAACTGACCGACGCGCTTCAGGGACTGGCGGATCAGGACAAACTTATTGCCGTCAAACTCGGTGGTCAGCGATTTGATGCCGGTGACTGGGTGGAGTATCTGACGGCTAACATCTATTTTGCCCTGCATGACGAAGAGCTTCGCGATGAACTCATCGGGCGGCTTCGGGAGTTGATTCCTTGTTCAGATTAACCGTTTTTGTTTCGTTTTTTCTTCTCTACGTATTGACGCTTCCCGTGTCCGCGTTCACTCCGGATGACGAGGAGCTTTCCTCTCTCATGCAGAAGAATTATGGCGCGCTTTCGTCATGGGAAGCCGAAATGTCGTTTCCGGCTGCACCCGATGTGAAAGTGCACGTCTGGTACGCACGCGGGAAGTGGCGGCAGGAATGGAGCGGTGGCGGCAAGGCCGTCGGCATGAACGGCAATGTCGTGGCGAAATGCGTGGTCGACGATTTCGCCTTGTCCCCGTTGTTTGTCTGGATGCCGCCCAATCCTGTGGAGACGTGGAAATCCTGGGGCGTGGACAATGCGACCAGTTCCTACGGTTTTTGCGACACCATGCCGTGTTATCTTTTCGGTGCGGACCCCGGTGACGAGAGTGCTCCCATGGTTCAGTTGAACAATGAGGATATGTCTCCGCTCGTGGTGCGTTATCTTTCCGGCAAGGGGCTGACCACGGTGACCTATGGTGAGTATCGCACGTTGGGGGGATTTCGGGTGCCGCAGTCCGTCAGTCTTGTCGTGGATGGAAACGCCGTGCTTGATGCCAAGGTGAAGTGGATTGCCGTGAACCGGGCTGATGGCGAGGAACTGTACGCTCGGGATGCGCTTGATACGACTCCCTGTGCAGTGCCACTGACTCCGTTTGACGTTCTGCGTGATTCCTTTCGCTACCCTATGGTCAAGTAGGCTGCCATGGCCGACCTCTGGCAGGTAACGCTCGTCAGTCCGCCGTATCAGGTGTTGACATACGAGCGGCCTTCTTATTTTCCCGAACTGCATTCCGGGCAGCGGGTCATCATTCCGCTCGGCAATTCGCACCGCATGGGAGTGGTTGTCGGGCCGGTGGATGCCGCTCCCGACGGCGTTGCGCTCAAGGCGATGATATGGCCGCTTGAGCGTACACCGCTTTTGAATGCTGCCTATATCGATATGGCCGAAAACCTGGCCACGCGACAGATGGCAGATGTTGGGCGTATTCTCGAAATTTTGTTGCCGCGAGGCCTGCGAACTGCGGCTGTCACTTTTCGTGTGGACAAACATGTGGCTGAGCGCAAGCTGCCGGCTTCGGTTAAGCCCGGTCAGATAGCCAAGTTTTCCGAGGTGGACAAAGTGGCGCTCATGGAGCTTTGGCAGGCTGGGCGAATGCGGGTTCGGGTCAATGCGAAGCGAGAGGCCGAAGAGCGGTTTGCACAGCTTTTGTCCGATCCGCCGTGGGCCGTGCGTCCCAATGCCAAACGACAGTTGAGCGTGCTTGAGTATCTTTTGGATAACGGACCCCAGAGCCTGTTCGGGTTGAAGTATGCGCTTGGAGACTGGGCTCCGGACACTGCGGCAAAACTTGAAGGGGTAGGGCTGGTTTCGCTCGGAGAACTGACTGCCGATATGCTGGGCGAAGTCGATGAAGGCGCAGGAACATGCGGCGACGCCGAACCGTTTGATTATGATTTTACCGCTGAACAGCAGGTGGCGTTGGAGGAAATGACTTCTACGCTGGACAACGGTGGCGGGCCGCATCTGTTGCATGGCGTGACCGGTAGCGGCAAGACCGCCTTGTATCTTGAAATGGCGCGGGTGTGCCTGTCGCGTGGCAAGTCGGTCATTCTGCTTGCACCGGAAGTGGCGTTGGCCTGCAAGCTGTACAAGAATGTTGTCGAGCATTTCCCGCAGGCCCGGACGATTTTTTATCACGGTTATCAAAGCCCCAAGAAACGAGAACTGACGTTTACGGGGCTTGCTCAGGAAGATGGGCCGGTCATTGTCGTCGGCACGCGGTCTTCCCTGTTCCTGCCTGTTTCCGATCTCGGAATGGTCGCGCTCGATGAGGAACATGACGAATCCTTCAAGCAGGAAGAGCGGCTGGCGTATCATGCCAAGGAAGTGGCGTGGTACCGAGTGGAGAAAAGCGGGGGACTACTGGTGCTCGGGTCGGCTACGCCGGACGTGAAGACGTATCATGCCGCGAAGAACGGCTTGCTGCCCATGTCGTCGTTGACCAAGCGGGTGGGCGAAAGCACGCTTCCGGGTGTAGAGCTGGTGGATATTTCCAATCTGAGCAACTCCGGCAGTCCTTTTGCTCCGCAGACGCTTGAGGCCCTGCGAGAAACCGTGGTTGCGGGAGAACAGGCGATTGTCATGCTCAACCGCCGCGGGTATGCGCCGCTCATGTACTGCCTCGACTGTGGGGAGACCGTGCGTTGTCCTGAATGTGAAGTCGGAATGACATACCACAAGGGACGTGAACGGGTGATCTGCCATTACTGCGGCATGTCGTATGCCTACCCGTTGCTTTGTTCCAAGTGCGGTGGAGTGAATTTCGTTCCCATGGGTGAGGGAACCGAGCGGCTTGAGGAACATTTGGCCGAGGTCTTGCCGGAAGGAACCAAGGTGTTGCGGCTTGATCGTGATGCCACCCGGCGACAGGAACGCATGGAGGAGATTCTCGGTGCGTTTTCTCGTGGCGAGGCGCAGGTGCTTGTCGGCACGCAGATGATTTCAAAGGGACACCATTTTCCCAAGGTTACGCTGGTCGTCGTGACAGACGGTGATCTCGGCCTGAATCTGCCTGATTATCGTTCCACTGAACGGACGTTTCAACTGCTTGTGCAGGTGGCCGGACGCGCCGGACGCGGTGACCATCCCGGAAAGGTGTATATCCAGACGCGCAACTCCGAGCATCCCATCTGGAAGGAAGTTCTGACCGGGGACTATACGGGGTTTTTCGAGCGTGAAATCGGACGGCGCAAGATGTTCGGATACCCTCCGTTTGCGCGTATGGCCCTTGTCCGTATAAGTTATCCGGCAGATTACAAGGACGGTCCTGCCGCGGTTTCACTTTTTGCCCGTGCCTTGAAAGCGTATGCCGGAAAGTACGGCATCACACCGCTCGGGCCGGCCCCGGCTCCGCTCAGCATGCTCCGGGGGCGCAAACGCTTCAATTGTCTGCTGAAAGGCGGGGACTGGAGCGGGTTGCGGACACTGTATGCCCATCTGGCGCAGGCCAACCCGGATTCGAAGAAAGTGCGGACGAGTCTTGATCTTGATCCGTTGACCACATTGTAAGGCGCTCGACAATGCGACTGTTTTACAGCTACAGTGCTTTGAATTTATGGATAAAAAGAGAGTCAACTATATGAAAATGCTGAAGATCAGTACGTTTTGTCTGCTTGCGGTGCTCTTAGGAGCTTTGACTGCTACGGCACAGACGTCCAAGGTCGGATTCGTCAATCCCCAGCGTATTATCAATGAGTCCAAGATCGGGCGCATTGCCCAGGAAGATCTGGCCCGGTTGGGGAGGGAAAAGGACCGGCGTGTCAGTGAGGCGCTACAGGAAGTCGAAGTGATCAAACAGGAACTGAGCAAGGGCTTGCTTTCCGTTTCCGAGGAGCAGGCCAGAGAAAAATCTTTGCGTCTTGCCGCTCGGGAGTATGAGCAGCTTGTGGAACAGAGCAACCTCGACATTCAGGGCGAGGAACGGCGCTTGATCCAGTTTGTCATGCGGCGGGCGGATTCGATCCTGCGGCGCATTGCCGAGGAGATGGGATTCACCATGATTCTCACCGATCCCGAGATTATGGGATATGTGGCTCCGTCCGTGGATATTACCGATCGTGTGATTCGTGAACTCAATGGGATGATGTAGGTGTCGCAATGCGTATGAACTTCAAGATACTTTTCCTGACGCTTATTCTTTTCCTGATGGGAGCGGTTGCAGCCAGCGCCTTTGGTGAGATTCGATATCCCGATCGTCCTCTGAATCTTCGAAAGGCACGGTCTGCCAAAGCTTCATGGGTGGGCAGCCTGTATCCGGGGCAGAAGGTCAGAATCGCCTTTCTCAAGGATGGCTGGGTGGCTGTTTTCGAACCGGGCGAGACGCGGAACAGCGAGTCGGCTGCCGTCGGTTATTCCAATGTCAAATACCTCAAGAAGAAACGGACCCGGCATGAGCCGAAAAGCTGGGGGGAAACCGTTTATACGGCGCGCAAGCTCAATATTCGTTCCAAACCGTCGGTCAGAGGACGCAAACTTGGTCAGCTTGCCGCCATGGAACGCGTCAAAATCGATTTTCCGGAAGATGATTGGACAATGATTTTCGCTCCCGGTGCCACGATTCGTTCACAGATGAACGCACGGGGGTATTGCAGCGCCAAGTATTTTGAGCCGGTTACACCGGAAAGCCCTGCGCCAAAAGCGGCTGTCGAGACGGTTCAAGCCGTTGAGGCAAAGCCTGTCAACAGTGATTCAGGGCATGTGGGCGGAACCGTTGCTCCTTTGCCTGAACCTGCTGCTGTCTCGACTGTCGTGCCGGACAAGCCCAAGGCCACCGGTGACTGGGGTCGGGTCGTGACGATTGATCGCAAGGTGAACCTGCGTAAGAAGCGGACGTCAAGCTCCCGCTATGTCAGGACGCTTAAAATCGGTGAACGGGTTCGCGTGGATTTTCTTAAAAGCGGCTGGTACGCGGTTTTTCGTGAGGATGAACTTATTCGAAAGGAAAACCGGGCACTGGGGTATGCGTTGCGTAGCCTGATCGATGGTGATGGTGGCAGTGAGGCAATAGCTGCGGAAGCGGTCAAGAAAACTGCCAAAACTTCAAAGCCTGTTCTTTCCACGAAGAGCAAGGCTCCGGTGGGCGGTGTGAAAAAGACCATGGTCATTGACCGGAGTCGTTTCACGGGTGAAAAGCGTCCGGACCCCACGCCGAACAAAAATGTACATGGCTATCAGTATCGTCTGCTTGAAAAATCGGAGACAAAGCGCTTTGGCGAGACGTGGATTACCTTGAAGGTTTTTCTGTCAACCAAGAAGCTTCCCGGTGTCGACGCCGTGAAGGATTTTGCTTCGACTCTGTGGAAAGAACATCGGCGTGC
Organism: uncultured Pseudodesulfovibrio sp.; assembly: GCF_963664965.1. Lineage (NCBI taxonomy): Bacteria > Pseudomonadati > Thermodesulfobacteriota > Desulfovibrionia > Desulfovibrionales > Desulfovibrionaceae > Pseudodesulfovibrio > uncultured Pseudodesulfovibrio sp. Next base: position 2,940,197 of record NZ_OY761823.1, on the reverse strand, counting down.
GAACAGGAGTCTTGCCGTGATGATTTATCTGCCGGGTATGGATACCGAGGATCTGGCTTACGGAGTGGTTCAGTTCAATGAGAATCGGCTGCTCGAGACGTGGGTCAGGAAAGCGACCTTGTTCGGGACTGATTTTTTGTAGGAAATCAGCAAGGATGAAAGAGATAAAAAAATGCGGCCATGTGGCCGCATTTTTTATTGTCTGTTTAACTCAATTCCCGTTCAAGAAAGAGTGGAATGGTCTTCTTGAGAGTTGTTTTGAGAAATGTTTTCTTTTTTTGCGGTGTTTCCTTGGTCCGGGGAATCATATACAAACCTCGGCAACCCTGACATTCCCAGTGGTTTTCATGTTCCTGAAGATGAATGAGAAGTCCATCGCGGTCATAACAGACCTGACAGAATGGTCCCTTTCGTTTGCCATCCTCGACGAGCCAGTATTTTTGGCCGTCGAACTGGACTTTGTCCGCAAGGTCGAGCACTTCGGCGACCTCGGTAAGTTGCAGTTTGAGAGCTTCGTTTTCCTCGCACAGCGCCATGAATTCATCCTGAAGACCTTTCAGAATACCTTCGGCTTCCGCAAACTTTCCCTCTTTGCAGAGGATCAGGGCACGCTTGAAACTGGTGACCTGAAACAGGGTCGAGAACATAGGACTCTCCGCCTTTTTTATTTTCTTCACGGGTGCATTATCGACTGTTTTTTTGCATTACTTTAGAGGGATTGTCTTTTTTCCTGATCTGAAAGTTATGAAATACGTTGCGTGCTATAAATAAAAAACGGCTGTTTGAAAGCGGCGTTTGGGTAAGTGGTTGAATTGATATAATAAATTATATAGAGTGAGGTGGGGTGTAACCCTTTACATTACAAATGTATTGGCATACGCTTTCTTCAGCTAGGGGGGCCTCCTGGAGGCTGAGATGGATTTTTTCCGACCCTTTGAACCTGATGCGGATAATTCTGCCGGAGGGAAGCTGCAATACAACTGAATACCCACAAATGTATGCGCTTACCTTACAGGTGAGCGTTTTTTTTTGGGCTTATTCAGACCTGACCAGCCTTGGTCAAGGAGAGAAAGGGATGAAAGTTACAGTGAATGGCAGGGAAGCCGATATAGCCGAGGGGGCGACCATCCTATCGATGCTCGAGGAGCGCGGAATCAAGGCTGATTCCGTTGTTGTGGAGCGGAACAGGGATATTGTACCGTCGGAATTTTTTGGAGACGTCCAGTTGCAGGACGGCGATCATCTTGAAGTGCTGCGCTTTGTTGGCGGCGGCTAAAAGGAAAATGGAATGAAAGAAGATATCTTTGAAATCGGCGGCCGGAAATTCGAGAGCCGGTTGCTGACCGGCACCGGCAAGTACGCTGATGATTCGGTTATTCCCGACGTGTGTGAAGCCTCTGGTTCACAGGTGATTACTGTGGCGTTGCGGCGTGTTGACTTTGAATCCGAGACCGGCAACGTCATGGATTTCATCCCGAAAAACATGCAGCTCCTTCCGAATACTTCTGGTGCCCGAACCGCTGAAGAAGCGGTACGTATTGCTCGTCTGGCCCGAGCCATGGGATGTGGTGACTGGATAAAGATCGAGGTCATTTCCGATAATAAATACCTTCTGCCTGACGGGTACGAGACCGCCAAGGCGACCGAAATCCTTGCCAAGGAAGGATTCGTGGTTCTGCCGTACGTGAATGCCGATCTTTATATTGCACGGAGTCTGGTGGATGCCGGAGCCGCGGCTGTCATGCCGCTTGGCGCTCCCATCGGCACCAATCGCGGTTTGAAGACCAAGGAGATGGTGCGGGTGTTGATCGACGAAATCGACCTGCCGATTATCGTGGACGCCGGAATCGGTCGTCCGTCCGAGGCGTGTGAGGCCATGGAAATGGGCGCGGATGCCTGTCTGGTCAACACGGCGATTGCCACTGCCAGCGATCCGGTCATGATGGCCAGAGCATTTGGGCGTGCAGTCAGGGCGGGACGTGAAGCATATCTGTCCGGTCCCGGTGCAACGCGTCGCCACGCTTCGGCGTCGTCTCCGTTGACCGGTTTTCTGAGTGAGGGGTAACCGTGAGTTTCTATCCGATCTGTGCAGAATACAGTGCGGCTCCGCTTGAAGAGCTGTTTTCCGCTGTAACGGAAGAAGATGTCCGTCGTGCCATTGGTGCGTCAAAGCCGAATCCCGATGATTTTCTGGCCTTGATGAGTCCTGCCGCGGCACCGTTTCTCGAAGAGATGGCGGAAAAAGCCAGTCAGTTGACATTGCAGCATTTCGGCCGGACCATTCAGTTGTTTACGCCGCTGTATCTTTCAAATTTCTGTACCAACCATTGCGTCTATTGCGGGTTCAACGCAAAGAACCACATTCCGCGTTCCCAGCTCGACCTTTCTGAAGTCGAGGCGGAGGCAAAGGCTATCGCAGCCACGGGACTCAAGCATTTGCTTATCCTCACCGGCGAAGCGCCTTCCAAGGCCTCGCCCGAGTATCTGGAGGAGTGCATGGGTGTCCTGCGTGAGCACTTTCCCTCGGTTTCCATTGAAATCTACGCCATGACTGAAGAGCAGTATCGCCGTCTCGTTCTGGCTGGAGTCGATGGCCTGACTCTTTTTCAGGAGACTTACGACGAAGAGCTGTATGCCAAGTTGCACCCCAAGGGACCCAAGAAGGATTATCGCTTCCGTCTTGATGCGCCCGAGCGCGGCTGTCGGGCCGGTATGCGCGTGGTAACCATCGGGGCGCTGCTCGGCCTTGGCGACTGGCGCAGGGATGCGCTCATTACCGGCATGCATGCTGCCTATCTCATGGATAAATATCCTGAGGTGGACATTGCAATGTCACCGCCGCGTATGCGGCCTCATGCGGGCAGTTGGGAACCCAAGTCCATTGCGTCTGATCGCGACATGGTGCAGCTCATGCTCGCTTTCCGTCTGTTCCTGCCGCGTCTTGGCATCACTGTTTCCACACGGGAAACTCCGGAGTTTCGTGAGAATCTTCTTCCGCTCGGAGTGACGAAGATGTCTGCCGGTGTCTCCACTGCGGTCGGAGGCCATGCACAGGATGACGATGACAATGTCGGGCAGTTCGATATCGCCGATGGCAGAAGTGTGGAGGAAATGTGTACCATGCTCAAGGCACATGGCTACCAGCCTGTTTTCAAGGATTGGGAGTTCCTGGGCAAGGGGGCAGCATGAACGAAATGGAACGCGGCGTTGCGGTCTATGTGGGAGAAAAAGCCCTTGCACATCTGCAATCCGTAACCGTGGGTATTGCCGGTGCGGGGGGACTCGGGTCCAACTGTGCCATGAATCTTGTTCGGTGTGGATTCAGGAAATTCGTGCTGGCAGATTTTGACCGGGTGGAAAAATCCAATCTGAATCGGCAAGCGTTTACGCTTGATCAGGTGGGGAAGCTCAAGGTTGTCGCACTGGCCGGGAACATGAAATCGGTCAATCCCGATCTGGAGATCGAACTGGTATCCACTGACTTGAATCCTGAGAATATGGACGCCGTGTTCATGAACTGTGACGCCGTGGTCGAAGCGCTTGATGTGTCTGTTTTCAAGCGTGCGGTGGTGGAGGCATATCTGCCTTCCGGAAAGCTCGTCGTAGCTGCTTCAGGCATCGGCGGAACCGGAGATGCCGATGCGATTGTGACTCGTCGCGTGCGGGATAATTTTTACATGATCGGCGACATGGAAACCGAGTGTTGCGCGGAATATCCGCCGTTTTCTCCAAAAGTGACTGTTGCCGCCGCCAAGCAGGCGGATGTGGTGTTCAGTCATTTTCTTGATGAATTCAAAAACAGGGAGGGCGCATGACGGATGCGCGGGAAATAACCAGACAGAATATTCTGGATACGGATATCTATTGCCTGACCGCCGCGAAGTTTTCATGCGGCAGGAGCAATCTTGATGTGGTTCGTGCCATGCTCGACAGCGGTATTCGGCTTATCCAGTACCGTGAAAAAGAGATGAAAATGGGGCGGAAGTACGAGGAATGCTGTGAGATTCGTGCCATGACGCGTGATGCCGGGGCCGCTTTTATCGTCAATGACGATATTGATCTTGCCATGCTTGTCGGCGCGGACGGTGTGCATATCGGACAGGAAGACCTGCCGGTGGAGGCCGTACGGCGACTGGTCGGCAAGAACATGGCTATCGGTTTGTCGACCCATGCTCCGGAAGAGGCGCATGACGCGGTGAAGCGGGGAGCGGATTACATCGGTGTCGGACCGATTTTCAGGACGTTTACCAAGGACGACGTGGTCGATCCCGTCGGTTTTGAATATTTGGATTATGTCGTCGGGAACGTGGATATCCCGTTCGTCGCAATCGGCGGCATCAAGAAACACAATGTGGCCGAGGTGGTTCAGCGTGGTGCCAAGTGTGTGGCGCTGGTTACCGAGATTGTTGAAGCAGAAGACATCGGAAAAAAAATAGGCGAACTGCGTGCTGTCATGCAGGGTGCCAAGGAGAAATAGAATCATGGAGTATACCACTCAGATGGACGCTGCCCGCAAGGGTATCGTCACCCCCCAGATGGAAACCGTGGCCCGCAAAGAGAACATGCGTATTGAGGACCTGATGGAGCGCATGGCAAAGGGAACGGTCATTATTCCCGCCAACAAGAATCACAAGAATCTCGATGCTGAGGGCGTTGGCGAAGGCATGCGGATCAAGGTGAACGTCAACCTCGGTATTTCCAAGGATTGCAGTGACGTTGAACCGGAGCTTGAAAAGGTACAGGCCGCGCTGGACATGAAGGCTGAGGCGATCATGGACCTGAGCTGCTATGGCAAGACCCAGGAATTCCGCCAGCGTCTCGTTGAGATGTCTCCGGCCATGATCGGCACTGTCCCCATTTATGACGCCGTTGGTTTTTACGACAAGAACCTTCAGGACATCACCGTGGACGAGTTTTTTGACGTGGTGCAGAAGCATGTCGAGGACGGCGTTGACTTCCTGACTATTCACTGCGGCCTGAACAAGCACACGGCCGAAAAAGTGAAGGCCGGTGGCCGTCTGACCAATATCGTTTCCCGCGGCGGCTCCCTGCTGTTCACATGGATGGAGATCAATAACGCGGAGAATCCGTTCTACGAGCACTATGACCGTTTGCTGGACATCTGCGAGAAGTATGACGTGACCCTGAGCCTCGGCGACGGCTGCCGCCCCGGTTGTCTGCATGACGCGACTGACGCCTGTCAGGTCGAGGAACTCATCACGCTGGGTGAACTGACCAAGCGTGCCTGGGAGCGTAACGTTCAGGTGATGATCGAAGGTCCCGGCCATATGGCCATGGATGAGATCGCTGGAAACATGATGATGGAGAAACGTCTCTGCCACGGCGCACCGTTTTACGTGCTCGGTCCTCTGGTGACCGATGTCGCTCCCGGTTACGACCACATCACTGCCGCTATCGGCGGGGCCATCGCGGGTATGTCCGGTGCGGACTTCCTGTGCTATGTCACTCCGGCGGAACATCTGCGCCTGCCCACCCTTGAGGACATGAAGGAAGGCATCATCGCCACTCGTATCGCTGCTCATGCCGCGGATATTGCCAAGAAGCATCCCGGCGCACGGGATTGGGATGATGAAATGAGCACGGCTCGTGCCGCTCTGGACTGGGAGGGCATGTTCAATCTGGCCATGGATCAGGAGCGTCCCCGCGCATTCCGTAAGTCTTCCGAGCCGGAACACCATGATTCCTGTTCCATGTGCGGTAAGATGTGTGCCGTGCGAAACATGAATCGCGTCCTTGAAGGCAAGGACATCCAGCTTGACGACTAGTTTTTGTCATTGAGTGAAACATGACCCCGGGGAGCGAATCGTTCCCCGGGGTTTTGTTTTGCCTATGATTTGAGGAAGTGGAAGATTCTCTTTATTGTGCGTGTGTGTTAATAAGATGCCAACTTGTGGTAATCTGAAATAATATTAAGAATAGTATCGACCATAGGCTGATTCGAATGAATGCTGAGAGTTCACGATTGTTTTCTGCTGATGAGGGGGATGCGCGGGAACCTGATGCCTTGAATCAGGAACAGGTTTTCGGTTTTTCGGCGGGTGGCGAACCGGAAACAGTGCATCAGCCCGGTGAGGCATCTTTCCCTGAGCCTTTATTCGGAGGCGGAATAGGGTCTGTACTTGATCCTGACGGCGGTGTTTTTGAAGCACCGGGCAGTTATTCTGTATGGGAGGAGTATGCCGAGCAGGCGTTTGCCGAACTTGATGACCTGATGGGATTTGCCGATGAAGCGCCGGGAGAGTCCCTTTTCGGCGGGAACCGGGCGGATTCAGGCGGAAGTCATGTTCGTCATAAAGGGACTGTGTTCGGGCAGGTTGACGAACCGCGTATGGATGGAATGGCAGTACAGCATCCAGAGCCTTTGACCTTTTTGACTTTGTCCGATTTTCCTGTTGGGAATTTCGGTGACGATGATTATTATGATAATGCTTCTCCTCAAACGGCAGCCACTTCTTCCAATGATCCGTTGTTTTCCCAGCAGTGGTACATCCAGAACACGTCCGGCGGTGTTGATCTCAATGTGGTCAATGTGTGGGATGATTATACCGGAAAGGGAATCAAGGTCGGAATATGCGACAATGGCGTCGAATATACGCATCCCGATCTGTCTGCCAATTATCTTCTCGGGCAGGGGTATAATTCGGTAAAGGGGATCAATGACGGTGCTCCGGAAGACGGGGCGAACCATGGAACACAGGTTGCAGGATTTGTCGCGGCCGCCAAAAATGGTATCGGCATTCAGGGCATCGCCTATGACGCGAAGATAGCAAGTTTTGTCGGTGACAGCGACGCTCAGGTCGGTGATGTCCTTGCTCGGCAGACGAGCTTTGATATTTCCCAGAACAGCTGGACTTTCAGTCCTTTTGACGGCAGCTCGAATTCTCTGACCGGGTTTGAAACGCTGGCTGTTTCCGGGCGCGGCGGGCTTGGGACCGTTTCGATTGTCGCCGGTTCCAACGAGCGCGGGCTGGACATCATGTCCACATATTACGATACCAATGATTCTCCTTATACGATTGCCATCGGGGCGGTGTCGAGTAGCGGGCAGGTGGCGGAGTTCAGCTGTGCCGGACCGAACCTTCTGGCAACCGCTCCGGGGGAGGATGTCATTACGACCGACAGGGTCGCACCTAATGGGGACGATGGCTCTGCGAGTTACTATACTGGTAGCGGGACATCGTACTCATCTCCCTTGGTCAGCGGCGTGGTTGCATTGATGCTGGAGGCCAACAAATCGCTTGGCTACCGGGATGTGATGGATATTCTTGCCTCAACAGCCGTCAAGACGTCGGGCATGACGTCCTCTTCGTCGGTGCCGTGGGATTGGCAGACCAACACGGCGACGAATTGGAATGGTGGCGGGATGCATTTCAATCATGATTACGGGTTCGGACTGGTGGATGCCCGGGCGGCTGTCCGGTTGGCCGAGTCCTGGGATCAAGGTGCCCACACCTATGCCAATCAGGTGACACAGACGGTTTCCGCCACCGTCAATTCGGCTATTCCCGATAATACCGGGGCGCTTGCGAGTTCCGTTATCTCGGTCGGGACGGATATTGAAGTCCAACAGGCCTGTGTGGCGGTGGATGTTTCCCATTCGAATTTAGAGCATCTGGAGATAGTTCTGTATTCGCCGGGGGGAACTGCCAGCGTGTTGTTTTATCATCCGACATTTGAGGGCTTGGCACAAAATTTCCGTAATAGCGGCCTCGACGTTACCGCAGATCAGGTGAAAGCCGCTGCGACTCATACCTTTGGCGACAGCGATGTCTGGACATTCAAGACTGTTGCGCCCTTTGGCGAGTCAGGACAGGGTGATTGGACGTTGACTGTCAAGGATACCACGACGGGCGAGACCGGCACGTTTAATTCGTGGACCTTGAATTTGTACGGGGATGCCGTCACCCATGATGATCTTTATGTGTATACAGACGAGTTTTCCGACAATGCCGCCAGTGATGCCGGGAGAAAGGTGTTGGCAGATGCGTCTGGAACCGACACGCTGAACGCTGCGGCTGTGACTTCGGACAGTTCCATTGATCTCGCACCGGGCGGAACGAGTACCGTCGATGGAGTGACATTGACCATTGACGCCGGGACGACCATTGAAAATGCCCAGACCGGTGACGGAAATGATACGATTCTCGGCAACAGTGTCGATAATGCGCTTTTCGGCTGGCGTGGCAACGACGTCCTTTTCGGACTGGGGGGCAACGATACGCTTGGGGGTGGTTCCGGATCAGACAAGCTGACTGGCGGCATCGGAAATGATATCTTCATGTACAAGTCTTCGGCGGAAGGAAAGGATATCGTTGCCGACTTCAGCCATGTTGATGACTGTTTCAACTTTGTTTTCGGTGAATTCGGTCAATCCGGTGCGGGAACCCTGACTTCAGATCATTTTTTCAACTCGGTTACGGATGTTGATGTCAGCGATGCCTGTTTTGTTTTTGACGGAGGTGTGCTGTTCTATGACTCGGATGGAACAGGTGCAGATGTTGCCGTTGAAATAGCTCAGGTGCTTGGCGATACTGTTCAAGCGGACGATGTCGTGTTTGTTTGAGTCGGTTTTTGGTCGTTTTCAAAAAAAAGTTGAGCTGAATTCCTGACGTTTTCCATTTGTTTTTTTTGAATTATGGACGCGAAAAAGATTGTTTTGGCGATTCTTCTGCGAAATTTAAGGGCTCCTTGACTTGAAAAAAAGTGGTTTTTGAGCGATAATAACGGGTCGTTGTATAGGATGAAAATCCTTATAATGACCCAAATCCAAGCCGCTTCCACCGTGTGAGGGGAGAGCGCAAGGAATCTCGTTTAGAAAATCTGGAGGAAAGATGAAAAAGATTTTGTTTGCACTGCTGGCTTTGACTATGCTGCTGACCGCCTGTGCCAGCGAGGAAAAAGCTCCTGAAGCCCAGAAAGCTGAAGAAGCTCCCAAGGCTGAGAAACTGACCGTTGCTACTGATACCAATTTCCCCCCGTTTGAATTCAAGGATCCCGCTACCGGAAACCACACCGGTTTCGATGTCGAGCTTTGGGCAGCCATTGCCAAGGAAATCGGCGTGGAATACGATCTCCAGCCCATGGATTTCAATGGCATCATCCCCGGTCTCCAGTCCAGCCAGGTCGACGTCGGCATCGCTGGCATGACCATCAAGCCTGAGCGCCAGGAAGTCGTGGATTTCTCCGATGGTTACTACAACGCCGGTCTGCTCATCCTCGTGCGTACCGACAATGCTGACGTGAACGGCGTCGAAGACCTGAAGGGCAAAGTCGTTGCTACCAAGCTCGGCACCACCTCTGAGGATTTCGTCAAGGCAGAAGCCAATGCTGCTGACGTGAAGCTTTTCCCGAACAACGATGCCATGTTCATGGAACTCGTTGCCAAGGGTTGCGACGCTGTTGTTTTCGACTCTCCGGTTATCGCCGATTTCATGAACAAGGCCGGAAAGGGTCTCGTCAAGGTCGTCGGTCCCTTGTACAAAGGTCAGTCCTACGGCATCGCCTTCCCCAAGGGGAGCGCACTCAAGGCCAAGGTTGATGCAGCTCTCAAGACGCTGCGCGAAAACGGTACCTACCGCGACCTGTACGTCAAGTGGTTCCAGACAGAACCCAAGTAAGTCCTGATTCAATTGATTACACTGTGAGGGGGCGGCTTTGCCGCCCCCTCATTTTCGATATATTCGCATTTTTTTCGCTTGTGCATCTCATTGGTGATGTTCGGGAAGGGAGCAGAGGCCATGGCTTTTCAATTCAGTACAGAAGTTTTTCTTGAATCATTTCCGGTTCTCATGCGCGGTGTGGGGCTGACCATAGAACTGACCGTCGGGGGATTGCTCCTCGGGTTTGTTATCGGGGCCGTTGCCGGACTGATGAAGCTGTCGCGCAATGTGGTCTGTCGAAAGATCGCCAGCGGGTACGTGGAAGCGATTCGCGGCACCCCTATGCTCGTTCAAGCCATGTTTCTATATTTCGGTATACCGATGGCCCTTGGTATACGTATCCCCCCGCTGCTCGCCGGTGTGATCATCATTGCCGTTAACTCCGGTGCATATATTGCCGAGATCGTTCGTGGTGCCGTGCAGTCGATCAACAAAGGGCAGATGGAGGGAGGACGATCCATTGGTCTGACCCACATGCAGACCATGCGCCATGTCATCTGGCCGCAGGCATTTCGGCGGATGATACCGCCACTCGGCAATCAGTTTATTATCAGTCTCAAGGATACTTCCCTGCTTATGGTCATTGGTGTCGGGGAATTGCTTCGTACCGGTCAGGAGTTCGTGGCAGTGAACTTCCGTGCTTTCGAGGTATATCTGGCAGTCGCATGTATCTACCTCTGCATGACCATGTCCATCGCCTGGGCTTTGCGTAAGCTCGAAAAGCATCTGCATATTAAGGGAACCCGCTAGGAGGCCGTCATGATTAAAATTCAGAATTTGCATAAAAGTTTCGGCAGTCTCAAGGTTATCAAGGGCGTGGACCTGCATGTGAAAAAGGGCGAAGTGGTCGTTATCATCGGTCCGTCCGGTTCAGGAAAGTCCACTGTGCTGCGCTGCATCAACAAGCTGGAAGAGCCGACAGCCGGCACGATTATCGTGGACGGCATGGACATCATGAACCCAAAGACGGATATCAACCTTGTCCGCACCGAGGCGGGCATGGTCTTTCAGCAGTTCAATCTTTTCCCGCACAAGACCGTGCTGGACAATGTGACCATGGGGGCCGTGCTGGTACGTGGTGTATCGCGCTCCGAGGCCAACGAAATGGGCATGCGCCTGCTTGAAAAAGTGGGCTTGGCCGACAAGGCAGGCAATTATCCGGAGCAGCTTTCCGGCGGACAGAAACAGCGTGTCGCCATTGCCCGCTCCCTGTGCCTTCAGCCCAAGGCCATGCTCTTTGACGAACCGACATCGGCTCTTGATCCCGAGCTTGTCGGAGAGGTGCTGGAAGTCATGAAGCAACTTGCCCTCGAGGGTATGACCATGGTCGTCGTGACGCACGAAATGGGCTTTGCCAAGGCCGTTGCCGATCGAGTGATCTTTATTGACGAAGGTGTCATTCAGGAGGAAAACGAGCCGGAGGAATTCTTCGCCAATCCGAAGCATCCCCGTCTGCGAGACTTCCTCAGTAAGGTCGGATTGATGGATTAGCCGTATTTTATCGGAACAAAAAAGAGCGTTCGGAGTACTCCGGACGCTCTTTTTTTTGTCGTTTTATCGATTCGTTTTTAGCTTGTAACGGTCTCTGCAGAGGGCGCGGGTATGGGGAAAATTCGATCATAAATGATGTTGAAAAAGAACGCATAGATCGGGACTGCAATTAAGAAACCGATGTCCAGAAGCAGGGCCTGCATGAATGTGTAGTCGAGGACATACATTATGGCAGGGGCGGATATTGCGAAGAGGATGACTTCGAAGAGCACGGCATGAAGTCCCCGCAAGGCCGCGCTCCGTTCGTAAACCGGCTTTCCGAGGCATTTGAGAGCATGGTCGAATGCATAATTGTAAACGTAGTTTATGGACATGGCGAGGAGTCCCATGCACAGACTTAGACCGCCCATCGTATGCATGGGTTTGTTCAGCAGCCACGAAAGGCCAGGGACGAGCATCGTGAGTATGAATAGCTCGAAAAGCAGTGTGTGTCGTATCCGGTCTTTTGTGGTTCGCATGGTTGTTTCCAAGAGTATTTCCTCCGATTTGTTGTAGTTGATTCGTTTTTTGGATGTACCGAAGGCACTCTTTTAATCTTCTTTGCTGTTTGATAAAGTTGGAACCCATCTTTAAATCAGATGGATTGGAGCCGTATGCGATTTTCTTTGGAACACTTGGAAGTTTTTATTGCTGTTGTTGAGGCCGGGTCGTTTTCAGAGGCGGCCCGGAGGCTTGGGAATGCCCAAAGCCGGGTGAGCACGACCATAGCGAATCTTGAGACGGATCTTGGCGTCGAGTTGTTCGACCGATCGGGAAAATATCCGAAGCTGACACCGGCCGGAGATTCTCTGCTGCCGCGCATTCAGGAGATGCTTCGCCATGGGCTTGAATTGACGGATGAGGCGGCCCGCATCATGGGGGAAGAGCAGATTCTAGTTCGCGTGGCGGTCGATGAACTATTGCCGCCGATGGTCATGGCTGAAGTACTTGAGGGTTTTGCTGCGAAATATCCGGCTATGGAGGTTGATATTTTCTGGGGTGCCATGGGCGATGTGGCCGGACTTGTCGCCGCAGGCCGTGTGGATGTCGGGGTTGAGATGCCCTGCAATTCGGAACCGCCTGCGGGGTGCGCGTGGCAGGTGCTGGCACAGACGGATTTCTGCGGGGTGGCAGCCCCCGGTCACCCCCTCGCTCGGCTTGAATCGATTACGCGTAACGATGTGTGGCGGCATCGGCAGATTTTGGCGGTGAGCCGTGAAGGTAATAGGCTGCCGCAGGAATTTCGGCTCGGGGAGCGAATCTGGCAGTGCGAAGACAGCCGGCTCATTCGCGAAATCATTCGGAAAGGCTTGGCGTGGGGAGCGTGCGCCCGTTATCAGGTGGCGGGTGATTTGAAACGGGGGACCATGGTTGAATTACCCATGTCGCTCGGAGAATGCGGCTTTACGAATACTTTTTTCTTTGTCTGGCAAAAGGAAAAGGTTTTGTCAGAAGCGGAAGCGTGGATTATGGAAAAGGTCTCGGAAATACTCAAGAATTTGTGTGCTGCAAAATAGGTGAGGGAAATGGCAAAGTCGTCATTCTCCCTGAAGGTGATAGAAATTATTTTGGCCATTCCGTCAGGAAAATGGACCATGAATGGTTGTATTGCACGCCTGATTTTCTGCGATCATAACAATGAAGAGCGTTCGGACTGCCCCGAACGCTCTTTTTTGTTCGTACTATGAAATGAAGCAGTACGTCTGCCTTGCGAGATATCTACTTCATAAGTCCACTGGTCATTGAACTCAGGTTGGACGGTTCGATCTTGTCAAAGTTCAGCTCCCGCACCATCTGCATGTCTTTCCATAAGATATCGTAGCCTTTGGTCCCTTTGAATTTACCGAAACGGGATTCAAAATATTTTCTTTCTTCCGGGGTACATTGACGGCGTGGCCCTGCTTTGCCTGTCATGGTCAAGGCGGGAAATACGCTGAATTTTCCTGCGAATAATGATTTTATCCAGAACAACATGCCGCCACGCACTGCGAGGATGAAGAACCTGCCGTCACGATCCAGGTTTTCACGCAACCCCTGAGGCAGTTTTTCGAAATAAAATCCCTTTCCTTCCTCAGTCAAAAAGAGCGATCCGATGGGGGTTACCCGCGGAGAACCGTCCTTGTCCGTCGTCCCTATGGATAGGGAAGGAACGCGATGAATCAGGTCCAGAGCTTCTTTCCAGTATTTCATTGTTCCGCTCCTTTTTGGCTGTTGGTGGCACTTGGAAGTTGAATGCCCATCAATGTGTGGAGTTGGCCCAGCAGTTCTCGCCTTGCGTCGCCGAGTATCGGGGGGGACAAAAGACGGGAACCAATCATTGTTGAGAGGACAATCGTCGCCATTGGTCGGGCTTGCGTTTCGTCTTGCAGGATGTCTTTCAGCAGCCATTCAAGGTATGCAATGCGTGAACCGTCCACTTTGGCCAGATAGTCCGCTGCCAACGTATTACGCATGGCCCATGCGCGAATGTTTTTTTCCAGCTCGTGGGGCAGGGTGGTGGCATATTCCACGATTCGCACATACCGTTGTTCCGGGGTTCCTTCCTCGTCTGCCAGAGCTTTCTTGCGCTCGGTGTGTTCCTCCATCCAGAACTCCAGCAGTGACGCATGAAATTGATCCCGGCTTTTGAAGTGGTGATAGAACGATCCCTTGGTTACCCCCAATCCGGTACACAAGGCGTCAATGGTCACTCCCTCAACGCCTTGTCCGGCAAGGATTTCCAAGCCTCGTTTCAATAGATCTGTTTTCGATTTTCGCTGTCGTGTTGGTTTTTCCATGGCTGCTCCTTTCCATACCATACCGTATGGTATGTATATGGGGTGAGTGTCGAATCGTCAAGGGGAGTTGCGAGTTTGGGCTGACAGGAGTGATTGAAGTGTGGGGCGGTGGTGTTGACGGGGCTAGGAGAGTGTTGGATAGAATGGTGTGCCTGATGAACCTGTTGCAAGTGATTGGAGATTTTTAGTTTGGAGAAACAGCCGTTTACCTTGAAGGTCATAGAGGTCGTCCGAGCAATTCCGGAAGGTCGGGTTGCTACGTATGGTGGCGTCGCACGTCTGGCAGGCAGTGCCCGAGCCGCAAGGCAGGTCGTCCGTGTTTTGCATACATGTTCACGCAGGGAAGGGCTGCCTTGGCAGCGTGTCGTGAATCGGGAAGGTCGGATATCGCTTAAACCCGGTTATGGGTATGAAGAACAAAAAGAGCTTCTTGTGGGCGAAGGAGTCGAGTTTGATCTTTCTGATCGAATCGATTTTGACCGTTTTTTATGGAATCCGGGGGAGTTTTTTGAGAAAAATGACGATGGTTTTTGTGGGGATTCGACGAAATGAAGGCGCGCAATCATGATATTAACTCCGCTGAAAATGATGAAATGCGGCACGGTCCGACAAGTTATGTGGAGCAGAATTCCGGATTTGTGTTTGATAAAATAGGATTGCTGCCGGGGCATGCCTTCCTTGATCTAGGATGCGGGCGCGGGGATTATTCACTGCATGCCTCTGAAATCGTCGGGGATGATGGTGTCGTGCTCGCGGTCGATAAATACGATTATATCACCGATGACCTTGCCAAATGGCTCAAGATACATGGTGTTGGAAATGTACGAACCATGGCAGCAGACATGACTGAGCGTCTTGATGTGGGGGAGGTTGCCTTTGATTCCTGCATGGCGGCGACTGCGCTGTACCTGCTTGATCTTGAAAAGTACGGAGTTCATGTTTTCAAGAAAGTGCGTCGATTGCTGAAGCCCGGAGGGGTGTTTGCGGTGATCGAGTTTTCCATGAAAGATATTTCATATGGGCCGCCGCTCAAGGCTAGAGTTGCCCCTGAGGAATTCGAAGCCTTGGCACTGGAAGTCGGGTTTGCTGAATCAGAACTTCATTATCTGGGAAACCAGTATCTGATGCTGTTTCGTGCCCCGGTTGCCTGATGAATTTTTGTCCCGAAGACAATGAAAAAGGGACTTAGGTTTATAACCTAAGTCCCTGTTCTTTCTTTGGTAGCGGGGAGAGGACTTGAACCTCTGGCCTTCGGGTTATGAGCCCGACGAGCTACCAACTGCTCCACCCCGCGACACGTGAGAAGAAGGTTCTAGGTTTGGCGGCTGACTTTGTCAACAACTAAAAAATATTTTTCTGAAATATCCGTGAATACATGAAGAATTGAAGAGGTGTGTTGACATGGAAAAACGCTTGGCGTATTCGCCAAATAGAGGGCAACGGGAGAAATGGTCGGGCGATTTTACAGGCTTTTTTTACAGGAGTGATTTTGATGGATGTGTATGTGCTCTCAGCCCTTGCTTTCGGGTTGAGTTTTGTTTTTGCCTTGGGAGGCGTCGGGTCTGCCATTGTCCTTGTTCCGGTCATGCATTGGTTCGGTGTTCCCTTCAATGAGGCCAAGCCCACCGGTCTTTTTGTCAACACTGTCAGCCTGCTCGGTTCCAGCCTTTCGAATATACGGCAGGGTAAACTTGATTTTACCTTGGGCCTTCCGATTATCCTCGGGTCGGTGTTGTTTGCTCCATTGGGGGCGTATGCTTCGACCTTCATTCCGGAGAAGGTGGTACTGGGCCTGTTTGTCTGTTTTCTGCTGTTTTCCAGCAACATGATGCTGTTTTTCAAAGGCGGCAAGTATAAGGATCAGTTCCGCAATGATCGTCCGGTTGTTCAGCTTGGGGGAATCGGGGCCATTGCCGGATTCATTTCAGGCTTACTTGGCGTCGGAGGCGGAGGGTTCATTGCTCCGGCCATGATGTTGCTTGGATTCAACCCCAAGAAGATCGCCGCAGTTACAGCGTTTGTCGTGCCTTTCTCTTCGCTGACAGGGTTTGTCGCCTATTGGAGCATGGGACATTTCAATCCCGCAGTGGCGCTTCCTGTCGGTCTGGCCGCCAGTGCGGGAGGATATCTCGGTGCCTATGTGATGCAGTCCCGCCTTTCGCCTGCTACGGTCAAGCGGCTCCTCGCAGTCTGCATTCTCGGCCTTGGGGTGAGGATGCTCTTCAAATTGATCTAGCCAGTCGTTGATTATTCACGAAAAAGGGACAGAGGCGTATGCTTCTGTCCCTTCTTGATTTTGATTTGAAGCTGGTCTTTATGCAGCCAGCTTTTCCAATATCTCCGAGCATAGACGGTCCAGTTTTTCCTGCTCCTCAAGTCCCATCACCGATGTCGATTCCAGTTGGCGTTCGACCAGCGAGTCGAGCACCGGCATGGAACCGGCTATGGGCGGCAGATGTGGGATGTCGATTGATGTACCGTTGCCGTTGAAGCGATTGAGGACCAGTGCCTGCTTGGTCAATCCAAGGTCCGAGGCCAGACGGGCGATGTCGGCTGCGGTTTCGAGACCTCGCCTGGACGGTTCGCTGACAACGAGCAGACCGTCGACACTTGAGACGACGCCGCGACCAAGATGCTCGACTCCGGCTTCGAGATCGACAATGACCCATTCGTCCCGTTCCAGGACCAGATGGGCCAGCAGTGCCTTGAGCAGCGAGTTGGCCGCGCAGGCACATCCGCCTCCGGCCTGAGCCACCGATCCCATGACCAGCAGACGTTTGAAGCCGCCTTCCTTTTCAATGGGGCCATCTATTTCAAGATCCACCCCCAAGGCCTCGGGCAGGTCTTCCACATCAGGGTTGAGGTTCAGGAATCCCGACCCGATGCGTTCCTTGACCAGATCCTGCCGCTGGATAAGCGGTATGGGCAGTGCGTCCTTTGTAAGTCCGGAGGCCTGCCCCAGAGACAGGGCCGTATCTGCGTCAACAAGGAAAACCTTCTTTCCCTGTCGTGCCAGATAGTCGGCCAGCCATGCAGAAGTGGATGTCTTTCCGACCCCACCTTTACCGGCAATGGCTATTTTCATGTGATACTCCGTGCATTGTATGAGGGGATGACGAGCATCCCCTCGTATTTTTTCGTGACGGTTTACGGGGTCAATCCAAGCGCCTGACGTTTTGTCGAGATGCGTTGGTCGATGAGTTCTGCCGCCTTGAGCGGGTCCGGTTCGACAGCGAAAGCTGCGCCGACCAAGTCTTCCAGGCCGGACAGGGCAAGGTTGGTTACCAATTCACTGCCGGTGATGTGCGGAGGAAGGCCCAGATGGGTGTATATCCCGCTGCAAACGGCGTAGAGGCCGATGGATACGGCTTTTTCCGAGTGCCATTCCGGGGCGCTTGCCGCGACCGGCAGGTCGGAGATATCCACGCCCAGTGCATTTGCCAGAACGCCGCAGAGGTGGAGGATACGCGAGTTGTCCACGCAACTGCCCACATGCAGAACGGGCGGAATGCCCAAGGACTCACAGACCGATCGCAACCCTTCGCCCGCCATTGCGGCGGATTCGGGAACCATGAGACCTGCCTTGCCCATGGCAACTGTCGCACAGCCTGTCACCAGTACGAGAATGTCTCGTTTGATGAGTTCCTTGCACAGTTCCGTGTGTACATAGTCGTGCTTCAGGCGTGGGTTGTTGCAGCCGACGATGCCGACGGCTCCACGAACCTTGCCCGCCTTGATGGCGTCCAGCAGGGGATCGGGCGTACCGCCCAGTGCCGAAAGGATGGTCTCGTTGGAAAAACCGGACATGAGCTTGACCGGTTCGCCCGGGATATCCACACGGGACTGGTCGCGTTCGCCGTAGGCTTCGATGGCCTTGGCAACCAGTTCAAGGGATTTGGTTGCCGCATTCTTGACGTTGAGTTCGACATGTTCGCCGCCGCTGAAGCGGGCCTTCTCCGACGTGGACACGAAGCGGGTCTGGAAACAGTTCGCAACGGTCGTCAGGGAAGGCATGATACATTGATAGTCCACGACGATGAGGTCGACGGCCCCGGTTATGATGGCCAGCTCGGTCATGAGGTGGTTGCCCGCCAGAGGGATGCCTTGGCGCATGAGCACCTCGTTACCGGTGCAGCAGAGGCCTGCGACATTGATTCCCTTTGCTCCGGCAGCCTTGGCCTGTTCGATCATTTCGGGGTTGCGTGCGGCTGCGAGTATCATCTCGGAGACAATCGGGCTGTGGCCGTGAACCAGAATGTTGACCTGATCTTCCTTGAGTACGGCGAGGTTGGTTTCCGAGGTGTTGGGAGTCGGTGTGCCGAAGATGATGTCCGACAGTTCCGTGGCGATCATGGAGCCGCCCCATCCGTCGGAGAGGGAGACGCGGGCTGCGTGCAGACAGATGCTGTTGGGTTCGGAGTCTACGCCCATGTGGGTGCGGTGCATCATTTCCACGATGTCGCGGTCAACGCCGCGCGGGGTGACGCCGAGCTGTTTCCATGATTCCTGACGTTTCGGGGGGACGCGTCCTTCGAAGCTGATGTGCTCCGTACGGAATCCGAAGTCGTCGATAAAGGCTTCGGAAACTTCCAGAGCAAGGGCTTTGTCGTCTTTGCCTTCTGTCGATAAACCGATTTCTTCGGCGATCCGGCGGAGTTTTTCTCCATCCCGGATCTGGTAGTCCTGGGTTTCCCCTTTGCCGATGGCCCTCAGAGTCTCGACCAGATCACGGCCATGGTCCGAGTGTGCGGCTGCACCACCTGCCACGAAACGACCGAAGTTTCTGGCGACAGTCAGGTCGGCATCGGCTCCACATACGCCGCGCTGGCGTTTTTCCTTGCCGGGAGTGATGCGGCAGGGCCCCATTGAGCATTTTTGACATGTCAAACCCTGTTCGCAGAATTTGCAGGACGGGGTTTGCTCGTCCAGACGGTCCCAGACGGTTTCAATCCCTTCCTTGCGCGCTTTTTCTATCATTTGGTGCGCGTCGGGCCAGATGGATAGTTCTTCAGGGTTGGCGGGGGGCTTCTTTGCCATGACATACTCCTTGTTGTTTGGGTTGAAACACAGGGGTTGCCAGCGCTGGATATGCTGGTATGCAAATGAATAGCACGCCGTAAAAGGTGTGTCTGTCGGCTAGCCGACAAAGCGGAAAAAAAATTAACTTGAAAGTGAAGTAATGCTTTCGAGAGATTGTATGTCCGGGATGAGGAAGGCGCCGCGTCCCTGCCTTATTATGAGTCCGTCCTTTTCCAGTTTCGAGATGGTTTCCGAAACGCTTTGTCTGGATGAACCCACGATAGAGGCTATGTGCTGGGTTGTCAGGGAAAGCCGGATGGAGATTCCTTCTTCGGTTTCTTTACCGTTTTCGCGGGCTGTTGCCAGAAGAAGCTCGGTTATCCTTCGCGGAATATCCTTGAAGGCGAGTGAGTTAATGATGTCAAAGGCGCTGTGCAGGATGTCGCCAAGCACATGGACCATGGTTCTTGTCAGGATCGGATGGTCGGAGAGCAGGGCGGCAAGGCGGTCGGTGGGAATGACAAGTATCTCCATGTCGTCCAGAGCTTCGACCGTGGCACTGGTGTGAGTGGTGTAGATGTCCCCCGGTGTCAGAATGGAAAGGGTGAAGTCCTTCTCGCCGTACGAAAGATAAAGGCGCGCTTTTCCCTGAGCCACAATGAAGACAAGGTTTTCACTGTGATGAGGGCCGAAGATGATGGTCCCGCCGGGATAGGTGCGCGTGTTGAAATTGTTGCGTAGTTCGGCAAGGTCGGGTTCGGATAAAACATCCAGGAGGTTGACATCCATGAGACGTGTCTTCACAGGGGAGCCTCCGATTCTGCTGTCTTCGTGCGTGTTTTCGTTTCAGGCGAACTTGGTGTCGCCTGCAAGTATTAGTCTTTTGTGGATTGTGCTCACTATTACACGATTTGGGAAGTGGCTCAAGGAGGGGGAATACTGAAGCCGGTGAAATTGATTCAAGGTGGGGAAGGTTGAAAACAAAAAAACCGGCTACATCCATTCAGATGTAACCGGCTGATTTTCTTGGTAGCGGGGAGAGGACTTGAACCTCTGACCTTCGGGTTATGAGCCCGACGAGCTACCAACTGCTCCACCCCGCGTCACGTGAGAAAGAGGTTCTAGGTGTGGGGGCTGATTTTGTCAACAACTAATTTGCATTATTTCAAAAAACAGAGGAGACCATCACTCATGAGTCTGGTAAGTATGGCGGCAGAGGGGCTTTTGTTGGCTGTTTACATTATCCATTAAATTCCGTAATTCATTTCGCCTATGAGCAATGCAGATAAATTCTCCGTGGTGCTGCCGGTTTTCAATGAGCAGGATAATCTGGAAACACTGTTTTCCGAACTCAAGCGTGCCGCAGATTCCACCGGCAGACCTTGGGAAGCCGTATTCGTGGATGACACCAGCACTGATGCGAGCCTCTCCATCATACAGAAACTGGCCGAGGCCCATGACGAAGTCAGATATGTGGCCTTTGCCGACAATCGGGGGCAGTCTGCGGCTTTTTGTGCCGGATTTGACGCTGCCGATTCCGATATCATCATAACCATGGATTCCGATTTGCAGAACGATCCGGCCGATATTCCGGCCATGCTCGAACTGTTCGGGGATGAATGCGAAATGGTTATCGGCTGGCGGGCCAAGCGCCGGGATACCTTCATAAAAAGAATTTCTTCGAAGATTGCCAATGCCATCCGTGATTTCATTGTGGATGACGGCGTGCGCGATACCGGATGTTCGCTCAAGGTCATGCGGCGGGACATGCTCATGCGGCTTCCCCGTTTCAAGAACATGCACCGCTATTTCCCCATTCTCATGAAGGTGCAGGGTGCTCGGATCAAGGAAGTCAAAGTCAATCATCGTGAGCGGTTCAGCGGTGTGTCCAAGTATGGCACGCTTGATCGCGCCATGGCTGGAATCTATGACCTTATCGGCGTGCAGTGGCTTATTAAGAGGCACATCGGCTATTCGGTGAAGGAAAAGAAGTAATCCATGCAGTTGCCCGCCTTCTGGTGGCTTTTGGCCCTCACGGTATGTGTTCAGGGGGGCTTCTTCGTGCGATTTTGCATTGTACGGATTCGCCGGAAAGAGGTACAACCCGTGGCACGCAGTGCTGCTGCCGTTCTTTTTAGTTCAGCTCTGGCCGGTCTCGCATATGCCGTGATGCAGCGTGATCCGCTTTTTTTTCTGGGGCAGGGTTGCCTGATCGTTTTTTATTATCGAATACAGAAAGTCGGACATGACAAATAAAAGCAAGGACAACAAAGGCCTCAAGGCCGCAGTCAAGGGTCTCATCATGTTGGCCGGACTCGGGCTTGCCGTGTATCTCGCCCGGATGACGGGCGTGAATGACATGCTCAAGGATACCCAGTGGTTCAGTGAGCATGTTCTCGGTTCCGGCCCTCTGTCCATATTCATTTTTCTCGGAGTCGGTGCCGTTTTCACGGCGGTCGGCCTGCCGCGTCAGCTTGTCGCCTTCATGGGCGGCTTTGCTTTTGGAGCGGTCAGCGGTACGGCGCTTGCCACCTTGGGAACCGGGCTTGGTTGTGCGTTGGCGGCTGGTTTCGCTCGCTGGGGCGGACGTGATTTCATTTCACGGCTGATGGGACGGCGTATAATGCGTTTTGACGGATTCCTGCGTCACAAGCCGTTCAAGACCGCGCTTGCCATTCGTTTTTTCCCGCTTGGCAGTAACGTACTGACCAATCTGGCCGCAGGCATCAGTGCGATTCCTCTCATGCCGTTTATACTTGGCTCGACCATCGGCTATATCCCGCAGAATTTCATTTTTGCTCTTTTCGGCGCAGGCATGCAGAAAGAGTCCACGACCGGCATCGTCCTTTCCATCGGCATGGGCGTGGTACTGTTCGCGGTATCCATCTGGATCGGCATGGCAGTGTATCGCAGCTACAAAGCCGAAGCCGCCGAGGCGGGTGTCTTCTTTGAGGATCAGGAAGACTGATCTTTCGGGAAGATTCGCTGGCTGAGAGCGTATTTCCAGATAAGCCAGACTGCTGTCGCGACAACAACCCCCATCAGCCATCCTCCGATGACATCCGTGGGATAATGCTTTCCCAGATACAGGCGGGAATACCCTACCAGAACAGGCAGGAGCAAAGGCCATTTCTTGAGTGCTGGCCAGATGAGCATTGCCAGAACGGCAAGACACATGGTGTTGGCGCTGTGCCCGGAAGGGTAGGACGTGCCGCCCGGTTGGGTCTGGACGAAGTCTTTGGGGAGTTGCTGCCAGTAGCCGTGCAGCTGGTGGTGGGTGCCCGGAACGACATTGTGTGGTCGGGCTCGGTTGACCTGCTTTTTCACGATGTTGGTGGTGAAATCCGACAGCCCCATCCCTGCCAGAAGGATGAG
The DNA here is from genome assembly GCF_963664965.1 of uncultured Pseudodesulfovibrio sp. Classification (NCBI taxonomy): domain Bacteria; kingdom Pseudomonadati; phylum Thermodesulfobacteriota; class Desulfovibrionia; order Desulfovibrionales; family Desulfovibrionaceae; genus Pseudodesulfovibrio; species uncultured Pseudodesulfovibrio sp. The sequence continues at coordinate 2,917,816 of NZ_OY761823.1, read as the reverse complement.
GAAGAAAATGATCTGCTTTTTGCCGCCCTTGATGACGGCAACGATGATGCACAGGGCAATGGCAACCAGAAGGACGGACATGGATGAAAGGATCGGCATGATGATGTCGAACAGGCCATTGCGCCATTCCTGATTAACGAGCAGGAATAGTTTGAGGTCAAGGGTGGGGGTTAGAAAAAACATGAAACTCCTCAGGACGTTGTTTTTCGGACACATACCCGTCTTCCCCTGCTTCGGCAACCATGTGCATCTTGTCAAACTTCGAAATATGGTTCACAAGGATAACCCTATGGCTACACATGATAAAAAAGCGCGAATTGCGGTCGTTATGCCGCGTTTGAGCCGGTATGGCGGGGCGGAGTCCTTTGCCTGGAGGCTGAGCGAGGCCCTGGCTGCCCGCGGACATTCTGTTGATTTCATATGCGCCCGATGTGAAGGGGAGCCGCCTGCGGGCGTCAATCCCGTTGTCGTCGGCCGTTTCGGAGGAATGCGTCTTATCAAGACGTTGTGGTTCGCTTTCATGTCCGAGCGCATGCGGAAGAAGGGCGATTACGATCTCGTGTTCGGCATGGGGAATACTGCCAATCAGGACATTCTCCGGCTTGGCGGCGGTTCGATTTCTCTTTTCTGGCAGCTTTCCAAACGTGCTTGGCCGAAAGGTTTTGCCCGTAGCTTCAAGATGTTTCGTCGCCGTATCTCCCCCGTAAACTGGGCTATACATATCCTTGATGATATACGCATGCGCCGCACAAAGCGGATCGTCGCCGTGTCCCATCGCGTGCGCGACTGGACTGTTCAGGCTCATCCGCACCTGAAGTGCGAAGATATCGACGTTGTATACAATCGTCCTGATCTCAGTCGTTTTTCGCCGGTTTCCGAGGAGGAACGACAGCGGCTGCGTTCCGAGGCCGGTGTCGGAGCTGAGCAGGTCGTTCTTGCGACTGCCGCAACCAATTTTGCGCTCAAGGGTGTCCGCTATCTGATTGAATCGTTGACCCGGCTGCCGGAAAATTTCGTGCTGCATGTGGCCGGTGGTCGCAAGCCGGGGAAATATCAACGTCTTGCGAAACAGTTGGGCGTTGAAAATCGTGTCCGGTTTTTCGGGAAAGTCGACGACATGCCCAGTTTTTATCGCAGGGCGGACGTGTTTGTTCTGGCGACGTTTTATGACGCCTGTTCCAACGCCGTTCTTGAGGCCTTGGCCTGCGGTTGCAGGGTGGTGTCGAGCAACTTGAATGGCAGTGCTTTTTTCCTGCCGGAGAAGTGGGTCTTTGATGATCCGGCGGATGTGCCTGCCTTGGCGGAAATCATGTTTCGCGTGTCTGAAGAAGCCAGCCCTGCGCCTTTTGAATGGCCTGAGGACGTGTCGTCCGGCTTGGAGCCTTATATTGAAATGATCGAGCAATCCGTTTGCTGATGCAAATATGAAAGTCATGTTTCTCGTCCCGTCCGGGACGCAGCGTTCTCACGTCCGCTTCAGAGTGATTCCGTTTGTCGAGCATGCTCGTGCGCGAGGAATGGATGTCTCATGGAAAGCCGTGCCGCTTTCATTTCTGGGGCGTTGCGTGTTCTTCAGCCGTCTTCCGAAGGCAGATGTTTACGTTGTCCACAGGGAACTATTGTCCACCCTTGAGTTGCAAGCCGTTAAGAGGGCATGTGACCGGTTGATATATGATTTTTCCGATCCGGTATGGATGCTGCCGGGGGATGTCGGCAGGCTGGGCTGTTCCATGGGGCTTTCAAAAGTTGTCTGGCGGTTTGAGCGACTGTGCCGTGCCGCTGATTCGTGCATTGTGGACAATCGGGTGCTGGCTGACAGAATCGCATCGTGGCAGAATGATGTTCATGTTCTTCCCACGGCCGTTGATACCGAAGCTTACGTCCTGCGTTCCGGTGAGCATAAAAGCGATATGCCGGTTGTCGGCTGGATCGGTGATCGTGCCGAACCGGAGCAATTGAGATGTGCGCTCGGTTCGTTGGTTTCCGAGGCCGGTTCCTTTCAGTTTTCCGTAGTCTCCGGCAGACCGTATGCAGGGCCGGGACAGGAATACGTTTTTTGGTCTACCTGGTCGGAGGAACGGGAACTGGAGCAGTTGCAGACTATGGATGTGGGGTTGGTGCCTCTGGATGCAAATGAGTGGACAAAAGCGGTCAGCGGGATCGACGTGTTGCGGTACATGGCGTCCGGTGTCGCCGTTGTCGCGACCGGAATAGGCAGTGCCGCCGAGATTGTCGATCATGGAATTGACGGTTTTCTGGTGCGAAGTGAGGCTGACTGGAAACGCTGTATTCTACGGCTTCTGGAAGACGAATCGTTGCGTCAGACCATGGTTGCGGCTGCCTATCGCAAGATACGTGATGAATATAGTGTTGAGGCCTTGGCTCCTCGATTATGGAGAATTTTGGAAAGTTGAGTTTTTGTGAAAGGCCGGATGTCACATCCGGCCTTTTTTGATTTATTCAGTCAATCACCTGAGTTCGTTAACGTTCTTACCATTGTCACTTCCAGTTTTTGTTGAGTAAAAGTTGGTGTCAAAACAATGGAAAGACTTTAATCTATAGATATCCTCTATGTCGTACATTGATATTTGTCAAAAAAAACGATTGGTCCGCGCAGTGGCTTCTGGCTATGTTCTTGATGCGGCAATACGGGGGCGTGTTGCCGAAAATGAAGGTCAACAATATGGAGTGAGGAAATGAACAATTTTTTTGCCACACGAAAAGGCATAGTTGCCGTTGGATTGATAATCGGTATCTTCGCGGCTTTACTACAGTATCTGGGTAACCCCGGTAACATGGGAATCTGCGTGGCCTGTTTTGAGCGCGACATAGCCGGAGCGGTCGGCCTGCACAGGGCAGGCGTGGTCCAGTACATGCGCCCTGAAATTATCGGGTTCGTACTCGGTGCGATGATAGCTGCTTTTATCGGACGAGATTTCAGGCCAAGGGCAGGATCAGCTCCCATCGTCCGTTTCATTCTCGGCGTGTTCGCCATGATCGGCGCACTGGTCTTCCTCGGATGCCCGTGGCGTGCGCTGCTTCGGTTGGCCGGTGGTGACCTGAATGCCGTCATCGGACTGGCCGGACTCATCGCCGGTATTTGGATCGGCACGTTGTTTTTCCGTAAGGGCTATAATCTGGGACGCAGCCAGAAGACCTATACTTCGGTCGGCCTTCTCATGCCGTTGGTCATGATCGGGCTTCTGCTTCTCATGCTTATTTATCCCCAGATAGACGGTCAGGCCAAATCGGGTGTGTTGTTCTACAGCCTCAAGGGCCCTGGAGCCATGCATGCGCCTCTTCTGGTTTCCTTGGGCGTCGGTCTGTTGGTTGGTGCTATTGCCCAGCGCAGCCGTTTCTGCACCATGGGCGCATTTCGTGACCTGATCCTGTTCAAGCAAATGCATCTGTTGATTGGCGTTATCGCTCTGCTCGTAGCCGCTTTTGCAATGAATCTTGCTCTTGGCCAGTTCAATATGGGATTTGAGCATCAGCCCGTGGCGCATTCTCAGGCCATTTGGAACTTCGCCGGAATGCTTTTGGCTGGCTTGTGCTTTGCCCTTGCCGGTGGTTGTCCCGGACGTCAGCTTTTCATGGCTGGTGAAGGTGACGGCGATGCCGCAGTGTTTGTGTTCGGTATGATCGTTGGAGCCGGCTTTGCACATAACTTCGGTCTGGCCAGTTCCCCCAAGGGCGTTGGCCCACACGGCATAGCCGCCGTGTTCATCGGGTTGGCAGTCTGCCTGTTCATCGGTTTTACAATGCGTAAAAAGGCATAAGGAGCAATATCATGAGTGAAGTCATAGACGAACGAGGGCTTTCCTGCCCCCAGCCGGTTCTGGATACTTTGGAAAAAATCGAAGCCATGGGAACGGGAAAACTCGAAGTTCTGGTGGATACTGACGCTGCAAAGGAAAACATTTCCCGCGCAGTGCAGGGCAAAGGATGGGCTGTTGAGTCCATCGATGAGGAAGACACTGGCGAATATCGTTTGAGATTGGCCGGAGACTAGCCTTGTCCTTTTTGAATCTGTTCAGAAAAAGCCCCCCCTCACCTGCGACTGGCTCGCGGGTGAGTCGGGGGCTTCTTGTCTTTGATCATACCAGTGAAGTGATTCGGGCGGAAAAGATTCTCAAGGCAGACGGGTGGGATATCAAGGTCATGGGACCACCTCCGGAAATCCAGAAGGGGTGCGATCTGGTGGTGGAATTCCCGCTCATTGAGAAATTGAACATTTTGCGTAGTCTAGAAGAAGCTGGCATTCCTCCCTTGGAGAGCGTTCCTGTGACCGGTCCTTTGCTTTTGCCCGTGGATCTGTTTCAGACAAAGGATTTCGGTGATTATCTCATGGTGCGTGCGGCCAACATGAAGATCACTGTGGAGAAGGCCACTCGAACCATCGTGAATGTGTCGGGTGGAGGGTGTCCGGACGTACCGTATATCGCCACTCGTTTGATTGGGTATACTCTGGATGATGCTCCCGCCCCGCGTAGCATCGGACATACCTTGTGTGGCTACGCCCTTGATCTCGCCTATCAGGAGATACTGCGCCAATGCTCGCGATAGTAGGTACCGTTCCCGATCTGAGTGTTCCCATTCTTGATGCCCCGGTCGAGCTGGTGGATAATTCCCTGCGGGTGGATGATCGTATCATTGCTCCTGACCGCGGCACCCCGGCCCTTTTGGGGGCAACGGCACAAGCGTGTTTTCATCTGGGCATTCCTTTGCCCCATGCTTTTCTTGTGGGGGATGAAGGGCTGGGCAAGGGGAGTCGAGGACTGTATGCCCATCTGGTTGACGTCCTGCCGAAACGGAAATTGAGCACACTTGCCTTTCATTACCTTCAGCCGGATGTGGATTGGCACAACAAGGTCTTGCTCATCGTACAGGAGATGCATTCCAAGCCAAAACTCATTGCGGATGCCGGGTTCATGTACGCGGCCAAGATGAGCGGTGAAGCCACGGCTTATGACCTGTTTACTCCAGATGCCGGAGAGCTGGCTTTTCTCGCCGATGAGACGGCACCTCATCCGTTTTACACCAGAGGATTCATTTTACAGGACGACAGTCGGCTGCCTGATTTGATTGAACGGGCTTATGTTCACAGCAACGCGGCAGCCTGCCTGCTGGTCAAGGGAAGTGTGGATGTCATTGCGGACAGGTCTGGTGAACTGTTCAGCGTGACCGGTCCGTCCGAGGAGGCCATGGAAGCCATGGGCGGCACTGGAGATACGGTTACGGGCATGGCATGTGCCTTGATCGAGTACGGTCTGTCTGTGCCAGAAGCCGCTCGTGTCGCAGCTCAGGCCAATCGTTATGCAGGACAGCTCGCCAATCCCGTACCCAGTTCCCAGATTCGCGATTTGATACCTCATATTCCTGCGGCCTTGTCACGAGCCATGAAAGAATGACCAGACATGAGCAGGATATCTCGCCGGATATGGTGCTGCTTGATATAGTGCGCCGGTTTCCGGAGACGGAAGCCGTCTTTCACGCATGGGGAGAGCGGGCTGGGGAATGTCTGCTTTGCCAAGCCCTTTTTGATACCGTGGAACAAGTATCCCTGCGCTACGGATTGGATTTGGAGAGAGTGATGAAGGATTTGAGACGGGCAAACGGATAGTTTTTTTATGGGCTACCGCGCACTTGGTCACAGGAAAAACAGCAAGACAGGTGTCTGACACTGCCTGTGACCAACCTTTTTGTCTCGTATCCTTTATATTTGGATGAGCTTTTGTCTGTCTCTAAAGTTTTTTCAATAATGTGTCGAAGTACTCCACGGTCTTGATTAAACCGTCGCGGAGTGGGACCCGTGGTTCCCAGCCGAGTGTTTTCTTGGCGAGGGTGATGTCCGGCTTGCGTTGCATTGGATCGTCAGCGGGCAGTTCTTTGAAAACGATTTTTGATTTGGAATTGACCAGTTCGGTGACTGCCTTGGCGAGTTCGAGGATGGTGAATTCATCAGGGTTTCCGAGATTCATCGGGCCTGTGAATTCGTCGGGAGTTTCTTCCGTGAGACGGATGATGCCGTCGACAAGGTCGTCTACATAACAGAAACTCCGGGTTTGTTCACCTTTGCCGTAAACCGTAATGTCTTCACCGCGCAGTGCCTGTACAATGAAGTTGGAAACGACCCGGCCATCGTCCATGGCCATGCGGGGGCCGTAGGTGTTGAAGATGCGTCCCACCTTGATGCGTAGGTTGTGCTGGCGGTTGTAGTCGAAAAAGAGGGTCTCAGCGCAACGTTTTCCTTCGTCGTAGCAGGAACGGATGCCCGTGGGATTGACGTTGCCCCAGTAATCTTCTGTCTGCGGGTGGACTTCCGGGTCGCCGTAGACTTCGCTGGTGGACGCCTGAAAAATTTTCGCTTTGATGCGCTTGGCAAGACCAAGCATGTTGATGGCACCGTGGACGGATGTTTTTGTGGTCTGTACCGGGTCGAACTGGTAGTGGATTGGGGAGGCCGGACAGGCCAGATTGTAGATCTCGTCAACTTCGACGTAGAGCGGAAACGTCACGTCGTGGCGGATGATTTCGAAATAAGGGTTATCCATCAGGTGAAGGATGTTATCCTTGCGGCCTGTATAGAAATTGTCCACACAGATGACTTCATGCCCTTTGGCAAGAAGCCGTTCGCATATGTGTGAGCCGAGAAAGCCGGAGCCGCCTGTGACGAGAACGCGTTTTTTTTTCATATCCAATGGGTTGCAAAAAAAGTATCGTTTTGTCAATTGGGTACGCTGGTTTTTTTGAATATATGCGATGAATGACGATTAAGCGTGATTTTTGTACAAATATGAGATTATGTGGAAAAGTATTTGATTCAAGTTGTTGACGCTGCTTTTTTGACGTGCCAAGTTTGCTTAAAAAATTTCAACGGATGGTTTGCGATAAATGGTTGTTAATGTTGTCGAATGCATTGAGGGTGCTCGAAAGGCCAAGGGGTTGGTTGTCATCATTGACGTCTTCAGGGCATTTTCGGTTGCATGCTATGCTGTGGATAACGGCGTTGAAAAATACTTCGCTGTGGGGGAAATTGATCTCGCTCGAAAGTTGGCCGCTGACCATGCCGGTATTCTCGTGGGTGAACGGGATTGCATAAAGGTTGAAGGGTTTGATTACGGAAATTCTCCTGCCGAAATTGAGGAGATTGATTTTTCCGGGAAGACTGTTGTGCATACGACCAGTGCCGGGACGCAGGGATTGGTCGGAGCCGTGCAGGCTGATGAAGTTATCACCGGCTCCTTTGTGAATGCCGGAGCCATCGTTGAGTATATCCGGGAACAACAGCCAGAGGTCGTGACTTTGGTTGCCATGGGTACCGGCGGGAGCATGCGTGCACAGGAAGACATGATGTGTGCCATGTATATAAAGAATGAATTGGAAGACTATCCGAACAGCTTTGAGACTCTGAAGAAATTTCTTGCAAGCGTTGATAGCGCTGAAAAATTCTTTGATGAATCAAAAGAGTATGCTCCGGAACGTGATTTTGAACTGTGTATGGATTTGGATCGATTTGACTTTGTATTACGGGCAGAGCCGCGTGAAGACGGTGCGGTTTGTCTTTCCAAAGTAACGGTTGCATCGGCCTGAGTGGGGTAGGTTTATGACCGGCCAGAAACAGAAAGTTCTTATTGTAGATGATTCTCAGACAAATCTAGCCTTGCTTGAGCATATGCTCGGGCAGGATGGGTGTGAGGTCGTGCAGGCCAAGAGTGGACTCGAGGCCGTTGAGCTGGTCAGGAATAATGACTTCGCCCTTATTCTTCTTGATATCCAAATGCCCGGTATGAACGGCTATGAAGCAGCCTTGCAGATCAAGGATCTGGAGCGCGGGCGTCATGTGCCCATCATCTTTATCACCGCCATTTTTCAGGACGATGAAAACGTCAGACAGGGGTATGAGACCGGAGCTGTGGATTATCTTTTCCGTCCTGTTGATGTACAGACGCTCAAAAGCAAGGTGCAGGTTTTCCTTCAAATGAATCAGCAGAAGCTGTTGCTTGAGCGGGAGATTGATCATCGGAAACAATCGGAAAAAGCGCTTCGTCATGCCGAGGAAAAGTATCGTTCCATTTTCGAGCGGGCGGTTGAAGGCATTTTTCAGAGTACGGTGGATGGCGTTTTCCGGGAGATCAATCCAGCCATGGTTCGACTGTTTGGTTACGACTCCGCGGAAGAAATGATCGGCGTCGGCAATCTCCGTGAGCTAATCATGAGTGACGAGAGTGAGCGTCGGGAGTATATTGAGCTTTTGCGGCGTGATGGTTTTGTTTCGAATTTCGAATATCGCGCCCGTCGTAAGGATGGCTCGGTCATCTGGTGTTCAGAGAGCTCCCGGTTGGTCCAGTCAGCCGATGGAGGGACGGAACTTGTCGAGGGAGTGCTTGAGGATATCAGCAAACGCAAAAGGCAAGAGCAGGAACTCAAGCATCTCGCTACGGTGGACAGCCTGACCGGCATTCCAAATCGCCATCTCTTTTTTGACCGTCTTGAGCATGCCCTTGCTGCGGCCAAGCGCTATGATGTTTTGGCTGCTGTGCTGTTTGTTGATCTTAACGAATTCAAGAAGGTCAATGATACCTACGGACATTCGGTCGGTGACGAGTTGTTGCGGATGGTCGCGAAGCGTCTTGAGGGGCGTATTCGTGAGTCCGACACCTTAGCCCGTCTTGGCGGTGACGAATTCGGTGTTTTGTTGAGCAATATAGATGATGAAAGTGGGGCCGAGATCGTGGCGAAAAGTCTTATTGACGTCATGAATGAGCCGTTCGAGATCGAGCATGAACGGATATTGATCGGCGCTACGGTGGGGATCAGTTATTATCCGACCGACGGCAAGGACAGCGTGACACTCATCAGTCGGGCTGATGCCGCCATGTACGGGGCCAAGAAAAGAGGCGGCGACAAGTTCGGCACATTCAAATCGGTTTGTGGAGCGACATAAATTTTTATTTGATGTTGGATTGTTCATGATAGGCGTTTTGCTTCGGCAAAGCGCCTTTTTTTATGGGTTGTCGATGGGGTGACCGTCTCGGGGACAACGTTGTGCAAAGTGTGGAGTGGTAACTCTGGACTTTCTCAAGAAAGTCACTGGTGCCAAATAAATTGGCAACTTACATGCATGAGACTTCGCGAAAAAAAGGGCAATGTACTTGACTTGGTTCTTGTTTCGGGGCATGGATGTCGGTAATCTTGGAAAAAAAAGTATTCTTTCCAGATTTTTCGCAATCTTAGGCCAAAGGACTGGGTATGGTTTTTAACTGGCTGCATTTTGCAATGATTCTCTTTTTGCTCGCGGGGCTTCTTTTCGCTCTCGGGCCCTTGATTCTAGCCAAGCTGCTGGCTCCGCAGGCGCGGGGCGGGGACGTTGGAATGCCGTACGAGTGCGGCATGGTCCCCTATGGCAGCTCCTGGGCGAGGTGGGGTGTATCATATTATGTATACGCTCTGATCTTTCTCGCCTTTGATGTGGATGTCCTTTACCTCTTCCCCGTGTCCACGGCGTATATTGACGCCGAGGGCTGGGTGCCGTTCGTAAAGGTTTTCATCTTCCTCTTCTTCCTCATTCTTTCCGTCGTCTATTTCTGGGCGAAGGGGGTGTTTACATGGCCGCGCAGGATTCAGTAGTGCAACGCGAATTCCTGACGGCGGATGCCCAGTATATGGATCCGCCGCTCGTCAACATTCAGTTGGCGCAGGAAATTCTCGATGTTTGTCGCTCCATGTCGCTGTGGCCCATGACGTTCGGCCTCGCATGCTGCGCCATCGAAATGATGGCTACCGGTATGGCGAGGTTTGACATGGCCCGTTTCGGGGCGGAGGTTTTTCGTCCGTCACCGCGTCAGGCCGACGTCATGATCGTCGCAGGGACTGTCACAAAGAAGATGGCTCCGGCAGTCGTGAGGCTGTATGAGCAGATGCCCGGACCCAAGTGGGTCATCGCCATGGGCAACTGTGCCATTTCCGGTGGTCCCTTCAAGATCAAGGATAATTACAATGTCGTCGAGGGCGTGGATACGCTTATTCCCGTCGACGTGTATGTCCCGGGTTGTCCGCCCAGGCCGGAAGGGCTGCTTGAAGGCTTCTTCCAGTTGCAGCGGATCATAACCGGAAAGCGCTGGTGGCCTGTGGCCACTGAAGTGGAGGGTTAATCCATGCTGCAAGTGCTTGAAGGTATCCCGACACAATGTGTGGCAAAACAGGACAAAAGTACGACCGGTCATGTCTGGTCGATCTTTCTGGCCCCCGGACAGATAGTGAATGCTGCCCGGAAATTGTACGAAGCCGAATACTCCCTTGAAGATGTCCTTGCTCTGGACGTCGAAGAGGGTTTTTTGGTGCTTTACCATTTCAACCGCTGGACCATTGATGAGCGTGTGACGCTCCGGGTTTTTGTCTCTAAGGACAATCCGACCGTGCCGTCCATTGCACCGATTTTTCATGGTGCGGAATGGCATGAACGGGAAACCCGTGATTTCCACGGTGTCAACTTCGAGGGGAATCCCAATCTCGTGCCGCTTTTGATGCCGGCCGAGGATGTGGACGTCCATCCTCTCATCAAGACTGCCAAAGTGCGGAAGTCCGTCAAGGACATCCTGAGTCTTGGTGAGGTTATTTCCTGTAATAAGGAAATAGAAGAATTGTTTGCGGAAGCGGAGGCCGAGGAGGCCTCCGACGCGTAGGCCGGGGCAACCGGTCGGTCTTACAACCGGACTGAGAGTTTATGTCGGCTTACCAAAATCTGGACCAGATGAAGGGTGATTTCTACACCCAGAAGTTCGAGGCCGGGAAGCAGGACGGGACCCTGATTATCAATATGGGACCGCAGCATCCGTCAACGCACGGTGTGCTCCGTATTGTAATTGAGGTCGATGGCGAATACATCGTCCGCGCCGAGCCCGTATTGGGCTACCTGCACCGCATGCATGAAAAAATGGGCGAAACACAAACCTGGGGTGGATTCATCCCCAACATGGGCCGCGTGGATTATGGTCACGCAATGGCCTGGAACTGGGCCTATGTGGGTGCAGTCGAGAAACTGATGGGTATCGAGGTGCCTGAACGCGCGGAATACCTGCGGGTCATCATGACCGAGTTCAACCGTCTTACCTCCCACCTGCTCTGGTGGGGTGCCTATATCCTCGACCTCGGGGCGTTTACTCCCATCATGTACGCATTCGATGATCGTGAAATGCTGCTGGATATTCTCCAGAGGCCGTCAGCATCCCGGCTGACTTACAGCAATTTCCGCGTCGGCGGCGTGCAGATGGATTTCGACGACAAGTGTATCGAGATGATGAAAGCATTCATCCCGCACTTCCGCGAACGGCTCCCCATGTACAAGGACCTTGTCACTGACAACATTATCTTGCGTAAACGTATCGAGGGCATCGGCATCATCGATCAGGACATGTGCCGCCGTTATGGCTGCTCCGGTCCTGTCGTCCGTGGTGCAGGCGTTCCTTACGACCTTCGCAAGGACGAACCGTATTCGGTTTATGACCGGTTCGACTTTGATATCCCGACGCAGGACTCTGCCTGTTCGGCAGGACGTTATCTCGTCCGTGTTGCCGAAATGGAGCAGAGCATGCGTATCATCGAGCAGGCGCTTGAGCAGCTGGATAGTGCGGAAGGCGGTCATATCGTGAAGAAGGCTCCCAAGCCGTCCATGAAGCCGCCGGCAGGGGAAGCGTACTTCAACGTCGAAGGTGGTCGTGGCAAAATCGGTGTTTACGTCGTTTCCGATGGCACCAAGGTTCCGTATCGCGTCAAGCTGCGCGCACCGGGTTTCTCCAACTTGAATGCGTTTGCCGAGGCCGCAACAGGAACTATCCTGGCCGATGCCGTCGCTATTCTGGGAAGCCTTGATCTGATTATCCCGGAAATCGACAGGTAGGGGGAATCAATGAATTCATTTATGCAAAATCTGATACCGCTGGTCATCGCCGTTGTCGGGGCAATGGTCTGGCTGGGACTCAATGCTCTGGTGTTGGTCTATTGCGAACGTAAATTCGCGGGCCACATTCAGCGTAGACCCGGCCCGTTTGAAGTCGGCCCCCACGGTATTCTCCAGCCACTCATCGATGGTTTGAAACTCATGGGCAAGCAGCTCCTGACTCCTGACAATGCGGATGGCTTCCTCTTTTGGTTGGCTCCGATTCTGTCAATGATTCCGGTGCTTCTTCTCTTTATGCCCATCCCGTATGGTCCGACTCTCACCGGACTGGAAGTCAATCTTGGGCTGCTGCTGATTCTGGCTTTTTCCAGTTTCAACGGTCTGGCTCTGATTCTCGCGGGCTGGGGTTCCAACAACAAGTGGGGCATTCTCGGTGCGGCCCGTGCCGTTGCACAGACCGTTGCCTACGAAATTCCGCTCCTGCTGACGGTTCTGGCCATTACCTTCATGACCGGCACCCTGAACCTGACTGAAATCACGAACATGCAGGCAGGCCATATCGGCAACTGGATTATCTGGAAACAGCCGCTGGCCTTCATCGTGTTCATTATCGCCATGTTCGGCGAGACCAACCGCGCCCCGTTCGACCTTGCGGAAGCAGAGTCCGAACTGACCGCCGGTTTCCATACCGAGTATTCGGCCATGGGCTTCGGTCTCTTCTTCATGGCTGAATACGGTTACATGGTCGTCATGTGCTCCGTCTGTTCCGTCCTCTTTCTTGGTGGATTCCAAGGTCCCTTCCCGGGTGTCGAGGGCTGGTGGTGGATGCTGCTCAAGACCTATGCACTCCTGTTCGTCATGATCTGGGCCCGTTGGACCTACCCCCGCGTGCGGTTCGACCAACTGCTCAATCTCAATTGGAAATGGCTGTTGCCGCTCGCCACATTCAATCTGCTGGCAACGGCACTCATCATCAAGCTGTAGGGGTGTCATATGAGTATCATTAAAGAACACATCATACAGCCGATCAAGGATTGCTGGAGTCTCATCGTGGGCCTCAAGGTCACGGGCAAGTATTTTTGCAAGCCCCTGATTACGGTTCACTATCCGCGTCAGGTCATTGATGACGAGAATCTGTCCACGTACGGCGGTCATGTCGAGTTGATCGGCAAACCCAAGGACCCGGCCATGCCCAAATGCATCTCCTGCATGATGTGCGTGACCAATTGCCCTAGCAAATGTCTCAAGCTCGTGAAGCAGAAGGCTCCCAAGCTGACGCCCGAGCAGGAAGCGGAAAAGAAACGGTGCGAAGAGGCCGGTGAAAAGTTCACGAAGCCCAAGGCTCCGAAGAATCCGGCCAAGTTCATGTACGACTACACCCTGTGCAGCCTGTGCGGAACGTGTATCGACAACTGCCCGGCCAAGTCCCTGAAGTTCTCGAACAACATGTACTGGGTCGCCACTTCCCGGAAGGAGATGAAGATAGATCTTCTCGCCCGGCTCAAGGAACAGGCTACGAAGCTTTCCGCGTCTGCTCCCAAAACCGAAGCCAAACCGGCTGCGGCGGAGAAGGAGGCTTAATATGGAAGTTATGGCAAAAGTCGCATTTTGCGTCTACACGCTCGTCATTCTGGGCGGAGCCATAGTCGCAGTGTCCAGCCAGAGTCTGGTCCGGGCGCTTACGGGGTTGATTACCACCCTCGTCGGTGTAGCCGGGATGTATCTGCTGCTGGCAACGCCGTTTATGGCATTCATGCAACTGCTCATTTATGTGGGAGCGGTCAGCGTGCTCATCTTCTTCGCGATCATGCTCACAAGGGCAGAGCGCGGCGGTGATGAATCCGGCGACGCACCCATGAAAACATACGTGTTCGGTCTGGCTGCGACCATGACACCGGCAGCCATTCTCGGCTGGCTGGTCATGACAAAGCCCGTCGAATCCTTGGCTGTTCCGACTGAGGTCACCATCAAGCAACTGGGCGCAGGGCTTCTCGGCTCGTATTTCCTGCCCTTTGAACTTATCTCGGTCATCCTCATGGTCGCCATGTCCGGCGCCGTGCTCCTGACTTGGGAAAAGAGGGGGAAGAAATAGATGAGTGCCCTGACACTGTATCAAATCGTCGCGCTGATCCTGCTGTGCGCGGGCCTGTTCGGCCTGACTCAGCGGAGAAGCCTTGTCGGCATGCTGATCTGCGTTGAGCTGATGCTCAATGGCGCAGGGTTGTCCATTGTGGCAGCCGCCCAGCTGACGGACTACAGCGCGGTTCTCGGCCAGCTCGGCACCCTGTTCGTCATGGGGCTTGCCGCAGCCGAAGCCACACTTGTGCTGGCGATAGTCGTCGTTGTTGCAAGGCGGTTTAAATCCGCTCGAACCAGTGACATCACTACCTTGAAGGAATAGCTATGATGAATGGGGTTACCATAGAAAGTGCCCGGATTCTGCTGCCGGTGGTGATTACACTTATCGCACCGCTCTTTGTCTGGCTCAACCGACATGATGAAAACAGACGTGAGGCCGTCAGCTTCGTCGCTGCCGCTCTGACGTTTGCCACGATGGTGATGATGGCTCCCGCGATTCTTCGCGGTGATGTCTGGTATTACCATGTAACAACAATACTCCCCGGTATATCCATCGCGTTCGCTGCGGACGGTCTGAGCATGATCTTCGGATTGATCGCGCCGTTCCTCTGGTTCTTCGTGACCAGTTACAACATCGGCTATATGCGGGGACTCAATGAACACGCACAGACCAGATATTATGTCTGCTTCGCGGTTGCCATCTTCGGTGCCGTGGGCGTTGCACTGGCCGCCAACGTGTTCACTCTCTATCTCTTCTACGAGATTATCACCGTCTTCACGTATCCCTTGGTCTACCACCATGAGGATGCGGATGCGAAATCAGGAGCGCGCAAGTACATCGTCTATTTGATGGGTACTTCCAAGCTCTTCCTGCTGCCTGCCATGGTGCTGACCTACGTATTGGTCGGTAATCTGGACTTCCATCTGGCAGACATTGTCAACGGCATGTTCTCCGATCAGGTCGTTGCCGAGCATCCGAGACTGGTGGCGCTGACTTACTGGCTGTTTATCTTCGGTATCGGCAAGGCGGCACTCATGCCGTTCCACAATTGGCTTCCTTCGGCAATGGTCGCACCGACTCCGGTCTCGGCTTTGCTGCATGCAGTGGCCGTTGTTAAGGCTGGTGTCTATTGTGTCTGCCGTATCGTCCTGTCCGTTTTCGGAACCAAGACCGCCGGCTTCCTGACGCTCAGTCAGATTTATGTCGGCGCGCCTGGGACGCCACTCGGTGATACCAGTCTGGCCATCGGCACAGCGTATATCGCAGGATTCACTCTTGTGGTCGCTTCGTTCATTGCGCTGACCAAGGACGACATCAAGGCGCGGCTGGCCTATTCGACGGTCGCGCAGCTGTCCTATGTCGTGGTCGGTGTTACCATGCTGGCGGATTCGGCCGTGCAGGGCGGTGTGATGCATATCGCTCACCACGCCTTCTCCAAGATCACACTCTTCATGGGCGCGGGCGCCATCTACGTCGTCACGCACCTCAAGAAGATCAGCCTCATGAACGGTCTGGGACGCAGAATGCCATGGACTTTCGGGGCATTCGGTCTGGCCTCGCTGTCCATGATCGGCATGCCGCCGGTCTGTGGTTTCGTGTCCAAGTGGTATCTGGTCAACGGTACTCTCGAGTCCGGCCAGATGGCGTTGCTGGTCATGTTGCTGTTGAGTACGGCGCTCAATGCCGGTTACTTCGTGCCCATCCTGTACCGCGCCTTCTTCAAGGCACCGGACCCGGAGGCCAACATCGGTCAGTATAATGAAGCATCAATGACGATGGTTGTGCCGCTGTGCGTCACAGCTACCATATCCTTGTTCTTGGGTCTGTATCCGCAGACTTTCCTGAACTTCGTCAACATTATGGGCAAGTTCTAGGGGGAAAATATGAGTCAAGAAGGATTAGGCGGACTCCTCGCCAAATGGAGAGACAACTGGAAGACGTGGAGAATCATCTTCTTCGCCGTGCTCGGCGTTCTGCTGGTTCTCAATATTCCGTTTGTCACGCATCACCCGCACTTCGGCCTCGACAAGTACCCCGGATTCTTTGCCGGATTCGGACTCTTCGTCGGCCTGGGCATGGTGGTAATAATGAAAAAAGTGATTCAGCCGTTCATCGCACGCAAGGAGGACTATTATGGAGATTAGTTTCTACCATCCCTCCATGGCGTTTCTCGCCTTTGCTCTGCTGGTGCCGTTTGTCCCCAATTCCCTTTGGGTGAACAAACCGTTCCGTGGTGCGCTGGCCCTGATCGCCCCGCTTATCGCGCTTTACAGTATCCTGACTGTGGAGCCGGGGATGTACGGTGCCATCGAATACCTCGACCAGACTCTCGTCCTCGGACGTGTGGACAAGCTGTCCATCGTTTTCGGACAGGTCTTTGCGGTCATCGCGACTATCGGTGCCATCTACGGCATGCACGTTGAGGACAGAGGGCACTTCGTGTGCGGCTCCCTCTACGTAGCCGGTGGTTTCGGTTGTGTGTTCGCAGGCGATCTGCTGACGGTCTTCCTGTTCTGGGAACTCATGAGCATCGGCTCCACGTTCCTGATCTGGCAGGCTCGGACCAAGGAATCGGTCGGCGCGGGTTTCCGGTACTTCATGTACCATACTGTCGGCGGGCTGTTCCTGCTGGCGGGCCTGCTGCTCAAGTACAAGGCAACCGGCTCCTTCGCCTTTGTGGGCGTTGATCCTGCTGCTGCCCAGTACTATGACTGGTTGATTCTGACCGGTTTCTGCGTCAACGCCGCTGTCGTGCCCCTGCACGCATGGCTGCCGGACGCATACCCCCGCGCCTCCGTGTGCGGTGCGGTATACATGTGTGCATTCACCACCAAGACGGCAGTGTATGTGCTTTGCCGAGGCTTCGCCGGATGGGAAGTTCTCGCCATTGCCGGTACCTGTATGGCTGTCTTCGGAGTGCTGTACGCGTGTATCGAAAACAACGCTCGACGCATCCTGTCCTACCACATCGTTTCCCAGGTCGGTTACATGGTGGCGGGCATCGGTATCGGAACAGCCATGACGCTGAACGGCGCAGTGGCCCATGCCTATGCTCATATCCTTTATAAGGGCCTGCTCTTCATGGGCACCGGCGCCATCCTGTACTCCGTGGGCACTGCCAAGCTCGATAAGCTCGGCGGTCTGGCCTACAAGCTGCCTTGGGTCATGGTCTGGTACATGGTTGCGGCCCTGTCGATCTCCGGCATGCCGCTGTTCAACGGCTTTATCTCGAAAACCATGACCATCGCGGGTGCGGCCGAGGCCCATCGCACGATTCTGGCTCTCGGAATGGAGATTGCCGCAGTCGGTACGTTCATCTCGGTCGGCATCAAGCTCCCGTACTTCGCGTTCTGGGGCGGCAAGAAGGAATACACCGGCGAGATCAAACCGCTGCCGGTCAACATGTACGTAGGCATGGCCATCTGCGGCCTGCTCTGCATAGCCCAGGGTGTGTATCCGCACATGCTGTACAAGTTCCTGCCGTTCGCGGTGGAACATCAGTTCGAGCCCTGGCATCTGGACAAGGTTATCAATTCCGGTCTGCTGCTTGGTTTCTCCGGTCTGGCATTCTACCTGACCCGGAATATCATCACGCCGCATTCCTTCCTCAATCTGGACTTCGACTGGTTCTACCGCCTGATCGGCCGCGTCACCATGCGTGCGATCTGCTGGCCTGTATCCAAGATCGATGATGTCTGGACAGAGGTTTACCGGACCGTCGGCCTGCGGGCTCTGATCGGTGCCGGTGACGGAACGTCCGTCTTTGACAAGAAGGGCATTGATACAGTGGTGGACGGAAGCGCCTATACCGTCAGGTACCTCGGCAGGGTAGGGGCCAAGGCCCAGACTGCCCGTTTGCAGGATTATCTGGCGTTTGCCACCGTTCTTGGTTTGGGCATTTTTGCCCTGGTATGGTACTTCGGCTAAGCCGGACAATCTAAGGAGAGCTAGTTTTGGACTTCGGATATCCGGTACTCACACTGTTGATTGCATTCCCGCTGGTCGCGGCTTGCGGTCTCTTCTTCCTGCGCGCGCCGCAGGTTGTGAGGATGTACACCATGGCGGTGTCCCTCATAGAGCTGCTTTTGGCCGTGCCTCTCTTTCAATATCAACCAAACGCTGAATTCCAATTCGTCGAGCGTCTGGACTGGGTCCACAAGTGGGGCCTGGAATACTACCTCGGCGTTGACGGCATCAGCATACTCATGGTCTGGCTGACACTCGCAGTGCTTCCGCTCTGCGTCATGTGTTCATGGACCTACATCGGCAAGCGGGTGAAGGAATTCCATTTCTGCCTGCTGTTCATGACCTCCGCAGTGCTCGGCGTTTTCTGTGCACTCGATCTGGTTCTGTTCTACGTGTTCTGGGAAGCCATGCTCATCCCCATGTACCTGCTTATCGCGGTATGGGGCGGCGATGATCGGAAGTACGCTTCCATCAAGTTCTTCCTGTACACGCTTGCCGGTTCGACCCTGCTTCTGGCGGCCATCGTGGCCTTCAGGATCACGGGCGGCACCTTCTCCATCCCGGATCTGATGCAACAGACGTTTACGTTCCGTTTCCAGTTCTGGGCGTTCCTCGCAATGGCTCTGGCCTTTGCGATCAAGGTGCCCATGTTCCCGTTCCACACATGGCTGCCCGCAGCGCACGTTCAGGCTCCCTCGGCTGGTTCCGTCATACTGGCGGCTGTCCTGCTGAAAATGGGAACTTACGGTTTCCTGCGCTTCTGCCTGCCGCTGACTCCCGCTGCCAGTGAGTACTTCGCCCCGATGATGATCGCGATTTCCATCGTCTCCATCATTTACGGCGGAGCGATCGCGCTGGGACAGACGGACATCAAGAAACTTGTCGCCTACTCTTCTGTGGGGCACATGGGCTTCGTCACCTTGGGCATATTCCTGTTCAATGTGCGCGGCGTTGAAGGCGCACTGTTCCAGATGCTGAACCATGGTATCGTCACAGGCGCACTCTTCATGATGATCGGCGCAGTTTACGAACGCAGTCACAGCCGCGACATCGAAGACAACATGGGACTGGGCAAGTATCTGCCTGCTTTCATGTTCTTCTGGGGCCTTATGGCTCTGGCGTCACTCGGTTTCCCTGGAACCAACGGGTTCGTGGGTGAAATCCTCGTGTTCGTCGGTGCTTTCCAGAAATCCACTGTTATCGGCATGCTCTGCGTGCCGGGAGCACTTCTGGCAGCCGCTTACATGTTCCGTGTGTCGCTGAAGATGGCATGGGGCAAGCCGAGCGTGGCCAAGGACTGGAAAGATCTGAATGCCCGTGAGTGGATCTATCTGACCATTCCCGCAGCCTTCGTGCTCTGGATCGGTCTGGCTCCGGCTCCGTTCTTCAAGATCGTCGATCCGGCCATCAACAATCTGCTTGATAATTTCGACAAGCGTAAAGTCGCTCATGTTGAAACCGAGCAGCCGATGCAAACCGCCGCCAATGACATCCTCGGTGTCTTCGCGGACAAGGAATAGGGGGCTAGAGACGTGAACTTCGATATCACTCTGATTGTCCCGGAACTCTACTTCTTCTGTCTTGTCATGGCTCTGGTCATCCAGAGTTGCGGCAACAGGGAGTGGAGACCCGTGGTCGAGAAATGGATTCCCTTCGGGGCCGGTCTCGGCCTTATGGTAAGTATTGTCGGATTCCACCTGCATGGCACCATGCTCTGGGATGTCTATAAAGTTGACATGATGTCCCAGTTCTTCAAGATCGCCATTGCATTCGGCTTCTTTGTCACATGCATCAATGCAGCTCGTCAGCCCACGCTGGCAGAAGGCAAACGTGCCGATTATTACATGATGCTCGGTTTCTCCGCGCTGGGGTTGATGATTCTTTCCTCTTCGGTCGAACTCATCACGATCTACCTCGCGTTGGAACTGGCATCCTACTCGCTGTATGCGACCATTCCGCTGCGTGCCAAGAGCAAGGGAGCGGCAGAAGCGGGCGTGAAGTACATCCTGTTCGGCGCGGTAGCCACTGCGCTGGCCCTGTACGGCTTGTCCTACATCATGGCCTCCCAGCACACCACCTACATTGCAGAACTCGCCACCAAGGCATGGACCTTTGCTGACGCGCCCATGGCCGTCGTCGGTCTGACCCTGTTCCTGACGGGCATGTTCTTCAAGCTGGCACTGTTCCCGTTCCACTTCTGGTGCCCGGATGTCTATCAGGGCGCGAGCAACGAAACTGCCGCCTTTGTGGCAACCCTGCCCAAGATGGGCGCTATCGTTGTTCTGGCCCGTTTGGCGGCCTTCCTGAAGCCCGGACTGGAAATCACCACACTGCTCGCAGTGCTCGGTGCCTGCTCCATGACATTCGGTAACCTCTCGGCTCTTGCCCAGAAGGATATCAAGCGTCTTCTCGGATTCTCGTCCGTGGCGCATGCCGGATACATCATGGTCGGTCTGGTCAGCGGAACCGCAGAAGGACTGGCGGCTGCCGCCTTCTACGCATTGGCATATCTGGTCATGAACCTGCTGGTCTTCTGGATTGTCAGTCGTGTCGCCGTGGATGGCCGCAACCTGCAACTGAGTGATCTGAACGGCCTCTACAAGAAAGCTCCGGTGCTTGCCTTCTCGCTTGCCGCCGGTGCGTTCGCCCTTGTCGGCCTGCCGCCGACCATGGGATTCATGGGCAAGTTCTTCCTGATCACTTCCGCGTGGGATCACGGCTATAACTGGCTGGTCATCACGCTTGTGCTGAACTCCGCCATTGCCATCTACTATTATCTGAGCCTGTTCCGTCATGCCTTCACCGAAGACAAGACACCCGAACTCACTCCGGCTCCGGATACCAGTTGGTATGCTTCCGCAGGAGCCGGACTCCTCGCTGCCGCCGTTCTTGTCGTCGGCATGATCCCGGCACCTCTGTTCAACTTCGCCATTGCCGCAGGCAACAGTCTGCTCGGCATAGCTCCCGGTGTGATGCACTAGGGCGAGGCGCAAAAAAATCCAAAGGGACGGAAGAGTATCTTCCGTCCCTTTTTCTTTTGGGTGGCGATTGAAAGATGTTTCGTTCACTTTCAATTATTGAGCATCTCGGCTTTTTTGTGAATGCCAAGTGTCTTCGAACGAGTGCGGAATATTTCCGGAATTCTTGCTTCGGCTGACAAGAGGCATTATGTTTTCAGGAAGAAGAGGTGAATCATATGCATGAATCAAGTCTTGGCGGAACGCTACGAGATTATTTGAGCGGCGAAGAGATCGATGAGACGACCTTTGAGGAGTTTCGGCAGGCTCTGGTGCGACTGCTTGTCGAGGAGAAAGGGTATCCTAAGGAGCAGATAAAGGCGAAGGTGCCGCTCAAGTACCATGTTGATGGTGAAGAGTTTGAGCGTCCGTTGGATTATGTCGTATATGACGAGAAAGGTTCTCCTATCTTCATTATCATTTTCTGTGCCGGTAATGTCGGGACATTCGAGCGTGAGACGGTTTGCGCCGGACGATTGGTAGAAGGCGGTCCTGTGCCGTATGCCTTGGCGACAGACACCATGGAGGCTTCGCTTCTGGATGTGAAGAGTGGGGAAGTCGTGGCGCGGAGCATGGCGGCTGTACCGGATTGGGAGAAACTTTTGGAGATGGTCGGAAAGGCGGACATGAAGTTGTTAACCGAAGAACAGCGAGAGCGACAGACACGGGTATTCCACACGTATTGCGGATTCATTTATGGAACCTGTTGCAGCGAGTCATGTTCGCTTCCTCCCAAGTCGAAATAGAGGAATTGGAGTTGTTGTTTTGGATGGCGAATTGATTTGGAAAAATGAAAGCCGTTTCGGGCTGGTCGGGATGGCGTGTTTTGCAACGGTCCTTTTTGGCTTTATTCGGATTGCTGGCAGTCGGGTTTGTTATGAGTGCGTGGGCGCTGTACAGCCTGATTCCCGGTGCTCCTGTTCTGGCGACATCGTCGGAAGGGGTGCTTGTCGGTGTGTGGATACGGCGATTTATTCCTTGGCGAAACATCAAGGCAATATATCTTCCCGAAGTCAGAATGGATGGTGGTTTGAAAAAGTGGTGGGGAGCCGGTGGGCCATATAATCAGCGGATAATTATTGAATTGAATACCTCCGCAGATCTGAGTTTTGAAAACTGGGCGCACGGCGTGGCGTATTTCATTTCCGGGAGCCGAAAGGATATTGAGCTTGAAACGAAGTTGGTAACGAATGTCCCCAAACTGACGATGTGTGATCAACTTGTCGAACGGTAGCAGAATGCCATGAGTGATGAAGCAGGACAGGCGGAGTAGAGTTACTCCGCCTGTCCTTGTTTGGATTCGATTTTAGCAGTCAACAAGAACGATACAGTCTTCAGGACAGCAGTTGATGATGTCCTGCACTTCTTCCTTCGTCACCTTTGATCGGCAGACGTAGGGCATATCCAGATTTTCATCCCATTCAAAAATATCCGGGTTCATTTCGACACAGCCACGACACAGGCGACAGTCGCCCATTTCGATGGCAACCTCTTGCAGCTTTGATTCGGAATTTTGTGTACTCATAAATTTAGTAATAATTACTAATCTTACGCTTGGCAAGTCAAATCGTATCAAACAATAAAAAGTATTTGTTTGAAATGGGCCTTGCTGTTGGAAACGTTTGTTTACACATTGAAGCGAAATTCAATGATATCTCCATCCTGTACTATGTATTCCTTGCCTTCCAAGCGGGCTTTTCCGGCGTCTTTGACTTTTTTGAAATCGCCGAGTTCAAGAAAATCGTCATAGCCGATGACTTCGGCTCGGATGAACCCTTTTTCAAAGTCCGTATGAATGACGCCTGCTGCCTGTGGTGCGGTGGAACCTTTGCGTAGTGGCCAGGTGCGGCACTCATCTTCTCCGGCGGTCAGGTAGGAGATAAGTCCGAGAAGTTGGTAGGTTTTGGAAATGACCTTGTCGAGGGCGGATTTGGTGATACCCAAGTCTTCCAGAAACATGGCCTTTTCTTCGGGATCATCGATTTCTGCAAGTTCGCGTTCCAGTTTCGCGGAGCAGGCGATATGCGTCATGCCTGTTTCGTCCGGCGGAAGCTGCATGTCGTCTTCTTCGCCCTCCGGACAGTTCCAAGTATACAATATCGGACGAGCCGAAAGGAATTTGTATCCGCGGAGTTCGGGCAGGTCGGCCACTTCGCTGTCGAGGCGGAGGGGCTTTTCTTCTTCAAGCATGGCAAGGGCCTGCGTGAGGGCGTTCTCTTCCTTGGGATCGACAAGGCTCTTGTTTTTCTTCTTGTCGGCAGCCATTTTTTCAAGGCGCTTTTCAATGACTGCCATATCCGAAACCATCATGTCGGCTTCAATGGCTTGCCATTGCTGTTTCGGATCATTCATGCCCGAGAAGGCGTCGAGTACGCCGATAAAACAGTCATAGGGCCTCACTTCGTTGAGGACCCGTTCGCCCAGACCCGCACCTTTGCCGCCGCCACCGGGTATATCGAGGTATTCAATCTCGCTGTAGGTGATTTTTTTCGGATTGAAGAGTTCGATGAGCGGATCAAGACGGGCATCGGGTACCTTGACCATGGCGCGGTTGCCCGTTTCAGCAGCGGCTGGGCCAGCCAAAGCGGCGAAAAGATCGGTCTTGCCGGAACCGGAGAATCCGAAAATGGCGGTTTTCATGTATTATCTCCCTATCGTCTTTTTTTGTTTGGAAGAAATCTATCAGCAATTGAAGCGCTTGCAAAGGTTGGGTATCTTCCTGATTGAAGCCGAAGCCTTTTTCCTCTACCTTTGCCCATATGGCGGACAGTAATATATATCTTATCGGACCGAGGTCGTGCGGAAAAACCAGTGTCGGGCGTGTATTGGCCGAGCGGTTGGGGCGCAGTTTTGCTGACACCGATCACATCGTTGTTCAGGCAACGGGTATGGAAATAGCCGATTATGTCAGGCAGAATAATTGGGAATGTTTTCGCGACAAGGAAAGCGAAGCCCTGCAACAGGTCGCGTCGGATGGCGGATTGGTTGTCGGGTGCGGCGGCGGTGTCGTTTTGCGCGAGGAAAATCGCAGCCTGCTCGCTGAAGGGGTGACACTGTATCTGCAAGTCTCCCCGGAAGAATTGGTGCGGCGTCTGTCGCATGATCCGAATGAGGCGCAAAGACCTTCGCTGACCGGCAAGGCAATCGCCGACGAGGTGCGTGATGTTTTGGCGGAGCGTGAAGCCTTGTATCTGGACTGTGCCGATATTGTTTTGCAGCAGGGGACGCCGGATGAAATCGTTGAACAGGCCGTGCGGGAGCTTGAGCGTCTTTTCTGAGCATTTTTGACAGGTTGTGCAGACGGGCTTATAAGCGGGTGATTCATGCGTACAAAAATATTTTCACCATACTGGATGCCTGTCTGGTTTTTTGCCGGAGCCATTCTGATCGGTGCATGTATCCTGCATCTTGATGCCAGCCATCCGGGCGGGCCGTTGTCCTTTGTGGATGCCCTGTTTACCGCTACTTCAGCCATGTGTGTCACGGGTCTGGCTGTTGTGGATACAGGCACGTATTTTTCCACGCTCGGGCTGGATGTCCTGTTGACGCTCATTCAGCTCGGCGGGTTGGGGATCATGACGTTTACCACGCTCATTATCCATCTGCTTGGCAAGCATGTTTCGCTTGGTGACCGTATCGCCGTAGGCCAGAGCCTGCTGCGTGATCCGTCATTCAGCCTGCCGAAATTCCTGAGCCGGGTGGTGATCGGTACCTTTATGTTTGAGGCTGCCGGTGCGTTGTGTCTGTGGCTGATGGACCCGGTTGGTTTTTCTCCGTATTCGGCGATATTTCATTCCATTTCTGCTTTCTGCAATGCCGGATTTTCCCTGTATTCGGACAGCCTGACGCAGTGGGCTGGGCATGGCGGCATCAATACGGTGTTCATGGTCCTTATCACCGCAGGTGGACTTGGGTTCTATGTGCTCAACGAATGTGCGTCGCTGGCAAAATATGCCGTTCTTCATCGCGGGAAGAAGTACCGGGGAAAACGGGTGTTGAGCTGGCATTCGTCTATTGTTTTGAAAACATCGTTGTTTCTGGTTGTCGCCGGTGCGGTTGTCATCTTTTTTGCGGAAGGTGTGGCCGGGAACGCTCCGGCTGATCTTGCCGAGCATATCTGGACATCGCTGTTTCAGTCGGTGACCTGCCGTACTGCCGGATTCAATACTGTTGATATCGGCGGAATGACGAACGTTTCACTGGCTTTCATGATGCTGCTCATGCTGATCGGCGGTTCGCCCGGGTCATGTGCGGGCGGTATCAAGACTACGACCTTCCGTGCCTTGTGCGGCTTTATCGCTTCACAGTTCCGGGGGCGTGAACAGGTGCAGATAGGACGTTACGCATTGAATCAGGAAGCCCAGAACAAGGTTATTTCACTTGTCACCACGACGTTTGTTCTGGTTTGGGTCGGGACCATGGTGCTTACTGCATTCGAGAGCGGGCAGGTGTCCGAACTCATGGCTCGTGAGGAATTTCTGCCCAATCTGTTTGAGACGGTTTCCGCTTTTGCCACTGTCGGTCTGTCTACCGGGGTGACTCCGGTTTTGACTGATGTGGAAAAGGTGACGGTCATTATACTCATGTTTGTGGGACGGCTTGGTCCCATGTGGCTGCTTTCGGCGCTTCAGAGTTGGCAGGCCGAACGGCGATACAAGGTTCCCACATCGGATTTGCCGCTTGGGTAGATTGAAGGAGAAAAGCATGTCGGATAATACGGAAGTCGGCGTTATCGGCCTTGGCAAGTTCGGTTTTTCGCTCGCATCGGCCCTGACTGATCTTGGGCATGAAGTGGTCGGAGTGGATTTCAATCCCGAAAATGTCCGAAAGGCACAGGACGTTTTGGCGCAGGTGTATCAGGCAGATGCCACGGACGAAAAGGCGTTGAAGCAGATCGGCTTTGCGGATCTGGACAAGGTCATTGTTTCCACGGGTGATTCCATGGAAGCGAGTATTCTTGTCGTGCTGAATCTTCAGGCGCTTGGGGTGGAAAAAATCTGGGTCAAGGCAATCAGTGAGGAACATGAGCGCGTATTGTACAAGCTTGGCGTTCCGTTTGTCGTGTTTCCTGAAGCGTTTGTCGCATTTCAGTTGGCCCATCGACTCGCCACGCCGGGAATTCATGAATATTTCGGGCTGGGCAATGATGTCGTGACCCGTGAAATCATTGTGGACGCCTGGGTTGGAAAGGACTTGCGCGAACTCAATTTGACCAATACGTATCATGTGCAGGTCATTGCCTTCCGTCATGCGGGGGAAGCGGAATTCCACTTTGTGCCGCAGGCCGACAGAAAAATGAAAGAAGGCGACGTGCTTGTCCTGCTCGGCAAGACACAGGACGTCATGCAAATAGACAAGTTTTAGGGAGTGGTCATGGGCGGTAGTATTTTTGGTGATATTTTTCGGCTGAGCACCTTTGGTGAATCGCATGGTGCGGGACTCGGCGGTGTTATTGACGGGTGTCCGTCCGGTATTCCGCTTGATGAATCCATCATTCAGCATGAGCTTGACCGGCGCAAGCCCGGACAGGGGGGTATCGCCTCCACGGCGCGCAAGGAAGCGGATCAGGTCCGTATCCTTTCCGGTGTCTTCGAAGGGGTCACCACCGGTACTCCCATCGGGTTTTATGTCGAAAATACGGACCAGCGGTCCAAGGATTATTCGAAAATCAAGGATGTGTTTCGTCCCGGCCATGCCGACTATTCCTTCAACGCCAAATTCGGAATGCGGGACTATCGCGGCGGGGGACGATCCTCCGGACGCGAGACGGTTTCCCGTGTCGCCGGTGGTGCCATCGCGCAGGAATTGTTGCGTGCTGAAGGTATTGCAATTTACGCTTACACTGTCGAACTGGGCGGTATTCCCGCAGAGGTGGTTGATTTCGAGGGCGCGCAGGACAGGCCGTATTTCAGCCCGGACCCGGATGCTTCGGCCAAGTGGGATGAACGTGTCAGGGAAGTGAAAGCGCAGGGCGACACGCTTGGCGGCGTGGTTGAAGTGCGCGCAACTTCCGTACCTGCCGGATTGGGTGAGCCGGTGTTCGACAAGATGGATGCCCGACTTGCCTATGCGCTCATGTCTGTCGGTGCGGTCAAGGGTGTTGAGATCGGTTCCGGCATGCAGGCGGCATGTTCCCTCGGCAGCCTCAATAATGATCCCATCGGGCCTGACGGTTTTGTCTCCAACAATGCCGGTGGCATTCTCGGCGGAATCACGTCCGGTCAGGATATCGTGGCGCGGGCGTATATCAAGCCCATTCCTTCCATTTCGCAGGAGCAGCAGACCGTCACCACGGACGGCGAGTCCACGACCATAACCATTGGCGGCCGCCATGATATCGCTGCCATTCCACGCATCAACCCGGTGCTCAAGGCCATGGCGGCCATGACCATTGCCGACTTGCTGCTGATCGACCGCAGGCTCGGAGTGCGGGCTTAAGGGGAGGCCTCCCGCGGTTTAAGAATCTCCGATGTTTTTTAGTGTGTTCCGCGGTGAGGGACGAACTTAAAAAAAGTATAAATGAGTTGCGCCGATAGGCGCAGATGGGATTCTTAAGGCCTTCGGCCTTAAGCCGTCGGAGACGAAGTCACCTGATATTACGCCGGAGGCGTATCCTCATCTGATTTTCTTTTCGTAAATCGAAATATCAAAAGTGCGGTCACGGCACCGAGGGTGTCGGCGAGCATGTCTTTTTGTGCGTCCCAGATGTCACCTTGGGAACCGAGGAATTCGATCCCGGCCTCACCGCCAGCCAATGCGGCATACCACCATTCGATGATCTCATACCCCGCTGCCAGCGCCATGATGGCGAACAAGCTGAAAAGGTAGACCACTGCGGGCTTTGCCAGTTTTTTCCGAGTCAGGAATTCGGCGATGGGAAAGGCGTAGAAGCCGATGGAAAAGTGACCGAGACGGTCGAAATGATTGCGTTCAAATCCGAAGAAATCAGTGACGAAATCGAACGGCACGTTGGCGAACGTGTAGTGTCCGCCGATGGTGTGCAGTATCATCCAGACTGCCATGAGGGTGTATGCGAGATTGGAAAACCGAAACTTTGGATACGTGGCGGCGAGCAGGCCGAATACACCCAGTACGGGGAGGTTTTCCGCCCACCAGACATCGCGCATGACCGGATTGATCGCGAGCACCGCCCAAAGAATGAGGTAGGTGCCCGCCAGACCGAACGGGAAACGATGCGAAGAGGGGAGCGAGTCGTCCATGAAGGGATTATTTCAGCTTTTTCATGCGTACGGCGGTGCCGTAGCAGGAGTAGTACTTGTCGCCCTCGGGATGGAATGAAACGGATTCGCGGTACCCGATAATGGCGTCTGCATTGACGTCCACGGCCTGTGCCATGAGCCCGTAGAAGGCGTTGTCGAATATGTAGCTGCGGCAGACGATCAGGCCGAATGCGGACTGAATTTCACGACCGGGAATGGTTTCCGTGGTCATGAGTTTCATCTTTCCCGCCATGTACATGTCCTTGGCGAGTTTCAGGCGGTGGTCGTTCTTGATGTCTTCCTTGGGAGCGCCCTGTCTCTTGGGCGAGCCGAAAATGAGAGCCATATGAAAATCCCCTCGGGTTTGATGCGTTGTTTTGCTTGAAGATATGTAGCGCAGATGAGGGGATATGAGCAAGTGCCGGAAATGGGCAGGTCGGGACACATGTCCCGACCTGTTGTTTATTTGGAGAAGGTTCTGAAAAGGGTGCCTGATCCGCCGATATTGACCGCCTGAGCCATTGCGTCGAAAATCGCGGTGTCGGACCATGCCTGTTCTCGAAGTGCGTCGATATCTTCTTGTCCGATATCATCCGGCGAGTTCAGCGATTGCGTGACAAAGTTCAGCAGTGTTGCCTCACGAACCTCGAACACGGCTTCGGGAGATTTCGCAAGCTGGTCCAATTCGTGTTTTTCCAGCCCCATTGCCATGAGCAGCTTGGCGTTGAGATTTATGCAGTACGAATGTCCGTAATGATGTGCGGCGAGATAACGTATTGCCGCGAGCAGTGCAGGCTCCATCTCATCATGACTCATGAAGTATTTCAGTTCTTCCACTTTGCGTTTGAGCAGCGTCGGGCTTGCACTGAACTGCTGGACAGGTGCCGGGACGCCGATGGATTCTGGGAAGGTCTTGTAAACTTCCGCGATATCTCCTTTTGCCTTTTCCGGTGGGACGTAGTCGATCATGAACATGGGGACTCCTTTGGTTGAAATAGACCGGTCGTCTAGTCTGTAGATGTAAAAAAACACCGCACCACATACGGCGGCGGTGTTTATTTCAGTATCTTGTTGAAAACGAATTTATGAAAGATGTGCAACGGCTCCGGACTTTTGGTGGCTTTCATGCGGATTGTCGCGCCGTGGCTGGCTTCGACCATGAATATGGCTGTTTCCCGGATGTCCATGTCGGCCGGGACTTCGCCGTTATTCTGTGCTTCCGTGAGGATGTAGACAAAAGCATTGGACATTCCGTCGAGTGATTTTTCCAGTCTGGCCCTGAAGGGGCCGCTCAGGTCACTCATTTCCTGAGCCAGATTACCGACCGGGCAGCCTCTGCTGTAGCCATGGGACTCAAAGTATTTGAGGAATGCTTCAAAAAAATCCTTGAGTCGGTCAAGTGCCGGACGGGAATCGTCCTTGAGGATATCCTCGGCAATCAGCCGGAACCGTTGGCTGTAATACTCAAGCACCTCAATACCGAACGCTTCCTTGTTGTCGAAATAAAAATAGAACGATCCCTTGGGGACGTCTGCCGCCTTCAGGATGTCTTTCAGTCCGGTGTTGTTGAACCCCTGCCTGTGGATGAGGTCCGCGCCAGCTTCGATTATGCGTTGTTTTGTTTCTTCGCTCATGAGTATTTTTGAGGCTTTAATAGACCGGTCGTCTACAAGGTGTCAAGTTTGCGATATGTGGGAGTGCGGGGCGGGTACACCATCATAAAGAAAGGGAGCCATTATGGCTCCCTTTCTCGTCTTTTTAAGGAGTGACCTTCATAAGGTATGCTTTCTCCGGGTTGAGGTATTCCCGGACGATTTCGCGTATCTCGTCAGGAGTGACCTTCTGTGCCCGCTCAATGATGTCCTGTTCATAGTTACGATCAAATCCGCGTGCAAGAAGGCTGGCGGCCTGACGGCTGCGTGAGATCAGGGACTGATGTTCCTGATAATAGTCTCCGGTCAGGATATTTCGTGCGCGGGCGAGTTCTTCTTCTGGCAGTTTGTTCGCGGCAAGGTCGGCCAGTACCGTGTCAAAGCCTTCAAGGCTCTGATCCACCTTGTCCGGGCTGGTGCCGATGTACAGCGCCATGAAGCCGGTGTTTCTGCTTTGCCACAGCATGGACGTTACCGTGTAGGCCAGTCCCTGCTTGTCGCGCAGGTCTCGGAAGAGCAGTCCTGATTGGCCGGACAGGGCCGCTCTGAGCAGTTCCAGTCGTGCGGAAGCATCCCTGTCGGTCTTGCCGGGAGTCGGGAAAATCTTGAGCAGGTGTGACTGGTTGCGGTCAGGCAGGTGCATGACGCTTTCACGCTCGGTGTTCCACTCGGGTGTGGTAAATTGGTAAGCTGTCCCCGGTGCGGTCATTGTGGCAGCCAGCTCCGAAGCAAATCCTTCAATGATTTCATCGTCGAACTGACCGCAGACTGCCATGACGAAGGGCTGCATGGACTGCCTGCCCCAGAAGCGCATGATGTCGGCTTGAGTGGTTGCCTCGACTTCCGCAGGGGTGCCCTGATGCAGGAGCGCATACGGGCCGGTCTTGTAAAGGAATGGGAACAGGTGGCGGAAAGCCAATCCCAGCGGTTGATCTTCGCGTCGTTTGATACCTGAAATCTGGTCCTGCTTGGCGCGTTTGATTTCCGTTTCGTCGAAAGCGGGAGCGGTCAGTGCCTTGCGGAGCAGTGGGAGCATGTCGCCGGTGAACCGTGTGGGGAACTTGGATTCAACGGCAAAAATGTTGCGTCCTGCGCTGGAACCGAGGCTTGCCGCATGATCCGACAGGAAATCCTGCACTTCCGTGGCGGACATGTCCATGTTGCCGCGAGTGAGTGCCTTGGCTGTGAGTGCCGCCAGTCCCTGCTGATCGGGATCGAGTTCACCGTCGCCGCCGGTCCAGTACAAGCTCATGGCGGTGTAGGGCAGGGTTTCGTCGGGCAGAAGCACGAGCTTGCTGCCACCGGGCAGTTCGATTTCCCGTTGTGTGGTGGTCTTGGCTGCTGCCTGCTGTTTCTTGACGCCATTTTGCACCGGCCACTGGGCCTCGGTGATGGCGGTAAGCGTCTCGGGCGAAACTCCGTTGCTTTCGGGAACCATGACGGCGGTTGCCAGTTGATCTGGTCGGACGAATTCCTTGTAAAGAGCCTTCAGCTCTGTACGGTCAACCTGTCCCAATTCGAAAAGGTAGTTTTTCTCTGCCTGTTCGCCGCCCTCAAAGAATTGGAAATAGGCGAGTTTGCTTGAAAGGCCGCTCAGGGTTTCCTTGGTCAGGAAAAGCGAGTCTTCCAGATTCAGGCGGGCGCGTTCGACTTCCTGATCCGTGAACTGGGAAGCGTCGAAAGTGGCGAGTTCCGCCATGAGTTTTGTCCAGAATTCTTCCACTTTTTCCGAATCAAGTGTGGCGTTGATGTATAGCATGCCGCCGCGCTCAAGGGCGAGAGGCGAGACCGAAATGTCGTCAACCAGACGTTCTTCGTATTTGAATTTGCGGTAGAAGCGCGAGGTGTCGTCTCCGCCCAGCAGTTGGGACAGCAACTCCAGTCCGGCGATCTGGGCCGATGAGCCGTGCGGAATCGGAAATGCCGCGCCGAGGTAGACCTTGTTCCAGTTGCCGCTCATCTTGACCACACGCGGTCCCTTGCCCGTGGCCGGGATGGTGAACGGTTCGGGCGGAGTGACGGGGCGGGTGTTTTTCAGGCCGCCCAGCAGACGCTCGGCTTCAGCGAGAATCTGTTCCGGGTCCACCTTGCCGACCACGCTGAGAAGCATGGACTGCGGTTGGTAGAATTCGCCGATATAGTTGTGGATATCTTTGCTGGAAAAGGATTCGACCGTGTCGCGGAAGCCGATGATCGGCCATTCGTAACTCGTGTCGTTCCAAATCATGCCCTGAATCGTCTTGAAGAGTTTACTGCCGGGATTGTCTTCGCCGCGCTCCAGTTCTTCAAGCACGACCTTTTTTTCGCTCTTGAGCTCTTTGGGATCAATCGTTGCGTGAAAGGCCATGTCGGTAATGACATCCAGACCGAGTTTCCATTCCTTTTCAGGGACTTCGACATAGTACACCGTGTAGTCGAAACTGGTGGCCGCGTTCATGCTGCCGCCGATGGACTCGATGTCTCGGGCCGACTGTCCCACTTCGCGTTTGTCGGTTCCCTTGAAGACCATATGTTCAAGGAGATGGCTGATGCCCGCGGTCTTCGGGGTCTCATAGGCGCTGCCAGCGTGGACCATGAGCCGTGCATTGACGAGCGGGAAACGGTCATCTTCCTTGATAAGCACAGTCAGGCCGTTTTTGAGTTTGATGATATGTGTCTGACTCCCGGGCGTGGGAGAGAGTGTCGGCAGCGTCTGTGTGTCGATGGTGTGTGTTTTCTTTTTCATGTACGTTTGGCAGCCGGTGAGGAGTACGATGACTCCGGCCAGCATAAGTAGTTTTCGGAACATTTCAATTCTCCGTGCAAGCGCACCCTGGCTTGTGCGATTCGTCAGGTGCAGTTTCCGTAGTTTGTTCTTATCCAGTTAATTCCGGAATTCGGATAGGCAAGCGTTTTTCGCTCGTCATGAGCCAGGCAGGCGCAAATCCTACCTGAGCAACTGAAAAATGAAAACCATAAACAGGTGAAGGTAAAATGTGTTTTCAAACAAATGTTTTTTGTCAAAATGAGGGGAAGTCGCAGGGCTGAATAAAAAAATGCATTTTTTTTTCCGATTCTCATTGTGTTGTTTGACCGTGCAATCAAGAGGGCTTACGGCCTATTTCGTCTTTGTCTTCCACCCTTTTTCAATCGTTTGAAAAGAGAGGCCGTATTGACAAAAAACTGTTGATTTGCATAGGGTTCGGCGATTGCTAATCGAGGAATTGTATGTGTTTAACCCAACGGAGGAATAATGCCCATTAGTTACGCACCTGCCGGCAAAACCGGCAAGTGGGACGGTGCTATGGATTGGCTCCAGATGCTTTCCGGGATCTGCCTCATCCTGTTTGTCTGGTGTCATGCGTTTTTGGAGTCCAGTGTTATCATTAGTCCTGAGCTCCTGAACACCATAGGTCACTTCCTTGAAGCCACCGGCATGGTTCAGGTCGGCGGCCCGCTCATCTTTCTTGTCTTTCTGGCTCACTTTGTACTCGCAGCCCGCAAGATTCCCTTCCGCTTCGAAGCGCAGGCCTCCATCTGGCATCAGGCCAAAATGCTGCGCCACGGTGATACCTGGACGTGGATAGTGCAGGCTGCTTCCGCCATGATCATTCTCATCATGGCTGCCATTCACATGTGGGTGGCTCTCAGCGATCTGCCCATCACGGCGGCCAAGTCCGCGGCACGCATTCAGAGCGGAGGCTGGAGCATCTTTTTCCTGTTCCTTCTTGTTCTTACCCATGTGCATGTCGGTGCCGGTTTGTACCGTATCGGCGTAAAATGGGGTTTTGTGAAGGATACCGAGCGCGCCGTATTCCTGAAAACCGTGACCATGATCGTGTTCGGCTTCATCGGACTCGGACTGATCACTTTGGGTCGTTACTTTTTCATGAGCGTCAACTAACGGAGAAATACCATGCAGACTATCTACACCGATTTACTTGTTGTCGGCGCGGGTCTTGCGGGTGAGCGTGCAGCTGTCGAAGCTGCCGACGCCGGTTTCTCCGCCATCTGTCTCAGCCTTGTTCCGGCCCGTCGTTCCCACTCTTCCGCAGCACAGGGTGGAATGCAGGCCTCGCTTGGTAATAGTGTAATGGGCGAGGGCGACTGTCCTGATGTCCACTTCGAAGATACGGTCAAAGGCTCCGACTGGGGCTGCGATCAGGAAGTGGCACGTATGTTCGCTGACACCGCTCCCATTGAAATGCGCCGCTTGGCTCACTGGGGTGTGCCGTGGAACCGCGTTGTTCCGGGCAAGTCCATCTACTACAAGGGCGGCAAGCAGTTCGAGAAGGTCGAGAAGGAAGAAAAGGAAGGCCTCATCATGGCCCGTTCTTTCGGCGGTACTGCCAAATGGCGTACCTGCTACACTTCCGACGGTACCGGACATGCGGTCATGTGTACGATGGACAACCGCTGTGCTCAGGCTGGCGTTGAAGTTCACGACAAGACCGAAGCCATTTCCCTGATTCAGGATGGCGATACCTGCTACGGCGTGGTTGCCCGTTGTCTCCGGACCGGTGAG
Organism: uncultured Pseudodesulfovibrio sp.; assembly: GCF_963664965.1. Taxonomy (NCBI): domain Bacteria; kingdom Pseudomonadati; phylum Thermodesulfobacteriota; class Desulfovibrionia; order Desulfovibrionales; family Desulfovibrionaceae; genus Pseudodesulfovibrio; species uncultured Pseudodesulfovibrio sp. The sequence continues at coordinate 2,883,478 of NZ_OY761823.1, read as the reverse complement.
CTACGCACGTACCTTGCCAAGGCGACCATGATCGCGGCCGGTGGTTTCGGACGTATTTACCCGAACACCACCAACGCGGTGATCTGTGACGGCGGCGCGCATACCATGTGTGTGGCATCCGGCGTGGTCCCCATGGGCAACATGGAAGCCGTCCAGTTCCATCCCACCGGCATCGTGCCGACTGACATCCTCGTTACCGAGGGCTGCCGCGGTGACGGCGGAACGCTTCTCGACGTTGACGAGAAACGCTTCATGCATGAATACGAGCCGGAAAAAGCCGAACTCGCTTCCCGTGACGTTGTCGCCCGCTGGATGACGCATCACATGCGTGAAGGCCACGGTGTGAAAAGCCCGTACGGCGAGCACCTCTGGCTCGACATCCGCCACCTTGGAGCCGAGCACATCACCGGTAAGCTCCGTGAAGTTTACGAAATCTGTACTTCCTTCCTCGGTATCAACCCGATTCATCAGCTGATTCCGGTTCGTCCGACCCATCACTATTCCATGGGTGGCGTTCGTACCAACAAGGACGGTGCCGCTTACGGTCTCAAGGGGCTGTTCGCAGCCGGTGAGGCTGCCTGCTGGGATATGCACGGCTTCAACCGTCTCGGTGGTAACTCCCTGGCTGAAACAGTTGTCGCCGGTGGCATCATCGGCAAGAAGATCGCCGAATTCCTCGAAGGTTGCGAGACTGTCTTCAAGACGAACCTCGTTTCAGATGAAGTCAAGAAGCAGCAGAGCCGTATCGATGCGCTGGTCAACTGCACCAACGGTAGCGAGAACGTGTACAAGGTTCGCGCGGCAATGCAGGACGCTCTGGCCAAGGGCGCAAACATCTTCCGTACCCAGGAGGGGCTGGAGGAGTGTGTGGCGACCTTGCAGGATACCCTGATCCGTTCCCGGAATGTCGGCCTCCGTTCAAACGGCAAGGGCGTCAACCCGGAACTCGCAGCCGCCCTTAAGCTTGAAGGGCAGGTCAAGATGGCGCTTATGGTCGGTTACGGCGCATTGCAGCGCACGGAATCCCGCGGTTCTCATAACCGTGAAGACTTCCCTGCACGTAATGACCGTGATTGGCTCGTCCGGACGCTCGCCTACTGGAAGAGCGAAAGCGATACCCTTCCGACTCTTGAGTACGAACCGGCGACCGAAGTCGTCGAGCTTCCTCCGGGAGATCGCGGTTACGGCAAGTCAGAAATCATCAGCGCAGACAGCAAGAAGGGTAAGTAAATGTCCAGATTACTGAAATTCAATATATTCCGGTATAACCCGCAGGACTCCCAGTCCGAACCGCACATGGAGGAGTTCGTTCTGGAAGAGACCGATTCCATGACCCTCTTCATTGCGCTCAATCGCATTCGTGAAGAGCAGGACCCGTCTCTCCAGTTTGACTTCTGCTGCCGCGCCGGTATCTGCGGTTCCTGCGGCATGGTCATCAACGGACGTCCCGGTCTCGCCTGTCACACCAAAACCAAGGACCTGCCCGGTGAGATCACGCTTCTGCCGCTGCCTGTCTTCAAGCTGGTAGGAGACCTCTCCGTGGACACCGGTTCCTGGTTCCGTGACATGTACACCAAGACCGAGTCCTGGATTCATACGGATAAGGAATTCGATCCCACCGCCCTTGAGGAGCGCATGGACAACAAGGACGCTGTGGCCATTTACGAGCTCGAGCGTTGCGTTGAATGCGGTTGTTGTATCGCGGCCTGCGGTACAGCGCGCATGCGCGAGGATTTCCTCGGCGCAGCGTCTCTCAATCGTGTCGCCCGTTTCCTTATCGACCCGCGCGACCAGCGGACCGAGAACGATTATTACGAGATCATCGGTAATGATATGGGTATCTTCGGCTGCATGGGCCTGCTCGCCTGTGAAGACGTCTGCCCCAAGCAGTTGCCGCTCCAGAATCAGCTCGGATTCCTGCGCCGCAAAATGGGTATCACTTCATTGAAGCGCATATTCAAGAAGTAGACAGTTACTTACAATAAAGGGGCGGGGATGTTTTTCCTCGTCCCTTTATTTCTTTTTCAGGAATGAACTTTTGTAGAATGTGTCTGAAAAGGATATGAACTGTCGGTTTGAATTCATATGATGTATTTTCAATAAACAGAGTGAAGGACGCGCTTGTGCATATTCGCCGAAGGCGCGTTAAAAGCTTTGGAAGATTCTCAAGAAACTTTTCTCGAAAAGTTTCTTGAGCCGCCGGAGGCATTCTTATCATGAGAGAGATTCAGGCTTCGGACGTTGTGGAGGCCGTGGCGAGAATGTGTGTCTCGTCCAATACGGAACTGCCGCAGGACGTCCGCAATAAATTGGAACAGGCTATGGCTGCGGAGACATCTCCGTCTGCCAAAGAGGTGTTGCGTCAGCTGCTGGAAAATGCCGACCTTGCCATGGAAACGAAACTGCCGCTGTGTCAGGACTGTGGTCTGGCGGTGCTGTTCGTTGAAGTGGGCGATGATTGCAGGGTGGTTGGCGGCAATTTGCGTGAGGCCATCAACGAAGGCGTGCGTAAGGGATATGACGAAGGTTACCTGCGTAAATCCGCCTGCGACCCGCTGACCCGTAAGAATACGGGTGACGGAACCCCGGCTGTGATTCATTTCGACATGGTGCCGGGCGATAAACTGAAAATCAGTTATATGGCCAAGGGCGGCGGTGCAGAGAATATGAGCCGTGTCACCATGCTCGCTCCGGCGCAGGGCTGGGACGGCGTCAGAAAATTTGTCATCGAGCGTGTGGCCGAGGCAGGACCGAACCCGTGTCCGCCTACTGTCATCGGCATCGGTATCGGCGGTACGTTCGAGCATTCTGCCAAGATCGCCAAAAAGGCACTCCTGCGGAAACTGGACGATACGCATCCAGATCCTGATCTTGCTGCAAAGGAAAAGGAACTTGAAGAGGCTCTGAATCGTCTTGGCATCGGTCCCATGGGACTGGGCGGAAAGACCACTGTCCTTGGTGTGAAGATCGCCATGGAGCCTTGTCATCTGGCGAGTCTGCCGCTGGCTGTTAATGTACAGTGTCATTCCCAGCGTCACGAGGAGGTTGTACTGTAATGGCTGAATATAAATTGACCACTCCGTTGACGGATGAGGATATCGCACAGCTCAAGGCCGGTGACGTTGTCTTTTTGACCGGAACCATTCATTCCGCACGTGATGCCGCCCATAAAAAATTGTTCGAATTGCTTGATGCGGGCAAGGAATTGCCGTTCGATCTGGAAGGTTCCGCCATCTACTATGTCGGGCCGTCTCCGGCACCTGTGGGCCGTCCCATCGGTGCTGCCGGACCGACAACCAGCTACCGTATGGATACGTTCGCACCGCGTCTGTATGAACTCGGCATGAAGGCAAGCATCGGCAAGGGAAAGCGTAATGACGATGTGAAAGCGGCCATGGAGCAGCACAAGGGCGTGTACTTCGGGGCCACTGGTGGTGCCGGGGCGCTTTTGTCCAATTCCATCGTTGAATCCACGGTGATCGCTTTCGAGGAATTGGGACCGGAGGCCGTTCGTGCCATGAAGGTGAAGGATTTTCCTTTGCTGGTCATCAACGATTGTCATGGCGGGGAACTGTACGTCAAACCCGATGTGGAAGCGGCAATATAAAGTCGCTTGACACAATCTCATAATTCATTCACAGAGGGGCTGTATGGCATCGCCATGCGGCCCTTGAAAATAATTCGCCAAGGGTCGGTCACATGCTACACGAGAGGGATTGTCATGGAAAAATCGTATTTTGAAAACATCGATTGCCGTCAAGGCGAAGACAAGAATGAGAACACGTATACTCCTTATCCCGGTGCGGATGAGAAGTACGACGACGGTTCTGATTGGCGTCTTTACAATCCGGACAAATATCGTGACCCCAGTTGGTCTCCTGATAAAGAATAAATAGGAAGGGGCCATTCGGCCCCTTTTTTCTTTCCTTTTCCGTTTCTTTCGTTGTGCCGTTTGAGCGGCTTCTGTTTATTCCAATTTTCCGTTGGGCAGGTATTCTGCGACGATTTCATCGAATCGGCTGATGCCGTTTGTCGAGGGTGATTTGATCGTCTTGAGCGCTTGATTGAGCCTGAATATCTCTGCGTTGTCAGTGTCCTTGCTGAAGGCGTAGTAGATTTCCTCTTCAAAATACGTATTGACTATCCTGTAGTTGTCCGGCTTGAGGCCGAGTCCTTTCATGAAATAGGCCGTGGCCAGTTCGCTGTGGGCAAACATGTCCACCGTATTGTCGTCCAATTCGCGTAAGGCCTGTACGTGGGTCGTCTCTGCCGGATTTCGGATTTGTCAATTCCCTGCGAAACAAGAACCTGTTCCGGTGCGCTGTTCCGAACAGTGGCGATCTTGTGCTTTGCCGTATCCAGTGGCGTGTCAATCGTGACTGGTTCTCCTTTCTTGGCGATAAGAACAAAGCGGCGTTTGGTCAACGGGCCGACCCATTTGAAGTGGTTTTCCACTTCCGGGGATCGAGGGATATTGAGGAGAATCCTGTTGTGTTTGGTTTCCACTTCGCGAAGGGCTCGTGTCTGTGGCAGAAGTTTTACTTTTTTTGGGTTGAAGGGAATGTTCGACATTTTCATTATTTCAGACAGAACCGTGACAGAAATGCCTTTGACACGCAGGCACTGACTAATTGAGCAGGGCGGGGAGGGAGTGGTTATCGTAATGAATTCTCCGGCGGCAGCAGGGAGAGCAAGCGTGGTCCACAACATTATATGACAGACGATGTATAGGGTTTGTCGCATTTCTCTGTCCTTGGTCTTGTTGGTTTAATTTGATGAATTTTATTCTGTATAAAAGTATTGGCAATCTTCACGTATAAACACAATCTGCTGTTTTGAACACATGGTTTTTATTAAAACGCTGGTTTTATTGCTTTTAAACTGGTGTTTGGTTTTGGCGATCGGTTAATGTCTTTTAGGGCGAGTTTGTGTCTTCAGATAAAAATTCTGGAGTATTTTAGTTTGTTTTATTGTTTTGAAAAGCGGTGAATTGTCCACGAGTTAAGATAGTCCCTGTACCTCTTGCCAGTGCCGGGTTTTCGGAGTAGGTCTTCGTATCTTAAAGGAGTAATTCATGGCTGATAAATTTGCCCAGCGTATGGGAACCGTTCATCGTTCTTTTATCCGTGAGATTCTTAAAGTCACGGCTGATTCTGAAATTATTTCTTTTGCGGGTGGGCTGCCCAATCCAGAGCTTTTCCCTGTACCCGCCATGGGGCAGGCAGCAAGCGAAGTCTTTGCCGACATCGGCGCATCTGCATTGCAGTATTCCACCACGGAAGGAGATGCCGGACTGCGTCGGATCATTGCCGATCGTTACCGCACCGTACGCGGGCTTGAGGTCGATCCTGACTCCATTCTCGTGACCACCGGCTCTCAGCAAATTCTTGATATTTTTGCCAAGGTCTTTCTCGACAAGGGAGACAAGGTCGTTATCGAAAGCCCTGGGTATCTTGGTGCCATTCAGGCCTTTTCGCTTTTTGAGCCCGAGTTCGTGACCGTTTCCCTTGAGAACGACGGTCCGAACCTTGAAGAGCTTGAAGCTGCGTTCAAGGATGGCGCAAAGTGTTTTTATGCCGTTCCGAACTTTCAGAACCCGTCCGGCGTCAGTTATTCTCTGGAAAAGCGCAAGGCGGTTGCCGCGCTGCTCGACAAATATGACGTCCTGTTTGTGGAAGATGATCCGTATGGTGAACTTCGCTTCATGGGTGAGGACTTGCCTACGGTCTATTCGTTCTGCAAAAAGCCGGGAGTGCTGTGCGGTTCTTTCTCCAAGATTGCTGCCCCCGGATTCCGGATCGGCTGGGTTGTCACGGAAAAGGAAATCTACGACAAGCTCGTGATAGCCAAACAGGCTTCCGACTTGCACACCAGTACAGTGGCGCAGGCGATTATGCGTAGGTATCTGGAGAGCAACGACATCGAATCCCATGTCGATCTGATACGCGACCGGTATGGCCGTCAGCGTGAAGTCATGGTTGAGATGATTCGGAAATATTTCCCTTCCGAAGTTGTTATTACAGAGCCCGAGGGCGGTATGTTCCTTTGGGTGACGATGCCGGAAGGCGTGTCGTCCATGGACCTGTTTGATGTCGCCATCAAACAGAAGGTGGCATTTGTCCCTGGTCGCCCCTTTTATGTGGATGGCTCTGGAGAGAATACGCTTCGTCTCAATTTCTCCAATTCGGATGAAAGCCGCATTGAAGAAGGGATCAAGCGACTTGGTAAAGCTATTGAATCATTTTTGGACTAACGGTCCGGTCGCCGAGGGACGGCACGGACCTGAACAGGTGAGGAAGAGTCTATGTCTCAGCATATAGTAGTCATCGGCGGCGTTGCGCTTGGCCCCAAGGCTGCCTGTCGTTTCAAACGGCTTGAACCCGGTTCCACTGTTACCATGATCGATCAGAGTTCGCTCATTTCGTATGGCGGCTGTGGAATCCCCTATTACGTCTCCGGTGACGTTTCTGACGCCAAGGAGTTGTGCACCACCAGTTTCCACATGGTGCGTAGCCCCGAATTCTTCAAGGAGATCAAAGGGGTTGATGTTCAGATTCTCACCAAGGCAACCCGTATCGATCGCGAGAACAAGGAAGTGCACGTAGAGAACGTGACTACGGGTGAAACCGCTTCCATCTCTTATGACAAGCTGGTTATCGCCACTGGTGCCGCTCCTCGCAAGCTCGGCCTGCCCGGTGAGGACATGCAGGGTGTCAGCTATGTCTGCAACCCTGACGATGCCACCCGTATCCGTGAAGGCATTTCCAAAGGTGAAGTGGGCAATGCGGTCATTATCGGCGCAGGGTTTATCGGTCTTGAAATGGCTGAAGCTTTTGCCGACATGTGGGGCGTGGAAACGAGCGTCGTGGAAATCACAGACCAGATCATGCCGCGCCTTGTCAGTCCCGCTCTTGCTACCATGGGCCAGAAGCACATGGAAGAGAACGGTGTGAACTTCTACTTCGGCGAAACCGTTCAGGCCATTGAAGGCGAGGACGGACGTGTGACCCGCGTTGTCACGAATAAGCGCACTCTGGATGCTGATGCCGTCATCATCGCCGCCGGGGTCGTGCCGTGTTCCGATATCGCCAAGGATGCCGGTCTCAACGTGCATGAGCGCGGCGGTGTCATTGTGGACGAATTCATGCGTACCAATGATCCTGATATCTACGCAGGCGGCGACTGCGCGCTCGTTAAGCATCTGATCACTGATCAGCCCGCTTATCTGCCTCTTGGGTCCATGGCGAACCGTCAGGGACGCATCATTGGCACCAACCTTGCCGGTGGCGCAAGCACTTTTGATGGTGTGGTCGGCTCATTCGTCGTCAAACTGTTTGAGACGTCCATGGCTGGAACCGGCATGAGCCTTGAGGCTGCGGAAGCTGCCGGGTTCGACGCAATCAGTGTCTTGCTGATTCAGCTTGACCGTGCTCATTTCTATCCGACCAAGGAACTCATGACTTTGGAAATGATCGTGGAAAAGGACAGCCGACGTGTGCTTGGCGTTCAGGGCTTCGGCAGTGCCGGAGACGCCATGGTCGGTCGCATCAATGCGGTTGCCGCGCTTCTCAAGGGAAAGCCGACCATCGACGATATCTCCAATATGGAACTGGCATATTCTCCGCCGTTTGCTGCGGCCATGGATATTCTGAATACATTGGCAAATCTCGCCGACAATGCGCTTCTCGGTATCAACCGGGGTGTCGGTCCGGATGGCTTCAAGGAACTGTGGGACAATCGCGAAGAGCGGGCGTGTCATTTCCTTGATTGTCGTGAACTCGCGGATGCCGAAGCGTTTATCGAACGCAATCCCGAGCACTGGCATAACGTCCCGCAGGGTGAGATTTACAAGCGTTTGGAAGAAATTCCTCAGGACAAGCCTGTTGTTCTTATCTGCAATACCGGTGCCCGTTCATATGAAGCACAGATTATGCTTGATGAGAAGGGCTACAAGGACGTGGTGAACGTTCATGGCGGTATGGCAGCCATCAAGAAATTCGGCGTCGACCTTTAATTTGCGTTTTGTTGACCAAGTAAGTAAATTGGTTACAGATCGGAATTGAATGATTCTGATATTGGCGGTTAAGTGAGGAGTGTTTTGCGTTTTCTGATTGTTGATGATGACGAGAGCGTACATCTTTATCTACAGGCCGCATTGGCCTCCTTTGCGAGTTGTGACAGTGCTATGTCCGGCGAGGAAGGGGTTAAGATGTTTGAAGAAGCACATGCTGCTGGTGAGCCGTATGACGTCGTCATGATGGACATCCTCATGCCCGGAATTGATGGACACGAGAGTGCCCGTATCATGCGGCAGCGTGAAAAAGAGATGAAGATCGGCCAGTACCAGCGGTTCAAGCTGGTCATGGTTACTTCACTTGTGGATGATGCCAATGTCAGCAAGGCGTTTTTTGACACCCATGCTTCCTGTTATATCGTCAAGCCGCTTGAACGGGACAGGATTATTGAGGAGCTGAAACAGAATCTGGTTCTGTAGCAGTTGTGATAATGAAACGGAAAAGGGGACAGCCGCAAGGCTGTCCCCTTTTTTTCATACGGTGTTCAGGCTGGCTGCTAAATGCGACCTTCTTCCACAGCGTGACAGGCCACGACTGTACCGTTGTCCAATGTGCGCTGTGCGGGAATTTCCTGCATGCAGCGTTTGTCGGCGTGCGGACAGCGTCCATGGAACACGCAACCGGAGGGCAGGTTGATCGGGGTGGGCACATCGCCGGAAAGCTTGACGTGACCACCTGCGTTGCCACCCAATTTCGGGATGGCCGAGAGCAGTGCCTGTGTATAGGGGTGCTGTGGGTTGCTGAACAGTTCCGAAGCGGTAGCCAGTTCGCATACACAGCCGAGATACATGACCAGAACGCGGGTCGAAATGTGTTCGACAACGCTCAGGTCATGGCTGATGAACAGATAAGTGAGTCCTCTTTCCTGCTGTGCATCCATGAGCAGGTTCAGAATCTGAGCCTGAATGGACACGTCCAAGGCAGCGATAGGCTCATCAGCCGCGATGAATTCCGGGTTCACGACAAGCGCGCGGGCAATGGAGATGCGCTGGCGCTGCCCGCCCGAGAATTCGTGCGGGTAGTTGGTGGCCCAGACCGGGTCGACGCCGACCTTGAGCATGACGCTGGCGACTTTGTCGCGCACCTCTGCCCGTGAAAGTGTCGGATTGTGGAAACGGACTGGTTCTTCCAGAATCTGGCGGACGGTCATGCGCGGGTTGAGCGAAGCATACGGGTCCTGAAAGACCATCTGCATCTTTGTCCGGTAGGGCAGCATTTCCTTGGAACTCAGGTTGTCAATGCGTTCACCGCGATACAGTATTTCGCCTTTGTTGGGAGCGTAAAGTCCCATAACCGTGCGAGCGAGGGTAGATTTTCCGCAACCGGATTCACCTACGACACTCAGGGTTTCTCCGGGTTGTACTTCCAGCGTAACGTTGTTGACCGCTTTTACCACGGTCTTTTTGCGTTTCACCTTGCCGCCATCGAGATGGAGCTGATCGAGGATGGAACCGGAGATATCGAAGTGCTTGTCGATGTCTTTGACTTGAAGAATGGCACTCATGTTTATTTGCCCTCCTCGCGCATGAAGCAGGCAACCTGTGTGCCGGTTTCAAGCTCCGTCAAAGTCGGGATCTTGGTTTTACATTTTTCTTTGGAGATTTCACAACGCGGTTCGAAAGGACAGCCTACGGGCATTTCGCGAAGTGACGGCATCATGCCGGGAATCTGGTTCAGACGATCGGCACCACCTGCCATTTGCGGCAAGGCTTTGATCAGTCCCTGTGTGTACGGGTGCTGAGGATTGCTGATAATCTGCTCGGTGGGACCGAGTTCGACCACTTTGCCTGCATAGAGCACTGCGATACGCTGGGTGACTTCGGACACGACAGCGAGGTCGTGAGTAATGAGGATAAGCCCCATGTTTTCCGTTTTACACAGCTCAAGGAGCAGGTCCATGATTTCGGCCTGAATGGTCACGTCGAGTGCCGTGGTCGGCTCATCGGCGATGATCAGTTTCGGGTTGGTCAGCAGCGAAATGGCGATGACGATGCGCTGGCGCATGCCTCCGGAGAATTCGTGCGGATACTGGTCGAGCCTTTTTTCCGGTGAGGGAATGTAGACCTTGCGTAGCTTTTCCAGACAGATTGCCTCGGCTTCCTTGTCCGACATTTTCGTGTGGGCAAGGATGGTTTCCTTCATCTGTGTGCCGATGGTCAGGACCGGATTGAGGGTCATCATGGGGTCCTGAAAGATCATGGAAATGTGATTTCCTCTGATTTCGCGCATCTTGTCGTAGGAATACTTGGAGATGTCGTTGCCACCAAAGAAAATCTCGCCGCCGGTGATCTTACCGGGTTTGGAGATGAGGTTGATGATGGAGAAACCGAGCACGGATTTGCCTGCGCCGGATTCGCCTACAATGCCGAGGCGTTCGCCTTTATTGATGTCCAGGCTGACATCTCGTACGGCCCGGACGGTGCCGGAGCGCAGTTCAAAGTCAACTCGAAGGTTTTTGATGTTGATAAGTGATTCCACGCCTTACCCCTTATACAGTTTGGGGTTGAGGAAGTCCCGAACCCAGTCGCCAAGAAGGTTGATTACAAGGATCAGGGAGACCAGCAGGATGCCGGGGAAGATGGTGATCCACCAGGAACCGGAGAAGATGTATTCGAATCCGGCGGTAATCAGTGATCCCAGTGACGGTTTGTTCACGGGCATGCCCAGTCCGAGGAAGGAGAGGGCGGCCTCGCTCATGATGGCGTTTGCCACCTGTACGGTGGAGATGACCAGTACCGGCGAGAGCGTATTGGGCAGAATGTGTCGCCACATGATGCGTGTCTGTGAAAGGCCGATGACTCTGGCTGCTTCAACATATTCCTTTCGCCGTTCTGCCAGCACCGAGGCGCGCACGGTACGTGCATACTGCGGCCATTCAGCCAGCCCGATGACGACGATGAGCAGGGGGACGGCTACACGGTCGTATCCGGCCACACCGAAAGCGGTCTGGATGATGGCACCGATAAAGATGGCCACCATGTACGTGGAGAACGAAAGCTGAACATCCGCGACGCGCATCAGAATATTGTCGAGCCGCCGGACGTATCCGGACAGCAGGCCGACGATAATGCCGATGAACGCCTGAAGACAGACGGCACCGATGCCGATAATCAGCGAGACGCGCATGCCGTAGAGCATGGTGGACAGGATGTCGCGTCCCTGTGCGTCCGTGCCGAGCAGGAAGTTGCTGGAACCGCCGTCAGACCATGCTGGCGCAATCTGTGCGTCCATGATGTCGATGGTGGTGGAATCATATGGGTTGTGCGGAGCGATGAGCGGTGCGCCAAAGGCGGAGATCACGAGCACAGCCAGTATGATGAAGCTTCCGAGCGCCACAGGGTCCCGAAGGAAGCTGTAGAGCATGTATGATTCTTTGAAGCGCTGCCATTTGGTTCTCATGACTACTTCCTCCCTGCCACGCGGACGGTGGGGTTGACGAGGCCGTAGATGATGTCGACGGCAGTGTTGACCAGAACGAAGACCATGCCGACAAAGACGAGATAGGCAACCATCAGTGACGTATCGGATCGTTCAACGGATTCGATGAACATGGAGCCCATGCCCTGCCATTGGAATACGGTTTCGGTCAGGATGGTGAATGCCACCATGATACCGAGCTGGACACCGCCGACGGTGATTACCGGGAGCAGAGTGTTCTTGAAGGCGTGCACCCACCAGACGCGGCGGGGCTTGATGCCTTTGGCCCATGCGTATTTAACGTATTCGCTTTCCAGAACTTCCATCATTTCCGAACGAATGAGACGGATGAAGAGAGGGAGCATGATGGAGGAGAGAGCAATGGATGGCATGATGAGATGCTTGAGACCGTCGACGGTCAATAATCCGCTGTCCCAGAAACCGAAGAGCTGAACTGTGTCGCCTCGCCCGAATGAAGGCAGCCAGTGCAGCTCGACTGAAAAGATGTATATGAGGAGAATTGCCGTTAGGAATACCGGCATGGATACGCCGACGATGGAACTTCCCATAATGAATCGGCTGAACCATTTTTTCGGCTTGATGGCCGCGTAAATGCCCAGCGGAACGGACAGGAGAAGAATGATGAGCGCGGAACAGAATACCAGTTCAAGGGTAGCCGGAGCTTTCTTGATAATGACTTCGGTCGCTGATTTTTTGTAGAAGTAACTTTGTCCGAGGTCTCCGTGGAGCGCGTTGCCAAGGAAACGGACGTACTGTGTCATGAACGGGTCGTTGAGACCGAGCTTTTCTCGAATCTCAGCTCGTTCGGCAGGGGTGACACGTTCACCTACCAGCTCACGGACCGGATCGCCGAAATTGTGTTTGATGGCGAATCCGATGAAGCTGATGATGAGCATGACTACCACCGCTTGAAGAATTCTTTTTACTGCAAATGCAAACATGGTTTCTCGTTTTTCAGGCTGTTGAGAGACGTTTTAATCTGCCCGTTGGTGGCAAAAATAGAGCTTTTTGCCCCTGTTCCCCGTGGCAGATTGCGGATATCGTCTTTCGTCGCTCTGGGTTAGGTATATATACGTCCGGCACTTCCACTGTGCACCGGTTTGAAATTATTGGCCATAAAGCCAATCCGTCTTTAAACGGTTACGAGTGTGAAAGGGGAACCCGGATTGATCCGGGTTCCCCTTCTATAAGGCTTTGGGGTCGATTGCAAGTTCGCTTGAGAGCGTTACTTGACGACCAGGTCCCCGAAGTACGGGAAGTTCATGACGTTGACGATGTCGTCGGTGTTCATGCCGGTCTTGGAGGCCCAGGACAGGTGCTGCCAGTGCAGCGGGATGAAGCCTGCTTCGTCGTACTGAATCTTCTCGATTTCCTGCAACATTCCGGAGCGCTTGGTTGTGTCGGTTTCAGTCTGTGCTGCCAGAGTCAGCTCGTCGACACGGGGGTTGCAGTAGCTGCCGGAGTTGTACTGGCCGTAGCCGGTATCGGCGTTGCGGCACATGGACAGGAACTCGTAGTAGTTGCCGGAGTCCTCGGAGTCGGGGTGCCAGCCGAGCATCTGGATGTCAGCGACCTGAGCGTCATACTGATCCCAGTATTGGGCCTTGGGCATGGTCTTCAGGCTGATCTTGATACCGATCTTGGACATCATGGAGACGAAAGCTTCTGCAATCTTCTCATCGTTGACGTAGCGGTTGTTGGGGGAGATCATGGTTGCTTCGAAGCCGTTGGCAAAGCCGGATTCGGCCATCAGGGCCTTGGCTTTTTCAAGGTCGTAGCGGGGAGTCAGGGACGGATTGTAGCCTGCGAGTCCCTCGGGGCTCAGCTGGCCGGCTGCCGTTCCGAAGCCCTTCATGATCTTTTCGACAACACCCTGGTTGTCATAGGCGTACGCCATGGCCAGACGGACCTTGGGGTCAGCCAGAGCGGGATTGCGTTCGCCGTTGAGCTGGAAGGTGATGATGCGGGAGCCGGACATGGTCACGAGCTGCAAGCCATCGGTGTTCTTGATGCGGTCGAGATCCTGCGGCGGAACGGGCATGATGAAATCGACATCGCCGGAGAGCAGTGCTGCCACGCGGGTAGCGTCGTTCTTGATCGGGGTCAGGATGATTTCTTCCACGTTGCCGGTGTGATCCCAGTAGTCGGCGAAACGGGTGAAGACGACCTTCACACCCTGTTCACGGGTGGTGACCACGTAGGGGCCGGTACCGGATTCATTGACGTTGGCGAAGGAGTAGTCCGTCTTGAGGATCATGTCCTTGGGCTTACCCTTGTCGTCGGTTCCGGTGTAGAACTTCTTGTCCATGGGGAAGATGTAGGTAGCCATGTTCAGCACCAGACCGTAGGGCTTCTTGGTGATGAGGTCGACAGTGTAGTCGTCGACTGCCTTGGCACCGACGAAAGGCTCGAACAGGCCCTTGAAGTCTTCGGACTTCTTCAGGCGATCCACGGAGAAGACCACGTCTTCAGCGGTAAAATCGTTGCCGGAGTGGAACTTGACGCCTTTACGCAGGTGGAAGCGCATGGTGTTGTCGTCAATGCGTTCCCACTTTTCGGCCAGACGGGGTTCAAACTTCATGTCCTTGGAGTAGCGGACGAGAGAGTCGAATACCATGTGGGAGTACTGGAGCATACCGCCGGAAAGCTGAACCTGCGGGTCCAGGGAGACCGGATCAGCATCCATGGCGACTTTGAGAACGACTTTTTCAGGGGCAGCGGCTTTTTCAGCTTCCTGCTTCTTTTCGCCTTCGCCGCAGCCGACCAGCAGCATCGCGGACATGATGAAGGTGAGGGCGAGTAGCGAAAATTTGCCGGCGGATTTCATCGACGACAGTTTCATTGGGTGATTCCTCCATAATTAAACTTGTTACGCCTTGAAGGTGGGCGCACACCATACCTTTCTTCCGCCCGTAAGCGGTGACATTCCCGATCGTCCATCCCCGGAAGGAGATTTGCCTCAGTGTGGCAACGTAGTATAGGACGACATGAAAACGAAGTATTCATACACTCTTCATACTCTTTTAACAATAGTGTCGTGCAAATCGTTGTTTGATGCTCGAGGTCAGAATTATGTTCGGAAAAGCGGTTTTAAACATCTGTTTTGCGACGGTTGTTCTTTTGATGGCGGGGTGTGGAGTATTTTCTAGCGTAAGCGGAGAGTTGGAACCGAGTGAAACGCTCAATCTTGATGAACAGTTTGAATTTTCGGAAGTGCTTGAAAATCGTGAGAATATCGCTCTTGATATGCGTGTCCCCATAAAAAGTGGATATGAGATTGTCGGAGCGTCATTTGATCCGGATATGCTTCGGTTGGACAACTTTTTCGAATATGACGATGATGGACAGCGCCGAGTGAAATATATTTACACAGCCATTGCCATTGGGTCTTCGGATGTATTGGTAAAAATGCAGCCTGTCGGCGGTGGGAATATCGAGATATATAAGCGTGTAACCATCAGCGTCGAGAAGAATTGATGAATCTCTGCCTGAGGTGAAAGCGGTTGCTTTCACAGGCGTCAGAGCCTATTGGTATTCCTGTGGTGGAAGAATTGTTCGGGTATGTCGCAGAAGGGCGGATGCCTTGAATTTTCATGTCAAAACGAAGAACCTTCGGTTGACACTTTATCCTTGCGAAGTCTCATACATATCATGAAAGAAAAAATTTTTATTATTGCAGAAGCCGGTGTGAACCATAATGGTGATGAGGATATGGCCTTTCGATTGGTTGACGCAGCGGCGGAAGCCGGGGCCGACGCCGTCAAGTTTCAGACTTTCAAGGCCGAACTTCTTGTGACCGGAGATGCCGGGAAAGCCGAGTATCAGAAAAGCTCCACTGCCGGGGACGATTCACAGATAAACATGCTGCGCGGGCTGGAGTTGGATGGTGACATGCATCACCGTCTGGCTGACTACTGCAAGGAAAAGGGCATCCTGTTTCTTTCCACTGCCTTCGATTTGCCGAGTGTGGACCTGCTGGATTCCATGGGGCTGGACATTTTCAAGATTCCCTCCGGTGAAATCACGAATCTTCTTTTCCTCAGAAAAATCGGCGGACTCGGAAAGCGGGTCATCATGTCCACGGGCATGTCCATGCCGGATGAGATAGCTGCCGCGCTCGAGGTACTGGTCAAGGCCGGTACGCCGCTGGAGCGCATATCAGTGCTTCATTGCAACACCGAATATCCAACGCCGTTCGAGGATGTGAACCTTCGGGCCATGAACAGTATCGGGCGACAGTTCCCCGGTATACGGATCGGCTATTCCGATCATACGCTGGGGATTGAGGTGCCGATTGCCGCTGCCGCCCTTGGAGCCTCGATCATTGAAAAGCATTTCACTCTGGACAAGACTCTTCCGGGGCCGGACCACAAGGCTTCGCTCGATCCGGTAGAGTTGAAGGCCATGGTTCGGGCTGTGCGAAATATTGAAAGCGCCTTGGGCAGTGACGTGAAGCAGACTTCACCCAGTGAGATGAAGAACAAGGCGGTTGCCCGAAAAAGTATCGTTGCGGCAGGTCCCATTCGTAAGGGCGAAGTCTTTACCGAGGAGAATCTGACGGCCAAACGTCCCGGCACCGGCATCAGTCCCATGCGGTGGGACGACATGCTTGGACGAGTCGCCGGACGCGATTATCTGGCTGATGAACTCATTGATAGTTCGGAACTTGACGCAGGAGCCTGATGTGAAAAAAGTCTGTGTGTTTACTGGAACACGGGCCGAATATGGTCTTTTGTCGCCGCTGATGCGCCTGCTGGATCAGGATGCCGATTTTCAACTGCAACTGTTGGTCAGCGGGACGCATCTTTCGTCAGAACACGGTATGACCTGCCGGGTGATCGAAGAGGATGGATTCAGCATCGACGAGAAAGTCGATATCATGAGCGAAGACGACAGCGCGGCCGGGGTCTGTGAATCCATGGGGCGCGGTGTTGCCGGGTACGGGGCGGCGCTTGGGCGTTTGAATCCGGATATGCTTGTCATTCTGGGGGATCGTTTCGAGGCGCTGGCTGCTGCTTCCGCTGCTGCCGTGTGCGGTGTGCCTGTCGTGCATCTGCATGGTGGGGAGACGACTCTCGGTGCGATGGACGAGGTGTTCCGTCATGCCATAACCAAGCTCAGTTCATTGCATTTTCCTGCTACTGACCAATACAGGCGGCGGATCATCCAGATGGGTGAAAGCCCGGACAGGGTTTTCAACGTCGGCGCACTGGGCTTGGAGAATATTTCCCGCATGGAGCTGATGCCGCAGGCGGAACTGGAAGAGGAGCTTGGCTTTGTCATGGGTGACAGTTGCCTTTTGGTGACATTTCACCCTGCGACCATGGATACGCTTCCCGCCCGGGAACAGATGAAGGTATTTCTGGATGCGCTTGGGGGACTTGATGATGTCAAGGTGCTGTTCACCAAGGCCAATGCCGATGCCGGTGGGCGGGAGATCAACAAGATGGTTGACGAGTATGCCGCGTCCCATCCTGAGCAGGCCGCTGCCTATACTTCTCTCGGCCAGCTTCGATACCTGAGCGCCATGTCGCATGCTGGCGCAGTGGTCGGCAATTCTTCAAGCGGCATAATCGAGGCTCCCGGCATGGGCACTCCCACCGTGAATATCGGTTCACGGCAGGAAGGGCGTGCGCGTGCCGACAGTGTCATCGATTGCGGATTGGACGTGGATGCCATCCGTGGTGCAATCCAAAAAGCCGTATCGCCGGAATTCCAAGCCTCGGCAAGGAATGTCGTCAGTCCATACTATCAGGAAAACACGGCACAAAAGATGGTGCAGTTGATCAAGGACTTCAATCCGGAAAAAGGGCTGTGCAAGACCTTTCATGACATCCCGGAGGATGTCACGATCAGTTAGTCGAATCGCTGTGCCTTTTTGGTCAGTGTGAAATCGAGCTGTGATATGCCCTTCATGACGGCCATGACGAGTGCGAGCGGGCTCATGTAGCGCTGCCGCCAGTCGAACACGATGGTTAGGGTGTCGCCGTTCTTGGTCGATTCCTTGACCAAAGGCCGGACATCCATTTCCTTCATGCCTTTCTTGGTCCGCTTTTCCACCTTGAATTCAGCAGAATCAAGGTAGGTATTCCACTGGTTGATGCGTTGTTCCGCATCTTTTTTCAGCACCAGTTCGAACACTTCCTCGACGGCCTGTGGTTGTTTCTTTCCCATGGAAAGCCGGTCGGCTTTGAGCGGTTTCAACCCTTCGGGCATGACAGGGATGAGCCGCTTGATGATATCTGTGGGTTCGAAATCTTCACGGAAAAAGACATTGATCCATTCTGCGGTACTGGCGACGCCGACCGGCAGGGCCATGCCAAATGACAGTTTCGGCATGGGATGGAAACCTGCGGAAAAGCTCAGCGGGAGTTTGGCGCGGCGGAATGCGCGTTCAAATACGTCCTGCAATTCAAGCTGGCTGAGGTACGCAGCCGGACCGTTTTTCTCAAACCAGAGGCGATAGTGTCCGCCCTTGACGGTTAGGTCCGGCTTCTCAACGGAATAGGGTGGTTGTTCGCCTTCCTGATCTCGGGTGGTGAAGACCATTTTCGGACGGATGTCCTTGGTCTTGGCCTGCTCCTTCAGAGTGGAAACACGTCCGTCGAATTCACATACGCCGCAGTTGCGGCATGCGCCGTAGCGGCAGTCTTCGGTGATTTTTTCGGACAGGGCGCGGGCATGCTCGGCCTTGAGAAATTTTTTCGTCAGTCCGCAGGACAGGTGGTCCCACGGGAGTGGGCCTTCGGGGTCGCGCGGGCCTGTGTATTCATCCCACGAGAGGTTGAGTTCTTCCATGGCCTGCTTGTACGGCTCCAGCTTGAGATGGTCTTTCCAACTGGAAAAGAGTGCGCCGAGTTCGTATGCCCGTTCGACCACTTCGGCCAGACGGCGGTCACCGCGGGAGAACACGCCTTCAAGCGAGGACATTGACGGTTCGTGGAAGCGCATGCTGATGCGTTTGTGGCGCCTGAACTGGTCGCGCAGGTAGCCGATCTTGCGATATATTTCATCATACGAGCATTGCGGTTCCCACTGGAATGGTGTCTGCGGCTTGGGTACGAAAGGTGATACCGCTGCCGAGACCTGCAATCGTTTCAGGTGCCGTCCGGCTGAGTCGCGTACTTTGAGGCAGAGGTCGACGATGGCGTCGAGATCCTCGTCCGTCTCAGTGGGCAGGCCGATCATGAAGTAGAGTTTGACGCCCTGCCAGCCGTTGTCGAACAGCAGGCGGACATGCTCGATGAGTTCTTCCTCATTGATGCCCTTGTTGATGACGTCGCGTAACCGCTGGCTTCCTGCTTCCGGGGCAAGGGTCGCTCCGGTGCGGCGGATGGAGGAAATGCGTTCCATGATCGGTTCGGAGAGCGAGCCGACTCGCAGGGAGGGCAGGGAAATGGCGATCTGCTCGGACGCACATTTGTCAAAGCTCTGGGTGAAGAAGGTGTCCAGAGCCGAAAAATCGCCTGTGGACAGCGAGAGCATGGATGTCTCTTCGTATCCGGTCCTTGCGAGGCCTTCGGTGAGAATTTCGTCGAGGTTTTCAAGAGAGCGTTCGCGAACGGGGCGGTATATCATGCCCGCCTGACAGAAACGGCAGCCGCGTGTGCAGCCGCGGGCGATTTCCATGGTCAACCGGTCATGAATCGCATTGAAGGGGATGGTCTGCCCCTTGGGAAAATCAATTTTGTTGAGGTCGTCAACTACGGCCTTGTCTATGCTTTCATAGCCTTCGATCAGTGGTTTCAAAGGTTGGTCCGGCCCCTGATCCTCAAAGAAGGAGGGAATGTAAATGCCGGGGACATTGATGAGGTTACGCAGAAGTTCATCGCGTGACAGGCCCTCTTCCTTGGCCTTTTCAACACAGGCAAGGACTCCCGGCATGGCTTCTTCGCCATCACCGATGACCATGGCGTCAAAGAACGGTGCCACGGGTTCCGCATTGAATGTCGCGCCGCCGCCTGCAATGATGAGCGGATGGGATTCGTCACGGTCTGCCGTGCGGAACGGAATGCCCGCGAGATCGAGCATGTACAGGACATTGGTGTAGCAGAGCTCGTGCGTCAGGCTGATGCCGACAACATCCATTTCGCCGAGCGGCGTGTCGGATTCAAGCGTGGCGAGCGGTGTATTGTGCTCGCGCAGGATGGCAGCGGTTTCCACGCACGGAGTGAAGACGCGTTCGGCCCAGAACTGCGGGTGGGCGTTGATGCATTCGGAAAGGATTTTCTGCCCGAGATAGGACATGCCGATTTCGTACATGTCCGGGAAGGCGAGGGCGCACCGTACCGTGACGGTTGTCGGGTCCTTGATGGTGGCACCCCATTCGCTGCCGAGGTAACGTGAGGGGCGGGGGAGTATGGGCAGAAGTTCTTTCATTGCAAGGCCTTTTTAAACTGAAAAAACGGGACCGGTCAACGTATGGACCGGCCCCGTAAATGTATTGCTTTTATACGGAATTAAACGAGGTTCAGGCCGCCGCCACCGGCTCCGCCTGCACCGCCGCCGGAGAGGTCGAGACCACCGCTGGACATGGAGATGTTGGTTGCGGCTTCAATGTACTTGGTCTTGAGTTCCTCGGGGCAGGTCTTGTACTCGAACAGGATGTGATCCATGGAGATTTCGCCATGCATTTCCTGGTCAAAGGGGTAGCCGAAAGGCAGCAGAACCATCTGGGTTCCCTGCTGGGTGGGCATTGCCTGAATGGTGGCGGGATCTTCGATCTTGTTGTCGGCTTCGTTGAATTTGCCGACGATCATGTCGCCGCTGATGAGTTTAACCAGTCTGATATCATAGCTCATGGGTGTTTTTCTCCTTGGGTGTAGTGAGTCGGCTTCTTAAGTAGGTATCGCATGAACGCCTGTCAAGCAGGCAATGATGCTTAAACGGTGAGAAAGTTAATCGCCTGCTGTTTTCCCCTCGATTTCAAGCGGTTTTGTATACCATGTCAAAAGCGCTCCGAGCAGGCAGAATACACCGCAAATGGTAAAGGCCATGGGGAAGTTGCCCATGTCGCCGAGTACCCCGCCGAGGATGGGACCGAAAATGCCGCCCACTCCATATGCGAGAAATACGTATGGGTAGTTCTGCCCGACGTTTTTTGCCCCGAACGTGTCCGCGGTCATGGTCGGGAACAGGGCGAAGTTGCCGCCGAAGTTGAAGCCGATGAATGTCGCGCCGACGTAGAGAACGAACTCGCTGCGTGCCATGGTCGGGAAGGCCAGAACGCAGATCCCCTGTGTGACGGTCATGATGATGATTGACGCCTTTCTGCCCATGAGATCGCTGAGGGTCCCCCATACGATGCGTCCGATCCCGTTGGCAAAGCTGAAGAAGACCGCCATGGCCGTTCCTGCGATTGCACTTGCCTCGGCAGCGGAATATCCCGCATTCTGCAATGCTTCCATGGGGTAGAGCTTCATCAGTCCGATGGACATGAGGCCTGCCCCGGCACTGAAAACGAACGTCAGGAAGATGAGTTTGAATTGATATGTCTTGAGCAGCGCGAGTCCCTTGGGGGCGTTGTTTTCAACTGAGGTGGGGGAACTCTCGGATTGGGGCGGCGTATATCCCTTGGGAAGCCAGCCCGAAGGTGGGAAAACCATCCATATGCCGCCGAAGATGACGAGGGAGGCAAAGGAAAATCCGTAAATGGTGAACGTGGCTGACAGCCCGAAGTTTTCAATGAGGTGCCCCCATGAACCGGCCAGCTTCACCCATCCCATTGCTCCGAAACCGAATCCGGCGACGGCAAGGCCGGTTATCAATCCCTTTTTGTCCGGAAACCAGCGCATGCCCACGGCGATCGGCACCACGTATCCGATGCCTATTCCCGCGCCGCCGATGACGCCGATGCACAGAAGCAGAATCCAGAAATCCGTTCCGCCGAGAAGACCTGCCAGGGTGTACCCCGCTCCAAGGACGAGGCCGCTGACAAAAGTCAGTTTGCGAGGTCCCCAGTCAGCCAGACGCCGACCTGCCCAGACCATGACTGCGGCAAAGCAGGCCAGACCGACGGCAAAGACGACCTGCGTGTCGACCTTGGACCAACCGGCATTTTTGAGGGCGGGAGTGAAGACGGACCATGCATAGATGGCCCCCAGACAGAGTTGGATGAGAATTGCCCCGACTACCACGAGCCAGCGGTTCATTGGTTGTGCGTTTGTCATGCGTAATTCCTTGTGAAGCGAACGTGTGATCCTGATCGGTTGTGGTGCTGGTTGGAAAGCGCCTTATTCCATATGGCATGAAGCGCATTTTGTTTGCAATGAATCGATACTGATTGTCGTGCCGTCATGGGAGTGGGTGGTTTTTTCCTGTCGAAAGGGACGGAGCCTGTGTCGATGGCTCCGTCCCTTTCTTTTGGAGGAATGATGGTGTTGATTATGCCTTTTCCGGGCCATGCAGGATGGCCATTACTTCCTTTGTATCGTGAGGCAGTGCCTCTTCTCCCTTGGATGCGTATTCCATCTTCGAGAAGACGTAGATGGCGATGAAGGTCAGGATCATCACGAATCCGCCAGGGTTCTTGTATTGCAGGAATGCGGGAAGCATGCCCTTGCCGAGGATCATGAAGAATGATCCGACAATGCCTGTGACCAGTCCGGCACGAGCGCCGTTCTTGGTCATTTTCGGCCACCAGACGCCCATGACCAGCACCGGGAAGAAGGTGGATGCTGCGATGGCGAAGGCGAGTCCGACGAGAACCGCGATCTGCATGTTCTCGGCCCAGAAGCCCAGAGGGATGCCGAGCAGGCCGACGAAGACCGAGGCGACCCGTGCGACCTTGACGCGGGAGCGTTCCGGCATGTCGGGGTTGAACACGTTGACCACGAGGTCGTGTCCGATGGCACCGGCGCAGGCAATGATCAGTCCGGCGACCGTGGACAGGATGGCCGCGAAGGCTCCGGCAACAACGATGCCGAGCAGGATCTGTCCGCCGAAGTGTGAACCTGCAACCGGGACGGCGAGGTTCTTGCCGTTGGCGGCCAGCCACTTCATCAGGTGCGGGCTGACGCCCAGAGCTTCACCTTGCAGGTATGCGAAGCGAACCACATGACCGACGTAGGGACTCAGGATGTAGAACATGCCGATGAGAAAGAGCACGTAGATAACTGTCTTGCGTGCGGCCTTGCCGTCCGGGGCGGTGTAGAAACGCACCAGAATGTGGGGCAGGCCCGCCGTGCCGAACATGAGCGCGAGCAGCAGGGACAGGGTGTCCTTGAGATTGGTCAGCCAGTAAGCCGGACTGGTGTATGCCGCGCCGTCGAACATCTTGCCGGTTTCAGGGTCCGGTCCCTTGAAGGTGGCGATGAAGTTGACCACGTCGGTATACGTGTAGCCCTTGACCATGAAGGGGATGAAGGCGAGCAGGAACATGGCACCGAACAGCACCCAGAACTGGACGAGCTGATTGACGGTGGTTGCTTTCATGCCGCCGACGGTGACGTAAAAGGTGATGATGCAGGCGATGATCACGATGGACGTGCCGTAATCGAGATTGAGCAGCAGGCCCATGACCTTTCCTGCGCCGAGCATTTGCGGGGCCATGTAGAAGAGCGAGACGAACAGGACGCCGATGACGCCGAGTATGCGTGCGCTTTTTGAATGGAAACGCTCGGAAACGAAGTCGGGCACGGTGTAGCGGCCGAACTTTCTCAGCGGGCTTGCGAGAAAGAGCAGCAGGGCGATGTAGCCGACAAAGAATCCCAGTGCGTAGATGATGCCGTCGAAACCGAAGAGGAATGCGACACCGGCAACGCCGAGGAACGATGCCGCGGACAGGTAATCCGAGGAAATGGCCGAGGCGTTGATGAATGAATTGACCTTGCGTCCGGCCAGATAATAATCGGCAGATGTTTTCTGACTGCGGAACATGAATGTCGTGACAACGGTGAAACCGAGCATGCACCCGATCAGGATCAGGGCCATGATGGGTATTTGATATCCTGCTTCCATTTTATTCTCCTCCGACCTTGGCGGCTATTTCGTCTTCCATGGCGTTGGCTTTGCCCACGTACCAGATGAATAACACCCATGTGATGGGGTAGATGGCGATGGCAACGAGCCAGTAGTGCAGCGGAAAGCCCATGAGGATAATGTCTGTGATCGCTTCTTTCGCAAGATATACGACCAGAAAGATGCCGATGACGAAGGCAAAATAGGGAATGCCGACGCTCAGTGCAAAAGCTAGCTGCCTTTTGCGGATTGTTTCGATTTGATCCATGGTTCTTCCCCCTTGTTTGGTTTCCGGGTTTGCCGTTGTACTTCTTTTAAAGTAGAAATGACCTGTGCCTCATTCTATTTCAGGTAAACGGTCAAACTCGGTAGATTACGGGATTTCGCCATTGCGTGTGTGCGGTCAGCGGGTGATTTTTCCCGGTTAACGGTCAGAAAAACGGTCATGGAGCGGCGTTTGAGCAGCCAGAAGGCAGATAAACGGTCTGTGGGTACCGGGGTGAACGGTGAAGTTGACGTGCCGGATGGTCTGGACCGTGAACTGCTTGAAATGGCGCGCCATGGAAAATTGGCCGGTATTCGGCGAACCCGGCTCGATCTGGTGCAGGACTGGCTCGACAAGGGGTATTCCGCTGAGAAAACGTGCAAACGTCTTTCCGCTTACAATCATTCTGTCATTCTTGCCGTGCTGGAAGCCCATGCCGAGGAGTATCCGTGGCTGCGCGAGTGTACGTTCATGGAATTCGGCTCCGGCGGACGCGGGGAGCAGGTCATCGGTTCCGATCAGGACAATGGACTTCTCATGCGGGTGAGCCCGGAACCGGATGAGCTGGATGATGTTACGCAGTCCATCGTCATTGCGCTTGACGGTGCCGGATTGTCCCTGTGTGAAGGCGGGGTCATGGTCAGCAACGAGGAGTGGCGTGGTGATTTTGATACATGGTTGGACCGGCTGACCAAGTGGCTTTCCAATCCGGCGGAAAAAGGTTCATGGCAGTCCGGCCTCATCCTTGACTTCAAGGCCGTCTTCGGTGCCCCACGTGATGTGCTTTTGCTTCGGGAGCGGCTGTGGGAGTATGTGCGGACCAAGCCTATTGCGGTATCCCTGCTCATTCAGGAATTGACGGACTATCGGTTGCCACTTACTTTTTTCGGCGCATTCATTACAGAGAAACAAGGTTCGTGGCAGGGCTTTTTGAATATCAAGAACAGTGTGCTGGCCCATTTGACCAACAGCGCCCGGATTCTTGCGCTCAAGTACAATCTTGCGCCGTCCAATACCTGCGACAGGATTCGTGTCATGGCCGAGGCCGGACACATTTCGGCAACGCATGGTGAACAACTGCTTGCGGCGTGGGAATACCTGCAACGCAAGCGGCTTGAAATCGGACTGGCCTGTGACCGCGAGGGAATTCTGCCGCATAACTACGTCAACCCGACGATGCTTGAAAGCGAAGAGCGGGCGCGGCTCAAGAAGGCGGTGCAGGCCGTGGAAAAACTGGTGCGTCTGGTGCAGGCCGGAACCGGGCTGTGACGGACGGTGTCAAATTTGCATTTGTCAGGCAGGCCGATAGTTTGTTGACGGCCCGCCATATATATAAGGATTGAGTCTGTGAACGTTCTGATAATCAACCTGACCCGGTTTGGTGACTTGATTCAGACGCAGCCCGTGATTTCGGGCTACAAGAGTCTGGGACATCGAGTGGGGCTTGTCTGCCTGACCAATTTTGCTTCCGCGGCCACGCTGCTTGACGGTGTGGATGCGGTATTTCCTTTTCCCGGTCCCAAGCTGCTTGCCCAGCTGGACAAGGACTGGCGGCTCGCAATCAATGATGCCACGGCCTTCAAGCATGACGTGCTTGAACAGTTTCAGCCGGACAGGACGGTCAATCTGACGCCGTCTATCGCCTCGCGTCTGATGACGCGCGAGCTGGCACCCGAGAGCGGTGATGTGGTTGGTTTCAGTGTGGATGAATTCGGTTTCAACGCAGACACTTCGTCGTGGGCCGCGTATCTTCAGATGGCTGGCGGCAATCGCGGGGCAAGCCCCTTCAACATCTGTGACATATTTCGTCGGACAGCGGGCTTGCAGGACGAGGGAAACTCACTGGAGTTGGCTCGCCCCGGTGATGAAGATATGACGCGGGCGGATGAACTGCTGCGCTTGGATGAATTTCCCGGGGCAAGCGGCTTCATCGCATTGCAGATGGGTGCGAGTGAAGAGCGCCGCCGCTGGCCCGTCAGTCATTTCGTTGAAGCCGCAGACATGGTTTGGGAGCAGGATAAGCTGGTTCCCGTCCTGCTGGGCACCAAAGGGGAAAGTGCGCTGGGTGAACGTTTCGAAAATCTGGTACACTGTCCGTCCGTCAATGTGATGGGAGCCACCTCGCTGACGGAGTTGGCCGGGGTTTTGTGCCGATGCGAGGCATTGGTGACCAACGATACAGGGACAATGCATCTTGCTGCCGGACTTGGCGTTCCGAGTTGTTCCGTCTTCCTTGCCACTGCCCAGCCATGGGATACCGGACCGTATCGTGCGGGAAACATTTGTCTTGAGCCGGATATGAATTGCCATCCTTGCGGTTTCGGGACTGAATGCCCTCATGATCACGCCTGTCGCGAGTCCATTTCGTCCGAAGCCATGTGCGGTTATCTTCATTATCTCTTGAAGGGTGAGGTCTCTGAACCGTTCCCCGGAACGCGTGCATGGCTTACACGGTCCGGGAGTGATGGGTTGATGGAACTTGAGGCTCTTTCCGGGCATGATGCTTCCGATCGTGCGCTTTGGATAGCCGTTCAGCGAACGCATTATTTGCGTTTTCTCGACGGCGAACCCGCTGGTCCCAAGACGGGGTTGGCGGAGAAAATCAGTGCCGAAGTCGCTGAAGACATATCCAAAACTTTGACAAGCGCGCATGACATGCTGTTCCTTCTTTCCCAGCAAGGTCTGCTGCTTGCCAGGAATCCCCGTCCGCAGGCCAAGAAAAAATTTCTTGTTTCATGGCAGCGCATTCAAAATCTTCTGGCCTCAAATCAGTATCTTAACATGCTGGGATTGTTGTGGATGTTTGAGTCTCAGCGTCATGAAAACGATCTTGCTTCCCTGCTCGGTCTGACAGAGCGGTTTCAGGGGCTTTTCTCCTCGTTACGGGATGAGCTTGTATAGTCGGCACGGAATTTGAATAATTCGGTGAGACCCGGCTTATACGGAAAAAAATATCCCTTTTCGAGGAGGAGATTGAAATGATCATTATTGACGGAAAACAGTACGACATCGGTGCCCAGAATCTTGAGAATCTGGAAGAAGTGTTCGACAAGGTCGTTCAGGAAGGACATCTGGAAGATCGTATTGTGACCGATGTCATGCTCAACAAAGAGCCTTTCACCGAAATTTACCCGCATCAGGCGGAAGACATTGAAATGTCGGAAGTCGAGTCTTTGGAAATCACCACCATGGCCGCTGATGACATGGCTGTGGAGATCACTCTGGAGCTCTACAAGGTCGTCAACATCATGGCTGAAGGCGGCAAGCGCGTTGCCGAACTCTTTCGACAGGCTGATGATGCCGAGGCCCTTGAAACCTATCAGGATCTCATTGAGGTCGTCCGTAACTTCCTGCGTATGATCGGCGTACTTCGTGACGAGTATTCGCTCGGCGACAGCGCCATTTACGAGAAGAGTGCCGAAGAATTCAACAGCATGTTTACCGAGATGAGTTCGGTGCTTGAGAATGAAGACTGGATTCTTCTGGCCGACCTGCTCGAATACGAATTCCTTCCGGCGGTGGAAAAATGGAAACAGGTTATCAAGCAGATCCGGGACGACATCCGGGCGACCAAGAGCTAGATATGGCTACCCGGCGACATATGCTCGACGAAGCGCTTTCCATCGGACGCAGGGAGCTTGGCTTCCTTGCCGAGGGCGACGTCTTCGAAGCCGAGAAGCTTGCTCATGATCGTGGTCGGATTATTGACGAAGCTATCGCCAATCTTGATCAGGGCAACCTGGAAAAGTTGGCTGACAAGCTTGTTGAGATGAAATCCCTGCACGATGAAATCACTGACGAGGCAAGGAAGCTTCATGCTTCACTCAAACACGATCTCGCCAGCATAAAAAAGCAGAACCGGCGAATTGCAGGCTACAGTTTCGGAGCAGGCAACATGCCGCGTCTCGCCCGCGAGCGCTTTATCAGCAAGAAAGGTTAGGAATTCCTCGAAAGGTACACTCAGGGGTGGAAGTTTAGGCTTCCGCCCCTCCTTTTTACGCATTGAATCCGAAAGCTAAAGATAGATGAACCAAGCGACCATTTGGCCATGACCAGATGAGTCTTTTTTTGTGCTTTTATTAACGTTGCCTTGATTTTCGTATTTTGAAGAGCGCTGCCACAGTTTTCTGTGGCGTTTTATTGCCTTGCAGAATTTAAAGGAGATCGGATGAAGTTTTTGCATAATATCAAGAAACTGAACGTGTTGGGTAATCAGGTCTATGCGGCGAATAGCGTCGGAGAAGTGGATAGTTTTCCGAGTACCATGACCATCCATATTTCCAATCGGTGCAATCTTCGATGTAAGATGTGTGCGGAGTGGCGTAAAAAGGACGAGACCGATCTCTCTTTGGATATTATCGAGAAACTGAAAGATGTCCTGCCGTTCATGAATTCAATTTATGTAACAGGTGGGGAACCGCTGCTATATCCTCATCTTGACGAACTCTTTAAGGCTGCCAAGGAAGCTGGGTGTGGTCTGAGTATGGTCACCAACGGAACGCTTCTGAATGATGAGAATATTGAAAGGATATTCACTCATGGCCTGTTTCGTCTGAAATTCAGCCTCGATGCCGCTACGCAATCCACATATTCCAAAATTCGTGGAGGCAATCTTGAAAAGCCGTTACAGGCAATTGAAAAGATAGCTAAAATCAAGGAAATGAATGGGCTTGATTGGCCGATTATCGAAGTCGGGTATGTTGCAATGAAGTCCAATATTGATGAGTTGGGCAAGTTTATCATTTTGGCGAATAAAATAGGTGTTAATGAAATTTACGTTTCATACGCAGTCGCGCACTTCGAAGAAATGGTACCGGAATCGTTGTTTTTCATGAAAGAGCACTCCGATAAACAGATGGTCATGGCCAAGGCTATCGCCGACTCTTGTGGTATGCGAATCAATTTACCTCGTCCGTTCAGTTATCAGCCGTTGTCGGGGCGCAGCGCGAAGAGTGTGGAAGATACTGTTTGCAAGGCTCCTTGGGAAAGTATGTTTCTTTGGGCTAATGGTAATGTCAGCTTATGCTGCGGTAATGGCGGTGACACTGGTAATCTTACGGATATGGATTTCGATGAAATGTGGAATTGCAAGAGTCGAGTCGCAGCCAGAAAGCTTGTGAACAGCAAGAATCCTCCTGCTGCGTGTCGAAATTGCGTTACCAGCAAACAGAATCCCAATATGATTGGAAGTCTTTTTTCTTCTGCTGCCACACGCAAGATGGCTGAGGAGTTGTTGAAGGAAAGGGAATACGTTGAGTCCATAGACCGCTTGGAAGAAAAGATTCCGGCTTGAGATGGCTGACTTGATGATTCACTTTCCTGCTTTAACCCAGAGAGGGGTTGCCGTTTGAAAAAGACAGGGGCCATAGTCTGTGACTATGGCCCCTGTTTTTTTGACGAGTCAGGAAGGGCGTGTCTTGGAATGTCTTTGACGTCATTTTCTGTCAGAATTTGGTCCACTTGATTGTTCCTGTTTTTTTGCACACATCTCCAAAGCCATCGAATTCGATGCCCATTCGGGTATAGCCGGGGCGGCCCTCATTCATGGAACGGACTTCCGCGCTGTACCAATAGGGCTTGAATGATTTTTCCTTGAAATTGAACATGAAGAGATTAATGGCGACCTTGGCTCCGACAGCACAGGTTTCGGGCAGGACGCGATTGACTATGGAAAGTCCCAGCCCGCCGTTCGAAATGTTGACCACTGCATTGGCAGACTGGCTCGGGCCTTTGGAAGACAGGGAGTTGACGCTGATATGGGGTGCGGCGTCTTCGAAACAGATGTCCGATGTCCGGGGATCGGCTACCCAGAGTTTGACGCGGATGAACTGCTGATCTGCAACCTTTTTGCGGGTGTGCTTGCGACGCGGAATCATGTCGTAGTCTGTAGGGACTGAGAGAATGATGCGGTCGGTTTTACGCCCGGTCTTGTCGGATTCGACCAGTTTGGCAGTGAATGAGTTTATCTTGGAATTTTCTATTTTCATGGGAGCGAAGACACAGGTGGTTTCAGCGCCTTCCTGTGTCCGGATGACATCAAGTCGTTCGATGAGTTCGCAATGGATTTTACCGGCGGAGACGGAAGTGATGACGCACCTGGCTGCGATTTCGTCATCGGCCGGGGAGTTGAGCAGATCTATGACAACGCCGTCACGTTGCAATGCTCGGGGAATGTTTACCCGTTTTGAGTGTGTGGTGGCGGATTTTCCGCTTTTGAGCATACGCAGGGCGAAAATGAGCAGGAGCAGGGCTGTCGCGGCAAGAAAGGCTGCCCCGCCGAATCGGATGGCTTCTGCCGGTACATCAGGAAGGTATTGCTGAATGAACTGAGTCGCGGCCTGACCTGATTCGGTAATGATGTTGTCTATGCTCATGGTGTTCGCTTTTTAGAAATTGACGAAGTGCTTTTTGGCTTCAAGAACCTTGCCAAGGTAGCGGCGTGTTTCAGCGTAGGGCAACTCGGCGCGGAGTTTCCTGTAGACTTTGTCTGGCGTCAGTGCGTTGATTTTCGCGGGCGCATTCTTTCGATTTCGGCTGAAGGTCTTGAGTACGTTTCCGGCTCCTCCGTTGTAGCCTGCGATGATGCAGTATTCTCGTGAAACCGGGTTGGTTATGGCGCTGAGAAAACGGGCGTCAAGAAGGTGCAGGTAGGCGGAACCATAAGTGATGTTGGTCGGCGGATGAAAGAGGTCGTCGCGTGATGGAGCACCTTTCTTGCCGTTCAGAAGGCGATAGACATCGCTGCCTGCTGTTGCGGGAACAACCTGCATGAGACCGACCGCCATGGCGCTACTCACGGCAAACGGGTTGAAATCGGATTCGACTTTCATGATGGCATAAACGAGATTTCTGCTGATGTTGAAGCGTGTGGCAGCGTTTTCTACAAGCGTTCTGTACTTGCGGGCACGGACGTCGAGATGATCCCGAACCATGGGAAAGCTTACATAACTGGCTGTTTTTCCTTGGATGCGACGGCTTTTGAGTCGCGAGCTTATGAGGTGGTCGGCAAAACGTTCGGCACGCCATGCCCAGCGGATATCCTTGTTCTCGGTGTCCTTGACCTCACCAAGGAGGAAAGGAATTTCGCCGAGCTTGACGGTTTTGGCTGAGAAGAGGTCCACGGCACGCGGATCGGCCGGGGTGAGCAGGGTGGTCACAATGGCGTTTTTCAGGCTGGCGAGCGTGTTGTCCTGTGCAAGGGTTTCCACGGTTATGATGCCGCGATCAAAGTCCACATCGGCTCTGGAAAGGTAGTTGTCGGTATATTTGACGTATTGCTTGGGGCGAGGGACGCGGGTTTCCTTTTTTCCCCAGACGGACTGAACCGCATCAATGAAATCCTCAATGGTTTTTTTGAATTGTTTGATATCACCTGCAAGGGCTGCGGGGTTGGACGCATATCCGATGGCTTTGTCTCGGGCGAGGGCTTCGGCTGCGGCTGCGGGATCGCGTGTCACTGCGGCGCGAGCTATGCGGGCGGCGTCGTATCGGGAGCACGAACCGAGGATGAGCAAGGTAAAAGTAAAAAATATTAGCCGTTTCAACAAAGTGGGCACCATGTTATTCTTGACAAAAATGTTATTAAAAGAGATGAAGCCTGTACGTTAAGAGTCTTTTTAGAGAAACTCAAGTATGTGCATTCAGCCTGCCATGGCTTTCTGGGAGAGATATATGACTGGTACTCCTATCGTTGAACGCATTGATCCTGAACTGGAAGAATTGATGGAGCGTTTTTTTATCAATTCGCGGGCCGATCTTGCGGAGATGGAATCATCGCTTGAGTCAGGCGATTTTGAGACGTTGTCCCGTCTTGGGCATACGGCCAAAGGAACCGGGTACGGTTATGGCTTGCTGGGGATGGGGGAAATAGGCAAGGAACTTGAGCAGACAGCCAAGTCCGGGGATATCGCGGCGAGTCGTATCTTGGTCGAGCGAATGAGCCACTATCTCGATAATGTGCGGGTGGAATACGGGGAATGATCCCCAAAACAAAGGGCAGGCCTTTTACATGCCTGCCCCGATGATCCAGGTACCCGGTCAACCGTGGGCGGGTGGACTGGAACGCATGCTTTATTAGGCTTTTGCCTTTTCAACATTCTGCATATGTTCGTTCCCAATCTCTTTCCAGCCTCACCTGTCTCCCAGGCTTACTTTTATTATAAGCACTTTTTGTGCCAGAGGGAAGGTGTTTTGCTCTGGTTCTTTGTGATTTGATTTTAGGGTGTTAAGGCTATTGCATTCCCGTTGAAAAAATGACGCA
This sequence comes from uncultured Pseudodesulfovibrio sp., assembly GCF_963664965.1. Taxonomy (NCBI): domain Bacteria; kingdom Pseudomonadati; phylum Thermodesulfobacteriota; class Desulfovibrionia; order Desulfovibrionales; family Desulfovibrionaceae; genus Pseudodesulfovibrio; species uncultured Pseudodesulfovibrio sp. Next base: position 2,851,482 of record NZ_OY761823.1, on the reverse strand, counting down.
ATGCCCTGTTGATTCAAAGGGGCGGGAAAATGTTTCCCGCCCCTTTATTTTACAGAAGCTCCATCGCTTTATCCACGTCCCAGTTTTCATGGACTACCTTGTTGAGTGCGCCCACTATTTTGGCCGGGGCCGGGTGCTGGAATATGTTACGTCCTACTGACAGGCCGGAGCCGCCCGCCTGAATGGAGTCGTAGACCATCTGGACGAGGTCTCGCTCGCTTTCGAGCTTGGGGCCGCCTGCAATAACGACCGGAACACAGCAGCCGTCCACCACGCGGGAGAATGATTCCGGGTCGCCTGTGTAGTTTACCTTGACGATATCGGCTCCGAGCTCCACGCCGACGCGGGCGCAGTGGGCCACTACACCCGGATCATATTCGTTCTCGATTTTCGGTCCACGTGCGTACATCATGGCGAGTACCGGCATGCCCCATTCATTTGCCTCGGAACAAAGTGCACCCAGATCGGCGAGCATGTGCGGTTCCGTCTCATCTCCGAGGTTGATGTGAACCGAAACAGCATCAGCGCCTATTTTGAGAGCGTCACTGACTGTTCCGACCAGTGATTTCGCATTGGGGTGCGGGGAAAGGGAGGTGGACGCGGACAGATGGATAATGAGGCCGATATCCTTGCCGCCTGCACGGTGGGAGCAACGGGGAATCCCTTTGTGCATGAGCATGGCATTGGCTCCGCCTTCCGCGACCTGATTGACTGTTTCGCGCAGGTCAATCAGACCGTAAATAGGCCCGACCGTGACGCCGTGGTCAAGTGGGACCACGATGGTGCGCCCATTGTTTCTGTTCATGATTCTTTCCATTCGGATGGCTTTACCCAGATGCATGACTCTCTCCTTTTTTTGGCCGGCGGTGCGGCCCAAAAAAAGAGGCCGCGGATTCTTACCCGCGGCCTCTTGGTTGCAAACTGTGTTTATCAATAACTAGTGCACACCGATTCCGCAGGCGTTCCTGAAAAAGCTAAAAAAGAAAAAGAATCGAGCGGAAATGTTGTGCATCATGTGTACTTGATTATCGGAATCGGGATTCAGCTGTCAATGAAAGTTTTCGTTATGGCTAATCAGCCAGCGCAATGCATTTGAGTTCGACAAGTCCGCCGAGCGGAAGGGCAGCCACTTCGATGGCGGCACGGGCCGGTTTGTGATTGGAGAAAAACTCGGCGTAAATGGCGTTGAGGTCGGCGAATTTGCCCATATCCGTAACAAAAACGTCGACGGCAAGTACCTTTTCGAGGGAGGAGCCTGCCTCTTCGAGAATGGCTTTCAGGTTGTTTAGCGCCTGCCGAGCCTGCGCTTCGAAGCCTTCGGCGAGTTTGCCCTCACCCGGAATGATGCCGAGCTGGCCGGAGACATACAGAGTGCCGTTTGCCTTGGTTGCCTGAGAGTAAGGGCCGACGGCGGCAGGGGCTTTGTCAGTGTGAACGAGGGTGATGTCAGACATGATTGCTCCTTTACTGTGCGGGTTGTTT